>CAYXED010000018.1:0-2826 GCA_964463965.1 uncultured Nitrospiraceae bacterium | reverse complement strand
GCTGCTGAACTAATGACTCCATCCCAAGTTGAAACCGCACAGAAACTTGCCCGTGAATGTGTCCGTAAGAAATACAAGGGGTGTTGAGAAACACACAGATGTTCCCTTCACGGGAAAGATAACGGGAAAGAAGCAGGAGTACATTCAAGGACGGTAAAAGATACAGTTCTTGGGTCGTCGAATACCACGACAACGGACAGTTAAACATCAAAGGAACCTACAAGGACGGTGTGAAGGTCAAATAGACTTCTACGACCCGAGTGCCCGATAAACACTCGCTCGTCCTATCCCCATCTCCTTCGCAATCTAATGTTCTGTGGTGACTGAATGGTTTGGTAAGGGGGTAAAACCAAAGTCTTATATTACTTGCGAGATAGATTTTTTAGAAATTATTTTAGAATTAAAAAATAAATATAAAAAGTGAGAAGTTAGAAAAGAATATCCAGAGGTTAGGTCGGATTTTAGATTAAGGGTATTTGATATGAGATTAATCAATATTGAATGAAACCTTATAAACTAGTGGATCAAGGGTAATAATATTTTGCTTCACGTACTTAAATGGGTTTTGTATTTTCGCCGTAATTCTGGGATTAATTAGAGCATTATGGACTAAGTATACAAAATACTTATCTTTATAATTTTCCGCTGCCCTCCACTCATTATCAGTGATTTCAAAATGATCCTTCTTTTTACCGCCAGTTGATTTCACCTCGATGAATATTTCATTTCCATTCTCATCAAAAGACTTAATATCATATCCTGGAAAATATGAATAATCTTCATACTGCTTAATTATTCCACTAACTAAATCACCTCGCCCGATTTTATTAAGTTTATTGCACTCATATGCATAAACATGACTTTCTCCAGCATCACCTACTTTCTTGCTAGAAGTCGAAAATCTTGCAGGTTTATTTGTAGCAGATTTGGTTGCTGGAGATTTCTTTTTATTTTTCTGGAGTTTTAACGGAGGAAAGGTTGGTATTTCATAGTCAACATTTAAATCAGACTTAGTGTCAATTTTATCGTGAACTGATTCGGCAAGTACATCAATCAAAGCAGAACTTTTTGGGTCATTTACAATTTTTTGATAGGCGACTAAATATTTACTAAAATCATTTAAATACATATCTTCTGGCGTTTTATTTCTAAGATCATACTCCTTTGAAAAAAAACAACCTGCCTCATATGTATGAAGTCTAGACATCATCCTGGGAGTAAAAGGTCTGATGAAGTTTTTATCCTTTCCATCTAGTAGATCAATGGTAGAAAAATTGACCTCTGGGGCATAATTTTCAAAGTTTTTCTGGAATACATTTTTAGCATTTCCTATTTTATTTATCGCCAATTTATTATCACCATATACTTCTATAAATTGCCCAGCACCAATCCCTATAGATAGAAAAACCTTCTTAGCATTCCGAGAGAATAAATAAACAATGTAAAAACCTTCCGTGGTTTTATCTGTAATGCTACGGTCCAGCACACATAACCATGGTATTCCAGCAAGGTGTCCCTCACCGACAGAAGATTTCACAGTATATTTTTTCAGATCTACAAGAGTTTCGAATTTTTTCCGAAGTTGGGAAATAAATAAACTATGAAAATCATGGTCGCTTTTAATATTAAAAATATTGGGTCTATCTGCAGATTGGCAATATTCCACGTAAGAAGGCCAGTCATTACTAATCTCTGTAAATATATTTGCTAGATTATTTTCCCCAACCAATTTGCCCCCCTACACCACTATTCTACAGTTGCCAAGTGACTGTTAATACACCGTGCGTATGGCGCCGGTCCTTGAATTTTTGCATCATAACAAGCACTCTGGATCGAGGATTTTGTTTCATAATTCAAACCAGAGAGATCTGGCATTGTTTGCCCAAGACCCAATCCAGCGCTTCCAAAAAAGACAGCAACAGATAAGAAAATTTTAATGGTTAGTTTTTTCATTCTGTAATGATTAACAGAAATTGTGTGGAATGGAAGAAAGGAAAAGAATACCCCCATTGATACGGGCAACAGATCACTGGACAATAATTCCAGCCCAAGAGGATGGATTTGATTTCACAATAGCGTCTCCCATTGGAACTGAACGGGTTAAGGCCATTTGCACCCTGCACCCAACCCCCCTCATTGAAAATACAGATTTCACGCAGGGAGTGTTTCAATTAAAACGTACTACTGACCAACAATTCCGCGACATCCGCGCCACCGCAACGCAAATACCCGCTACTGATTGGAGTGCGTCCGCTGCAACATTCATCACGCTGGATGCTTCCAAAACTGAAACACAAGGTCAGCGTATGTTGAGAAAACGCGGCCTTACGGCCCCCTAAAAACTACAGAGATTGTCGACATTACAGTTGAACGTGAACGCTCAATTAACTATACTGCAGGGACTTTATTCAACATTTCCTCTCATACAGTCTATGCGGATACTTCGACTGATCTCCAACAGCATAATTATTTTATGTACGAGCATCCTGCTGAGCTGTGCAGCCGCTCCCATCTACGTTGGTGAATTCAAGGATGGCAAGCGCCACGGACAGGGCACCTTTACCGGTGCTAATGGGGACAACAAATACGTTGGTGAATGGAAGGATGGCAAGCGCCACGGACAGGGTACTTACTATTTTTTAGCAGACGGTCAGTTCAAAGGGGACACCTACGTTGGTGAATTCAAGGATGACAAATTCCACGGACAGGGCACCTTTACCGGTGCTAATGGGGACACCTACGTTGGTGAATGGAAGGATGGAGCGCCGAACGGACAGGGTGTTCGCACCGATTCCGACGGAACAATTATTGAGGAAGGCATATTTG
>CAYXED010000017.1:0-4755 GCA_964463965.1 uncultured Nitrospiraceae bacterium | reverse complement strand
GGACTGGTACCGATTGATCGGGTTTACAGGGTTGTCCGTATCATACCGATTGATGGGATTGTAGGGATTGTCGGAATCGTACTCATTGACGGGATTAAGAGGGTTATCTGAACGGTATTTATTGATAGGGTTGAAGATATTATAGTCGCGCTGATACCTCTCATCGAAGCCTCGCTCGGCAAGAACCGGGACACTCCAGAACATGATGCTCGTTGTCAGTATGCCGATGATCCACATGGCTACCTCCTCTCGCTGAACATCATGATTATAGTACAAACGCATCGAAATGATGCAGAAAGATTAGCCTACGAGCTTGAGAAGTCACTGCTCTGAAAATCTGCTATGGGATTCGAGTTTACGCAATTTCTCTACGACAGCGTCCGCAATTTTCTCCTCATCTGTCTGCGTTGAACGGTGCGACGACGCCAGACGCTCAATAATTTCCCCCTGCCTCTGGCTTGATACCTCGCCATAGCTCGTGAACGTGGTTAAGACTCCCTCATGTCCAAGGTTCTGGCTCCATGCTTTGAAATCTTCTGCCGTATGACACCTGGTCTCACCGAAACGAACGAGGGCGTTTCGAAAACTGTGCGGATTGAAATAAGGCAACCCGGCCTTGGTGAACACTTCGCGGAAAATTGTACGAATAGGAGTAGCAGTGCTCCAGTGTTCCCGTTTGAATCCCTCGACTTCAAAGCGTTGTGTTTTGCCCACGACGATATTGGTGGATGGGAAAAGTGGATCGTCATTGCTCCAGAGTTTCTCGTCTCGAAGATAAGTCACCCAGTCGGTCACAATCTGGTGAATCTCATCACCCACAGGGAAGAAATACGTGGTGAATGTCTTGCTGAACTTTGTCCGTACCTCTCGTGCGTCCTGAAATACGCTTCCCGTGACCAAATCAACGTGTTTCAGCTTCATTGAGGCGATAGCGCTATCCCGTGCACCTGTGAGAAGCGTGAAGGCGATAAGAGCGCGATTCCGCCATTCAATCTCACCGCCTTGTGGCATGACATCTATGACGTGTTTGATTTGCTCCAATGTCGGCACAGGCTTGCCTCGGCGTGCTTTGGCCACTCGTGAATCTTTCTCTGATAGATTGAAATATTCGGCATCTGAATACTGGATGCAGGATTTGAACCCTGCTTGCAGCGCAAGCCACTGAAAGAAGTATTTTAGGTGTGACAAGGTGGAATTAAGAGTCGCCTTGCTCAACGACTCACCAGACGATTTGCCTTTTTGCTTCGCAAGGTATTTCTTGAATCCAACGGCTTGTTGGTAATGAAATGCCTTAAAATCACGATGCTTTGTATAAATCTCGAACCTGTTGAGTGCCTTGGCGACCGCATCTATGGTTGGTTCACTATGACGTTTCGCTTCCTTGAGAAAAACAAAATACTGGCGCTTGATTCGTTCATTGGTTGGGCTGTGAGTTTTCATGGTTGTCTGCCTCCTATTTCAAGTCACTGTTTACGGAGGGGTGCGTACTCTCGTTTATGCGTCGCTGTGCTTGCGACATCGTGACGGTCAATGTGCCTCGAATCTGCTCCAGTTTGGTCGGGTTTACTCGCCGGTACATCATGGCCTCACAGCATGGACAGATGCCGATCAGGTTCCCTTGTGTTTCATTTGCAGCGTGATAGTCCGCCATGCCACCAGCAGGCGACCTCGGTTCTCGGCACTTGACGCAATAGATTTCTCCAGGTTTGCAGGTCCGTTTGTTCTTTTGTCGCTTGTTCTGGAGAAACTCGACTAGATCACGACCAAGGATCAGCATCGGTCGCTGGTCATCGATGGTTGGCAAACCATCCTTGATCCATTGCCGGACGGTGTTCTTATGCACTCCGAACAGACTGGCGATCTCTTCCACAGCATAGCTGCGATGAATCTTGGCGAGACGAGGATTCGGGCGTCGGCTCCGCATCATTCAACCCAAACCCTAGTGTGATTACGAGGGTCAACCATCAACACAAGCCAACTGCATCATTGGTTGTTCTGGCGGCTCACCTGAATCCGATCTTCCAGCCATCCTTGGATCTCCGCTTCGATCCAGCCAACCGCCCTATCGCCTAGAGAAACAGACGCAGGAAAGCTGCCTTTAGAAATACGGAGATAGATCGTGCTGCGTGAAAGTCCGGTGCGAGCCTTTACAGCGGGAAGCCTTAGTATGTTGTGCGTCATCGTTGAACCTCTCAATGCGTTAAAGGACTCATCGAGATTCAGGCTAGTTGAGCGATTTGAGCGATACAATCGCGCAAGTCAGCACGACACCGCCGCAGTTATGCCCGAAAAATCAACGAATTCAGCTATTCCAGAGTGTTGTGCGTGGAGTGATACGGTGCGGGCTTGGCGAGAATAGTGCTTAAAAACAAGGGGTTAGAGGCGGGCAAGTTGCGCGAAAAAATTCCGCTCAACTTTTTTATTTTTTCATGTTTCTACGGATGGTGCTCGGGTTACGACCCTCAGCAATGGGCAGCTTCGCAATCTGTTGTGAGTACCAAACATCGGACATATTCCGGCGTTTCTTTTTCAGCTTCAGGTATGCTTCCTGCCAAGTCTTATACATAGCCTGAGTATCTAGTTTTCGGGCTTCTCGTCTTATGATACTTTGGGTGTAGCGGTTGTCTGCACTGGTTGAAGCATCGACCAGTTGGCAAATCATGGCGGCGTTCACTAAATATTTACCGTCGCCATAACCAATACACTCGGCCAGCGGCACGCCGTTCGTATCAGCGACAAGGCTCAAATCACCATCGGCTTTCAGGCATAACATCTGGCTGCGCTTGTCTCCAGTGGCCATGCCAATTTCCCACAGATCCGCGCTTGCCGACCGCTGGTTGCTGCGGCGCAATCCCAAACTCTTTGCGACAAACCTGCATATAGAATCTGTGCTGCATCGCCACTGGGTCAGCCGTTCGTGAGGCACAGGCACACGGTTAATATCACTGCGCTTGTCGCACACGATGAATGATGCCGAATGGTCTGCTTTGCTAGGAGGTGTGTGAACCGGCATCACGCATTCTTCTTCGCACCCTGGGCATACCACGCTGCGCGCCAGTCGCGCCTTCACAATCAGCCGTTGTGATTTCATGGCCGCCACCGCATCAACGGGCCATTGGATCAACTCATGGTCACTAACCAGTACAGCAGCGCCATGCCCGGCATTGACGCGCCCCAGTAGCTCGATCAATACGGCTTCTGGCGTCATGCCTTAACGTCATCCGCCAGTTCTTTGGGTTCGATCTCGGAGGCTTCCAGCATGTCGCGCAACTTCAAGCCCACTGCGTCGTACTTCAGCGAACAGGAGTTAGGATGGGTAATGCTGATGGTCACACGTTTTGCCGGTTTGTCGGCATCGACGACAACCAAAGCGACAAGCTCTACCTGAGTGACGTTGTACTGGCTCATACGCGTAAATCGCGTAATCTTCGCCAATAGATCGTACACCGCATTGGGATTGTCTGAGGGATCAGCCTCCACCGTAATGCGGTCGCCTTGCTTCCTCCGTGACGAGAGTCGCAGTTTCTTCACCACCACCTTCTCAATGCCACTGCCAGGGTCGTAGATAAAATCAAAGCCCTTTCGGCTCAGCGGATTCAGATCGTAGACGCGCTCGTCCTTCGGGTCAGGTGGCAGTGCTGGAAGTTTGAGAATTGCCGTGGCGAACATCTCTTGTAACGGCTCAACGGACTTGTATGAGCCGCGAAAGTTCAAATCCAGCGAGCCATCCTTTTGCGAGTAGACGAAGATCACCTCAAAGGCGGGATTGTGTGGGCGGCGGTCAAACTTACCATCCACCCACTCGATGCTTTGTTGTGAATAGTCTTCAGGATAAGCGAAGAAATAATCCCGTTCACCCCGGCGAAAGGGTTCCACGATGCAGTTCTTGCCCCGGCCCTCGGTGTGGTGGAAGTAGTCGCGGATTAGGTTGGCGAGGTGCCGAACACTGGCCTTGTCAACCGCTGCCGGTTCATGGCCGAAGTGCTTGCGCTTGCGCCAGTAGGGAAGAATGTCCGCGTGGTAAAAGCGGTTCGCGCCTTTCCAGCAGTCGTGGTGATCTAGAAACGTGACCATCGCCCGATGATAGTGATTGGGAAGTTCTGACAACATATCGATAAAAGGCGCACTGCCTTCCGGGGCGTCCCGTAACTGCCAGCCAGCCTCGTCGATGATCGCCAGAAATCCCTTCTCGCAACTCATCTCGAAGATTTCCAGAAACTCGGCATCCACCGCGTTACGTAGGCCATCAGAGAGTTTCAGCCAGGCATCAAACAGTTCGTCCGGCTTCGTCTCCTTCATGGCGGAGAAGTCCAGATCATCGAATAGCCCGTGATCCTGAAAATAGCGGGCAAGCAGGGCATTCGGCATCTGCCGGAAGAAGTCTGTAGTGGAGTAGTGGCGGGCCATGCGATCCTCTCAGGATTGATTCTTAGTAATAACTTGGATTATATGGGACTTTACAGTACATTTACATGTTGACTCTTGAGAGGAAAGCACGGTGGCCACAAAAGAAATCCAGGAAACGCAGATGTTGGGCTTCAATGACAACTGGTTACATATTTTCCCCTGCCCTTCGCCCCTTACAGAATTGAACAGGATAGCCTTTTGAAAAGAGCTAAAAGAAAAGCGATAAGCCTGTTCTCTGGTGCCGGTGGAATGGACATCGGCACCAGGGATGCCGGTTTTAATATTCTAGCGGAGATCGAGAGGTGGCAGAAGGGCGAAAGTTAGTGGGGGCGGGTCATGAGCGTAAAG
>CAYXED010000016.1:0-4830 GCA_964463965.1 uncultured Nitrospiraceae bacterium | reverse complement strand
TTGGACAAGATTCAAGCCCAACCCATTTCCTTTTTTCTTGGAGTCTGGGCGGGGTACCGAGAAAAATGCATCAAAGATCTTTGACTTTGCGTAGTCTGGCATGCCTTCGCCTTCATCGTCAATGGTGACATCCATACGATGTTCGTGCTGTGCACAGGTAATCACAATACGCCCAGTCTCCGGACTAAAATCAACAGCATTGGTGAGCAAATTCTCAATTGCAATGGTTAATTTGTCGGGATCTCCCATGATGGGAACCGTTGTTTTCACGCGAAGATCAACCTGCAAATGTTTTTCCTCCAAGATGGGCGCGGCGCGGGTGACGACCGTGCGTACGATATCGTCCAGCGCCACCTGTGTGGTCTGCATGACGTCATTGCCACTTTCGAGCGCGGCCAGTTTTAGCATTCGCTTCACCAGCTCATCGATGCGTACGGCACTATTGCGAATATTCTCAAGTGCGCCAGAGCGGTGTTCCGGAAGATGTTTTGGATTTTTCAAATTTTCTACCGCACTTTGAATAGCGGATAACGGACTTTGTACTTCATGGGCCAATTCTTGTAACGAATGTTTTTCCTCTAGCGCTTTTCTCATCTCCTGAAAGGCAACTCCCATCTGCTTCAACTCTCTCACCGGAGAGATTGGCACAGGCACACGCTCTCCAGCACGTACTTGATCAGCAAATCGTGTGAGGCGTTCGATTTGGATTTTAAGCCAGGTTCCAAACCCGAGATTGAAGAGAAACGCTACAAGAAACGCCAGCAGGGCTACTGCAAGCATTCTTTCCTGTATCGTATTAAGCATGGTATTGGGGATTGTCGTCGTTTGCCCCAACGAGAGGGTTCCGATGATCTTCCCCTCGACTTGGAGTGGGGCCGATACGTACACCATCACCTCATGTCTTTGCGCATCGGGTGTCAAGGCCTTCTTGCGAAGGCCGTACCGTCCCTGCAAGGCATCTGCCACATCCTCATATGCCGAATAATCACGACGTTGCTCTACCTCGGTGCGTGCGGCGGAATTGAAAATTACAATACCGTCGGCATCAGTCATATAGAGTTCGGACACACCCTCAATGGGTGGTCCATCTCGCGGGATGTGTATGACCGACTCATTCTTGTCGAATATGTCGTATAAGGCTTGAACATCCAGTTGATTGTTGTGAACTTGAGGGGCAAACGCATGCGCCAGGAGATTTGCCTGAACCTCTAGGGGCTGTTGCACGTGAAGGAGATTGGGCGTTCCAAAAATTGCGTACAGATAGAACACGAGAGACCCAAAACAGATGAGCGTGATGAGAAGGTAGCTTAAGGACAGATAAGAACGAAGAGTCATATCGTCTCCTCCCCAAAGGAATACCCGAATGTTGGATGTGTTTTGATTGGATCAGTTGCAGGGTTAATGGCCTTCAGCTTTTTCCGAAGATTTTTCACGTTCACATCCACAGTGTGTGGCTCGACCACCCCGTCCTTCCATACACGCTCGAGAATCTGTGTTCGAGACCATACTCGTCCAGGATGCGTTATAAAGAATTGTAAGAGACGATATTCAGTACTCGTGAGGGCCAGTACGGTTTCATGATACGTGATGTCCTTTTTACCATCATCCACCCGGAATGCTTCGTAGTGCACAACATCATCAAGAGACACTGTGGTTGGGGTAATGAGGGCTTGAACTTTCTTCACCACGAGGTTTGGTGAAAACGGTGTCGAGCCTTTGGAAATAAAATCATTCGCACCCAGGTCATAGCAAAACGCCGCCGTGTGTTCATCGGATTTTGCTGTCAGAAACACAATTGGAGTCGAATGGTGTTGGCGAATTTTTTTACAGAGTACCGTTCCGTCAATATCAGGAAGCCCAATATCCAGCAGAATACAGTCAATGGATTCTGTCGCAAGGATCTCCAGAACATCCTGCGCTTTGTCGAGATGTGTGCAGAGAATTTTTTCAAGCGTCAACGCCGTAATAATCTCATCGGCAAGGGCATATTCATCTTCGACAATCAATACACGCGGCGTGGTCATGGCGACTCGTATTTTATCATGAATGTCTGGGGTGGGGCTCATGTCGAAGGCTTTTGGGGATGATTCTACACTGCTGGATGCCTCTGAGGCTCCCATACACAGTGACGCACACCCCCATGACCGTCAGGCTATGCTCGAACAACGTCGGACTCCACACGTCACGATAGAGTGCTAGGAACAACGGGATGACCATGACAACTGCGGTATACCACATAAGCGGAATGAGTCCGCTGGGTGGTGGTGCGTGGGTTGCCTGGCGTGATTGTGCGGAGCATGTGTTGACGGCCTTGCGTCTTTCAAATCGCCATTCCAGCATCAGGTACGTCGACACCAGCGCGACTACGTAGATGAGGGTCCCAATCAAACGATGCACGCGGTCGTTTGTGAGCCATGCAGTTTCGAATGCAATGCTGAAGAAGGGGATTGCGACACTAATGCGTATGGCAGTGGTAAGAATTGTTAGCACATAGGCCATGAGAAGGCTCATACCGACCCACGCGATGTGTTGCTGGGGAGTGTGCCACTGATGAAGCAATGACAGATAGAGCGTCAGGAACGCAAGGAAGAAAAATGTTGTCCCGGCACAACTCGCGCCAACAGTGACTTGGGCAGTGTGCGACACCCATCCGTAGGTGCGGTCCCATTCAAAGCCAATGCCTGTAATGGCACGCACCAAGAGAATGGTTGGCCACAGGATCCATTGGAAGGCAGACACAGGAGCCTCACTAAACATATATTTTCCTCCCAGCACTCCGCAGACGACTGGAAGAGACACGTATCGATGCGTCCAGAGCGGCATTAGCCGTGCCCTCCATGTCGTGGTCATGGGCAATAGCCTTTTCTCTTTCGCGCCATCTCTCCACACAGCAGCAGGAGTAGTAGGACGAACAGGACCATCCAGAGCGATGGTTCTGACGCAACGGCATAATGCGAGACTCCGTATGGAAGCGGAAGTGGCTGGTCTGTGTCCCGACCCTCGTGTGAGGCATTCCGAAGATGCTCAATGACTGCGACAAACGATGTGTAGGGAGTGAGCAACGAATACGTCAGTCCTAGTGATGTGACCTCCGCCACGTGCTCTGCCGTTGGCGCTCCAATGCTCAGATCTGAGATGCGTTGCAGACGAGTGCGTGACCACAAATGCGGTAACGCCTGGTTCTCGATGCGTGGAACAGTCTCCGCAACGGCAAATTGTTGGGTATAGGTGTCATGGGGGCCACGTCCGGAGAGCGTCAGTGTTCCGGTACGTGTCCCGCGCCATTTCCCAAAGACAATGACCGGACGTTCTGATAGCAAGTTTGGAAGTACTGGGGGTTCAACATCATAGAGCGTGATGCCATGAGTCTGAAGCTGGAGATTGGTCAAGAGTGGTGAAGCAATGTATTGCTGAAATTGCTGGGCAACACGGAGTGCCGTTTCAGGGCGCGTGACGATAAACGGGATGCCCAGTCCCACCCGTGCCATTCCTTCAATGAGATGACGGTTTACACTCGATCCAATACCAAACGAAAAAATATTGCTTGCAGCAAGATGTCGAGTAATCATTCCAAAAATCTCCGACTCTGTGTGTACGTACCCATCTGTAATAATTGCCACCGTGCGTGCCCCTTGTATCGTGCGTGGAAGCGTCAATGCGCGTTCAAGGGCGGGAAGTAATTCTGTCCCACCTCCTCCCTCAACATGGTCAATTAAGTGCAAAACATGTGCGATGGTCTCTGGAGTGACCGGTTGTGACTGTGGTGAAAATATGCGGGTGCTGTCGGCAAAGAGAATGAGGTTGAAGGTGTCATGCGGGCGAAGTTTGCGCAACAAACCCGTAATCAAGGTTTTGGCCGTGTTCAGCGGAAACCCGTGCATTGACCCAGACACGTCCAACACAAAGATGTACTCACGTGCAGGAATGTCGTGTGGGGTCACGTGTGCAGGCGGCTGCATCATCAGGAGAAAAAAATTTTCCTCGTCGCCTTCGTAGAGCGACAAACCACTTTGAATGTCCTCTCCTAGCAATTGATACTGCACAATGAAATCTCGATCTCCATGAAATGTTGTGGAATCTTTGAGGGTAATGGACGCTATTGATGGATTTTTCCAGTTGATCTCGACTGTATGTGTATGACATGCAATCGTTTGTATGGCCATTCCGGTTGAGAGTGTCACGGAGATTTCAAAGGTCGGCTGCGATGGGTTGGCATCATGCAAATAGGGACTTCGCACCCATCGCTCCAGACTTTTGAGGATGGAGGATTGCTGTCCGACATAGCGTGGTCCGACAACCGCAGGATACACAAACTCGTAGGTCCCGGCCGTCGGGATTAATAATTCGCTGTACTGCAACTCAATATCGACATCATCGCCTGGCATGATATTCGCAACCTGCATGGTGAAGACGTTGGGGCGGGCTTGTTCAAGGAGTGCGGCACTTTTGCCTTCGTGTTTAGCAGCAGTGAAGGTGTGCTGTGCGTCATCACGCTTTTTGATATGTGCGTGGACCTTCTGATCCCCAATGGTAATTGTCATCCCATGGACTGCGGCACGTGTCGAGGCGGGAAATACATAGCGGGCATGCAGGGGATCTCTCCCTGTGTTGCTATAGCGTTGATGCACGGTGACTTTGGCCATGACTCCCGTCACATTCGCAGTGACGGTCGTCGCTTTCAGGGGAAAGGCATCATGCGCAATGCCTGGGGTGTCAATAAAAAAATATGGTGCCAGAGTGGTGTCATGCGTGTCCTCACCATGCACGTGAGATGCAAACACAAAACATCCAATCATGAATACTATGTAGGTAACGATTGCTCGTGTCATC
>CAYXED010000015.1:0-5867 GCA_964463965.1 uncultured Nitrospiraceae bacterium | reverse complement strand
TGGACAGGGAACGCGTCTCCGAGATAAAGGGCCTTGTAAACCCCTTATTCCAATTCTTGGTACGCCCCTTATTGAGAGAGTGATTGCATCGGCACGGCGCGCAGGTATTAAAAACTTTACCGTTGTTAGTGGTTATCGAGGAGAGGAACTGCGTGAGGCCTTAGACTCTTTTTCTATTCGAGAATCTATTTCTATTGAACATGTAATTAACGACGATTGGGAGCGTTCAAATGGCGTGTCGGTTTACAAAGCGCAAGGTTTTGTTAGTGATCCGTTTATACTGACCATGTGCGATCACCTTGTAGATCCGACTATCTTGCAGGATCTACTTGCACTCCCACTTCTTCCAGATACTGTCACTTTGGGTGTTGACACCAATATCGAAAATCCATTGAATGACCCTGATGATGTTACGCGTGTGAAATGTGTTGATGGAAAAATTCACCGGATTGGGAAAATTCTAAAAGATTATAATGCGATCGATACTGGAGTATTTTTGTGCACTTCGATAATATTTAAAGCGCTTGAAACAAGCTTCTCTGAGGGAGATGAGAGTATTTCTGGGGCCATAAATGTGCTAGCCCGCTGGGAAAAAGCTTTCGTATACCCAATCGAAAATCGTGTTTGGGTAGATATTGATGATCCTGCCGCGTTTAGCAAGACCGAACAATTAATTCAAACTGGAAAACTTTAGTCATTCAATGCTTCTGGTATTGGTAAATTTGCAATTTAAATCTAGTGCGTTTTTCGCAAAATTCCTGTTGCAAGAGTAATTAGAATTAATGCTGGTGTTAGAGCAGTTAAAGCAGGATTCCATTCCAATAGTACCCCTATATGGGAGATAATTTGCGCTCCTAAATAAAACCCAACACCAACAACAACTCCAATCATCATGTTGTGTCCAACGGAAGTTGATCTTTGGGATCCGAGTAAAAAAGGAATAGAAATAAGGATCATCCCTGCCGCGGTCAATGGAATACTTATTTTCTGCCAAAAGACTAAAACGTATTGGTCAGGGTTTTCACCCCTGCTTTTTAGATCTTTTGCGTAATTATATAAATCTGTAAGTGACAGGTTTTCTGGGGCCATTGTCAGGAGCATAATTTTTTTTGGAACAAGAAACGTTCCCCAAGAAAGAGTAGGATAGTTTTGACTGGTAATATTTCCATCAGTAATAACACTCTGTGTTACCTCTTTAAGTAGCCATTTGCCATTGTTCTGAAGGTTTGCTTCCTCAGCATACGTAAATTTTATTAATTCACCTTGCGTGTTAAATTCAAATATTTCCAATTCTGTTGGTATGTTGCCATAGGTCATCTCCTTCACATTAATAAAAGTTGATTGATTTCTAAACCAGACACCACTAGCCTGATTTGTGTGTAAACCTAATGACCCGGAAATTGCCATAGTGCGATGTTGCCATGCTATACGTGCAAGTTCAGGAGTGACAAATTGCAAACCCAGTGTGATAAAAATTATCAAGAGGATTCCGGTTTTCATGGCCGATCTTGCCATATGCGTTGCAGATAGTCCTGATGCAGTCATAGCTATTATTTCACTGCTTTGTCGTAGCTTTCCAAGTCCGTATAGGCACCCCAGAAGCGCTGCAGTTGGTGCTAGGGGAAGTGTGCGTCCGAGAGTCATTAGTATGACAGTTAGAAATGCATCTAAAGTTGTATAAAGGCCTGTACCCACGTGTTTGAGTTCTTCAACAAAATCTAAAAAGGTAAAGAAAGAGACTAGAACTGTAATGATAATGAGAAAACCATATGCTAGGCTTTTCCCAATATATTGATCAAGAATTGTTATGTTGATGCTCATGTTAGGAATTTGTATCATCTGTAGCATTTAATTAATTGTAGAGGAGGTTTTCGAGGTTGTTCGCCATGAGTGGACTTTTAAGGGAAGTATTGAAAGAAGGATAGCAATTCCAAGCAATGCTGGGACCCACCATATTCCTGGCCAGGGGTCAACGATTCCACTTTGCACCCAACGGCGTGCGGCGCCCATTACATTAAAGTACACAGCAAATATAAGGAGTGCTCCAAGTGTTTTGACGTGCCTGCTTTGTCTTGGATTTCCTTGACTAATTAGTACCCCAAGAATTGCCAAAAGAATAGTTGAAATGGGGTTTGAAAAACGCCACTGCAATTCTGAAATATCTCTTAGCTCATTAGATTGCAATAAATATTTTGTCGAAGCGTCATTGTGTGAATAGCTTATTGCTGGGGGAGCTGGTCCTGCTAGATGCAGAGTTAGGCGTCCGAGTATAGACTTTAGAGTTTCTGCGCCGTTTCGGTTAAATTCATACATGTGTGCATCAATCAGATGTAATTGTTGGTTAAGGCCTTGATCATCTTCTGTTTGATAGCCTTGAGGTGCGTATGTAACTCGCACCATATCACCTCGTAGGCTGCGAAGAAAAATTCCTTCCATGCGGTGAGTATCAGGGTCGGTATTTTCAACGAATAGTACTCGATTGTTAGACTGAGTCACTAGAAAATTTCCAGGATCTATCTGAAGAATATTAAGCTCTGATTCTGCCGTGGCTTCTATCCAATGCATTTTCGTATATGCCCATGGGCGGATAAATACAGAGAGAAACATCACTACAATTCCAAGTGCCACAGCTATTGTTAGGACGATACTCATGATTTTTGTGGCGCCTATACCACAGGCTCGCATTGCCGTAAGTTCATATTCAGACTCAAATTTTGCAAGGCTAAAAACGATAGAGAGATATAGTGAAACGGGTAAAAGAACTTCTAAGGCAATAGTTGCTTTGAGAAGAATAAGCTGTATTAAGGCATCAGTTGTAAGTAGGCCGTTTGCAGCGTTTGCAAGGTATCGTGCGGAGCTATATCCGACAAAAATTGCTACTAGAATCGCAGCGATAGTGCAGAATGGTTTGAGCACCTCACCTGCAATATAACGGTTAATAATCAACGTGATACTTCCACTATATCCTAGTGGGACAGTAATTTTTGATCAATAAGGGTACAGGGGACGAAGAAAAACGTATAGTTAGAAACTCGATAAAGCTTTAGCCGTGTTCCGTTGTTGTACATGGTTGAGCTATCACTGAAGGCTGATCGGAACGCCATTGATCAAACGCACTCATTTGATGAACGCAACTTAATGTGCATGTTGGGCTACATAGCTTTTGACTATGAAACTCACGCTTTACGTCGTTGCGAGAATATTCTAGCAATGGTGTGCCTGGATATCCTCGACGCT
The DNA here is from genome assembly GCA_964463965.1 of uncultured Nitrospiraceae bacterium. GTDB lineage: Bacteria > Nitrospirota > Nitrospiria > Nitrospirales > UBA2166 > UBA2166. Next base: position 2,630 of record CAYXED010000015.1, on the reverse strand, counting down.
GGGAGCACAGGTGCACGTTTCCGTCTTCGCAAATGTAGAGATATCGTGCTCCTGCACGACACTTCCAATTGTTTGGACGTCCATACATAAGGTTTTTCTGAAAAACTCTGTAATTAAAGTGGTGTGTCCAAGACGAAGCAATCTTCCTAACTTTTCGGTAAGCCTGAAATTGAGTTTCACTCATTGGTTGAAGACTTCCAGTGTTATCATGCAATACACCAATGGTATGGAGAAACCCAAATTTCTTTGCTGTTTCTGCAGCGATGACGATATCTCCAGTACGTTCCTCTGTGACGCCTAGTACAGAGTTTACGTTTACTTTAAAATTGGCGTGATCCGCTAGCAGTTTTAATTTTGGCTCGACAACGTCCAAACTCTTCATTGAAATTTCATCTGGGATTAAATTATCAATGCTAATTTGCATGCCATGCAGTCCGGCTGTATTTAAGTCTTCTATCCATTTTCTACTGAGTCTAAATCCATTTGTTATCATTGTCGCAATCATACCATGCTTTCGAATTTCTTTAATTACAGAGGTAAGTTCTGGGTGTAATAGAGGTTCTCCTCCGGTACAGGTAACCGTAGCAGTTTTTAATGCCGCAAGATGGCTGATTTGGTTCAAGAGTTGGGTTAATGGTACTGGTGGAGAGGTAGAGTCATATTCGTTGCAATAGCCACAACTGAGATTGCAGCGACGTGTTACTACCATTTGAGCTAGCAGTGGATTATATCTGGACGTGAGAGCACGCATCAGAAATCGCGCTCCTGAATAGACAGTTTCTATCTTTCGACTAATGGGCCTGCCACTTGTCATGGGTATCATCTTGTTATGAATGGAGAATTAAGTCTCATGTTTTCGTTAGCCCAGACATCTGGAGCACATTATGGTAGAAATAGTAGTAGATTCGCAACCGGCTATAGGTGAAAATATTTTAATGTGTGATCGTACGTTGCCACATATTCACTTTCCCTCTCTATATTGCTTTGCATTTGTAGTGCTTTTTGAAATGGCTATTTTGCCGTTGATTCCCCAAGCAGAAATTAAAAACTTGCATTTAAATAGAGTGCTTATTGATGATTTTGAATTATCAGAGGTTGGAGAATTGCCTTCTGGGTGGAAATGGAAAAACAGCGATAGCAATGTTGAGAAACCATATATAGTCAAAAGCCATGACCAAAATAAGTTTCTTTCGGCAAAAGATCATGGACAATCCGTAATTCTTGCAAAGCATAGCGCAATTGATATTCAACGCTATCCATATATTTCTTTTCGTTGGAGAGCTCATGCGTTGCCCTCTGGAGGAGATGAGCGTTACGGGGATACAAATGACAGTGCCGCAGCCGTATATATTATATACAAAATGAAATTTGGATTAATTCCAGTAAGTATAAAATATGTCTGGAGTAGTACGCTTTCAGTGGGTACTGCGACTAAACGGGATGGGACTGGGCGGCCATGGAATATTGTCGCAGATACGGGACGAACATATATGAGCGAATGGCGAACCCACATATTTGATATTTATAGTGCCTACGAAGAAACATTTGGAGGGAAGCCTCCTAGGAAAATTGTTGGTATTGCTATTTTAAGTGATGCAAATGCCACAAATTCTACTGCATATGCTGATTATGATGATATTATCTTTCTATCTGATGCCGAAGCCCACTCAGGAATCGAGGAAATTTTACGGGAGAAGTGAAAATACAGTTATTTCTCTAAGGTGATAAGAAACTCTGAAAATCTTTTATTCGGGTCTTTTCGTAGGTTTATGAGAAAAAGCATGAGTGGTGTGAGAATAAGTATTTCAATCAAAAAGTAAACTATTGGTATATTTAGTAACGAAAACGCAAATATTCCAATAGTTCGGTAATTACTGGACAATCCAGCCCAGTATCTAACATATCTCGAAAATGTTTGGCGATATTGAGCCCGTATTTTATCTGTGTGTTCGGGGTATTCTTTGAGTGCTTTTGCTAGTTGAGTTCTTAAAGACCAGTCAATGCCTGCAACCCTATGTTGCATGTTTGTGTAGAGTACTAAGAGAATTGAGAGGAGTCGTTTAGGGAATGGTTGGCTGGTAATTTTATAATTGTTGATATCCAGTTTTCTAAGTTCTGCGCTTTGCTTGTCGTAGCCCCAAAAATCAAACTCTTGACGTTGTGCCTCATAAGCTGCGGCTTGTATGGAGTGTAAGGCACCAGCTATGAGGAGTGTAGGCCATACATATGAGTTTCCTTCTTTTGTTAACGCAACGCCAATCGCAATATAAACTGCTATAAAGGTAAGATTATCTGAAAATCCATCAATTGCTTTCCCAAAGTCAGATTGGGCATTTGTCAGTCTAGCAAGTTGGCCGTCAACACCGTCAAGGATATGCCAAAATATCATAAACAGAAATCCACTGAGGACCCAGTAAATATTTTGGTAGTGGTAGTAGGAAAAACCCGCGGCAAGACCACAGGATACCCCCACTAACGATACAGTATTTGGATGTATTCGAAGTCTTGCAAATAAAGGAGTAAGTAAACCTGAAATGGGATGTATAAAATACAGGTTAGTGTAGTCTTCTATTTCTCGTGTTCGATGGACCGCTTCCGAAATTCTCACGGTACTATTGAGCTATGTAGTT
>CAYXED010000014.1:0-9803 GCA_964463965.1 uncultured Nitrospiraceae bacterium | reverse complement strand
TAACGCCATCACACTAATTGCTTTCCAGTTACGGATGCTCATAGAACTACCCCCTATTTTGGAACTTAAAAGTGGACCATAATAAAAACAAAGGGAGAAGATTCTTTTCAAGACATCTCCTCCCTAACGCCTACGGAAATTGACAAGTTCTTATTGCCCTCGAGCACCGCAACAGCCCCACTATGATGCCAAAAGAGCCAACACGCAGTACAAAACCTCCTTTCGGCCTCGCGAGCGAACGTTCTATCTTCTGCACTATCCAATTATCACCTCACTACTACTCGTATACGTACTTCAGGTAACGAAACAGGATAATCCCCTCGATTGCTCAACGATGTGAGGAAACTCACAGTCACAAAACTAAACAACCCAGAGGAGCACCCCAAGATGCGCAAAGCATATTAGTAAAAGAAAACCTCCTCAAATACGCTGTTTAAAACCAGGAACACAGCAACCCATGAATACACGCCCCCCCAAAAGGGTCGTGAGCGGCTGTTATACCACTTTTCACTCTGTTGTCAAGAAAATGAGTAATTTTTTTTCAGAAAAACACCTTGACATTTATGCTTGCCAGTGAAATTGTCCCACCCTCACACAATGAGTATAATGTCTAACCTTTGAGGCAATCACTATATGGAAACACTTGAGCACATCAATGACCACCACTAGCGCAAATGTTGCCGCCCTGATTCCTGCGGCGGGTAAAGGACTTAGGATGGGGAACCAAACCCCAAAACAGTTCTTGAGTCTTGGGTCATACCCTGTAATCGTGCACTCCCTTCGAACAATTCACTCCATCCCCTCCATACGGGAAATACTCCTCATGGTTCCTGCTGGCATGGAAGACGAATGGCGCGAGGAAATTGTTTCAACCTATGGACTAGATAAAGTCACTCACGTTTTAGCCGGAGGGGTAACCCGCCAGGACTCCGTCTCTAATGGGCTCAGCAAGGTAGCTCCTGAGACCAACATCGTCCTAATTCATGATGGAGTACGCCCCTTTGCAACACAAGAAATGTTTGAAGCATGCATTAAAATGGCTGAAGATGTAGACGGAGGCATCGTCGCAATGAAAATCCAGGACACAACTAAAAGGGTCTCTGAGGATGGAATAATACAAGAAACGATAGAACGCAATGGACTATGGGCCGCCCAAACACCTCAAGCTTTCCGACACAACGTACTAGTCACTGCCCTTGAGTACGCTCACAGGGAAAAAATTCAGATGACAGATGAGGCCTCCCTGGTTGAGCGGCTCGGATACACCGTGAAAATCCACGAAAGCTCCACTGAAAATCCTAAAATTACCACCCCAAAAGACTTGGCCCTTGCTGAAGCACTCCTGTACTGGCAAAAAAACACTCATTTTTCGGAGACCTCATGAGCATGAGAATAGGTATTGGGTACGACATTCACCCACTCACAAGCAATAGAAAGTTAATCCTTGGGGGCATCGAAGTCCCTCACTATAAGGGTCTCGCAGGACACTCAGACGCAGATGCATTAATCCACGCAGTCTGTGACGCGCTCCTTGGTGCGCTTGGCGAGGGTGATATAGGGTCGCGATTTCCAAGCAGCGATTCAGCATTCAAAGACGCTTCAAGTATTGATTTACTTAAAGATGTCCAAAAACTGATTGCTGCCCGTGGATACGAGCTAGTGAACATTGATGCGCTAATTATTGCTCAAGCACCACGACTCGGACCACACACCCATAACATGAGAGTGCTGATTGCAAAAACCCTAGAGATCAACCTCACCCGCGTAAACATAAAGGTCAAATCGGGAGAGGGGATAGATGGAATAGGGCACGAAGAAGCGATGGCTGCTCATGCAGTATGCCTTCTCCAAGAAACACCACCAACTTCAAGCAGGGTATAACATATCTATGCTCCGCACACTTAAACAGGATTTTCAAACCGTGTTTCAAAGGGACCCTGCTGCAGTGGGCACCCTGGAAGTACTACTGACATATTCAGGGTTTCATGCCATTGTCGCACATCGTCTTGCTCACTGGCTGCTAAACCATCACATTCCTCTTCTCCCACGGATTATAAGCCATCTTGCACGAATGTTTACCGGCGTTGAGATCCATCCTGCCGCAACCATCGGAGGCAACTTTTTTATTGATCATGGCGCAGGCGTTGTGATTGGAGAAACCACCATCATCGGGGACCATGTTACTTTATTTCAAGGTGTTACTCTTGGAGGAACGGGAAAGGAACGCGGCAAACGACATCCAACCCTAGGCTCTCATGTCGTTGTAGGCGCCGGTGCAAAAATTCTGGGAGGCATGACAATCGGCGACAACGTAACCATTGGGGCAAACTCCGTCGTACTCAAGTCTGTCCCTCCAGACTCAACCGTCATAGGAGTCCCCGCGCGGGTCATCAGGGTGAAAGGAGAACGTCTCCCCGAGATTGCCATGGATCATACCAATATCCCTGACCCAGTTTCGGAACGTCTTGAGGCTCTAGAAAATGAGCTCAGGTCGCTTAAAAATGAGGGGCTCCCGCTACCTCATAGCGACAACTAGTATCACAAAGACTTTCTTTACTCTTGCTCTCATACAGAATTATCACTACCCTCAAAAGTGCCTGGTATCCACTAATGGTCATTTCAAGAAAAGGAGTGCTACGGTGAAGATAGCGTCTCAATACATCATACGTCTTGGGTTGTTAGGGTTTCTCTCGCTGTCAGGTTGCGGAGCAGATACTGCTGCAATTGCGGTACTTACTGCGGCCGCTGCAGGAGGTGTTGCTGCGACAACTGCACAGATTAACTCTGACGACACAAACGAAGGGTTTTCAGGCGGAAGCCTCGATGATTTCGACGGCATTTATCATGTCAGCGCTATGAGCGCGGACTCGTCACTTGTCACATGCCCAGCATCGTTCACGGGGTGGTTTGAGGCTGATGGTGCAACCAGAGAAATTCCCAGAGGGTTTTTCCTTTTCATGAACTGCGAAACACAATCGCTCAACAGGATAGAAATTGATGGTGATTTTTTCTTCGAGGATATTGACGATGAAGTATGCAGCCGGAACGGTTGCTTGCGCCTTGACCTCACAGTCAGTTCAGCGACCGGTCAAACAACTAGAGTGTGGAGAGGATTTCTGATTCGAGGCGGCGATGGTCTCGTATTCGCACAAGTTGATTCTTTCAACGGGAGTGTTTTAGCTGGAAGCGGCTGGAGAACCTCTGGAGGGCCCAGCCTCACACCAAACCAGCAGAACGACGACCTACTACCCCCTGCACTAGATGAAACTATAGAAGGTCCCGTAGATGTAGGTGCTTGATCCTGCTGAAAAAAATGACAGTTGGTTTTTAAGTCCCCTAGTCACAGCAATGCCGAGCTCACCCCCACTTGAAACTAACGTAGGCCATACGAGTAAAGACCACTGCTGCAAGTGCCGCAATCAATAGCAACCAGAACGCCGTATCGTTAAACATACGAAAGATCCACCTCACTCCTTATGGCAGCATTGTATCAATTTGAGAGCAAAGCCCTTTAACATCCGCTGCAGATTTTTCTAACGCTGACTGTTCATCTTCTGTCAATGCAATTTCCACGATACCTTCTGAACCAACTCTCCCAAGCTTAACTGGAACTCCAACGAATACATCTTGCATGCCATACTCCCCCTGACATAGTGTCGCACAGGGAAGAATGCTATGCCTATCCTTCATAATTGCTTCCACCATTTCAACAGCTGCCGCTGATGGCGCATAAAAAGCACTCCCCTTTTCCAGAAGGCGTACGATTTCCGCGCCTCCATGCCGTGTTCGCTCAACAAGCGCCTGAACGTTCTTTTCTGCCATAACCTCTCTGATAGGAGCACCAGCAATAGTCGTACTCCCTATGAGTGGGACCATGGAATCACCATGACCACCAAGCACCATAGTCCTCACCTCTTGCACGGACACACCAACTTCCTCGGCAATACTGGCTCGAAACCGTGCGGAATCAAGTACCCCTGCCATGCCCAACACGCGTTCTTTTGGAAAACCACTTGTTTTGTATGCTACATAAGTCATCGCATCTAGAGGATTCGAAACAATGACAAGTATGCACTGAGGTGAATGCTCAACTACTTGCTCAACGACACTTTTCACAATACGAACATTTGTCTCCAATAACTCATCCCTGGACATTCCAGGTTTTCTTGGCATCCCAGATGTCACAACTACGACTGAAGAGTTTTTTGTATCCTTGTAATCACTAGTACCGCGTATCTGCCCAGTGTAGCCACAAATTGGCGCTGATTGCGCCAGATCCAAAGCTTTTCCCTTGGGCAAACCATCAATGATGTCGAGCAACACAACGTCGTAACAATCTTTCTCAGCAAGCCGCTGTGCGGCTGTTCCTCCCACGTTCCCCGCACCTATTACAGTGATCTTTTCACGTCCCATATATCTATCTCCTCACACCACTTTGAACTCTTGACATAACTCTTGAGTCTGACAAAACATCTTAAACATCATACTCCCCACTCCATAACAATGGTGTTCTACTCAACATCAACCTTAAAATTTGTCGTACAAATAAAGTTCTCCCCCTGATAAAAGTTCAACTTATATTTTCCACGACCATAAGTTTCACGAAGAACATCGACAGGGTTTGAAACTAAATCCATATACTCTCCAGGCTCATATGCACCGAGTTCACGAAACTGAACAATCATTCCGTGCTTTTCTTCCAGGAGCACCTTCAACGTACAGCGCGGAAAGATGTCGTCAAACAATTCACGCAACACATCTGGCGTAGGATTGCGCTTAAGACTAAACTTAGCTTGCCGCTTCAGATAAGGATAGGAATCCCCAGTGAAAAGTCGATAGAGCCATCCTGGCACATCGTCAGCAGTATTACTCATGTTGTCAAACGCCCGTAGATTTCTGGAAGGCGATCGGGTAATCGCTGAACGCGATCTACAACAATGAACCCAAATTCTCCACACATACGGCTCAAGTACTCTGGAGCTGTACGATCAATTGTCACGCAAAACGGATGAACTCCCATGCGCTTTGCCTCGCGAAGGGCCATACGAGTATCTTCAAAAGCATAATCATGTTCATATTGATCATCCAACGGCCGCCCATCGCTTAAAAGCATCAGCAGTTTTACTTTTGCCTGCTCACGTCGAAGCTTTGATACTGCGTGCCGTATTGCCGCTCCGTCCCGATTTTGCTGAATCGGCTGAATCCCTCCAATACGCTGCTTAGATTGACTATTGTATCCATGATCAAAATCTTTAAAAACATCAAACCTCACATCTCTACGAGAACGCCCAGAGAATCCATAAATTCCATACCTATCGCCCAGAGTCTCGAGGGCTTCACACAAAAGCACCAAAGCTTCCTTCTCTACGTCAATAACACGCTTCCCGGTATCATCAAGGACTCTATTGGTTGAACCGCTGATGTCCACGAGTATCGCCGCAGAAACATCTCGAACACGCACCTCTCGATTCATGAAGACTCGATCAGATGGGGCCTGTCCCACACGACGCTCAGCACAACGATCGATAACTGCATCCACGTCAACATCTTCGCCATCAAGCTGACCCTTCACCCACCTCAATGAACTTGGTCTAATGCCTTCAAAGTATTTTCTGAGGCGATGAATTGTCCACTGATGATCAACTAATGTTTGATCAACAAAACCTTGGTCTGCAGATGTGCTATCACCAATCGCTTCAGTAACCCTACACCAATCAGATCGATAATCACCAAGCCCAGCATCCCATTCATCATAGAAAAACGTGGTCCGCCCTGCTGATTCGCTATCATCTGCACCAGGTTCCACTTCAAATGACTGCTGTTCGATTAACTTCTCATTTGTAGTAGAAGGGAAGCTTTCGGCACGCCTATATATTAAGTTTTCAACCCGTTGATATGAGGGCGAATCACCACGCTGAGCAAGGCTTTCCTCATCAAATTCCTCATTTTTAGATTCATCACTTGTATTGCCTGTCTCAGAGAGGGCAGGATCTGTGGAACGAAAAACATCAAGTAGCTCATAGAGTCTATCAGCAACCTCTAGAGAGGTTTTACATGTTGCCTGTGGAACTCGAATTTTTGAAAACAACGACGCAGCCTGATTGACAATAGTCAGACATGAATCGGGCATGCCTTCGGTTGATTCACCAACAGACATCCTGATTAAAGCTTCAAGCATCATATCAGTCAGTGTCCCTCCCTGAAACAAAGGCCGCCATGAAACTACCTCTTTCACAATATAATCCATATCACGCCGAAGCCCTGGATATTCATACGAAAGACGTGAGTCAATACGGGAATCTTCGACAATCATCCATAAGTCTTGAGCCAAAGAGGGAGATGGATATAGCGTAAAAACCTCCCACACAGACGCCGGGTGATGACTCTTCCCATAACGAACCTGAAGATCGCAGATAAACTCTTCTATAGATGAAATTTCGAGTTGATGAGTCCCAAATTCAAAATGTCCTGCTTTGTGTGCTGCCATGATACGATACAGACGTGCATTATCACTTTTTCTGGGGTAAGCATTAAGCATAGATGGAAGAACGATAGCACTCGTCGTATCCTGCAAACACGATGGCCGCTCAATCATAGGTTGATCAACTGGGCATCCTGGTATGGCTGTTTGACTAGTTGCACTATCAGTAGGGTGATGCGTTTCAATCCGTACATCATGCCCACTTAGGCCTTTTACGAGCAGCTTCAACGGTCTATGCATTGTTCGAAGTGACACTCCACTCATAGCTCGTTCAATGGAAACCAATGCCCAACGACTTTCATACGAAAAATAAGCACGTGCTGCTTCTTCGCTATATTCTAAAGCTTGCAAACCTGCCTCAATCCACTGCTCAAACCGAGCAAGCCTCTCCTCATGCAAATTAGGTATTTCTTTGACTGAAAGGCCCTCCAGAGTTCCAAAAATTGCCGCAACTGAATTTGGGCTCTGCTTCATAAATGCCATCGCAGCGTGTGGACTTCGATCGGCAATTTGACTCGTGCATTCTAGAACCCTAAGCCTGATAGCATCCTCTGTGATTTGTTCAAAAATATTTGCTGTGGTCCGAAAAAACTCTATCGTCAACAAATAATCAAAATTGCCAAGCTGGTTTTTTGTAACCAACTTGACTCCACATTCCACCCACTGCCTGATATGCGTGAATGGCAACGCCTGTAAAACCTCAGCACTTTCTTTAAAGTATTCTGCAGCTGCAAGGGGATTCCATTTCCCTAGTTCCATTCCAAGAGACACCCAGACATCGAGATCATCTTTTGCAAGCACACAAGCCACCTTAGGCCCACTAAGCACACATTCTAAAGCAAGATGTCCGCCCGTACTTTCAGTATCATCATCTGTGCCAAGTATTTGGATAGCACTTTCCAAAATATGCCGTTGGTACCTTTTGTCGGTTACCCCTGTGATCGCGAGAAGGCTGGTCTTAAAATAGCGTATCCCCGTAGCCGCAGAGGCAGAAGAAATTTCAATTCCAAGATCAACCCAAAGACAAACAACATCAATATCACACCGCTGAAGAGCCTCTGGAAGATGCTGGATGCACTCCTCACAGGCTCTCCTTGAAATATTGAATAACTCTTCGAGTAGAGCAGTAACTTCTTCGTTCAATCCCGGTAAATTGAATGCAGTAGGAATATTTTTAGAACTCATCTTTTCCATCGTGTTGTGCCATCTGCTCGATCTTCAAGAATAACCCCATGCGCTGCCAAGGCGTCACGAATTTCATCTGATCGTTTCCATTCTTTATTCATGCGAGCATGCCGTCGTTCATCAATCATTGTTTCAATGTCACCATCACTGAATTGCGTGTATTGAGGGAGAACCGACTTACTTGTCCAGGCCTCCTTATCTGAAAATTCCCAGTCCTGCGGTGCAAGTTGCAACACTCCCAACAAAGACCCAAGATACTTCAATTGATCAATCACTTTTTTTGCCATCCCTACAGAAAGACCACGCGCCAAGCACGCGTTGATTTCCCCCCTAACACGCTGCAATTCACCAATAGCTCCAGGAGTATTAAAATCATCATTCATCGCCACTTCAAAGCTTTCCCCCAGTTGCCCTAAAATATTCTCTGCGTCTGCATCAGCACTTCCCTCCTCACTTGGCGAACCACTTTCCTCCTGTAAGCGAAGCAGTAGATCGTACACATTACTAAGTGCACGCTTACTTTCCTGCAGGCTTTCGTCCTGCAAATCAATGGGACTTCTGTAGTGGGCAGAGAGCACAAAGTAACGAATCACCTCGGCCGTAACCTTCTCTTTATAACCTGAACCTTCGAACAATGATCGAATGGTGAAAGCATTACCAAGAGACTTTGACATCTTTTCTGCATGAATGGTGACAAAACCATTGTGAATCCAATACTTCGCAAATGGTTTTCCCGTAGACGCCTCAGATTGAGCAATCTCATTTTCGTGATGAGGAAAAATTAGATCTTCCCCGCCACCATGGATATCAAATGTTGTTCCAAGATGAGCAACCGACATTGCCGAACACTCAATGTGCCACCCTGGACGGCCTAATCCCCATGGACTCTCCCAAGCAGGCTCTCCTAGTTTGGATTTTTTCCAAAGAGCAAAGTCCATTGGATGCTTCTTTCGTTGATCAACCTCGACTCGAGCTCCAGCCAACATATCAGATATCTTTCGATGTGACAGGCTTCCATAGTCTCGAAAACTCTCGACATGGTAATAAACATCGCCATCAATCACATATGCCATATCTTTATCAAGTAGATCTCGGACCATGTTCACAATTTCCACCATATGTTCTGTTGCTCGCGGCTCTTGATCCGGCCTTACCACACACAACTTCTCCATATCTCGTGAAAATGCACTGATGTATTGATCAACAACTGCAGTCCAACTTCGTTTTTCTTGGTTTGCTCGAGTAATAATTTTGTCATCCACATCCGTAAAGTTTCGGATATAGGTAACAGAAAACCCAAGATATTGAAGATAACGGCGGACGGTATCAAAGACAATAGCACTTCTAGCATGACCAAGATGGCACTCATCATATACAGTGACACCACACACATACATTCCAACTTTGCCAGGGCTCAAAGGCTTAAAGACCTCTTTCTCACCAGTCATCGTATTGTGTATCATCAGCATATGAGAATGCTTTCTAGCTAAGGCCTCTCTGTCGTAGCACATGAAAAGCCCAGCCCACAGCAACCACCAAAACAACCAAGACAATCGAACTCCCAATATAATATTGCTCCATCAATCCAAGCATTTTTTCACCAAATAGTTGAATTGCTGTAGCAACTAGAAAAAATCTCCCCCCACGGCCTATGAATGACGCTAGAACAAAAGTAAACACTCTGAAAGAAAACACCCCCGATGCAACCGTAAACACCTTATAAGGAATAGGAGTAAACCCCGCAACTCCAACTGCCCAACCTCCGTAACGATCAAACTGATCCTTAACTTTTCTAATGGTGACCCAAGAAAAAAATCGCTCTAATATTGGTCGGCCACCAAAAAAACCAATGCAGTATCCAATCACACCACCAATAACTGATCCAGCCGTTGTCACACCAGCTAACCACAATCCTTGATCAGGATTACTAAGAACTAGGGGAACGAGTAGGACGTCAGGAGGAATCGGAAAAAAAGAAGATTCGGCGACTGAGAGAAAAAACAATGCCCAGACCGCGTAGGGCGACTCCGCCCACTCAATTACCCAGTGCGTAAGACCTTCGAACATCGTGCACTAGATTAATGGTCGGGGCGAGCCGATTTGAACGGCCGACCTCTCGCACCCCAAGCGAGTGCGC
>CAYXED010000013.1:0-12813 GCA_964463965.1 uncultured Nitrospiraceae bacterium | reverse complement strand
CCACCCTTGCATCTTCACATAATTCGGCCATTCGGACAAGAGAAGGCTCTCATATTTGTGCTGTTACCATTGAAATTTGGTTGGTTTATATTGCTGGCGTAATTGGGCAAAGAGAGCTTGTAAGACCTGGCGATCCTCAGTTGCTAAGGCAAATTTTACTAAAATCCCTAGGTAAGTGAGTAAGAACAGGGCGCCTGCTATGACGTGAAAAATCAGGGGTAAAGTGAAGTTTTGAACAATGGATACCATGAGAACTCCCGGAATAATTGCTGCCAATAATCCTTTGGTGTGGTGTCGAGTAAATGGCTGTATGCCTTCAAAATAGTTCACTTGTAGTACGCGAGCGATGTTTAACGCTGCAAAAGCACATAGTGCTCCTAGTGCTGCGCCATAAATTCCTAATTGTGTTATGAATAGGCTTCCAAGCAGTAAGTTAATAAGGACTGCTAGAAAAGTATTTGACAAGTTGATGCCGGGCCGCTTAATCAGTATCACTGATTCTCCTATTCCCATTATCCCATTCAGTACAAATGCTGTTCCGATCAAGTAAACAACGCCGGCTGCAGTGAAAAATTCTGGCCCAAACAATGCTATTATCGGTTTCATTGCTACTATCATGAAACCAAAAACCCCGATAGAAATTAACATTAACCAACGTGAGACGTTCTGATACTGTTTTTCCATTGTGTTTCGGTCATTTCGTTCATAGGCTTGTGATATTACTGGGATAAAAATGGGAATAAAAGATTGTTTCGGCGCTTTGAGGACGCTAGCTATTTCTTGCGCAACTCCATAGATTCCGACAGCTGTGGGGGACAGTAAGCGATCTACCAAAAATAGGTCAACGCGCTGTAATAAAATTGTCATGACGTCCTGGAGGCCAATTGGGGTTGTGTAATGCACTAGACTCTTCAGTTGATAAAAATTGAAAATATTACTGAGAGCACGCAGTATTGAAAAATATTTTGAAAAAAAATAGATTGCCAGGCAACTTCCAACTATCGATGAAAGCATTAACGCGATGCAGAGACCTTCGAACCCCCAACCTAAAAAATAAACGATTATAGAGAAAATAAGCAGCAAAAATGGTTCAACTATGCTTTTTGTAATAACTTCGTAGTGCATGATACGCATTGCTCGTGTGGTTGATAGAAATAACGACGTGAAAAAATAAAAGATTGCTGTAATACTCAAAACTCGCAGAGCGTTTGAGAAGTCGTTGTTATGGTATAAGGCTTCTGCTAGTGGATTTGCAAAGAGTTGTAGTAGGAGTACGAGCCCTCCGGTTACTATACTTCCAACAAATAGAAATTGCCCAATTATCCGGTATGCATCTTTCCATTCGTGTGTTGTCACATAGCGAGAGAGCAGTGATAATAAGCTCCTCTCCAACCCAACCGCCCCAAACTTTGACAATATGTCGAGTGCTGCTCGGGAAAGTAAAAACATTCCCGTAACTTCAGGACCAAAGAGACGGGCCAACAAGACGATAAATAACACATGGATACTCCGTGCTATGGTACCGGCAAAATTTACAGCTGCACCCTTTGAGATGTCTTTGGTGTCTTTATCTATGAGAGATTGCTCCGTGTGTCCAGGTGGGAACGTTAGGATAAATAATGGAGTCGTTGATCTGGCGTGCCAATTTATTTTTCTGGAGTGTACGGTATCTCTAGCCCAAATGAACGTCGTTTGAGGCACCAGTCTTCAGTATATGTGCCACCACCATGATGTACTGCAAGGTGTTTTTTGCGCAAGGCTTGCCCCACATCTTTTCCATCTGCAAGTATTGTTGCACTGAGATTAAACATGGTTCCACGCCGTGAGTTGATCAGGTCAATTCTTTTTGCCTTTTCCAGTAGGGATTGGGTGAGTTCTTTTGCTTGTTTTGCTAGGCGTGCCTCGCGTGCGCATTTTCCATTAAGTTCAGGCGCATCAAGGTCTTCAAGTTTCACCTTAATATTTTTTCCGAGTAATGGATGTACATCGGGTATGGTAAACGTACAAGTATCACCATCTTTGCAATTATGGTAGATAACGGAAGGAAAGTCTGAAGCAACTGCAGTGCCAAGGGTGAGATGTAATGCGATCATTGGAACGTAAATGTATAATGTCTTTAGTATTTGATGTTTTATGCGATTGTTTGAAGTAGTGTTAGAACTCATGAACCGCCCTCACTTTGTCAGATTGCGTAGGTCTAATAGCTCATCAATACGTATGCCTAAGGCATTATCCTCACTGTATAATACTAGAATATTAAAAAAGTTGCTGATGGCTTAGTACTTTTATGTTTGTTTATAAGCCTCAGTGAGTTGTTAGTGAAGAAGGTAGTATTTTTCCTATGCGGCAAGTTGTCCTTTTATTTGGAGCCTCGTCAATACTTGGGTTTGATATTTCGAGACGGTTTCCGACAACTGTTATCCCATTTATCCCGTCAGAAAATACAGTGCATAGAATATCAGGGTGGCCTGTCCTGCAGTTGGAAAATTTGGCATGGATCAAGGCTATTACTCGACAGTTTAATTCGAATCTTTTGGTCTACTGTCATGCGGTATGTGATGTCGAAAAATGTGAAGAGAATATTGATTGGGCATATGAGGTAAATGTTGAGCATGTAAAGCGAGTTATTGATGTATTGCCAAAAGGTATGCGGTTAGTGTATGTCTCATCGGACCATGTTTTTGGTGGTGATGGGGTATATACAGAGAAATCGGCCGTCTTGCCGATCAGTGTATATGGTAGGACGCGCGTTGAGGCTGAGAGTTTAATTTTAGAACGCGAAGGGTCCTTGGTAATTCGTCATGGGCTTGTCATTGGCGCGTCTCCTAATAATCGGGCTGGCCATCTCGATTGGTTGCGCTACCGGGCAGAACATAATTTACCCATTACAATTGTGAGGGATGAATATCGTTCAGCGGTTTTAGCTTCTGATCTATCTGATAGGATTATTAATCTTTCGAAAAGTAATAAAACTGGCATTTACCATATCCCAGCAACGCGGTGTATCTCAAGGCTTAGTTTGGCAAACTATCTGATGTATTTACTAGAGGCCCCATCTCAATTTCAAGTTATTAGTAGGCATCAAAAAACTGTTCCTCATCTTGGGTTTGTTGAATTAGCTAGTTGTCATAATGATCTTTTTAGTAGAGCTTTGGAAAGCGTGAGAGATTACTCTAGGGATAGGTTTTTTAGTTCATTGCGAATATAAGTGCTTACGGTAGGGGGGGGTATGAACTGCTATACTGTTGATGGAAAAGGCTTGAGTGGCCTTCAAGTAACGGATGTCCCCGCTCCCCAACCCCCTAAACGTGGTGAGGTGCTTATTGATGTGCATGCCGTTTCGTTAAACTATCGAGATATTATGGTTGCTGATGGGAGATATGGAGGAGAGCAAAGTCCTCCGATTATTGCGTGTTCTGATATGTCAGGAGTAGTGAGGCAAGTAGGTTCTGATGTTTCGGGATTGAAGGTTGGGGACCGTGTATTAAATTCTCCATTTCGATGCTGGCCGGCCGGGAAAATGAATTCTGAGTGGGTTAAAACCTTTGTAGGAGGAAATGGAGTTGACGGGGTTCTTGCTGAGCAACTTGTCTATCCTTCATCGGCTTTAGCTTTGCTGCCTAAGCATTTTTCATTTTTTGAAGGAGCAACCCTTACTATCGCAGGGCTAACAGCATGGGCAGCAGTTGTCACTCATGGTAAAACCAATCCTGGAGATTGGGTGTTAGTGCATGGAACGGGTGGGGTTTCAATGTTTGCACTGCAAATTGCTAGAATGCTTGGTGCACGTACTATATTGAGCTCTTCGAATGCAGAAAAGGCAGAACTTCTGAGGGATGAGTTGGATGTCAGCGTAGTTATTGATTATCGAAATCAAAATTGGCCTCAAGAGGTTTTGGAGGTAACGGGTGGGCACGGTGTGGATGTTGTTGTTGAGGTTGCGGGAGGGCACTCACTCGGAAAATCAATACAATCGAGTGCATATGGTGGACGGGTGAGTTTGGTTGGAGTTCTTGATGGTGTGAAAAGTACTATCAATCTTAGGGATATTTTTACTCGGCAGGTAACAGTAAAAGGAATTTTAATGGAATCAATGGAGGAGTTACGTGCTGTGGTACGTGCGTACGATGTCACAAAGGTAAGGCCTTATATCTCACATGTATTTTCATTTGACCAAACGAAGCAGGCTTATGAGTATTTAGAGGAGTGTAAGCATATTGGAAAGGTCGTTATAGGGCTTAAGGATACTGGTGAGACAAACGTAGCTTGGAAATGATATCGTTTAGGTAAATGTTTCAGTAATGATGTTGTTATGGAGAGGTGAGTCAAAAATGAGGATGCAGTGTGGAGTGGTGGTGTCTTTGGAACCAGAGACCCCCGCTGCTATAGAAGAATTGTGTGAAAAGGCTGCCGGCAGTTTCGATGGACGATCTGTAGACTTGGCATTCTTGTTTTTTTCAAATCACCACGCAGAACATATCGCTGATATTATTCCACATTTGAAGAAAAAACTGAGCCCACGAGTTTTACTAGGGTGCTCGTGCCAAGGCATTATTGCTGGTGCCAGAGAGGTTGAAACAACTCCAGGTATGTGTCTTTGGATCGCTCATCTTCCTGCTACAGAATTAGTTCCGTTCCATTTAAATTTTGGAAAGAAAGATGAGGGGGTAGCGGTTTCGGGGTGGCCCAAGGAGAAAATGGCAGCATACGATGGGCAGGTTGATGCACTCACCACTCTTGTGCTTGCAGATCCTTTTTCTACTCCTGTTAGCGATCTGCTAGTTTTTTTAGCTGATCGATTGCCAGGAGCTCCTGTGGTTGGAGGTATGGCAAGCAGTGCTCATGCTTTTGGTCAGAATAGGCTCATATACGACGATGAGGTTGTTTCATCTGGGGTTGTGGGTATTGCCGTAAAGGGTGCAGTAAAGATTTGTACCGTGGTCTCACAAGGATGTCGCCCAATTGGAGAGCGTTTTATTATCACTAAGGCTGAGGGCAATATCATCCACGAATTGGGTGGAAGCTCTGCGCTTGATCGTCTTCAAGAAGTTTTTGAAGGCCTTAATCAAGATGATCAGGAGCAGGCAAAAACGAGAATTATGGCTGGATATGCCATGAATGAGTATAAACAGGAGCTTGGCAGGGGTGATTTTCTTATCCGAGAGTTGGTTGGTGTGGATAGAGAATCAGGTAGTATTTCTTTGGGAGATGTTGTAAAGGAAGGGCAAACTGTGCAATTTCAGTTGAGAGATGAAAAGGCCGCGAGTGAAGACTTAAACCTGTTACTCGCAGAGGTTAAAGGGAATATCTCTGATCTCAACGTTAATGGCGCGCTTCTGTTCAGTTGCAATGGCAGAGGACAAAGGTTTTTTGGGAGACCTAATCACGATATCAATAGCGTTAGAGAACGAATTGGGGAGGTTCCTATCGGAGGGTTCTTTGCGGCAGGTGAGATTGGGCCAGTTGGAAGTACAAACTTTTTGCATGGATATACGGCCAGTGTTGCTTTGTTTTGTGAGACATCTCCTTCCTCAACTACGTAATGATTATAGCGACATGCCTGTATATGATGTTAGCGTACTATTCCATGTTAGCAAATACCCGGTCAGACTTTGCAGCCATAAAAAAATCGCTTTCGGTGAGGCCATTGATTTTATGCGTCCAAAGATCAACAGTGCATTGTCCCCAGCTGATGTGTAGGTCGGGGTGGTGACCTTCCTCCTCTGCGATAGCTGTTAGTCTATTTGCAAATTCCATCGCACGTATGAAATTGTCGAATGTATAGGAGCGTTGAATATGAGTTGCATCGTTGGTTAATGTCCAGGTTGTATCGAGTTCACTTAGAAGAGTTTTTGCTTGATCCTCAGAAAGCGAGGGAACTCCACCACGACAGGGTACACATTTATTGTCAGCTAAGCTCATGCTATCCTCCTCATACCATGTCTCCACAAACGTGCTATCATAGCACGTTTGTCTATACTAGGATGTATTGAGTGGATGAACAATTAGGGAGGTTAATTTGTTGGCGGAAATTTCTGAAATACGATTACATGCTCAACTGTTTTTTCTTGGGCATAGCACATTCACAGCTTTAAGAGAGGGCGTACCATGCATATAGGTATTCCGACAGAAACGAGTCCTGGTGAAAACCGGGTTGCGGCGACGCCGGAAACAGTAAAAAAACTTGTCACGCAAGGACATAAGGTATCCGTGCAATCTGGAGCAGGTTTGGGAGCAAAAATCCCGGATGCGGAGTATGTTGCTGCTGGGGCTCAAGTGCTTTCAGAGGCAGGGGAACTATATTCAAAGATTGATACCCTGTTGAAAGTGCATGGACCTTCAATTGAAGAGATAGGGCTACTATCTAGTGGGTCAACTGTGATTGGGTTACTCGATCCATATGCTAAAGAAACTTTAGAGGCATATGCAAAACAGAATGTTACCAGTTTTGGCCTTGAACTTTTGCCCCGTATTACTAGAGCCCAGACTATGGATGTGTTATCGTCTCAAGCCAATGTTGCTGGTTATAAAGCAGTTTTGTTGGCTGCCGACACTTATCCACGTTTTTTCCCCATGTTGATGACTGCTGCTGGGACTGTTAGGGCTGCAAGGGCCTTAGTTTTAGGAGCAGGTGTTGCGGGTTTGCAGGCAATTGCGACAGCTAAGCGTTTAGGAGCCATCGTAGAGGCTTTTGATGTCCGACCGGCAGTCAAAGAACAGGTCGAGAGTTTAGGGGGTGTTTTTGTAAGTGTTCCCGATGACAACGAGGAAAGCGCGGAAACCTCTGGTGGATATGCAAGGGAGATGTCTTCAGAATATCAAGAGAAGCAAGCGAAGTTGATCCATGATTGTGCGACACGTGCTGATATCATCATATGTACGGCACTGATTCCGAATAAGCCTGCTCCTACTTTAGTTCCAGTGAGTACTGTTGAAGCAATGAAAACAGGTGCAGTTATCGTTGATCTGGCTGTGGCTTCGGGTGGAAATTGCCCTGCTTCTGAATTAAACAAGGTTGTTATAAAAGGTGGTGTTACAATTATCGGCTACCCGAATCTTCCGAGTTTGGTTGCTGCTGAGGCAAGTAATTTGTATTCTCGTAATGTGTTGAACTTTCTTGGGGTTTTAATTGATTCAGAATCAGCAAGTATTAAAGTTAATCGTGAGGATGAAATTATTTCAGCGAGCCTAGTGAGTATGGCTGGTGAGGTATTTCATCCAAACTTTAAATCCTAGGAGTCTACAGATGGGTAAGATGGACCAGATTGCAAGTGTTGATGTTGCGGTTGCTCAAGCTACGGCAGTGAATGCTTCACAAAGTGCTGGGGCAGATCCATTTCTGTTTAGCATGACGGTATTTGTTTTGGCTGTATTTGTTGGGTATCACGTGGTTTGGAATGTGACTCCTGCTCTGCATACTCCCTTGATGTCTGTAACGAATGCTATTTCAGGTATTATCGTGGTGGGCGCTTTGCTAGCAGCAGGCCCATTAGAAATGAAATTGGCTACGGTGTTGGGGATTGTCGCCTTAGCACTTGCTAGTGTAAACGTGTTTGGTGGTTTCATTGTAACTCAACGCATGCTCGGCATGTTTAAGAAGAAACGGTAGATTGAGGTAATATGATGTCGAGTACAGTCGTTGGATTTGCCTATCTTGTCGCTTCAGTTCTTTTCATCCTATCCCTAAAAGGGCTTAGTCACCCTGAAACAGCTCGTCGTGGCAATGTATTTGGAATTGTTGGAATGATCATTGCCGTTGTGACGACGTTGCTCCAATCAGGTGTAGTCAATTACACAATGATTTTTGCCGCTGTGCTTGTGGGTGGCACCATTGGAACTATTATTGCATTACGAATTCATATGACAGCAATGCCGGAATTGATTGCCGCTATGCATTCACTGGTAGGTTTGGCAGCAGTTCTTATTGCGGCCTCAGCTTTGTCTAACCCTGGTGCATATGATCTTGCACAACCAGATGGTAGCCTTGCGCTGGCAAGTCTGGTTGAAATGTTTATTGGTACTTTTATTGGAGCTATTACCTTCACTGGATCTATCATTGCGTTTGGAAAGCTTCAAGGAATGATTACAAGTGCCCCGCTTGTTTTCAAAGGGCAGCATGTGGTTAATCTTTTAATTGTACTTGCCATGATTGGTTTTGGAATTGCATTTTGTATCACACAATCGTGGACACCATTCTTAATTATGATTGCTTTGGCATTACTGCTTGGGGTAATGGCTATTGTGCCTATTGGTGGTGCTGATATGCCTGTAGTAGTTTCTATGTTGAATTCATATTCTGGGTGGGCTGCAGCTGGCATTGGTTTCACACTTGGCAACAATCTTTTGATTATCACAGGAGCATTAGTAGGAAGTTCAGGTGCTATTCTCAGCTATATCATGTGTGTTGGGATGAACCGAAATATTATCAATGTTTTACTAGGAGGATTTGGAACAGGGGATTCGGCTGGTGTTGCTCCTGCAAGTCAACAGGCTGCACAACGTGGAGCTAAAGTTGGAAGTCCAGAGGATGCTGCTTTTATTATGAGTAATGCGAGGAATGTTATTGTGGTTCCAGGGTATGGCTTGGCAGTCTCTCGTGCACAACATGCTTTGCATGAGATGGGTGCATTACTTGCTGATAAAGGCATTAAAGTGAGTTACGGTATTCACCCTGTAGCAGGTAGAATGCCAGGGCACATGAATGTTTTGTTAGCAGAAGCGGAAGTTCCATACGATCAAGTATTTGAGATGGATGATATTAATCGGGACTTTGCAGACACTGATGTTGTTATGGTTATTGGGGCAAACGATGTGGTAAACCCGGCTGCAAAAAAAGATCCAAGTTGTGACATATATGGGATGCCAATATTGGAAGTTACTAGAGCAAAAACCATATTTGTTGTTAAGCGGAGCTTGGGTAGTGGTTATGCAGGTCTTGATAACGAACTGTTCTATATGGATAAGACAATGATGTTATTAGGAGATGCTAAGAAGGTTGTAGAGCAGATTGTTCATGCACTGTAGTTGTTGGAAGTAGAAGTATCTCATTCCCAATATTTTTTACTGGTTAGATGTCGATATTTTAAGGGACACGCTCTTCTGATCGAGGCGTGTCCCTCTCTTCTCTGGGCTGTTCAAGCTACAGATATCAATTGGTCTTTTTTCTCTATCATAAACACTTTTACCATTTTTGAGTTAAGTGAGAGGCGAGCTTCTTTTTGTATTAGAGCTTTTTCATGTTCTAATTATGTTTAAGGGTTGGGCCTAATGCGACGAATTCCAGTGTATTTGCTAAAACAGATGCAAAGTGTTCTTACAGACTATGTTCAAGAGGAAATGGCTATTCCAAGTTATCTGCATCCAAATCCAGTGATGCGATGGATGGCATGGCGACGTGTTGAGTTATTGGCTGATCATCTTCGGAGAATGTACAGTTGCAAAAAAAACCATGCTTGGACTCAGTCAAGTATTCTTGATTTTGGGTGTGGGAGTGGGGTAATGCTTGGTGAAGCAAGTCAGTGTGCAGAGAGGGTCTATGGTTCAGATGTTTTTATTGATGCAGCATTAATGCTTGTGAATGAGTGGGACCTTGAGAATGTTACAATTATTCCATCTCAGGATCTTATCACTACACTTTCACAGGAAAGTTTGGATGTTATTATTGCGGGAGAAGTACTTGAACACATTAATGATATTCGGCAAACACTTTTATTTTTCCGTACGCGTCTGAAGTCGACAGGTAGGTTGCTTGTATCGTTGCCAACAGAAGGAATGCTTTATCGGCTTGGCCGTCGATTAGCTGGGTTTCATGGGCATTATCATCTTGCAGATGCAAAGTTAATTCATAACCAGATTCTAAGTTCTGGGTTTAAACTCGAGTCTCTTAATAAAACTCCTGGCCCTGGTGCATTTGCAATTTATTGGATCGTTGAGTACTCGCTTGGGTGAGTTAAATTTACTCTCTTCATTCCAGTGTTCTATTGTTGAGCATATTTGGTAAGCTTTACATTGTTAAATAGAGCTTATAGATTTTTCCGTCTAATTTTTATGACCGGTGTAATTTTCTATCTTGTTTTGGAAGTAGTTATTCATTGGAATGATGTTAGTGCCCTAAAGGTACAGTTTGATCTGTGGAGTGTATTTAGCGCCGCTTTATTTGGGGTACTAGCTTACCAGGTTTTATTTTTAGGTTGGTTAACCATACTGTGGCGTACTGGAGTTTTTGACTGTCTTCAGCTGAAACTTTATTTTCGAGTTTGGTGGATTGCATATCTTTTTAGGTACCTTCCTGGAAAGATATTTCTTCTAATTGAGCGCGTACGCTTAGGGTCGATGGTTGGAATCCCCAAAGTTATGGGTGCGAGTATTGTTTTTATTGAAACAGTTATTGCAGGATGTGCCGCGGCATGGGTTTCATTGTTGGCTTTTTCCTATTACGTCGTGAACCTCCAATGGACTGTCATTGGAGTATGTCTTATATCTTTGGGCGCTTTTCTCCTTTTACCTACAGTAATTCGATTTCTCTGTAGTTTAGAGATTATTCAAGAAAAGTTTCCAGAAGTAGAACCATTCACCTTTAGTTGGCGTGATAGCTTACTAGTCGCCCCAGTATTTCTTATGCATTTTGTTTTTTCTGGAGTATCGTTTTTTTTATGCCTCAATCTTGTATGGGAGTTAAGTTGGACTGCTTTTCCTGGCATCTGTGGAGTGTATGCACTTTCGTATCTCGTTGGAATGGTCGTAATGATTGCACCTGGAGGGCTTGGTGTCCGAGAAGGCACTCTCGCTTTTCAGCTTGGACGAATTCTCCCAGATGGACTTGCAGTTACAGTTGCAATTGGAGCTAGGTTGTGGTTTGTAGCGCTAGAACTACTATCCTTTGGTCTAGTAATTCTCCTGACTCCATCATTCCCACAGAAATCAAATTTAGAGTAAGGTCTAAGTAGTATTTTCTTGGTAAGATTTACGTATTAGATTCAGACCAAAGGTGTTTTCAAAAAACCTAGGTAGTTGATCCATTACTTCAGATAAGTTAACTTTGTTCCCAAGTTCATTTTTCATACTGGTCATTATGCAGTTTTGAATTCCACAAGGGGTAATCCACTTATATGCCGTGAGATCATTGGCTACATTTAATGAAAAACCATGCATTGTTACACGACGATTAATGTGTACACCTAGAGCAGCAATTTTCCTGTTCTCAATCCAAACACCTGTGCAGTGTTCGTGTCGTTCTGCTTGAAGACCAAAATTTCGTAGCAGGTTAATTAAAACTTCCTCCAACATATAGATATATTGCTTTGGACCGGTGCAGTATGTTCGAAGCTTAAAAATTGGATATCCCACAAGTTGCCCAGGACCATGGTAGGTAATAAGTCCTCCGCGTTCGGTTTCGTAGATGGGAATGGCATGTTTGATTCTCGCTTTTTCGTCAAGAAGTCTAGAGGAGTCTTTTGTTCGCCGCCCAAGGGTATAGGTTGGAGGATGTTGTAGTAGAAAAAGTGTATCAGAGGTTTGGTCATTTACACGAGCATTGTGTTTTGCCTTTTGGATTTCCCATGCTTTCTTATAAGGAGTAATGGGTAAGCAATAGAGGTGTGCAGAGTATTGTGTTTGTGTTGTGGTGGCCATCATTCCGAAGTGGTCTAAGGTTAAGTAATATAAGTTTACGACTTAAAATAGTGCATAAAACCCAAAAGCCTTCGTGGGTCTAGCGGAGGTTTTTAAAATCCTGCTAATATTAACATCATGGCATATCAGCTTCCAGTATCGCTGAAAAATATTTTTCAGAAAAAACTGTTGGGGTGGTACCGGAAAAATGGGAGAAGTCTTCCTTGGCGGGATACTTCAGATCCATATCAGATACTAGTGTCTGAAATTATGCTGCAGCAAACACAGGTTGATCGTGTGGTACCAAAATATTTGGAATTTCTTTCAAAATACCCAAATTTCCAGGCACTTGCTAGTGCTCGTGTAAGTGCTGTGAAAAAGACATGGTATCCATTGGGGTATAATGCTAGGCCCGTGAGACTACGTGATATTGCCCGTGAGACTATTATGAGGTATGGAGGAAAGCTTCCACAAGGTGATAAGGAGCTTCAGAGTTTTAAAGGAATTGGTCGTTATACAGCAGGAGCAATAAGGTCATTTGCATTTAAAAAAGATGTGCCAATTGTTGATACTAATATTCGCCGTGTTCTCGTAAGAGTATTTTTGGGAAAACCAAAATTATATCCATTGGATTCTCAGATTTGGACTTTGGCTGAAGAGCTGCTTCCTAAGGGGAAAACTTATGACTTTAACCAAGCACTCATGGATTTTGGCGCATGTATTTGTTCCGCAAAAAGCCCAGCATGTTTAAAGTGCCCTATGAAAAATAATTGCAAGGCAAATGCCAAACTAAAGGCATAAATTTTTGATGAAGAAAATATATGCTAGGATTTTGTGAATACAGCAAAGTGGTAGTTTTGATATTTGACTTCACACTTGCAAAGTTAAGATTATATGGGGAGTATGTTTTTATCTGAAATCTGAACTGAGGGGGATGAAAGATGGGGCATCTAAGGAAAAAAATGGGGTTTTACGCATTTGTCTTATTTTTGTATTTATTGTTTGCTAGTGGATCTTTTGCAGACCAACGGACAATAGAGGATAAGCATGGAGGAGATGTAAATTATGAAGAATTATATGAAATTGATTATCACAAACTAAAAAAAACACATGGAAGCAAATATAATGATGGTAAGAGGCACGGGCAGAGTGGCATGCATGGTGACGGACATCATCACGTATTTTCATTAAACACACTAAAGA
>CAYXED010000012.1:0-21269 GCA_964463965.1 uncultured Nitrospiraceae bacterium | reverse complement strand
CTATTGCTTGGTAAGACGAGAGGAATTCAAAAAAGATTCACCCTTGATGGTTTGTGTAGACTAAGTATCTCACAGAGCTTGTGGGCGGGAAATACTGTAGTATGTGTGTGCAGAAAGATTGCTGATGCACTTGTAGCACGGATAGAGGGTTTTTATGACGAGAAAAGGAGTGTGGTCGATGAAGCGTGGTGATGGATGGGGTTGGCCGCGACGAACGCTGATGGGATGTGTAGGCATGGGCGTGGTGTGTGTAGGCATGATGTGGAGTCTGGGGACGGTCACCGCGACGGAATTCTCGCAGGGGTATACGACAGCAGTAGGAGCCCATGAGGGTACAGGTTCGACGCGGCGGGCACAACAAGTGCAGGGCGTCGTGGCCATCATTCCCGTGGGGGAGAGCCCTCGCGCGCTTACCATGACCCCGGATGGGACGCAGGCGTGGGTGGTAAATGGTTTAGAGGAGACTGTGAGTGTGCTAGATGTGGCGACGCGAACCGTCGTGGCCACCATTCCCGTGGGGGATGGCCCTCGCACGCTTACCATGACCCCGGATGGGACGCAGGCGTGGGTGATAAATGTTTTCGACGATACTGTGAGTGTGCTAGATGTGGCGACGCGAACCGTCGTGGCCACCCTTTCCATGGGGAACCCTTTCAGGCTTGCCATGACCCCGGATGGGACGCAGGCGTGGGTGATAAATGTTTTCGACGGTACTGTGAGTGTAATTAGTACGGGGCTTGCGCCGCCAGTGGAAGTGGAGGAAGCGCCAGTGGAAGTGGAGGAAGCGCCAGTTGTCACTGCCCCTCTGCTGGATCTGACGGTGGCGTTGGATGGAGACGGGACGGGGGTGGTAACGAGCACACCGCCTGGAATTCTCTGTCCGCCAATATGTACCGCGTTCTATCCCACGGACACTGAGGTCACCCTTGTGGCATCTTCAAATGAGGCTGCAACCTTTACAGGGTGGGACGGAGTGTTTTGCCCAGATGGCAATGCGTGTACGTTTGCCCTGCAATTTCCCGGCACCGTCACGGCAACGTTTGAAGAGCTGCCAGATTTAACGGGGGCCCTGGAGAAGGTATCGCATAAAGCCCGGACTGCGGGGGATAAACTGACTGTGACGATGCGGCTTGAAAACCGCGGGACGCCTCTTGCCCCTGACCAAGGTTTTTCTCTGGCCTATTGGCTCTCGGATGATCGTGTGCTTGATGAGACAGATATATTGTTGACCACAGAAGATCTGGTTGCAAGTGAGGTGGGGCCTATTGGAACAGGGGTCAAGCTGAAACGTAAAGTGCATCAGATGGTTCAAGCCGCCTTGCCGGCGATGGCAGGGCGTTTTTTGCTTGTGCACATTGATGAGGCCAATGCCATTCCTGAAGGATTACTGGAACAGAATAATGTCCTCGTCCATCAACTCTTCGATCGTGGATGTTCGAAGGAGGTCTGGCGTGTGGAGCGCGAACCTGCCACGGTGGAGATTCCGCAGAAGGCCGGGAGTCTGCGAGCCGGCACGTGCCTAACTATTGCGGGTGAGGAGAATACTGTCGGACGTGTTGACGGGTACAAGGTGACTGCACGGGAGACACTTGAGGTCGAGATGATTCTGACGCATGAGCCAGAAAGTAATTTCGATTTAATTCTGTTCGATTTTGCGACAGGCACCACGTTAAACGAAGTGTCGTGTAATAAAAACTTCACCACCCCTGAACGCTGTGTCCTCACCTTACCGGCAGAACAGGCAGTGGTTGTGGGCGTCTTTCCAGCAGACGATGGGTCCGGCGGTGTGTCGGGAACAGGCCGCTATCAACTAACGGTGGGCCCGCGTTAATCGTGCTGTTTGGTATAGAGTGCGTAGAGATAAGGGTGGGGATCTCCAAATGGGGTAAGGAGGTTCTCCCGTGGAATAATCTCGCAAGCCATACGTTATAAATACAAAGTGACTGCGTTACCACTGGACAAGTTTTTGTCCCGTGGTAACATTTCCGCTATCCGCTACATTGGGCCGATCAGCCAAACTGTCTGAGTCCACACGCCCTTCTCGACTGAATGCAACACGACACGATCAGTTCACGGCAAGAGGACAATGGAGTTCGGATCTAGCCCACGTGATTTCAACGTATCCACACTAGCGATGGTCTTTCCTTGCGCTAAGTCGACCACACTGATGGAACCGTCACTGATCCCGGGAAGACTCAGCATGTTGTCTTCCGGACACTTCTGATACTTCACACGCAAGGCTCCCTATGACTCCCGCAGTTAATGCGACTACGGTTCGAATCCACATATTTCAACAGATCGTAAGGCCGGAAACCCAACGAGGTATGGGTTTTGGACGCAAAAGTTGCCATCATATAGCCATTATTGTGTTGTACTTTGGTGGTGATGTGGTGGTTAGGAGGACGTTACAACATCATGCACGCCGCAGACGGGAATGAGAGAAAACCCTTGTCATTCGCGGGTGCTGATCGCTTGGTGACACTGTGGTGGTGTTTTGGAGGAGAGGTTTCTGTTGGGGGTTCTTTCGATTATGAGCCCAACGAGCTACCAGACTGCTCCACCCCGCGATCGCAATCGCTAGCGCGGGTTTTCGCAATAGTCAACGTCTGAAATGACCCCTCGTGGAACAGTTTTCCATCATATGTCCATTGTAAAATCACACATGTTCGCGAAGCTCGTTAGACTAGTTGTTACATTTCCCTCGAAGCTTGTTAGGTTCGTCATCACTGTTGTGTCATTTTTTATCGTACAAAAACTGTTAGTAGCCCCACATGCAGCGTCAGGCTGCATATGGGGCGTGTGGGCATACTAAATAATGTTCCCTTTTCTAGAGCGTGGGTGCTTATTGTTTTTGAGATGGCAGTTTACAGGTATTAAGGCCGAGCAGTGCATAAAGAGGGCAGATGGTGATCACTCCTGTGACTAAGCTAATAGCTCCCAGAGCGTAGATTGTCCATTGCCATGTTTGCGTTATGCCTAATGTTTGTGCAAAGTAGCCTAAAATGAGGAGCCCTATACCACCAACAATCCTAAGTGTACGATCTGTTCCACCAACGTTACACATTGTCATTCTTACCTTCCTTTCTAATCACCCTAGGTGGGTAGCTTGAGCGATATTTTGTCAATTCCTGTATTGCCATTGTTTGGGTCATATGCGTAAACAATTATCTCATAATTTTCAGAATCAGGGATTGTGATTGTTCCAATAAATATGCTTGCACTGCCAGCATATGTAAGAGGGCCAGAAGCAACCTCTTTGTTGTTTTTGTAAAGCATCCAAGCGATTTCATATTGATTGGCATCCCATAGTCCTCCTGGGGTAATTGGACACCCACACATCATTCTAACGGATGCATGAACTGTGATTTTTCTTGAGTCGTGTTTGGAAATAAGGGATGGGAGTGATTTGGAAATATTTACAACAAACCCTGGAAGGTGGAGTATCATTCCATCTCCTTCGTTAAGGTGTTTCCCTGGGATGGCCCATTGAGTAACGGAGATATGATTTGCCGAATCTCGATCTGAGAGTGGCCCAAAAGCCTTGAATTCCAGCAACGTTGGGACTTGAAGATCAAGTGTCGTTGTAAATACTGCAGAGTCTGGGGTTGAGAGCGGAGTATTACGAGTCAGTGCAGTGGTCATGAGTTTGACCGTGTCTCCCGTGTTTCCTTCTGTAATACCTTGTGCGAGGATTGTATCGTTCATGACATCTGAAATTGTGATTGCTACACCAGCCATCGATGTACCAATAAACTTGGCTCCCTTGCTGAGGACACGTACATCAATATGAGTTTCTTTTGCAGCCGCATTTTGAATAAAGATGCCATGATTAAATACTAGTGCAATGGCAAGAAATAACACTATTTGTCGTCCCATTGTTTCTCCTTTCTCCTAGCCTGTGCAGGGCTGTGTAGTCGTCTGTTTATCTTCTTGACTAGTAAAGACGGAAGAATCTTTCAAACGATTCAATTGACTTAAGAATTAATAAATTTTTTAAAACCAAAATGTGAAAATGAATCTTTTTGCAGTACTTTACGTCTATACACAAGAAAGTGGTAAATGTGAAAAATTGCAGTTAACAGAGAGGTGGCACCTATGATTTTTAAACAATACTATCTTGAAGATTTGGCTCATGCGTCATATCTCATTGCTGATGAGGAAACACAAACTGCTGTGGTCGTCGATCCACAGCGTGATGTACAGCAGTACCTTGATGATACATATGCCTCTGGGATGAAGATTCAATATGTATTGCTAACACATTTTCATGCTGATTTTGTGGCGGGACACATTGAATTGCGTGACCGTGCTGATGCGAAAATTTGCTTAGGGCCATCCGCAACAGCGGAATATGATTTTCGGCCATTGAAGGATGGGGAAATAATGGATTTTGGAAAAGTGCGTTTTGAAATCCTTCATACTCCTGGACATACTCCTGAAGCGGTGTCGGTTGTTATTTATGACTTTTCACAAGGCTCTTTGCCGTATGCGGTCTTGACAGGAGATACGCTGTTTATCGGAGACGTTGGTCGTCCAGATCTTATGGCTTCGTCTGGGGTATCAGCAAAAGAGCTTTCGACGATGCTGTATGGATCTCTTCACGAGAAAATTTTAAATTTACCGGATACAACTTTTGTCTATCCTGGTCACGGGGCAGGATCAATGTGCGGAAAGCAATTAAGTGATGCGACTGTATCAAGCATTGGGGAACAACGAAAGGCGAATTATGCTTTGCAGCCTATGGCTATAGATGAATTTGTGACATCCATATCTAGCGATCAAGCCGAGGTTCCAAAGTATTTTCATCGAGCCGCAATGCGTAACCGAGAAGAATGTGGATCGTTGGAGTCAGTGGTGATGAAAGCCACAACACCCTTGTCGTTTAGTATGGCGTTCGATGCGCAACAGCAAGGTGTCGTGATTCTTGATACACGGGACTCCGGTAAGTTTTTTTCTGGTCATTTTCCTGGAAGTATCAATGTTGGATTTAATGAAAAATTCTCTACGTGGGCAGGTACGGTACTGACGGATGAACTGGGTATTATCCTAGTTGTAGAAAACCCTGGGCATGCGCGTGAGGCTGCCATCTCTCTGGCTCGTATTGGTTTTGATAACATTATGGGACATTTGTCGAGCGCAGAGGTTGAGTCGCAGCAAGTGCCTGCTCTTCTGAAAACAGCTGCACGGATGTCTGTGCAAGCCCTTCACCATCAACTGGAGGAAAAGCTTCCGTTGTGTGTTTTAGATGTACGATCCTGTGGAGAGCTGATGCAAGGAATCATCCCTGGCAGCACACATATCCCTCTTAACAAGTTAGAAGATTCTGAAGGGGCCCTTCCGCGTGATCGGCCTATTGTCGTGTACTGTGCGAGTGGCTATCGTTCGGCGATTGCGGTTAGCATGTTACGGCGGTATGGAAGAGAAGATGTCAGCGATCTTGTGGGTGGATATGCTTCTTGGGAACGTCTTTCTAGTACGTTATAGTGGTTGTTACTCCAAGTAGATGTTTTGTCGTTATAAGGTACGCTGGTTGTGGTGTGACGGGGACAGGCTAATATCAACCAACGGGGGCCTCACGTTAGGCGTGACGTTTAGTATAGAGTGCGTAGAGGTAAGGGCGTGGGTCTCCAAAGGGGGTGATGAAGGTGTACTGTTCAGAATTAACGAGTTCAAACGTGGTACCCATACGCGTGGTCATTTCTTCGATAGTGTATCGATGGAGTTTGAGCCCTGCGCAGTGAGATGCGCCTGAGGTTGCAAATTCTGCGAGTAGGACGTATCCCCCCAGCGGGATGATTGAACGGACGTTGTTGAAATAACCTTCGATGGCGGCTTCGTCAAGTAGAAAGTGAAGTACGGCGCGATCGATCCAGATATTGGCGTGAGTAATATTATCAGGCAGCGGTTTTGAAATATCGTGGTGGAGCCATGTTACTCGCTCGCTCGTCCCAATGCGGCTTCTTAACTTCTTTAAGGCGTGATCACTAATATCGTTGAGAATGAGTGTATTGCCGTGAGCTAGAAGTGTGTCGACAAGCACGGAGGTTCCTGCTCCAGGAAGAAAGACGGTGAGATGTTGGTGGTTTGGAATCCCATCAAGAAATTTTAGGGTTTGCGAGGAGGTCGCCTCGTACCATCCGAGTTCAGAGTCTGGGGTAGTGGAAAAAATTGAGTTCCAATGTTCGGTGGGTGTGGGCATCACGTTTTTATCCCAGAGTCTCTTCCCATTTTTCAGTCGAAATTAATTTGTACGTTTGTTGTTAGAGCACGAGTGTAGGGATAGTGAGTAATGAGATGGCGATCGAAAGGGCGCCGCTTCCACAAAGGAGCCCTACGGTAAAAAGAAAGATTAGACCTTTAGCCATACGAACCCTCGTGCGCCAATGTGTTTGGATTTCTTGCTATATGTGTAGACGTGCCCGGATACCATTAATTGTAGACCCGCAATGTTTTGGGTAGGCCAGCTTTAATCGCACAGGCGACACTAAAACGGTATATGACGGTGCGTGTTGTTGCGTGTTGTGCCGCCTTGGCAGTAATTGCAGACAGGCGAGGCAGTAGGCAGCGGCGGTACGTTTTCCAGTTGGCGACGTGTTCCGCAGGAAGAGTGGGTTCATTATAAAAGAATACCAGTTTTTCGATGTCAGGCATCGCTGTAGGGTCTTTGACGGTTGGAGGCCCGTTTTCGTTCAGCATCATCTCAACATATTCACCATCATCGTTATATGCGCAGAGCTGATTCATTGCGTGGACCACACCGCCATGTGTGTCAGGGGTCAGATAGTGTAAAACACAGTCTGCAAAGTTATTTGGAGGTGAGGGCTGTATTCGGTCAAAGGGTGATGGGGACATAAAGAATGCGCCCACTGTGATAAGCCCGACTGTAAGCACAAACACAGCGCCCTTAAACACTTTTTTGGCCTCTAGTATTGGAGGTGGGAGCGTTGATCATACTATTTCCGCTGTTTTAGAGTTCATGGGGAGCATTTTTTATTGAGTTGCCCCAATTACCGGGGTAAATGCAAGGGTATAGTCGCCTGTCGTGCTTGTGAGAGAGCGGGCGGTAACTTCTACTGTCATGCCACTACGGAGGCGTACAGGACAGGCGCTCGGATCACTTGTACAGCGACCGCCTGTCAAATTGACAATCTCAGATCCGGTATCGAGATCGCGAAACACAAGGCCAACTTGATGCGCAGGGTCGTCGCTGGAAAGGAAGGTGTCAAGACGCATATCTTCTCGAATGCGAAGTCGGAAGCCATCAACGTCATCTGGGGCGTCCAAGGTGCCACGAATTGTTGTACAGCGTCCTCCGCGTAGTTTGCCAGCATTTTGGAGTTCAAATCCTGAGTTGGGTTCTTGCTCGAGTCTCCAGTTATTTTTATCGGCACATAACCCAGAGATTTGATGGACAATAAAGTTATTGCCTTTATTCTGTTCTGGGACTGCGAAGCGATCTCTCTCAGGGCCAAAGCCTACTGGGTGGTCAGCGTTGACTTCAACGATGATAAATTGATCGTTCATGCGAGCAAGTTCTCGAAAACGGATGATCAGTCTCTGCGATGATTCAGGGTTGCCCAAGTTGTCGGTTTCGATTACACGGGTGGTCAGTAGTGTGTCTGCATCATCGAGTACCTCATCATCTGAAATCCAGACGGATATGAGCACAAATGGAACAAATTCTTCGGAATCAAGAACATCTAAAACGCGTTGACGGAGTGGAATTGCATCACCAGCATTCTTGATATGGACCCAGAGGTCGACCGCCTCTCCAGCGGTATTATTGAGAAGTATGGGGTTGTTGTTTGATGGGCGCCATTTTCGTTTTGTAAGGGTTGCCGTAAAGTCTGGGGATAGTATCGGGGGAGTGACGAACGCTAGTGAGAAAATCTCTGCGTTGAGGCTTGTTTGTTCAGCGGTGCTAGTGTCATCGTCGACACCAGATAAGGTGCTTTCAAACCACTGTCCTGTCGTACGTTTAAATACACCCGAGGCATTGTCCTGAACGGTAGAAAAATCTTCTGGGCGCAGGTATTTCGATATTGTATGACTGTCTGCCTGGCGTGATCCAACGTAAATGGCATTTTCATCCAGCGGATCAACAGCCATTTCCGTCAGCTGGACCCAATGGGTATTCCCCGTAGACTCTGGCACAATGAGACTTGGGAATTGGGATCCTCGGTCTCCCGAGGTAGTTCTATTCACCCGAGGAATTTGAGTGTCAACGAAGGTTTGGCCTCCGTCAGTACTTTTATAGATGACAGTTCCTGGTATAACGTCGAAGTTCAATGCACTCGCGGAGAGAGATTCTGTTGTATTAATAATGTTGCCGTCCAAGTCGCTAGTTGAGAAAAAATTTACCCGAAGGTACAGGGTGTTAGAGTCTGAAGGGGCAACTACTGGACCACCAAAACTTGTTTGTTGATTGGCACGAATAGTGAAATCAAGAGTCCTGCGAATTTCATCTTCCATGGTTTCAAAAATAGGATCTGGAATATTTTCCGTTAGGTTGTTCCACGTGGCACCACCATCAAGGCTTTTGTAGAGCCCTTGGCGCTCGGTCTGATCAACTTCGACCGTTACGTAGAGTGTGTTGGGATTATTCGGGTCGATAGTCAGTGACTGAATTGGTTGTGTTCCTCGAAAGACTTGCAACTGCGGAAAAAAGATAATGTCATCTCCTGGTAAGGTGAGTGACGTCCAGTCGCGTCCCCCATTAATAGTTTTTTGGAGTAATCGTTCTACAGGTTCTCCACGTATATTGGTTTCTCCCCTCCACACCGCATAGAGTGTTTCTGGGTCTGATGGCGCAATGGCAAGGTGGCTGAGTCGGCCGTTGCCGAGTGTGCCGCTGCGCACATCCGTCCAATTGTCTCCGCCATCGGTGCTTGTGACGATCACAGACTTCCATCCGTCGAATCGACCAATGGTGGCGTCAGTTGTAGGGGTGAATGCGGGGATGCTGATTGCTGTGTAGATTCTCTGTGCATTGGTAGGGTGGATTTGGAAGGGATGATAATCCCATGTTCCGGTAAATCCAATGAGAGGAAATTGTAGTGTTCTAGAGATTTCCCCACGTTCCCATGAGCCTCCGCCATCGGTGCTCTTTACAAAATAGCACTGAATGGTTTGGAGTGGGGTGTCGATGGTATCATCGATCATTTGTTGACAACGTGAAGGAAGGGCTCCTCTCTGGTGTTGCATTTGCGTTGTGGGATCGCTTGCAAAATCTTTTGTACGGCCATATATGGTGTTTGGGTCTGATGGTGCGATACGCAGATCACGGGAGGGTGCTCCTTCAAGCGCCGTTGGATGCCACGTGTTTCCCCCATCGAGACTCCTGATGACTTGCTCGGTGACGCTACGTTGAGGGGTGTCGGTGCTAAAATCATCAATGCCGTCGACAAATTCAATGCCAGCATAGAGGGTTGGCGGTGCTTGTTGCCCCGTGCTCGTGACGGGATGGATCAGTCCGCCCACTACGGGAAGAACGGTGAGCAGGACGATCTGGACAATACGCATCAGGTTCCCTCCTTAGTTGTGTGCATACAGGCTATGAGGGCATGTAAAATACACCTCAGAGAGCAGTTTGTTTCGAGAAATCTATACTTGTAGAGGCAAGAGTGCAAGTAATTAGTCGCTTATAGAACGATTTTTAGAAGATATGGGATGTTTCAATTGAGATTCTGTTTGCCTGATATCGATGGAGAGAATGGATGTGCATGTATCCTTTCCCCGTTCGAATTGACAAGCTTATGTTCCTTCCGTTAAGGTTCAGCCCGGCGTTTTGGAGGCCTTAATTTCTGCTGATATGGTGACAATATGACACAAAATGCTCTAAGTAGGTCGGTTGCAATTGAGACCGACGCCCTCACCAAACGGTATGATACCGTTGATGCCATATCCAATATTTCACTCGAGATTAAAACGGGGGAAATTTTTGGATTACTGGGGCCCAATGGGGCAGGAAAGACTACGACAACACGCATTCTGATCACTGTGCTTGCGCCCACGTCTGGTTCAGCACGAATTCATGGGCTGGATGTGTGTACTGATGCAACAAAGGTCCGGCAGATCATTGGGTATGTGCCGCAAGAACGGGCCATTGACCGGTTTTTAAGTGGACGTGAACACTTACTTTTGTTGGGGGATCTTTATCACCTCTCAAAACACGATACAGTACGGCGAGTTGATGAATTGCTCAAGTTAGTAAATTTGGAAGACAAGGCTGATCAACGTGCTCGTGATTACTCTGGGGGGATGAAGCGGAAACTTGATATTGCATGTGGTCTTATCCCTGACCCAAAAGTGTTGTTTATGGATGAACCGACGCTTGGACTGGATATTGAAAGTCGACTGCGTATTTGGGAACATGTGCGTGGGTTAAAGGATCGTGGGATCACGGTTGTCATGACTACAAACTATTTAGATGAAGCGGATCAATTATGTGATCGTATTGCGATCATTGATGGTGGAAAGGTCCGTGTGGTTGGCTCACCGCATGATCTCAAGGCCGGGTTGGGTGGTGATGGCATTTCCCTAGCCCTTCTGGAGCATACGAAAGAGGTAGATCCTTTAAAAGTCGCCTTGCAAGCGGTGCCTGGTGTGCGTTCGGTCCAAGTTCATGGCCATGGCTTGGAGATTCGTGTTGAGTCGGCGACAGCTGTATTGCCTCGTGTTCTAGAATCTGTTACCCAATCTGGACATGGCGTGGAGTCGATTGATTATCATCGTCCTCGACTCGATGACGTGTTTATCGCACATACAGGACATGCATTTTTAAATGACACTTCGGAGAATGTTGATGGCTAATTATATTCAGGAAACATTGGCCCTAACGATGCGATGGGTTCAACGTTTGAGTCGAGAGCGATTTAGCTTGTTGTTCACACTCGCACAACCAATGTTGTTTTGGCTTATTCTGTTTGGAAGTCTCTTTCAAGGGGCGGTCGATATTCGAGGGATTCAGGCACCCAATTACATGAGTTTCTTAGCTGCTGGCGTTGTTGTTATGACTGTGCTCAACAATGGCCTAGCTGGAGGCGTTGATTTATTGTTTGATAAAGAAAATGGATTTCTTGAGCGGCTGTTAACGTCGCCAATTTCTCGGTCGTCAATTATCGTCAGTCGTTATATTTTTGTGATGGGCATCACTTCCCTGCAAGTAATGGTTATTCTTCTTGTGGCGTATTTTTTTGGGGTGAACCCTGAAACTGGATTTGGAGGTGTGTTGGGGACAGTGGTCATTGGACTGTTGTTTGGGATTGGACTGACCTCTATTTCGATGGCTATGGCTTTTGCCGTAAAGTCACACGGGGATTTCTTTTCGGTTATTGGTTTTCTCTCTCTTCCAGCTATCTTCCTTAGTACCGCGTTGGTGCCGTTTGATGCAATGCCTGGCTGGATGGCCTTTCTTGCCCACTTCAATCCAATGACATATGCGATTGAGGCAATTCGAAGTTTGATTCTTGTTGGGTGGGCCTTGGGTCCCCTTGTGAAAGTTTTGATCGTAATGCTTGCATTCAATGCTCTATGTTTGTACGGGAGTGTCGGGGTATTCAAGCGTAACGTCGGATAGTTTTTTCCGCCTTTTCGAGCAATCATTGTTGTTTTGGTGTGCTGCATTCTTTGAAGCTTTCTCTAACTGTTTTTTCGTGTGACCTATATGTGACCTATAGATGACGCACGCAAAGCTTCATCAGGATGTGATTTCTTGCCAGCTATGCCCTCGTTTAGTCACACATCGAAAAATGGTTTCGCAGGTCAAAGTTAAGCGATTTCGCGATCAATTATATTGGGGCAAGCCTGTGCCTGGGTTTGGTGATCCAAGGGCAAAGGTATTGATCATTGGGTTGGCTCCAGGCGCACAGGGTTCTAATCGAACGGGTCGAGCATTTACTGGTGATCGGAGTGGGGAGTTGTTGTATCAGGTTCTCTATGACACTGGGTTGTGTAATCAACCTACGTCTGTGAGCCGCAACGATGGGCTTGAGTTAACGCGGTGTTATATCACCGCAGCTGTGCGTTGTGCACCGCCAGCAAATAAACCGTTACCAGAGGAGTTTGATGCTTGCCGTCCGTATCTCGTTCGTGAAATTCAATTGTTGAAAAATGTGCGCGTGGTTGTCGCTCTAGGCAAACTTGCATTTGATCAGTATCTGAAAACGTGTCGTGTAATGGGGCATGAGATTCCATCACCCAAGCCTCAATTTTCTCATGGGGCTGTTGTGTCATTGTCGTGGGGGATTACCTTGCTTGCTTCGTATCATCCCTCTCAACAAAATACTCAGACTGGAAGACTAACCTATACAATGTTTGCGCAGGTTTTTTCGAAGGCCCAAGCTTTACTTAACGCGACGTAGGGCTCTATATGCGGTTAGTTTACTGGCGCAGTTTAGGCTAGTTCAGACGCGTTGTTTTTCAATGTTGCTGCATTCCTCCATACACGAGAAAAAATATCAAATACATCCGTTGGTGATGCAATTCCGTGAATAGAGACCGAATCAAACGCGGAATCTGAAGTGTCAACGTCAATTGTTCCTACGGCGACGAGACGATCAAAGAACGATTGCTCGAGTTTTAGATCGGTGATAGAGGTGAGTGGCAGTTGTTTGTGCGTTCGTGTCAAAAACCCGCTTGCGATGGTGAGATGCTCTTGCGTAAGTCGGTAGTGTATTCGTCGTGACCAAATCCATGATCGAATAAGTAGTGCACATGCTAGGACAATGCATGTGATCGAAATCAGGTTTGCCAAAAGGTGCTCAGGGACCGTGTTCGTAAGTCCTAGTAGAGAGGCTGCTGTACTCCATACAATATCTTCAATTGTCGAAAACCACTCAGCAACTGGAGAGAGGTAGGCAAATCCGTATACCATAGGAGCTGCTACTAGAAGAATGATTGAGAGAAAGAAGGTGCCTTCAAATGAGCGGAGTGTAGGATGTCCAGCCCATAAAGTTTGGGCTGTTGCAACAGATGTAGCAGTAGTCTGGAGTGACTTTGACGTTCGTTCACCACATCCAGGACAAAACTGTGATCCTTCTGGAATCTCTGTTTGACAGTGTATGCAATCCATTATGCGTGTCTTGGGTTCGTTTATCGCTAAGGGTTTAACTCACTCGTATACATCATGCTAGGGGAGAGGCAATCGTCCAATACTCAAGTATTTGAATCCTAAGCTTGTCATGCGTTCGGGCTGATATACGTTTCGTAGGTCGATAAAAATTGGGGTTTTCAACTTGTTTTTAATCTGTTCGAGGTCAAGGTTGCGAAATTGATTCCATTCGGTGGCGAGAACAAGTGCATCGGCATCTGAACTCGCTTCATAACTATCTTTGCATAGGATGAGTTCTGGAAGTTCTTCCGCAGCTTTGCACATTGCTTCTGGGTCATAAGCTTGCACTGTTGCACCCTTGGAGAGTAATGCACGGATGAGTGCGACAGCCGGAGATTCGCGAATGTCGCAGGTATTTGGTTTGAATGAAATTCCAAGTACGCCAATCCGTTTTCCGTGAATTTCCCCGGAAAGCGCTATTCTCACCTTTTCAACCATACGAGCTTTTTGGTAGTTATTGGCGGTCACTGTGGCTTTGGCAATCTCCATTGGAGAATCATGCTTGTCTCCTGTGTTAATGAGCGCATCGACATCTTTGGGGAAGCAGGAACCTCCATACCCTGGGCCTGTGTGAAGGAACTTTGGGCCGATACGGCCATCAAGACCCATGGCTTTGGCAATCACGCGTACGTCGGCTCCAACTTTTTCACATAGGACAGACATTTCATTGATGAATGAAATTTTGGTTGCTAAAAAGGTGTTCGAAGCATATTTGATTAATTCAGCCGTTTCGATTGTCGTTACGACGATTGGCGTCTCAATCAAATATAGAGGCTTGTATAAATCTTTTAAGATTGTGATGCTTTGGGTGCTTTCTGTTCCAAGGACAATACGGTTTGGGTGAAAAAAGTCTTCAATCGCGGAGCCTTCGCGTAAAAATTCAGGGTTTGATACAACATCGAATGGGATTGATTTACTCAAGGCATTGTTGATTAATGATTTTACACGTTGTCCTGTTCCGACTGGGACGGTAGATTTGGTGACAATGACCTTGTAACTTTTCATTTCTTGTCCGATCTGAGTCGCGACGGATTCTATAGCTGAAGTATTCACAGAGCCATCATTGGCTGATGGTGTTCCAACCGCAATAAATATAACTAGTGCTTGCTCAATAGCCTGTGAGAAATTTGTTGTAAACGTCAGTCTTTCTGATTGTCGGCCCTTAGAGACAAGATCGTGCAGCCCTGGTTCATAGAAGGGGATCTCTCCAGCCTTTAGCGTGGCAATGCGTTGTGGGTCTTGGTCCATGCAGGTGACTTGAAGGCCGAACTCTGCAAAGCAGGCTGCTGTTACCAAACCAACATACCCTGAACCTATGACACTAATATTATGCATTAGTTCTCATCCTTAAGGATCATGACTTCGGTGGCTTTAATCAAGGCCGTTGCATTGTCTCCTACATTGATGTTTAGTGCATCAAACCCATCTCGAGTGATAATTGCAGTGATTTTGTAGGGACCTGCATCTAGATTTACTTGAGTTAAGAGATCGCTACGCTTGATTTCCGTTACGACTCCCGCTAGCTTATTCCGTCCACTCACATCGTCTTCTCTAGATTTTCTTCCGAGTGAGAGATCTAGGCTTTTGCGATCAAAACGCCATCTCCCTCCAATGCGAGAACACGGTATTTTCCCCTGTGCAACATATCGATACAATGTTGGTAGTGTTAAGCGAAGGTAGGCAGCGGCATCTTTTGTCGTCATGATGTCTTGTGCCACATGGGCAGTGTGTGTGGTGTGTGATTGTCGTCGAGGTCGTTTGTTCTTCATTACGTTAGGATGGCGAAACCTATGTTAGAAGGATGTGCGTTCATGGGTCGCAGTGTCTCGTGTGGTTCAGGAAGAGCCAGGGTTTGCTGGGTACGTCATATCATGGAAGTTAATCACGAGCTCTTTGGTCCCGTGGCCTAAAAGCATACGCGATTTCCCAAATCCCACCAAAAAGTCTTTCTGGAGAAAACTCAATTCAAACCCTTGCGGCATTCTTTCCTCTTTGCATCGTGACACAATAGCAGTTTGCGCTAGGTTTCCGTAAGCTCGGCGATAGCAATGTAGAATGAAATGCAAGTAGTTGTTTTTGACATAGATCTCACCCATCGTTGTTTTATCGTTCGTTGTGATAGCAAAAATAATTTGTTCCATAGATGAAGCTTTTAGGAGTGCATCTTTGACCACAGGAACGAGTGAATCAATCTCGGTAGTCTCAAACACTCGGTACTGCTCAGCGGTCCCATCGTATTTTTTTTGTAGCGCTAATCGTTGTGCTTGGACTCGTATGCCATCGAAGATGGTGCGGAGCTGGCCTTCTTTGATGGTTACAGGATGGGTGTAGCTTTCAGGATCGTCTGGCCCTTGCAAGTGGGTGGCAACATCTAGGCGAATGAGGGTGTCGGGATTCTGTATAAGAATCTGTGATTCTTGATGTATAGTACTCGCGCATCCCGTACTAAGGATCAGAATACACATAAGAAAAAACGATGTAGATGGATGCATGTGCATAGCTCATATCTCCTTATCAGGAGGAGGGTTCACCTAACTCTCTATCGTTGCTGCCTCCAACGCGGTTACGATGGCTTTTGGCATTATAAGGCATTTTTTTGTGGAGTCTCTAGTGGTTTTCCCCAGAGACGGACGCTCACAATGCCGACTTCGTAAAGTAAAATTAGAGGAACAGCCATGAGCATCAGATTAAATGCGTCTGGTGTGGGGGTCATAATTGTTGCGAGAAGAAAGAATATAAGAATTGCGTGTTTACGAAATCGTGTGAGTACGTCAGCAGTCAGTATGCCGATTCTGGCGAGCATGGTCATGACTAGAGGCAGTTCAAATGCTACGCCGAAGACTAATAAAAACTTTGCATTGAAATCTATATATTGTCCCACGGCCAGTGCGGGAACGAATTCAAGTTTTTCACCCTGCGCCACTAGGTATTCAAGTGCAAGGGGAAGGATAATGGTATTGCAGATTAGCAGTCCTGTTATGAAGAGCAAGGTTGCAATGGCAATGTATGGAAAAACGGAAAGTTGCTCATGTGAGAGTAGTGCAGGTTCAAAGAATTTCCAGATTTGGTAAATGAGTACAGGGAGGGTCAAGAGGATTGCTGCGAAAAATGCCACTTTGATTGCTGCAAACAGTGCTTCTGCTGGTCCATAGAATACTAGATCAGTGGGGAGTGGGCGACGAAACCAGGCAATGATAATATCGGCAAATAGAAAGCAGAGGGCAAAGGTAATGGCGAGGAATCCTACCACCGTATAAATTCTCTTGCGAATTGCCGTGATGTGCCTGGTCAGAAATTCTCCGGTCATTTAGTAATGGCCTTTTGAATATGTGTTTTGCTTTGATTGGTAATTGGCTGCGAGGCATTGTCCGCCTCTAGGGATGCGCGTCGCATGATTATGGCGTCTTCAACAGGATCCGCATAGTACTGTTTCCGGAGTCCAATCTGTTGGAAGCCAAGTTGGTTATAGAATGTCGTTGCAGGCGTATTGGATGCACGTACCTCCAGCATGGCACTCTGAGCCCCGTGTTTACGCGCCTGTGTGAGGACATGGGTCATGAGTGTACGCGCAATACCTTGTCGCCGATACTTGGGGCTGGTTGCTAAATTCATCATGTGGAGCTCTTCAAAAACGATCCAATAGCAGACATATCCTATAATCGTACTCTCCTCTCGGCATGCCGCAAGGAACGTAAATGGATTGCCTGCCAACTCATTGAGAAACATCTTTCGTGTCCAGGGGGACGTAAATGAGGCTTGTTCAATCTGTAGTACATCATCTAGATCGGATTCAAGCAAAGCATTAATGATCATGTTTGGATTTTATGCTCCCGATGGGTTTTGTGTCACGATGAGGTAAGTTTGGTGTTGCGTCTGGTGGCCTCAGGTATATCGGGGATAGCCGACCGTCCCCCAGCATATCATGGGCTAGTCGTATTTTTCCAATCTTGGCCACACTCTGTGCAGATGGAAAACGGGATGCTTCCGGTATGAGGCATGCGTGTCTTCCAAAGTGCGTTGTCAGTTCTTCCTGGCATAGGGAGAGACCGTCGCCAACAAAGGTGACACGTCCATTGATAT
The DNA here is from genome assembly GCA_964463965.1 of uncultured Nitrospiraceae bacterium. Lineage (GTDB taxonomy): Bacteria > Nitrospirota > Nitrospiria > Nitrospirales > UBA2166 > UBA2166. Next base: position 4,078 of record CAYXED010000012.1, on the reverse strand, counting down.
GAGGGGTCAAGTGCTTGACCACTTGTGTGAGTGGTATGCGTTTTGCCTCAAGGATAGCGGAAAACTTTGGTTGTGATTCAATCTTTTGTTCGGCATGAAATATGGCAATGAACAGTTCTCCTCGTTTCGCATCGAGAATAGAACATATTGGGGTGCCTTGATCGATGGCATTCATTGCCAGAGCATTTAATGTGGGAACCGCTATCACAGGCTTGCCCGTCCCATACGCGAGACCTTGTATCGTGGCGATGCCGACGCGCAGACTGGTGAAGGATCCTGGCCCAATAGATGCTGCAAAGCCATCGATTTCTTGTAGTGTAATCTTTAGGGTCTGTAGCAAGTGGTCAATGGCAGGCATAATTGACCACGAAGGAGGTTGCGACGATGTTGTGGTGGCGCGTGTGCCTCTCTCTTCAGCACATATGCCATTGTCCCCGACAATAGCGACACTTTGTAAGGATGTGGCAGTTTCAACACCAAGAATTGTCATGGTCGTAGTGCGTCAAAGGTTTTAGGGCGTAATTCCGGATTGATTTGAACTTCCTGAAACTTCAGTGTGTACTGACTGTCGGTCACAGCATCTTGAATAGTCATCATAAAAGGATATTTAATATTTCTTTGTGGGCCTAAGATCCGATAGTCGGCATAGAGAACGGTCAGGACGTTCTCTCCTGTCTCGTTAAGGATCGCTTCTTTGACTAAATCAAGATTGAGTCGTTCTACCCAAAAGATTCGGTGTGGTTGATTTGGCACCTCAGCCACTGAGACTTCAATGCGATATAAGTCGTCTTCTTCATGGGTGGTGACTTGGTGGGTATTGTTAATCGGGGATGCCAGCACCGTTGTTGAGACTGCGCGTAGGAAATGTAGCATCAGTGTTCGATTTGATGGTGTATCGGATGAGGCATTTTCAAGTGTCTCGATGTGTGTGCCCGTGATGATTCGTTGGCGTGTGGGGAGATGTACGTGAAACCGTGCCTGATCACTTGTCATATCAAGAAGTGTTTGTCCAAGAGGATCGAACGCACGTAAGCGAATCAGTGCAGGGCGTCGATAGGAAAGAGACACGTTCATTGATCGTCGAATTGGTATTACAGAGCCTTGTGCTTGAAGTTGTAGCAGCGCCTTGAGGGTCTGGATTTGTTCTGAACGTTGATTCAGCAGAGTGACAAGCTCTGGGGTGGTTGTCGTGTGGAGCGGAAGCGTGTCATGGGATATGGGCGGGCTTGTGCGGCAACTGATGAGTGCAAGGAAGCCGATTGTCAGGAGAAGCAGATGAGAATATGTGGAGTGTGGGGGGTGAGGTTTTCTCATCTGTTGGTTTTCAATGAGTGAAACCGTATGTCGTATGCCTTGTGTCATCATCTCGTTCTCGTGTCACTTTGTTTACGCATCGTAAATTTCATTGTTATACTCCATATTATGGAATCTAGAAAGTCAGTGAAAGTTGTCGCAACGAATCGGAAGGCGCACTATGATTATTCGATTGAAGATACCTTTGAGGCTGGGATTGCTCTGCATGGGACAGAGGTCAAGGCGCTTCGGGAAGGACGGGTCAATCTGAAAGAGAGTTTTGCGCGTATTGATCGGGAGGAAGTGATCTTGCACAACTGCCATATCAATGAATACAGTCATGGCAATATCATGAATCACAATCCACTTCGGACACGAAAGTTATTGTTGCATCGAAAAGAAATTCGACGATTGATAGATGAGACACAACGGAAAGGGCTCACGCTCATTCCGCTCAAAGTGTACTTTAACGACAGAGGGTTAGCGAAATTACAATTGGCCGTGGCAAAGGGAAAACGCCAATATGATCGACGCGAGACAATTAAAAAACGCGAAGATGAACGGGAAATTGCACGCGTGATGAAAGAAGAAAGGAGGGGGCGATAGGCTTCGACGGGAATTAGTGGGTCAAGGCTGCATGTCGAGGTCCTCGGGTCCTCGTAAAACACTTGGGGAAAATTTCAATTGCCAACGATAACTTGGCTCTCGCTGCTTAATTAGCTAGCGACGTCTCTCATTCGAGGTCTGTGCGAGTGAATCGGACGGCATAAAGCAGACTAGCCTAACTTTTGGGCTCCAGGGGAGACGGGCGAAACCATACTGGGCTAGCAATCATTCTGAGCCGTGCTACGGGGCGTGAATGGGCGCGAAATTGAATACTGTGGCTACACATGTAGACGTCTTGCGCTGACGATTTTCGGACGCGGGTTCGATTCCCGCCGCCTCCACCATTTGATGATCCAGTAACATCCCATACAGACCGAGTAAGTCCATTAAGCCCGCTTAAATGGCGGGTTTTTTGTTGTCTGGTGTCCATGTGAGGTTCAAGCCGTCCCTTGACATCCGATGGTAAATGGGGGCAACATTGGGGGCAACTCTAAAACACACAGGAGCAGTTGCCCCCAAATGCCACTCACAGATACCACCATTCGCAACGCCAAACCCGCCGGGAAAACCAAGAAGCTGTTTGATACTGGCGGGCTGTATCTGGAAGTTGCCCCCAGCGGGGGCAAGTGGTGGCGATTGAAGTACCGATTCGCTGGCAAAGAGAAACGGTTGTCGCTTGGCGTCTATCCCGATGTGTCTTTGAAGGATGCCCGCGAACGGCGCGACGAAGCACGCAAGCTAGTCGCCAACGACGTTGACCCCAGCGAGAACCGCAAGGCCAAAAAGGCCGCGACGGTACAAGTGGTGACAAACGGCTTTCAGATGGTGGCGCGTGAATGGTTCGCCAGGTACTCTCCCAACTGGTCTGCGAATCATGCTGACCGGATCATCCGTCGGTTGGAGCGGGACATTTTCCCATGGATCGGCGGGAAATCAATTGCCGATATCACGCCTCCACAACTCCTAGAAGTCGTCCGCCGTATCGAAGATAGGGGAGCCTTGGAAACGGCGCATCGCGCTTTGAGTAACTGTGGGCAGGTGCTTCGCTATGCCGTCGCCACTGGACGCGCCGAACGGGACACAACCCAGGATCTGCGTGGGGCTTTGCCGCCGGTGAAAGGTGAACATTTCGCATCCGTGACAGACCCTACGGAGGTTGCGGATCTACTCAGAGCAATGGACAGCTACGAAGGCACGCTTACGGTACGCTGTGCCCTGCGTCTCGCTCCATTGGTCTTCGTGCGCCCTGGTGAGTTGCGTCATGCTGAATGGGCAGACATCGACCTTGACGCGCCGGAATGGTGCTACACCGTCACCAAGACGGACACGAAGCACATTGTTCCTCTATCCAAACAGGCCGTGGCCATCTTGCGAGAACTCAACCCGCTCACCGGACGTGGGCGGTATGTTTTCCCTGGTGCGCGTAGCGTGGCACGACCGATGAGCGAGAACGCCGTTCTTGCGGCGATGCGAAGCATGGGAATTCCCAAGGAGGAAATGAGCGGGCACGGTTTTCGCGCAATGGCGCGGACGATTTTGGATGAAGTGTTAGGCTTCCGCCCGGATTATATCGAACACCAGTTAGCCCATGCCGTGCGCGATCCAAACGGTCGTGCTTATAACCGCACGGCGCACCTTCCCGAGCGGCGAAAGATGATGCAGGACTGGGCAAACTATCTTGATAAACTGAAGGCTGGCGCGGAAGTCATCCCGATCAATCGAAGTGCCTGATCGAGTCTGGGTCGCCTATTGGGATCGTAGGATAGAGCATCGGACTTCTAATCTATTCAAGGGGGTAGCTCACGCTACTGCTAAATGGGCAATCCTCCCCATTATTGCTGCATTACTGCAACACTTCGACTTGTCTCTCTTGGTTCCACTCTGCCCCTAACCCTGCCAGTTTGGCGGTATTTCTAACACCTATTTAACACCACTCAAGCTGTGGGGATAATTACCGGTAATTCTGTGCTGAGGCGGGATACACCCCAAAATGGCTTGGACTATGCCTGGGCCTAGATCCTCACACCGAACGACAGATTTTTGAAATTTTGAAATTTCCACAATTTTGGGCATGAGGATCGGAGGGAGCGGCTCGGTCTTCAAGAAGTGGTTTCTGCACCTGGGCTTTACGCTCATGACCCGCCCCCACTAACTTTCGCCCTTCTGCCACCTCTCGATC
>CAYXED010000011.1:36619-40202 GCA_964463965.1 uncultured Nitrospiraceae bacterium | reverse complement strand
ATCACACCATCAGAGGCCTGGTTGTCAAACTGATGGAAGTGGTGATGCATATTCACTTTGCTACCCAAGAGATTCTGAGCCATATCATCAGGCCATTTACTCTTGAGCAAAATGTCGATGCAATCATAGACATTGGCACGCATAACTAACGGGACCTGCATCGCAGGAGTTTTTTTGACCTTTGCCTCTTCTTCGGCAAGTACAAACAACAACCCGCTCTCATCCATCACAGCAGGCCTATCACCGCGAGGCCCAGTTATCTGAATTGGTATTTTAATAAAATTGATAGTGAACTGCGCCCGCCCGGCATTTTGAGGACATAGACTCCATGGCCCATGCTCACCCGGAGTTGCCGGCTTGGTGCTTAACTTGCCAGGTTCAGCATTGTGCCCAGGCTCAGAAAATCTATTGCCAGGATCAGTCCCCATATGGAATGGTTCAAGCCACGGTGCAGGGTTATGATTGTGTGCAAAAACCGGCCTCATCCCAAGATGCGGATGTAAAAGTGGCCATGCCACCTTTCCAGTTTTTGGCTCAAAGAGAAAAGGATATTGCTTCTTTGGCGTCGGAACCCATGCATGGTGGTTGCCTTCCGCCGGTGTATACTTCGGCCACTCAAATATAGTTTCAGGCTCATTCATTGCAGTAAGGCCATCCCACGTCCACGGCAGCACTGTCGGATCATGAGCCAATGTCTGTCCCATCTGATCGTCAGTATGACCACGCTGTCCCTGGGTTGGCACCATGTGCGTTACCCAATCGACGATCGAAATTAGCGGAGGCTCCTGACTCCAATCGGTCTTATCCTTTGTGATCTTGAATTTTTTCCCAAACCAATTAGTGGTCTTACCCACCAACTGATCAGATGTTATCCCCTTCTTCACAAGGCCCTTACGGTCAGGAAGCTCCACAAGTGGTCGCATAATATCGGTTGACTCGTGAGGATAGTTACCAGACTGAAGACTGTTATACACTCGCCAATATCCCCACATACCTGCAACATAGTGGTGGGCAACATGACAGTGATATAAAAAATCTCCTGCCAAATGCTGGCACAACCCAGACCCACACTCCACATCAAGATCATAAACCTCTGTCGGACCAATTACCTGAACATCCACACGATCAGACACGGTTCGTACGACAGGAAACTTAACAGGCCCACGAGAACCATCGGCAAACATACGCTTGTCACCTGCAATTGGCTGTCGCAACCAACGAATGGAGCCACCATGCGGGTGATGGGAATGAAAAACCTCGGAGCCACCATGAACCAAGCGAACCTTGGCCGGATCACCTAGATACGATCGAAAAATAGGGGTTGGGGCATCCCCAAACGTGTACGAACTATAGGCAGCAGACTCATCTTCGAAGTGGAAAATGTCTTTCTGCTTCTGAAGCATCGCAATCCCAAACGGCTCACTACGATAATTCAACGCTCTTGAGGCTGGACGATATGCATCACTCAATGGATCGCGTTGTGGAATCATTTCTCCATTACGATCGACCGGACGAAAAGCCTCATCACCAACTTCATGATAGATCAGTACAAATTCTCGAAAGTCTGGCTTTTGCGGATGAGCAATAATGGCCTGCCAGCCACTCTTGAGTTCTTTGCCCTCTTCCCAAGGCGAAAGATATGTTGACCCTGCAGGTTCAACAACAAATGTACCAATAAGCCCCAAGGCAGTTTGTTCACGCTGCCCAACACTTTGAATCTGATGACCACCCTCCTGCTCATCAGGGCGCAAATACCACTCAAAAGTCTGGAGTTCTCCCTCAAAAATAATTGCATCCGGATTGCTCAAAATTGCAGGCTCACCAGTCTCTTGCACAACCATGTTTGAACCATGAATGCGAAAACTAACTGGCTGCTCAACAATCTCATTCAAGACCTTAAAAACAACACACTCTCCGGCATTACCCCGTATCACTAACGGCTGAATAGCATCGCCTTGGAGCCCATTTGATATTGCACCAGGATCGTTTTCTTTGGTTCGGGCTTTTTCGTTCCGCACCTCTTCTTCACGAACCCTATCCATTTCCTCTGCCAATACAAACATGTAACCGTAATAAAACATCTGCCATTGGTTTAACGTAATACCTACTTCAGTCGCGACGATGTCGTATTCCCGCCGTGGCGCATGAGCAGGACAACGGCCTCCGTTATTTATAGAATCTGAAGCAGCTTGGTCAGCAGGCCCGAGAAGAGGTTCATTTCCCATCATGCCAAATTGATGCAAAACATCTGAGTAACCGTAGGGCCCCTTCATATCCCGCTGAGCTCCAACATGAGCTTCAGAGGCCTGATCCATCATTTTTCGATGAATCTCACCAATCTTGGCTGTACGTCCCTCGCGGCCCTCCATAGTTTCCTCAACAAGGATCTGGGCTTTCAATTTGTTCAACCAGCTAGGCACGCGCCCCTCTTCTAAAGCCATAGAGTTCTGGGCAGACAAATGACCCGTTCCAATTGGCTTTGCAATATACCCTGAAGGCTCCCCTGCAACTGCAGCAGTCCCCCAAAGCATAAGAGCAACAAGTACAAATAGCCCTACCCTGGCCATACAAAAACGAAAAGACGCAGCGTACGGAACAACGCGGCAAGTCTTCAAGTCCTCCATACCAAACTCCTCCTTGAAACAAATATCACAAAATCAAAAATTATCCGCCAATGGAAACGCCTTACTTGACTGCAAAGGAAAATTTCACAGATTCTTTTGCGCCAGCACCAAAGGTGACTTCCTGTGTTTGCTCACCCAAAATTGGATGCCAAGCAATCACTTTATACTTTCCGGCAGGAATTTGATCAATGTTAAACGCCCCACCCCCATCAACAATCGCATAATAAGGGTGCCTCACAGACCTGAACCAAGCCTGCATATATTCATGTTGATCACACTGCAACTTCATCACTGGTGCTCGCCTAATCTTTTTCATGTCCTTTTTAAATGACATGGTCTCCCCTTTGGTTGGCATACCCTTATTAAACATAGTGCTGGGGTTTTTCTTAGGCGCAATACCAAAAGAATGAGGATTGTGTAATACCCCAATGACCTTTCCAGTTTTTGGATCTGGAGCTTCATCATGATTGGTTACGGTAAAGTCCACTGTTGGCGACACAATACCAACAAATTTTGATGGCCCTCCCTGAACAATGAACTTACACACATCCATGTCTACATGAGTCTTTTTAAGCGTTTGAGGTTTTCCCTCTTTAATGCCGGCAATTACGACAACGACATCTTGGAGCGCATTGCCCTTACCAACAGAAACATCCTGAAGGAAACGCTCTGACCCTTTGGTATCAACACCACCACAAAATTCCGCTTGAGGAAATTTCGCAATGGGAAACGTCTTAGGCCCCGGAGCACTTCCCTTAAGGACAACCGTTCCAGATAGAGTAGCTCCATCTACCACATCAACTGTCTTATAACTAGACTTTCCCCGTTTTTTCTTTTTTGCAAATGCATCCACAGTGCCTACAAGACTCAAGGCACACATGGCAATAATTATGATACTGAACTTGCCAAATATTTTTCTCACGGCAACCTTCCTCCCTCAAACTCAGTTAAACATATTT
>CAYXED010000011.1:0-36519 GCA_964463965.1 uncultured Nitrospiraceae bacterium | reverse complement strand
CATGAGTGTACTTCAAGGATCACCATATGATCAATCCCATGTCACGGGAGCATAATGTTACCACGTGTGATACTACAATATTGTAATCTGTCACACGTCTTAGGCTTGCGATGAGAGTAGCAGCCCGCTACTATACCTCCCCTTAACTGAGGATCTCTCATGGAAACGAAAGTACAGGCTATCTCGTGGAATATTACTAGACTCTGCAACCTGAAGTGCACCCACTGCTATTTGCCAGCTGGTTTTGTGGATACCAACGAGTTTCCAAATGGCTATGTTCGTGACAGCGAACTCACCCGTGAGCAGTGTTTCACCGTGATAGATCAAATCGCTCAAATTAACCGAAACGCACTGTTGATATTGACTGGTGGCGAACCATTGCTCAGGCCAGACATTCTCGAAATTTCTCGCTACGCGTCTGAAACTGGGTTCTTGGTCGTCATGGGCACAAATGGAATCCTGCTTGACGATGACACAGTCAAACGGATGCTCGACCACGGTGTAAGCGGAGCAGGGATCAGCCTCGATTCTTACTCAGCAGATGATCACGACACATTCAGAGGAGTTGAAGGTGCGCTGGACGCCACCTTGCAAGGCATTAAGGTATTGGCCAAGCATAAGATGCAATTTCTGGTTCAGACATCGGTAACTCGCATGAATATGGCCCAAATTCCTCAGATGGTTGAGTACGCTGCAGACCTTGGCGCAAAAGTTTTTAACCTTTATTTTTTGGTGAGGACGGGTCGCGGAAAGACAGTCATGGACTTAAGTCCCGACGAGTACGAGACCATGCTGGAAACCCTCTCTGACCTACAAGAAAAATACAAAGGACGGATGTTCGTAGCAGCAAAATGTGCTCCACATTTCAAGAGAGCCATCTTTGAACGTGAAGCAGCATCGCCATTACTACAGGGTTACCCAGGAGGCACATGCCCTTGTGGTGTGTACTACTGTCGAATCTCCCCTGAAGGCGATCTTACACCATGTCCCTATCTTCCAGTCAGTGTAGGCAACCTCAAAGAGAGTAGTTTTGTAGAACTTTGGAATCAATCCAAGGTTTTTGACGAGCTTCGAGACCGCTCTCTCCTTGGTGGTCGTTGCGGTGAATGCGAGTTTAGAAATGTATGCGGTGGATGCCGCGCACGAGCATATGCAATAAATGAAGACTACTTAGCCGAAGACCCCTCTTGCACCTACCAACCCGGACAATACGGAAACGAGATGATAGAATTTCCACATATCACTGCATTTGGGGCTGAACCCGCCTACGAACTGACCTGGACACAAACAGCACAAGAGCGCTTAGATCGAGTTCCGTCCTTTGCCAGAGGCATGGTCATTAAAAGTGTTGAGCAATATGCGAGGGAACACGGCCACTCCAGCGTCACCCCCGAAATGATGCAAGCCGTCAAAACTCGATTTGACGAATCGGGAATCCCTTCATTTGCCCCTCGGCAATAAAAGTTAAAAAGATTCCTCTTTACAGAGACCCTATATTTTTCTTTGGTGGGAAATAGGAATGCGAATCTTATGGGTCCCTCGGGGCAGATATGCTTTACGAAGCCCAGGGTTCAGCCGCTTCATATGAACCAGATGAGTACCATAATCCTCTGCAATTGCAGATAAGGCTTTCCGTTTTGCCTTGACTTGTACCGTAACTTGCTCAAATGGGATTGGTTTCCAGAAATCTTCAGGACTAAGCCCAAAATACTGCTCAGGTTTTGAGAAAATCTCCTTAGCAGCAAGAATCCGGGGAACATACCGCATAGTTTCCTGCGATAAATACAATTTCCAGTAATCACTGGCGCTTTGAGCTTTCATCGCCTTACTAACTCTCGTTCCTCCTGTGTTGTATGCCGCAAGCGACAACGCCCAGCTGTCAAAGCGCTCCTCACGGAGATTTCGGAGAAATTTTATTGCTGCCTGGGTCGCGAGATGGAGATCACGTCTCTCATCTTTCCACCAATTAATGGTCAAAGAGTAGTTAAGGCCTGTTGAGCGAATAAATTGCCATGGGCCAACCGCTTTCATTCTTGAAACGGCATTCTCAACACATTTACTTTCCACCACAAGAATATATTTCAGGTCATCAGGCATACCAACATCAGCGAGCATCTTCTCCACAGGCGGGAAACAACGCCCCGTGCGTTTTGCTACAAGAATACTATCCGAAGCTTGAAGATATCCGTAGAACTCACGCTCAACTCTTTCGCGTACAAAATTATCTGAAAGATCAATAGTCTCCCCAGCAAAGGTCATAGAAGCCGGAAGGCGTGGAATAGAAGGATAGCTTGGAAAATTTTCCTCATTCTCACTACTTTGCTTCGGTTGGCTTAAAGTAAGCGAATCGACTAGAAGAAGACCGCCAGTAGTAAGAATTAACCCGACGAGTAGCATACCAATGTGTTTCATAAGTGCTCCCTTAACACTAGACTACACTTGATATAGTTATATGTGATACACCTAATCACCAACATTTTGTGTTTGGCTAGATGTTTGACCTATACTACAATCAAACGAACATGTCGTCAAACTTTTGTCATTTAGGATTGGCTGATGGCTACATATAGAACACTTACAGGGCTCAATGTACCCCCAGTCACTAGAGAGCAGATGGTGAAACTGGACCACATTGCAATTCAAGAAACTGGCCCAAATCTATACCAGATGATGGAAAATGCTGGCCGCAATCTCGCGTTATCTGCACTTGACATGATCAATAAACAATCATCTCAAATACGCATCATTATTATTGCGGGTTCTGGCGGCAACGGGGGTGGAGGAATTTGTGCCGCAAGACATCTTGCAAACCTGAGTGACTTGATTGAAATTCGCCTTTGCCTCTCTTCTCCCAAAAAGCTTTCTGAAGCAGCCTCCTACCAAAGAAAAATATTCAGTTCAACTCATGGCCAAGAAGTTTCGGTAAGTTCCCTTGAGACAATGGATGCACATCTTATTATTGATGCACTTATCGGTTATAGCCTCAATGATTCTCCAACCGAAGTATCCACGAAGCTTATTCAGTGGATGAATAAACAGGCTACACCTATTCTATCACTAGACATTCCTTCGGGAATTGATTCGACAACAGGAAAAGCCCCAGGCCAATTCATTAACGCAACTCGAACAATGACGTTAGCTTTACCAAAAACAGGCCTTCTACAAGGACCCACAGGAGAGCTGTGGCTCGCCGATATAGGTATTCCAAAAGCAGCTTTTGAGCGGTTAAACTTAGACTATACGTCACCCTTTGCACAAAACTGCCTGATTCCACTGGAAATTCAGTAGAGACATCTTTGTAAAAAATACAAGGCCAAATTACACTGCAGGAAACTCCCTTTTAAGGTATAGCCCTATGATTGAGAGTTAAAATCGAGGTAGAACATGGGCGATAAAAATAAGTTGTACTGGAAAGCTAATCTTCGCCTTATATTTTGGTGTCTCTCCGCATGGTTTACTGTATCTCTTCTCTTTGGAGTGTTGCTTGTTGAGCCTTTAAATCAAATCAGAGTTGCCGGATACCCATTGGGATTCTGGTTTGCACAACAGGGCTCTATATACACATTCATAGCCATTATTTTTTTCTACACATGGCGGATGAATGCACTTGATCGACAGTTTAACGCCCAGAAAGAGTGACCAAAACACGGTGGAACTGCAAACACTCACATATCTTACAGTTGGCTTCAGTTTTGCAATCTACATTGGGATTGCCATCATGGCTCGGGCAAGGTCAACAGGAGAATTTTACGTCGCTGGTTCTCATATCCATCCAATTACGAACGGGATGGCCACCGCAGCTGATTGGATGTCGGCCGCCTCATTTATCTCTATGGCAGGACTAATAGCGTTCCTTGGTTACGAAGGGAGCATTTACCTGATGGGATGGACAGGTGGATATGTTCTACTTGCCATGCTATTGGCCCCATATCTTCGTAAGTTTGGCAAATACACAGTTCCAGAATTTATTGGAGACCGATATGCGTCACAAGTAGCTCGCATTGTTGCTGTCATCTGCCTAATTTTTATTTCTTTCACTTACGTAGCTGGACAAATGCGTGGTGTTGGAATCGTCTTTTCTCGATTTCTCGAAGTCCCCATTGAGGTGGGACTCTACATTGGCATGGTGATTGTATTTACTTATGCCGTATTAGGTGGAATGAGAGGGATTACCTATACCCAAGTTGCCCAATACTGCGTCTTAATTTTTGCGTATACAGTCCCTGCAATTTTCGTTGCATTTCAACTGACGGGAAACCCAATCCCACAATTTGCACTTGGATCACAGTTGCAAGACGGATCGGGGTACTTACTGGCAACACTGGACCATGTACTAGTTGACCTCGGTCTCATGTCATACACCACCCCGTTTAATCAGAAGTCAATGGTAGATGTTTTCGCCATTACTTTTGCATTAATGGTTGGAACCGCAGGCCTTCCACACGTCATTGTGCGTTTCTTTACCGTTCCTAAAGTCCAAGATGCACGGAAATCAGCAGGTTGGGCTTTAGTTTTTATCGCCTTACTCTACACATCAGCACCAGCCGTTGGGGCTTTGGGCATGATGAATCTGATCAAAACCATCAATGGCCCTGATGGCAAAGGCCAACTCTACAGCACCATGCCAGCATGGTTTCACACGTGGGAAGACGTTGGGCTTGTCGCATGGTTTGACCACAATAACGATGGCAAAGTGCAATATGCAGCTGGTCATGCATTTGGAGAAAACTCGCATGAAGCCCCAATGTTCGACGGAACACAGCGCGGTATTTATGGACAACGATTAACAAAAAACCCGAGCCCAGCACAAATTGTGTCAGGGGCACCGTTCACCAATGAAATATACGTAGATCGTGACATCATGGTGCTAGCCAATCCTGAAATTGCTGGGCTTCCAAACTGGGTGATTGCACTTATTGCTGCTGGAGGCATTGCTGCTGCACTTTCAACAGCAGCTGGTCTCCTTTTAGTCATTTCAGTTAGCGTTTCACACGATCTCGTAAAAAGTACAATTGCTCCAAGAATCAGTGAGAGAAATGAACTGCTAACAGGACGTGTCGCGGCAGCAATTGCAATTTGCATTGCCGGTTACCTTGGAATGCACCCCCCCGCCTTCGTTGCACAAGTTGTCGCATTCGCATTTGGATTAGCTGCATCGTCACTATTCCCAGCTCTTCTCCTTGGCATATTTAGTAAACGCATCAACAAGTGGGGCGCAATAACAGGCATGCTAAGTGGTTTGATTTTTACAATGGGATACATCATTTGTTTCAAGGGCGTGTTTATAGAACCACTATACGAAAACACCAAGGACAACTGGCTTTGGGGAATTTCTCCTGAAGGGATCGGAACAGTAGGAATGATCATAAATTTCATAGTTACCTATGCAATTTCAGCAATAACTCCCCTCCCACCCAAAAGAGTCCAGGATTTAGTAGAACAAATCAGAACACCGTAAAACAAAACATGTAATCACCAAGTACATACTACATTTAGCCGCGAAAAAATCCCTCTCAAATCAGACTTAACTAGTCCACAGGATAAAATAGGTGAGGTGCCAGACCCTGCACCTGCTGCATAAGCTCTAGATCTAAATTGCTACCATGTAAAGTTTTAACTTTTGAGAGCATAGATAAAGTAAGTCGCCTGGTGCTTTGAAGATTGGTCCCATGGAGAACAGCATCTGTTAAATCGACCTCTCGTAAATCAGCGCCACTCAAATTGGCATTACTTAAATCAGCACCGCGGAGAGATGCCCCACTTAGATCGGCCATAGCAAGAGACGCACCTCTGAGATTCGCCCCTGTCATATCCGCACCATCTAAATATGCTGCCGTTAAGTTGGCGTTACTGAGGTTAGCCTCCCCAAGATCTGCTTTTGAAAAATTTGATCCACTAAGAATAGCATTGCACAAGTTGGCCCAACGAAGATCTATGTCACTTAGATTTGAAATTCTCAATTCCCCAAATGCTAACTCAACATGCATCATGTTGTGACCACTTAGATCCATCTCTCTAAAATTTGCTCGCTTGCCAGCGGTACCCCATGTTTCCAACCAAAGCGCATGCTTTGCCAACATCATCTTGATCATCTCAGGATGGGCAACCGCCTGAGAAGTGAAAAACCCTGCAAGCAAAACGGTGCCAAAAAACATGCAACAAAAAAATACTCTGATCATTTTGAAATATGCAAAAATCTTTGGCCTCATAAGACCTTTTTTTTGATCAAAAAATTCATTTTGTTTACGTCTAGATGGACCATTTTTGAATGCTTCTCGTCCTATAAGTGGTGGATAATCCCTTCATGCTTTGATATCTGAACCTCAGATTGGGTATCTTAGGTAAGATACCACTTGAGGCAATGTTCAAAAAGACATAACTAAAATTTATATTTATTGGAACCCTTCTAACCTATATAGACAAAATTTCTTTTCGCCCATGATTGAAAATCCCTCGAAGAGGGTTTTTTCACAAAAAGGGAGGCACAAATGCATTACAAAATTATTATCTACATATCAGGATTGATTCTATTTACTGGATGCATACAAACTCAATCTTCCAAGGTCAGCGAAAATCCGAGGGTTCGAGGCGTAATGGTCAGTGAAAATCCAGGGTTTAGAGGTGCAATGACCATAACAGGCCAAAACATTCAATACCCAAAGACCACTTCTCCAGAGATCATAGCCACAATTCTAAATTTTTCTCCTGGCGAAGAAACTGGCTGGCATAAACACCCAGTTCCAACTTACACACAAGTCATCAATGGAACCCTAACCATTGACTTAGAAAATGGAGAAACCATGGAGTTTCCATCAGGGTCAGGGTTGCTAGACACCCTGAATACTTGGCACAATGGAAGAAATACAGGCGATACAAACTTACAAGTTGTCGTGATTATTCTCGGAGAAAAGGGAAAACAAAACCTAATACGAAGGCTTCCTCAACAGTGATGTGCAATAATAAAGGTGCAATTTAATCGGTTTTGAGAAAGGGGGGGGGTTGAAAATGAGAAAACAGAAAAAATCAATCAGTCGAAGAAAATTTCTACAGAATGGTATTCGATTAGCAAGTGCAGCCCTAGTGGGAGGGTACACCTTTCAACGCTCACGGCAGGTAGCATGGAGTAATCCGAGCACACCACCAACTGTAGATCGATTGGCAGTTCGTATAGCTATAGATTCTTTTCATAATATCCTGACGCGTAGCAAGCACATTGGCAACATTCAGGTTGAACGTACTGGAACAATACGTGGACCAGAAGGCAATCGTATGCTTCAAAGCCAATGGGGATTTGCTACTCATCTTGAATCTGAACGCAACGGGGAAACCAAACAAATTTTATTAGACTTTGGAGGAACGGCAGAAGTCTTATTCCATAACTACTCTCTTCTAAAAATTGACCCACAAAGCATTGATGCTCTCATTGTAAGCCATGGGCATGACGATCATTTCGATGGACTAATACCAATGCTACAACAGCACCGCACATCCATGCGAAAAAACTTATCCGTGTATATAGGAGGTGAAGACACCTTATGTCATCGCTGGATGAGACCTAACCAGAGAGATGCCATTAGTTATGCACTCGATAGGAAGTCTCTCGAGGCACAGGCTGTAAAAATTATTCGTGCGCCTCAACCTACAGTGATCGCTGGACACGCATTTACTACTGGTGAAATTCCACAGGTAAGCTTCGAAAAAATCCTTCCAACTCCTCACATTGAAATTGGGATCCGTAATAATGGCCTTGGATGTCACAGCTCTCTAGTACCTCATAGTGACAGTGGCACACAAACGATAGTAGATGATTTTCCGGGCGAACACGCAACGTGTTACCACGTTAAAGACCGAGGTCTTGTCGTAATTTCTTCTTGCGGTCACAAGGGCATTGTTAACTCTGTGCTACAGGCGCAGGCTGCCTCAGGCGTGCAGAAAGTACATGCCATTATGGGTGGATTTCACTTATCCCCTGCGTCAGAAAGCTATATTGCACAAACTATCCAGGAACTAAAGAAAATCAATCCAGATCATATTATGCCAATGCATTGCAGCGGCCCCGGGTTTATGAGAGCAATGCAAAATGAGCTTCCAGAAAAACTTGTATTTTCATATACTGGTTCTAGATTTATTTTCGGAGCATAGGCTGCCAAAGCAGATAAAAAACAATCAATCTCTTGAACCAAAGAGATAAGTCAATGCAAGGGATACCGTGAGGTCTGCCTCACCTCCACTATATGCCGGTTTTGGAATATCTAACCCCTCAACGGCGAAAAGTTGGATACGTGCCCCATTTCTAAAAGCATAAGTAAAACCACCTGCTAACTCATTTACACCCTTATCAAGGATACTCAAACCAGTAGTCGTCCCAAATTCACTCAGAAATTTACTGGTATAGCTATTAAGCTGCATTCCGATAGAAAAATTTTTCGAAAGGAGAAATTCATTGGCGAAGGTACCAGAAAATGCCGGAATGGTCTTTACACCTTCAAACTTCTGAGTGGGAAATATACCGCTCACATCAACATACATAATCCACCACGGGAACGGGTTTTTTTTACCAGTAACGCCAATCCCAAAATCAAATGTTCCACTTCCAAAAGCATTGCCCCTTGAACCTGTAGGTAGCTTCATAGCAACCCTGAGAGAGGTCTTTGGAAGCCACTCGCCCTCCTCAGCAACCTCTTTTTTTGCATAGATTGAAATATCACCAAGTCCAGTTTGTCCCTCAGAACCAGACACAAGGGTCTTTCCATTTCTTTGGACATGGTATGCAAATGGAACATTCGTGAGTGTATTTCTTACAGGACCATCTGTACCAACAACAGGCGTCTTTTCCATAAATTCTATAAACGGCTCTAAAAATCCCTTTGAACGATACAACACAGGAACTTCCAAGCCCATTTCAAGCTTATCTGAGATACCATGCCGTACATCAAACGAAGTTCTGTTTTGTTCCATTTTGATCATAGAGCTCGCATCAGTGTTATGCTGGTTAGAAACGGTGTTAGACTGTGCAGATTGAAGACGTACTTGTGTCGTCCCTCGGCGAATGGTCGAAGGTCCTTCAGGGGGCATGCCGAGAAACATGTCCTGTACTGGAGAATAATTCCGAGTTGGCAAAGGACCAAAACCTTCTGAAGAAGTTTCAGCACACGCCTTCGTTACAGCTAAAAAAAGAAAGGCAATACAGAAAGAGAGCATCACAAAGATGCGTACGGTATTAGAACATATCGTCATATTTGCCACACGGCTATGATTCTAGTCAAAATCATTATAACTGTGTTCCTTGTTTACTGTTTAAATGAACAACATTCAACCCTCTAAAAAGCAGATATGAGCTTAAAAAACAAGTTTCTTCAATCACTCCGGCATGCTTTTTCTACAAAACCAGTAACAAAACCTCTTACTCCTGAAGAGCTAGCTCTACTCGATCATATTGCCACCAAAGTCGTCTCTCGCCACATGGAAACTCCAATGATCTTGTTATTAGAATCAGTCGGGCCTATGAATTTTTTAGGGAGCCAAGCTCTTCATGTACTTTCTCCACTCATAGACCTTCTTGGTGAAAGCAAGGATACTACTCGCATTGCAGATATTCTTGAACGTCGTGATAGTATTCAGCAATTAATCACTCTTATTGAAAAAAAATCTGGGAAAGGCAAACCTGCCTCTCACTCTCATGAGTAACTTACAAACTATTCTCATCACTGATTGTGGAAGCACCACAACGAAAGCAATTCTAATTGAACAAAAAGGGGATCAATACCGACAAACATTCCGCGGAGAATCCCCTACCACTGTCGAAACCCCATTTGAAGATGTCACACGTGGTGTATTAAACGCTATTGCAGAAATTGAAGAATTATCTGGCCGTCCCATTCTTGATGGAGAACGTTTTCTAACCCCAAGCAAAGACAGTCGTGGTATTGATCTATATCTGTCAACAAGCAGTGCCGGAGGAGGGCTGCAAATGATGGTGGCCGGGGCTGTCCAAAGCATGACAGGACAAAGTGCTCAACGGTGTGCATTAGGGGCTGGTGCGATTGTGATGGATACCCTCGCATCTAACGACGGCAGGAAGCCTCATGAGAAAATCGACAGGATTCGAGCGTTACGTCCAGACATGATTCTACTTTCAGGGGGTACAGACGGGGGCACCATTACCCATGTAGTTGAACTCGCAGAATATATCGCTGCAGCCAACCCAAAACCTCGTTTAGGAACAGATTACCTTCTACCGTTGATTTATGCTGGAAACAAAGACGCGCGCGCGCAAATATTAGAGGTTCTGGAAGAAAAAACGGCACTCTCTATTTCTGAAAACCTCCGGCCTGCCCTTGAACGCGAAAACCTTGGGCCTGCCCGCGCAAAAATTCATGACCTGTTTCTTGAGCATGTTATGGCTCAAGCTCCAGGATACAAAACCCTAATGTCCTGGACAGGCGCACCTATTATGCCAACACCAGCTGCGGTTGGCACAATGCTCCAAAGTCTCGCAAAACGCCACAAGATCAATATTATAGGGGTGGATATTGGTGGCGCAACAACTGATGTTTTTTCTGTATTTGACAACACTTTTAACCGCACGGTTAGCGCAAACCTTGGAATGAGTTATAGCATTTCAAATGTTTTAGCAGAAGCAGGGTTTGAAAATATCTCCCGTTGGTTACCTTTTGAGATTCAAGAAATAGAGCTTCGCAATAAAGTAAAAAATAAAATGATTCGGCCAACAACAATTCCCCAGACTCTTCAAGAATTACAAATAGAGCAGGCCATTTCACGTGAAGCACTGAGGCTTGCGATGACGCATCATAAAACGCTAGCTACAAACCTCAGCGGCATTCAACAAGAAAGATCGATTTCTGATGTTTTCCATCAGCACTCCTCAAGTGCCTCACTAATAGACATGAAATGTCTGGATTTAATTGTTGGTAGTGGTGGTGTCCTTTCACATGCTCCACGTCGAACCCAGGCAATGATCATGATGATTGATGCCTACGAGCCGGTTGGGATTACAGAATTAGCGGTTGATAGTATTTTTATGATGCCTCATTTAGGGGTGCTAGCAACTGTCAATGAACAAGCTTCCACTGATGTTTTCGTTAGTGATTGTTTAATTCCACTGGGAACCTGTGTTGCACCACTGGGACAAGGTAAACCAAACACACCTTGTCTCGACTATGAGGTTCGCGGTACAGCACAACGACTACTTGATGCAGGAACGGTGAACTGGGGAGAAATTTTAGTGCGTCCATCAAAGAACTGGGATGGTGCACGTTTGATTCTACACCCTGCCAACAGCGTGAACCTTGGCCTTGGCAATGGGACAAGAATAGAAAGGGAGTTAGCTAGTGGTCTTGTTGGTCTCACCATCGATTGCCGTGGAAGACCTCTACAGTTTCCCACAGACAATACCCAGCGCATTGTCATGATCAAAAAATGGCACAACACATTAATGCTTTATCCAAATTCTGGTAATTGAGGTTTTAAGAGCACTATGACACACCTGTATACACCTGGATTAAATGTTGAAGAAAACACCGTGCTCTTTAAAAGTCGCCTTCTGCCACTTCCAGGGACTGTACTAGTAGACATAGGGCAAAGCGTTGACCCAGCGACCGTTATTGCACGCACGGAACTTCCGGGGAAAATCCACGTCCTGAACATAATAAACCAACTAAGCATTCTTCCAGAAGACATCAATGATTTTATGAACAAGAAGCAAGGTGACGAGGTTCAACGAGGCGAAATCATCGCTGAAGACAAACCCTTTATCAGGTGGATGAAAACTCAAGTTGAATGCCCCGTTGAAGGATCAGTAGAAAACATTTCCGATGTAACAGGCCAAGTACTTATCCGAGAAAAACCTCAACCTTTAGACTTACTTGCATATATCAAGGGAACCATTCATGAAATTCTTCCGAATCAAGGCGTAGTTATAAAAACTACCTGCAACTTAGTTCAAGGAATCTTCGGGGTTGGAGGTGAAAGATGGGGTTCTCTGGTAAAGATCACTGAAACGCCAAAAGAATCCCTCAGATGCTCACACATTACATCTGATATGCGTGGGTTAATCGGGTTTGGAGGCTCTTATGCAGGACTTGATGTCCTAGAAAAAGCTAAAGAATGTGGCCTACACGGTTTGGTTGTCGGAGGGATTGATGCCCAAGATCTTAAAAAACTACTTGGATATGACCTTGGCGTCGCCATTACTGGAACAGAAAACATTGATTTCACTCTCGTCATAACTGAAGGGTTTGGCTCAATTCCAATGGCACAAAAAACCTTCGACCTACTTTCGAAAAATGTTGGAATAAAGGCTTCTCTATCGGGAGCCACTCAAATTAGAGCAGGAGTAATTAGACCAGAGATTATCATCCCAGTTTCACACGATGCCGATAAATCATCACGAACTCTCACAGTCCCTAAAGCCTCGCAAGAAAGTCTCACGATCGGAGGCTCTATCCGCATCATCAGGGAACCTTATTTTGGAAAAATAGGGAAAATCTCAGCACTCCCAATTGAGCCAAGAACACTACCTACCGAAAGCATCACACGAGTACTTGAAATCGAGCTAGAAAACGGGGAACGCATAATCATCCCTAGAGCAAACATAGAGACAATCGGAGGGTAAGTTAAAGGGATTCTAAGAGGCCTGCGAGGGTTCGTTCTCTGGCGTTTCCTGTTCAGCAGACTCGTCAAGATCTTCAGCAAGCTCAACGGGATTTCCGAATTCATCAAGATCTTCAGGTAAACGCTGGAGCTTATCTGCAGCACGCTGAGCTCTCCGCTCTTCTTTTGCTTTTCTCTTCGCCTGCTTAGCTCGTTCCCTATTGCGCTTAGCCATGGCAAGTTGTGACGGTCTACTTATGGGAACCTCCTTATACCAAATACTAATATGTTATATACCACCTAAACTAGGGCGCAAGAATAGCAAGCACGCTCTTAAAATGCAAAACACAGGTAAAAGTATCTCTCCCCCCTCCTAAAATTACAGTTTTCCCTCGCCACCTACGGACTCTCGACACGAAGAACTGTGACCTCAAAAGTTAAGTCTTTACCGGCAAGCGGGTGGTTAAAGTCTAACAAAACTGAAGTATCATAAATCTCCAACACCGTCGCCCGTTTTTTATTATCAGGAGAGATCAATTTTTGCCCTACCTTCAAATTAGCAGGCGCATCCTTTTTCTCAACACGAATTTGCTTCAGAGGACTATAAAGCCCGTACGCATCACGTTTCCCAATAACTAGTACTTTTTCATCTCCTGCTTTCATGCCCATAATGGCCTTCTCCAACCCTGCAACAACCGCATGAGACCCCTGGAGAAAAGAAAGCGGCGTCTTCCCAACATTAGAGTAATAAAGAGATTCATCAGAAAGTCGTATCGAATATTCGATAGTCACTTTTGCACCCTCAACAACGCGAAGCGGTTCATCACCAAAAGCTTGTGAAGACACCACACACAAAGTGAACGCCATAACGATAGAAAAGATGTCCTTAGAGAATACAACCCAGAAGTTCATTCAGAATCTCCTTATCCGACTCCTCTCTAGAGAGGGGAGGGGCACCCTAGTGACGTCTCCTTTTGAGAGTGCTATTGTTTAGGAGGAAAGACGGCCAATTCCGGAGAAGAAACTCTGAAACAGGCCACAAAAACCAATTTTGAGTAGCGCCCTGACCAATCAGCTCCTCCAGACGACCCGCGGAGACTAACAGATAGATGCATACGACGCAATGTGGATATCTTTTGTACTCTTCGATGAGCATACCAAGTAAACATATAAGCCAAACACCCCATAATACTGCATGTCAAAATACTCCATGAACATCCATAGGTTTTTTTTACGCCAAAAAATTGTGGGCACAACCTTTATCATTTTTTCGTTAATCATTTTTTCAACTACCATATCAGTTGCAGAGATAGCATTATTGCCCTCCCCAAACTTCTATGTTGTGGATACTCCAAGTGATACCGGTGGTAGTTTGACAATTGCCTGGACACTACCTTCAATAGAACTATCCTCGCTGAAACACAAAGTATTGATCTCCACTACTATGGATGGTCCATTCCACCAACTTGACCTTTTAAACAAAAATTTTCGTTTTCAAGAAACCATTAAAGAACCATGGTGGGCTCGCACATTTACCCACGATCATCACTACTATCACCTACACTCGACAAATGAATTTCCTATCCATGATGGAAACCCTTATTGGATAAAAATGATTATCACCAATGAATCCCAGATCATTGAAACTCCAACGCTAATGGCAATACCAAAGCCTAACTTCTTCAACTGGGCACTTGCAAATAACCTCATTCTACTTATTCTGTTTGCCGTTACGGTATTAATTTCGATTCGCCAATCACGAAAAAACCCACATCGATTTCTCCGTCGAATTCCTGGCTTAGATGCCGTCGAAGAAGCCATTGGACGCGCCACTGAAATGGGAAAACCTATTCTCTACCTAACTGGTTCTGCCTCTATGGATAATCCTTCAACGATTGCAGCAACGGTCGTACTTAGTGAAGTGGCAAAGAAGGTATCAACATATGAGACAGAGCTAATTGTGCCTCATCGTGACCCAATTGTGTTGGCGATTTGCCAAGAAATTACGAAAGAAGCATACACACAAATGGGCCACCCAGACGCCTACAAGCCTGAATCAAACTTTTTTATTACAGATGATCAATTCAGTTATACCGCAGCAGTCCAAGGCATTATGCTCCGAGAACGGCCAGCAGCTATTTTCTTGTTAGGTTACTACTACGCAGAGTCATTACTTCTCGCAGAGACAGGTCACGAGGCAGGAGCAATTCAAATTGCTGGAACTGATGCCGATCATCAACTGCCTTTTTTTGTCATTGCTTGCGATTACACCCTAATGGGAGAAGAACTATATGCGGCAAGTGCATATCTATCTCGGGAACCAGTCCTAGTTGGCACCTTGCGCGCTCAAGACATTGGGAAAGGTGTACTATTGTTTGCATTAGCTATGGGCACTCTACTTGTCACAGCTGGAGAGATTTTACAAACGGAACTATTTACCCAGGTAATGCAGTTTTTCTATGACTTTAAATGACTCTGTCCAAAAATAATGAATTGGCCACTACTTCTTGACAACAAAAAATTTCATCCTGATGGCATAACATGGTCTTTCTAAAACGACACCTGCCTTTAGCAATAACCTTTTTCATGGGGGTCGTTTTTGCAATGCAATACTACGTTCCACATCCTGCCTCGGAAGCGTTACTACGAGATGCATCAAATTGGATGATTATCATTGGAGGTTTCGCCTTAATTTTAGGACTAGTCAGTCTAATTCAGTTACATACGAACCGCATCCAAAAACATATGGCTGGATGGGGATATAGTGTCATCCTTTTTATTTCAATGCTAGCAATGATTATCGCTGGAATCTGGGCCAGTGGGGAGAACATAGACTCAACTCGAACCTTAACAGGCTATGGATGGGCATATTCTTATGCAATGGTCCCACTACAAGGAACAATGTTCTCACTTTTAGCATTTTTTGTTGCATCCGCCGCATACAGGGCCTTTAGAGCTCGGACTCGAGAAGCCTCACTTTTACTAATCGCAGCAATTCTAATGATGTGGGGCAGAGTTCCACTTGGAGAATACCTCTGGGAATTTTCTGGAGACATCGCGCAATGGATACTTAACGTAATTAATTCCTCAGTAAGGAGAGCAATACTCATTGGAATTAGCTTAGGTGTCGTTGCACTATCTATAAAAATTATTTTTGGAATTGAACGAACATACCTTGGAGGAGGAAAGGAATGAGTTATTCCAGTCCCTCCATAGTGTCAAAGATGTTAACCATTGATCGTCGTTTTATTTTTCTGCTAATTGCACTTGCAGTTTTGATTCCCCTACTCAAACCTATCAATCTCCCAATCGATATATCACCAGAGGTAAAAAGCATATACGACCACATAGAATCTCTTCCCGAAGGTGCCGTTTTTTTAATTTCCATGGACTTCGACCCTGCATCAAAACCCGAAGTATATCCTCAAGCAATATCGCTCCTTCGTCATGCATTTCAAAAAAACTTAAAAGTAATTGGCATGACATTAATTGTCACTGGAACAGGCATGGCAGAAGAAGTTATGGCTTCAGTAGCAAAGGATATGGGAAAAGTTAATGGAGAGGATTATGCATTTCTTGGATGGCGCCCTGGTGCATCTGCTGTCATCTTGAGCATGGGACAAGACATGATCAGCACATTTCCGCAAGACCACTATGGAAGAACAATTACTGAGCTCCCTGTGATGCACAACATAAAAACACTACGCGACATAGATTATGCAGTAAGTCTTGCTGCAGGATTTCCAGGAATTGACGAATGGTATATCTACGGTAAAGATAAATATCAGTTTGAATTGGGAGGTGGAAGCACCGCAGTAATGGCTCCAGGACTATACCCCAGACTACGCGCAGGGCAAATTAATGGCCTTATTGGTGGTCTTCGTGGAGCAGCCGAGTATGAGAAACTAATCGATCACTCCGGGAAAGCGGTCGCCGGAATGGACGCACAATCAGCAACGCATTTTGTAATCATAATTCTCATCGTACTCTGCAATATATTCTATGCAATATCACGAAGGCAAAAAGACGGCTAACCCCATGATCTCTGAAATCCCTATGAACATGTTGGTTGGAGCTTGGGTTGCAACAGGATTAACGTTGTTCATATATACCTTTTTGTATAAGGACAACCCGTTGTTCAAAATAGGCGAACACCTGTATGTTGGCATTTCCGTTGGATATAGTATCGTGATTACTATTTACGCTGTTGGGGTAAAACTGCTATGGATACCGATAGCACAAGAAGGGCAATGGCAACTCATTATCCCTGCTCTACTAGGTCTTATGATCTCGGCAAAACTCTTCCCTAAAATTGCTTGGCTTTCCAGAATTAGTTTCGCATTTGTCGTTGGCTTTGGATCTGGAACCATTATCCCCCGATTGATCTCATCGAATGTACTCAGCCAACTGGAAGACACTATCCGACCATTGGCCACAATGACCATATCTGGACTGAGCCACACAACAAACTTTCTTGACCATGACAGTGACATAAATAACCTCATTACGCTCATAGGTGTCATCTCAGTATTATTTTATTTTTTCTTCTCCGTCGAACACCGTGGGATTGGGCAGGCAATTGCACGAACTGGGATTGTATTTTTAATGATCGCATTTGGTGCAGCATTTGGGTACACAGTCATGTCACGCATGTCTTTGTTAATTGGAAGGTTTGACGATCTAATTCTATTTTCTGGTGCCGAATACGGGCGCCCAACGATCGTACTCATGTTACTGGTTATGGTATTTTTGATCTATTTTCACCATAGAGAAAAAGAAAAACAAAAAACATCAAATGAGCAAAATTCATAAATTTACCCCATCCTCATTGACGCGCTATACGAGCACAACTATGATCGCTATGCAGAAGTTTCAAGTGATATTTTGACGAGGAGCGCAATCATGAAATTTCAAATACTGATGGTTATTGCCATAATCATTTTTGGCACTTCTTGCAAGGAAAACTCGTCCACCTCACTAGAAAATGATACGAAGACCCTTGGAAGCAAAACACCTGTTTCATCAAAAATGAATGCATTAGACCACGGTGCCAGCGCAAGTCATTCTGAAAACCAAAACCGAAGAAGTTTCCTTGAAAGCCATCAATACGGCACGCAATATACGCCTTTAGCAGACAAGAGCAACGACAAAACACAAAATAATACCAAGAAAGCATCTCCGTAAATGAAAGTAGGAAAACTACTCCACACTCGAATGCGTGTGAGTGCCATCGAACAAACAATTAACTTCTATACAACTATTCTAGGCTTAGAGGTCTTAGAGCGAAAAACTTCTCCACGTGGATCGCACCTGGCATTTTTGAAAGTTAAAAGTAGTGAAGAATTGATCGAGCTATGCAGCTTTCCTGAAAGTGGACCAGTACAAGTACAAGAAGACCTCGTTCATCTTGCCTTTGAAGTTGAGGATATGGACCAAACAATACGGGAACTCAATACCAAAAACATCCCTATCACTGATGGACCAACTACCACCTCATCAGGAAGCCGGTTTATATTTATTGACGCCCCAGATGGCTACGAGATTGAACTTATTCAACGACGTCCAGGCATAGCAATTGTCTAATCAAACAACATCAATTTCACTAATTGCACGCATAACGTTTGCGGGCACCATACTTGCCTTACTTGCTGCCGTTACTGCCTTACTTGCAGCATCAGGTACAAAAAATGAATGGTGGGATTTTAGGACAGGGTTTATAATTTTGAAATGGGGCGCATATAGTGGAGCTATAGCAGGTTTTTTGTGTCTTGCGGGAGGTCTCTGGGCAAGTACTTCTGGTCAATATAAAACTGCATTCATCGCGGCGGCTAGTTTGCTATTGAGTATGATTGTCATGGGCATTCCATGGAGTTGGAAGCAAACAGCATCAAAAGTACCGCCAATCCATGACATAAGCACTGACTTAACAACCCCTCCAAAATTTATAGCAATTCTCCCTCTTCGAAAAAACGCTCCAAATACCTCAACACACGGTGGAGAAATAATTTCCTCCCAACAACTCGCCGCCTACCCAAACATCACATCCCTGCTCTCTGAACACTCCACAGATCAAATCTTTGCTAAAACCATAGAGGTAATTGACGATCTTGGCTGGGAAATCATTGATGCTTCACCACCTGACAGAAGAATTGAGGCAGTAGATACTACTTTTTGGTTTGGCTTCAAAGATGACATTGTAATTCGCATACTTCCGATTGCCCAGGGGAGTAAGGTTGATATTCGATCCGTATCTCGCGTAGGACGAAGTGACGTTGGAAGCAATGCCAAGCGCATCCAAGTATTTCTCGATGCTATGGCATCACATAAATAAATACGCGTAACTCTCACCTATTTTCAAGCATAAGAGCGACACTAACTTTCATGACGGCTAACGGTAATTGTCACCATAGAGGGGAACAGTGCCCCAGGATTATGCTTAGCTCCATACAATAAGATGTTGGGATCTTTTTTTACCTTTCCTTTAAAGCTTCTATTCCCATTAGTCGTAATCGTAATTGGCTGATCCAAATCAAATAATGAGGGAGAAAGGAAAAGAGTATATTTATCAACATGCGAAGTCATGACAACAATTTCACTTGGAGATACTGCGAACGCTTCAAGGCGTGCAAGAACGAGCTGCTCCCCTTCTTTCACTGTAGAATCCCAAAGACTGGCTGTACCTTCTGAGACAGCATCAATTCGCACCCAATAGAACTGCTCTAGATGATCTTGATCGCGAAGAAGTGTAATTTCTTTTGGAAGAGGGTTTCGCGTTTGCCTCGAAATCCAATCCAACAGATCAGGCAATTCCTCATCCGGGAAAAAGTGCCCTCCTACACCTGGAGCATCATGCTTACGGTCATGCTCTCTATAAAAAGAAGGAACTCCAAGACGCGCTAATTCGGTGAAAACATCACGAGAACATGTAACTGGCATTATATCGTCATATGTTCCGTGGAGCAGATAGATAGGAGTCATACGAAAGTTTTGAAGGAGAGGATATAGGCCATATGGATAACATCCTGCCATTGGGGCAATGGCAGCAAAGCGATCAGCTCGGTGAGCTCCAATGGCATAATTTCCAACAGCTCCATTTGACATTCCGCTCAGATACACTCGATTTGGATCAACATGATACTCCCTAATCACATCGTCAACTACAGAAAGCACCATGGCTTCCGCATCACGCATCCACCATTGTCCTCCCTCGTCAATTGAGGGACATGCCAAGAGGTACTGTTCTTTAAGTCGAGGCACCCATCTCCTCAAATAAGATGATCCACTAAACCCGGCACCATGAAGACACACAAGCAACGGGTATGCCCGTTGAGGATCATACCCTTCCGGCACATATAACGCGTATCGATATAGACCCCCCCCAACTTCAATAGGGATAGCATGCCATGGCCCAGTTGGTTTGACCTTATAGACCCTACCTTGTTTGAGCACGCTCTGAATTTGCGCAATAGAGGCCCCACTATTGACAATTTCTGCTAATTTTTCATCCTCCTGTTCTTGTGACAAAGAAAAGTATTCTTGAACAAGGGTTTTCAAATCTTCTCCCCAAGCAGTTATTGGGCTGAGTCCCACAAAAATCATTCCCATAAACAAGGGCACTATCGAAAATCGCTTGATATGTTCAAACATAGCGTACATATTTGGACAGTTACTCATGCCCCCTCCCTTGGCGGAAAGTCGTACATAATCATCCCATTATAAATCAAGATGCCATTACCTCGCCTGTAAGGCGTCTTGCTTTTTTTGATACATCATTCTATGGTAGATCTAGCAGTACATACATTTCGGGTTCCCATGACCATAACGTCATGGGAAAAAAGGGAAATGGGTGCGATACCCATGCGGTCCCGCCGCTGTAATGGGGGACGAAACTCAGAAAGTGCCACTGGAAACCCGAAGGTTTCTGGGAAGGACTGAGGAGTAGGTCGATCCCAAAGCCAGAAAACCTGCCCGAATATGTAAAACCTTTTTCTCGTGGGCTAGAAAAGGTTGAGGATGAAGAAACTGGGTGCAATCCTCAAGACCGATAGGTCTTGAGGATTTTTTTTGCATACTTGCTCCTTTTCTGCCCCCATTAGCACACGCTTAACTATAGCTAGTGCTAAAACCCTTCGGAAGAAAGGGAGAAGGAACAGAGATGCATAGATGCTGGCCATTTCCGGCACTAATATTCACACTCACTCTATTATTTTTAATAGTAACAATTGAAGCCAGCGACGCCCAAAACCCTATTCCACAAAGGCTTAAGGAAATAGTCGTCACCGCAACTCGCACACCAGTCCCTATTGAAAAGTTAACTAACTCCGTTACGGTTATTGACTCCGAAACAATAGAGGCTAAACAGGTCAAAACTGTTCTTGAGGTACTACGTGATGTCCCCGGTTTGGATGTTCGCCAATCAGGCGGCCCAGGAGGCAACACATCAGTCTTTATGCGAGGAGGCAACTCGAGCCACACATTAGTTATGATTGATGGGGTACAAGTCAATAGCCCAACAAATGGGTTATTTGACTTTGCGGACCTAACCATTGACAACATAGACCGAATCGAGGTGATCCGAGGCCCTCAGAGTACATTATATGGCTCCGATGCAATAGGGGGAGTTATACATATTATTACAAAAAAAGGAACCGGTCCCGTCACTGGATATCTTTCATCGGAGTATGGATCATTTAACACATTTCAAACACGTGCCGGTGTAAGCGGAGGAAGCCAGCGTTTTGATTACGCTTTTTCAGCATCACGGCTTGATACTGGCGGAATTTCTGATGCAAGTGAGCATCGGGGAAATTTTGAAAACGACTCATATGACAATACTACATTTTCAGGAAGAATTGGCACGACAATCTTGGGGGATGGCCGCGTTGATATTACTGCAAGATACACACGATCTAATACAGATATTGATTTCGAATTTCCAATAGCTGATGACCCCAACTCAATATCCAACCGGAACTCCCTTGTACTTGCCGCAACATTTTCAAAACCAGTGACTACTTGGTGGGACGAAAAGATAGAAATCTCAATTAATGATGACAGCTCTGAGATTGACGATCAGGATCAAGACTTTGACTTCATGTCATCAACTGACATAAAGTCAAGACGCCTTGATTGGCAACACAACTTTCAACTTGGAAACGCTACCACGCTAACCGCAGGATATGAACTCGAGGATGAAGAAGGCGAAAACAAGGACAATTTCAGAGGAACGATTACCAACAATGCCGCATATGCCCAGATACAGGCAAACCCTATTGAACCACTCTCTCTCGTTATTGGAGGGCGGCTTGATTCTAACAATCGCTATGGTGATGAAGGAACATATAAAATCAGCGGGGCATATGCGCTTGAAAACCTAGGCACTACTGTTCGTTCCAGTTATGGAACTGGATTTCGTGGTCCAACATTAAATGATTTATTTTTCGTCCCCTTTAACAACCTTGACCTTGAACCAGAAACAAGTAAAGGATTTGATGCTGGAGTTGAGCAACATCTTTTAGACAGTCGAATCATTGCCGGAGTGACTTATTTCCATAACGATTTTCAAAACCTCATCGTTTTAGATTCTTCAACCTTTGTACCTGAAAACATTAGCAAGGCCAGAGCTAAAGGGATAGAAGCAACTCTTCAAATATCACCCATAAATACATTAGCCATTAACACAACATACACATACACAGCAGGAAGAGATCTAGAAACCAACCTTCGGCTTGCCAGGCGCCCTCTCCATAAAGGAAACATCAATGTGATGTATTCACCAACAAATGCCTTAACACTCAATGCCGACTTATTACTGATTGGAAAAAACTTTAGCGACACTCAAAACACGCAAGAAGTTGAGGGATATGAGGTGATCCATCTTGCGGGAAGCTATGAAATAAGCACGAATTTTGAAGCTTTCTTTAGACTCGAGAACCTACTAAATCAGCAGTATGAAGAAGTTTTTGGATTCGGCACATTTGGGCGATCAGCATTTGGAGGTCTCAAGCTTAAGTTTTGACAATCATCAGGAAAGTCTAATGAGACGACATTCATTTTTTTCAACATTTGGAATTTCAGTAGGGTTGCACACTATTATCTTTTTCCTAGCAAGCCTTCTGATTACAAATACTCATTCAGAACTCTCTACTCCTATTGAAATAACGCTACTTGAACTATCGCAGCAACCTCAACAAACCCATAAAATAGATACTCCAAAACCACAAAAAAAACCCACAACAATTCCTTCTTCTGCCCCGGTTTTACAAAACACAGGCTCACAACGTACTGCCGCAAAACCACACAAAAGACGACCAACAGCCACAGCCAAGCTCGCTACACAAGTAATATCTCCACTAAATCAACCAACAGTTCTGAAAATACGTAATCAGAGAAAAAACCCGACTCCTCCAAAACTCCCAGAGGCCTTAGCAATGCCTCAAACACATGACAACAAAAACATTCAATTTTTAGAATCGAATACTCAAAACCAGATACGACCTCACCAAAGAAAATCTATTCAAACCCCATACCCTCACGTCGAGTACTCCTTTACCGCACCGCCACAATACCCTCATTTGGCTCGACAACAAGGCTGGGAAGGCACAGTACTACTTGAGGTAGAAGTCTTACCCATAGGTAGCGTTGGAGAAATTAGCATCATGCGAAGTTCTGGCTACTACATCTTGGACCAGGCTGCCACACAGGCAGTTCAGCAATGGAAGTTTGTAATACGAAAAACCACTGGTCCCCATGCAACTGCAACCGTTGAAATCCCAGTAACATTCAATCTACGAAACATACAAAACAAGAAACATGGTTGAGTGATGTTTGATATAACGCGATGGATAAAAACTCCACTTCTTTTAGTTATATTTGGAATTATTCTCGCAACACATTGGGAGCTAGATTCACTACATCTTGAGACAGCACTTGCCACCTCCCCAATCACTGATGGCAAAACTCCAACCCGAATAGTGTCCTTACTTCCATCACTTACAGAGATCCTGTTTTCACTTAACGAAGGGCATAGGGTGATTGCCGTTAGTGACTTTGACGACTTCCCTCCACAAGTCAAAACGTTGCCGAGCGTTGGAGGACTGATTACTCCAAATCTTGAAACTATTGTTTCGCTTCACCCAGACCTGATCATTGCTGATAAATCCCAAGCCATCAATAAATCAATTCTCAAACTTCGAGAATTAGGGCTAAGAGTTGAGATATTTCAGATTACAACAGCCCTAAAATTTGAAGACCTCTATGAAGTTATTCATACGCTAGGGACAATCCTAAATGTCCCAAATAAGGCACAAGCCGTTGTAGCAACCATGGGAAATTCTCTTAAGAGGGTGACACAAAGATTAAATGGCACTACTCCGGTCACACTCTATTGCGAACTCTGGTCAAACCCTATTATCGCCACACCAGGTGCTTCATTTGAAGGACACCTGCTTAAACTCGCAGGTGGAAAGAACATCGCAACATCGTTGCCAGGGCGCTCGCCTCGCATGAGTACTGACTTTTTACTCTTCCAAGATCCCGAGGTTATTTTACTTCCTGGAGGAGGAGTAGTGCAGGGAATTGAATCTCCAAAGACAATTTCCTCACGGCCAGGCTGGAAGCATCTGCAAGCCTTACGGCATAACCGTGTCTACACCATTAATCATGCCTACTTTTCTCGTCATGGTCCACGTTCTGTCCTCGCAGTAGAGGAAATTGCTAGATTGCTACACCCAACTTTAGAATGGGACTAACGTGCTACATACTGCACACCATACACGATGGAAATGGGGACTACTTGCCTGTTTCTGCCTTACATCACTCGCCTCACTAACTGCCCTATGCATAGGCACAGTAAGTATTTCTCCCGCAACAGCACTGCATGCTCTTTATCAATCTCTATCTAATGCCCTGATGAATAAAGAACCCAGCGCACTAACCACTAACGAAATCATTCTCTTCGAGTTGCGCGCCCCCCGCGTCCTTATGGCAATATTGATTGGAGCTTCCCTGGCAATCGTAGGTACAATATTTCAATCGATGCTGCGAAACCCCTTAGCTGATCCATACTTATTAGGAATATCAAGTGGCGCGGCATGTGGTGCCGTAGTTGCACTGATGCTTGACTGGCCAGCTATTCCCTTCTCAGCATTTGCTGGCGCACTACTGAGTGCTATTCTTGTCGTGCTCATTGCCCATCGCACTGGCAATATGCACACACACACATTGCTACTTGCGGGTGTTGTTGTTAACGCATTTTTAGCATCAATCATCGCAATACTTATCACATTTTCTTCAGCACACTCAACACAAGGAATTGTTTTCTGGCTTATGGGAAATATAAGCACTCAAAACATAACAACACTGATGATCATTGGATCACTTATACTCATAAGCATGTCACTACTATTTTGGAAATCGAGGAGCCTCGATTTACTCGCACAAGGAGAGCCTATTGCCAAACAGCTCGGACTGGAAGTTGAACACCATAAGTGGTTTCTCCTACTCCTTACCTCACTCCTCACAGGAGTTGCTGTCGCATATAACGGCTTGATCGGTTTTGTTGGCTTGATTGTCCCTCACATTGGTCGCTTTCTAATCGGATCAGACAACCGGCTTTTGATTCCTATTTCTGCCTTACTTGGGGCAACAGTAATGGTAATCGCCGATACACTCGCACGTACTATCATAGCTCCTGCCGAACTTCCTGTTGGCGCTATTACAGCCTTAGCAGGTGCTCCTTTTTTTCTCATACTACTAAAAAGGGCGAGACATACCTTTACCTAACAATGTCATCAATACCACCAACTATACGCGTTGAGAATTTGAGGTTTTCCTACGACGACAAGACTACAACAGAAGGCCCTTGGCTACTTGACAACCTCACATTTAACATACGGCAAGGCGAAACATTGGGAATCATGGGCCCAAATGGATGCGGAAAATCAACCTTAATCAATCTGCTTTCAAAAGTATATCCACCTCACGATGGACAAATATTTATCGGCAAACAACCCTTAAAACACATGAAACAAATTGACGTTGCGCGGATGATTGCAGTACTTCCACAAGACATCATCATGGGCTTTCACTATTCCGTCAAAGAAATGGTGCTCATGGGCCGAGCACCACATCAAAAAGACTGGGCATGGGAAACATATGAAGACTATGAGATCATGGAAGAGGCATTAGAGTTGACATGCACAAGCCAGTACGCTAATCGATGGTTTCTAGAGCTTAGTGGTGGAGAAAAATGCAGGGTATTGCTTGCACGCGCTCTTGCACAACGTCCCAAAGTATTTCTACTAGACGAGCCAACAGCAAACCTTGACCTTGAACATCAAACTCGCATGCTTGACATGCTGATCAATTTTTCACACCGCCATGGAAGCACAGTATGTATTATTACACATGACCTGAATTTGGTGGGAGAATACTGTGATCGCGGTATCATTTTGAAAAACGGAAAAGTGTATCGCGAAGGAAGTCCAAAAGAAATTATTGAAGAACATACAATCAGCGATGTTTACAGAGCTACAGTCCATATCGGAGAAAACCCATCTTCTGGTGCACCCCACATTTTCTTAAAACCACAACACGCTCTTCCTCATACATCAAATGACAATACGAGCGACCGTGGAACTTCTAACGCATAAGTATCTGCATACAATTCTTTCACCAGGGAGTTTGGCCTATGAGAATTTCAAAGGTATACACAAGAAATGGGGATGAGGGAAGAACACGACTCGCAGGCGGACAGGAAGTCTTTAAAAATGATCCTAGAGTCGAAACATATGGAACTATAGATGAACTCAATGGGGTAATAGGTGCCGCACGAGCCTTTATCGCTGACCACCTTGAAGAAAATACCCAACTGACACTACTAGATCAAGAGTTGCACAGCATTCAAAGCAAGCTGTTTGATGTTGGAGGAATTTTAGCAACACCCTCAGAACAACCTCTTCCTAGCATGCCTCAGATCACGGACAACAATGTCACACATCTTGAAACATTAATTGATTCAATGAATGAAGAACTTGCACCTTTAAAAGAATTTATTTTACCTGGAGGAGGCAAAGCAACGAGTTTTCTTCATATGGCACGAACAGTCTGCCGGAGAGCTGAGCGACAATGTGTATCACTCT
The DNA here is from genome assembly GCA_964463965.1 of uncultured Nitrospiraceae bacterium. Classification (GTDB taxonomy): domain Bacteria; phylum Nitrospirota; class Nitrospiria; order Nitrospirales; family UBA2166; genus UBA2166. The sequence goes on along the minus strand of CAYXED010000011.1, from coordinate 9,766 downwards.
CACACCACACCCCTGTTGATCCTATAATTTTAAAATACTTAAACCGTCTAAGTGACGCCTTATTTGTTTTTGCCCGCTGGGTCGCTAAGGCCCAAAAAACCCAAGAACACTTTTGGAAACGTTAATGCTTGGTGGTAGTTGAACGTAGAACTGAATAGGCAAGAAATACAAACAGCAGCAAAAGGCTAGACGGGATCACAATGTTAATAAAGGGAGGATGAAAGAAGCAAACTAGAATAACTACAACCGTAGGAAGTACAGTCGTAATCCAAGGAGAAATTTTAAGAATTCTATTATACAATTCATTCACCACTGCATACATAAACGGCTATATTCTAACAAGATGCTTAGTTATTACTCAATCGTTGAATGCGATTATCTTCCATAAGCGCATTCACGGATCGTGTAAAGATGCGCAAACTGCCCTTGCCAATTTTTGTGCCTGCCAGGCGACCTTCTTCGACCCAGCGATAGACAGTCCATCGACTGATATTAAGCAATTCTGCCGTTTCGTCTACTCTCAGTAATTGCTTCTGTGCTATATGCATTGGTCTACCTGGCACCTATTTTCTAGCGGGCTATACCGTGCTCAACAAAAATTGTTGTTTTACTCAGTATCTTGCCAATATGACTACACATCGTAGCCTCTTATGGTAATGAGGAAGCAAAACACATACCAACAAAATATTTTCTCAATCTTGCCTGCCACACCATAAGCAAAAACTTCAAAACAGAAGAAAAAAGTTGCCGTTGAGGGTCAATAGCAAACCCTGCCTATAAACCTCATACTCTACAAATTGCTACAAAAAAGTTGCAAATTGCACAGAAACCCTACAGCATTGTTTTGTTTTTACTCTGGGTATATAAATGGGAATCTCGGTTGATATATCGGGGATATCCACACAAAGTTTAGGGTGGACTAGGGTGAAAAAATAACCGGGCATGCTTGGTCAGACACCTCTTTTCTTCCCCCAACACGCCCGGCCCAGTACGTTTTTTATGTCAGTCAGTTTCCAAAGAGCCGATCAAAAAATCCACCGGACTCTTTTTCCTCTGCAGCGGCTGGTTTATCTGATACGCTATCGGATGTAGTTTCAAGGTGGTATTTTCTCTTGCCAGACTTTAACCAGCCATTCTCATCTTTACCTACTTTATGAACAACACCTTGAAGCGCTTTAAATTTTCCTTCCTCCTCAACAACTAGGAAATCAAGATCATAAATCGTCCCAGTTGAACTAACAAAATCTGCACAGCTCACATAATAATCAGATTTTTGTACAATTCCTTCATGTAAACCGTCAAGTTTTAATTTTAACAACTTATCATCGACGGCATCATAAAGGATGTAGCGGCCATCAACAGTATTTTGTTCTATATGTTCCACCATTGCTTTTGTGATCGACGCCCGCTTTTCGCCTTTAATACTAGGATCGTCTGCGCCAAATGCATCAAAGGTAAACGCCAGCACCATAAATACTAGGATCATCCTTAACATAACTCCTCCTTCATTGAGATGTATATAAGATTGTGTCCTTATCTAGGATCGACCTAATAGTTTTTTGAGGCTTCTCTAACACCGGCATACTAAACAATATAATACCCTCACTATCGAACACCTTGTCAAGAACAACCCCAATATAAGATTTCATTAAAGCCATACACCATTGTACAAATACAAAAAATCTATTAAAGAATAGTTCCCTTAGTCACAAAAAAATCAATTTGCATCTTTAACACAGCGAATACCAATATCATATATCCTATTAAGAGGGTCGTATCCTACACGAGATGCAGAATGAATAACTGCAGGAATATTAATCCATGAACCCCCGCGAACCGTTTTGTTACGACCACGTTTTGGACCTTTCGGATTATCTAATGGACTTGTCTTATAGTAATGCTCAGCATACCAATCATTAGTCCATTGCCACACATTCCCAGACATATCGTACACGCCATATGGGCTCTTTCCCTTTTCGAAGTGTCCAACCGGAGTCAAAGTTTTTGTCCCACTCCATGGCTTCCCATAATTTGCGTGGGAAGGTGTTGGAGTCGCATTCCCCCATGGGTACCTCAAACCATCTGGGCCTCGCGCTGCTTTTTCCCATTCCGCCTCAGTCGGCAAACGCCCTCCCGCCCATCGACAATAAGCCCTCGCGTCATACCAGGAAACATTGATCACAGGATGATTTCTAAGAAATTCAGGAAATGTATTGCCCTTCCAAAGGGTATATTTTGCCCTTGATTCATTTTTTGGCGCAGGCCGGTCAGTTGCACGAATAAAATTTTGATATTGGGAATTTGTCACAAGGTACTTGCCAATATAATATGCATCAAGATGCACGCGCCTTGAAGGACCTTCATTACTGAACATCTCTGGTTTGCACTGCCCACGGCAAAGCCTGAGTGCCTCGACATCCCCCATAAGGTCACCCGTTTTTGTCCTACAATCTGTTTCACAGAGTTGAGTTAAGAAGGGGATATCTTCTAGGCTACTCCCCATAACAAACTCTCCTTTAGGCACATGAATCCAAGGATCTGTTGCAACGGGATCGGCACCTGACGACACAGGAAGAGCTCCCAGCGTTATTAATACGACTAGAAGAAATTTCATATTTGAAACATAGCAGCAACAAGAATTGCTGCCAAACGATGAGCTATGGAGGATTTAGACTTCCTGAACCTCACCATCATCCGAAACTATATCGACAGGATGCGGCAGGGGTGGAGAAGTGATCTCATTGTCATACTCTGCCAATTCTGGCTGACGCTGTCCAAGCTGATCAAGATCTCTATCAAGCGCCGCAAGATGATCGGAATGGTCCGCAACTTCTGATGCCGCGGTAAGAATGTCATTGACGAGTCTCGATGTCGATGCACCTCGTCGTCGAACCACATCAACAAGCAAACCTACTTCACGAAATTGGGCTCTAAGGTTTTTTCTCGCAAGATCAGGGTCAACCTCTGAACTGGTTCCCTCAACCATATTAAGCGCAAGTGACTGAACTTCCATAAGATTATTTCTGAGCTCATCAATTGCAATGAACACCTGCTCGGCATCCATGTCCTGCTTTTCTGCACGGCCAGAAACTTTGTCAGAGAGAATATTTAAGTGGCGAGAGATCCGCTTCACTTCTGTCCGAATCTCAAATAAGTCACGTGCCATGATATTTCCCTTTGGTTGGTTGTGAAAATAGCTCCTGCAATGTAATCAGCAGCCATTTGATAGACCATAGGGACAGGAGCATCGTGTCACGAGCTCCTATCCCTACGCAGTTTCTAGATCCTAATATACTTACTTAAATTTTGGGGCTTCCCATTTTGACTTGTCAGGTACTGTAGGTGTGCCGCCATGTTGAAAGGTATTTTCATAGGCCATAACTGCCCAGATATCATCGTCTGAAATTTTTCCCTTCCAGCCCTTCATAAGGGTTTTGGGAACGCCCTCATAAATGCGGTAAAACCAGTAGGTATCGGAAAATTTTTCCATGTTGGCACTCTTCCGGAAATCCCGTGCACCTTTGGCTTTTGGCTTGCCTTTAACGCCATGACATTTTGCACATTTCACTTTTTTATTCACTTTACCTGTATAAACTTCTTTTCCACGGGCAATAATTTTTGGGTCAGTCCACCAACCATCAGGCATATGCTTGCCTTCAAAAGATTTTGGCATTGCAACCTGAGACTTAAGCTTTCCAGCAAACACATCCGGTGTTGTAGCGGCAACTCCGCCTATCACGAACGCAGCCGCAATCGCTAACGTAAGAAATCCAGCAACCTTCCTCACTTCTTTTCCCTCCCTTGGTATGAGTAAGAAAAGGGTGGGTTGCCAATATTTTGCAGCCACCCACCCTTTTCTTTGTACAACGCCTAACGCAGCAAAGCGTCAGGATAAAAGACCTGCAGGCTTATCTGTGGCCTGACAGTGTATCGATAGCCTCACCCTTACCATACTTGTCACTCTTCAAGTGAGTCCAGTTTGTTTCATAAATTTTGTTGATCTGTACCGGACGAGGCTCCGGTGGTGGCCAGGCTGTTGGGGTTTCCACAACAAACTCAGCACCTGTCAATCCCTCATCAAGGAAGGCCACCAAGTCTGCCTTCTCCCGCGTAGTCAAACCAAGCGGCTTGATCTGAGGATCCTTGACCATCTCGGCAAAATGAACGTGACGTGGCTGCCACATTGGGCCACCACCCACATTATAGAAATCAACCACCTCTTCGAGCGAAGATCCCATCATACCGTTATGCCCGTATGGTGGAGTACGACTCACATCACGCAACATGGCAGTCTTGAACTTTCCAAGATCTTTCCATTCTTTCGTGACAGAAATACGACCCATGTCAAACATTGGCTCTTTACCCTCGGAACACGGCTGTGGCTGATAATCAACCAAATCCGAAACGTTTCCTCTGCACCAGACATCATTGCCCGGCGTTCCAAGGTTACGAAACTCAAAGCGTCGAGTTACGAGCTGGAGAGGATCAATCTCCGTAATTGGATTTTCAGGAATCATAAGATTGTGATACTTCTCATCAGAGAGCAACGCCCCATTGTGACACAAAATACAGCGGGCTTTGCCTTTGAAGAGCTGAAGACCGCTTTTTGCCATGCCAGACAATGCCTTTTCATTGCCCTGAATGTAGGCATCCATCGGCACATTCCGAGACACATGAGTCTTGGTAAACTCGACAAGCGAGTCTCTCATGGTTGGGAACGACGGCATATGACCATAAACTTCCTTCCACATCTTCATGTAACCAGGAAAGGCACGCCACACCTGGACGACCAACCGTCCATCACGTGCCAAGAAATATGGCGAAGACCACTTGTATTGAACAGCCGCACTGAGCCCGCCCCAAATACCGGTCTGGCCGAGCTCGCCCTTATCACGGTACACAGAGTTAATTGTTGACTGCGCATTGCGAAAATGCATAGTCCCAGGATAGCCTGGAGAAATTTGCTTATCGTGTGCCCATCCAAATTTTGGATCATGACACAACTTGCACCCTTGCTGTCCATCAGCAGCCAAGAGTTTATCGTAATACATCTGGCGTCCAATATTTACGATGCGCGCATCGGTAAACGGAGCCGGCGGTAAAGGTGCAACATCAGGCACAGTGATGATGGTCGTCTGAGCCTGAACCGCGGTCGGCGCGACGGATACTGCCAAAAATAACCCGAAGGCCACGGCAATTCCCGCCATCGCAATGGCATATTTCCGTATGGAAGTTGCTTTCATTACATTCCCTCCAAATTATAGGCCTTGTAGGTTAATTAGCAGCCCTTCTTCATCTTTTTACAAAGAGTAAAGTCATGGGTTGTGCCAGCGGCAACCGCCACCTCGTCACACCAGACACCAGTATCTGGATGCCATGCGCAGACGTTATAGGTGCCATCCGGCACGCCATCGATGGAGTAGGTACCATCAGCGGCAACTTCAGCGGCATACGGGTTATGAGCATTCCAACCCCACGAATGCATGAAATCATGTTGGTCACACTCGAGTTTGAAAATGCGCGCTTTGGCTTTAGCCATTGCCATTTTACCCTCGAAGGTAAATCCAGTTCTATCCCCAGCCTCACCCTTAGGGTTGATTCCGACGTTGAAGAACGTCTTACGGGCCTTGCCCTTGAAATAGAAAGTGTGAGGGTTATGCAACACAGGGTCATCGTTTACTGCCTCGAACACCGTAGTACCATCACGTACGATATTCATGTAAGGAAAGAATCCGCAATCTTTTCCAGCAATGTCCATACGTGCACCAAGGTCACCCCACGGTTTGCCTTCAGCAACGAAATCGATGAAGACCACCGCGTGATTCAGTGCACCACCAGGAGCATGGGTAAAATGGAATACCCGTTTACCATCTTTGGAATACTGCTGCCCACCACTTATTTCTTGGCCAGATCCCTCTACACCACAGATATCAGGGTTTTTGCTGATAGTGAAAGGTTTTGGATCCGGAACTTTTCCACCATAGCTAACCTTTCCAGTGATAGAACCACCGCCTGCTGCACCTTCTTTATATGCCTCTTTTGGCATTTTAGGAGTCTTTTTCTGATAGCCTGGTTTCTTAACCGTCGACTTCGCGTCAACAGCTGCGGCAAAACCGAACGCAAGGAAAATTCCCGCAACAGCCAAAGTAATCATCTTTTTCATTGGGTCAAAACCTCCCCTTCCTGCTTAATCGTAATAAGCGCACGGGACAAAGGCAGACTATGCGAGGAATGCATCCCCGCATAGCGCCATATCCCAAATTTAATCCCTATAAAATCGACCTCTCCAATGGATCTCTATGTTATGCCCACTCAGGCATTGTATTTTTGTGCTCGAGACCCTTAAGAATACCGCTTCGTTTTGCAGCTGTCTCACCAATCTTACGGATCCGGCCTTTCGCAGTTTTATACCGCGGAGCAGCCGTAATTGGATCTGGAACATCGTGCATCAAGCTGTTGAACGAAGATCCTGGCCACAAGAAGTACATGAACGTAACGCCTTTTTTGACGTCGGTGTTCACAATGGCCATGGCCGTCATCGCAGCACGCGACCGCTTAATGTGCCCAGCCTTCATGAGTCCGGTAAAGAGCGAATCTTCATCCCGAACACCAAAGACACCACCGGTCTGAATCAAAAGGTCATCATTCTCAACCGCAACGAGATCACCAGTCTGGATGCCGCGAGCAGCCGCATCGTCAGGATGAATCTCGATAAAGTTCATCGGGTAACGTTGCATGATATATGGCCGACGAAGATCGTCGTACAGTGACTGCCACATTTCATTCACACGACCATTGGTGACCCAAAGCTCGTCACCACGCGGTTTAACTCGCTCAAAGTAATCAGCAAACAGCCGCCAATCGGTCTTAAAGAACATGGCCTTCCCAGTGGAGAAGGTGAACCAGTTGAACAGCTTCTTGTGATGGGTTGTATTCTCTTCGTGACGCATCTGAGGGGCCGATTCATAGTGCAACTTCTTCGTCCCAACAAGTTTACCCAAGTCCAAACGAATTGGGGTCTGCATCCCGGTAGATCCTAAGGATTGAATAAACTTGTACGCGTCAACACCCAATCGCGTGGTGTAACGAATAAGCGGAGCATACTCCAAGACACCTTTACGAGAATGCCGTGCGGCTTCCTTCAAGACGTCATTGTTTGTTTTCCAATTGAATCCATTAGCACCAAACCCAGAGTACTGAGCGATCTTCTGAGTAATCCACCAGTCCGGCTTAGCATCTCCAGGAGGATCAGTGAACTTGCTGTACGCACGCATACGGCGTTCACCTTGCGCACGAGTCAAGTTTGCCTCACCCCATTGCGCGGCCGGAAGAACAATGTCAGCCATTTCCGTGATATCACGGGCATAGACATCCTGATGAACCAAAACCAATCCACGGTTCTGCATTCTCTCCTTGAGAACCTGAATCGCGTGATCAGCATCGGTACTCTGAAGCTGCTGCGGCATTCTTACGGTCTGATCCAAAATGGACTCGGACAAATCACTAGCAGCACAGCTGCAGTTCGTCCACTGACAAGCAGCCAAGTACATATAGCGTGCATGTCCTGCCATCACCCAGCGATCAACATTCATCGCACGTCTCGCGTTCTGACCATAACGCTCAGGTGATTTGTGCGAGAGATATTTGTGACCCTGGATCATACCACGTTGATGACCACCCCCACGGCCAATAACCTGACCCTGGCGAGTTCCAGCTCCACAAAGGAACGCTAAGTTTACAAATGCGGCATTGTTGAGCCAGTTATTCGACCAATAGTTACCCTTCTCGTGCAAGAACGAAGTCAACGTTCGGGAACCATCCGGTTTTGGTTTTGCCATAATCTCAGCTGCTTTCACAATATCCGCACGATTCACGCCCGAAATCTTTTCAGCAGCCTCAAGGGATGAAAACTCATCATTGAGAATAAACTGTTTGAACTCGGAAAGTGTCAAGCCCCACTTCGTGGTTCTCCACTGCTTGGAGCTATTTCGTTTTCCGCGGCCCATACCCGCATTAATGTCATGACGGGTTACGCCGTGATAGTTCAACCAACTCTTGTCATACCAACCATTCTCGATAATGACCCGAGCAATGGCATTGTAGAGCGGAACATCCGTGCCAGGATAAATGTGGAAGAAAACTCCACCACGACTAGTTGCCCACGGCACACCCTTAGAAACACGCGGGAGCACATAAATCATCGTCGGCTCAGCCTGCTGAATCCACTCAGTCCATAACACAGTGTGATCTTCATACGAATCCGTTCCGGATGAGAAAATAACTTCTGCAGTCGAATAGTCGTCATAGGCTGGAGCAAACGCATTGATACCGAGAGCTGAAACAGCCGCACTATCCGCCCCAAAACTCCACGACGGCTTATCATGATGCGCAACCGCCATAGTTTCATACTGCTGCATCATAAGTTTGGTCCACGCATAAGTGTTTTCCCAGAAAATGTAGCTACCAACCTTTCCAGTCAGCGCCAATTCACCAAACTCATTGACAGTGTAACGCATCAATTCACCCGCGACACGAGTCGCAGTATCCCAGGACACAGGAAGATGATAGTTTCCGACCCTCAACATTGGAGTCTGGAGACGATCCCTTGTATTCTTATTGGGATTGTAAACTTTCTGAGCAATGGCACCACCACGAATACTGTGGTTACCTGCGCGGTTGACCACCGTAGCGTTACCATCAGGAATCACGATAACGTTGTGAAGCTGTCCATCGATGTATGCCTCAGTGTGCTGATTAGGTGTTGGCCACCAACCAGCCAAAGCATCCACGCGAGGAAAATCAACACCGTACGCATTCTGATCAGCCTTCGGTCCACCTTCCTGACCTACAGGCCACACGAATGCCTTATACGCACAACCCACGATGCAATAATCGCAGGCTGTTGGATACACCTTCGCATCTTTAGGAGGAAGGGGTACCTTATCAACCGGGGCATCCTTCGCGAACGCCATATTACTTAAACTTGTTCCTGCCATGTTGTTTCCCCTCCCTTAGCTTACTTTCATCAAGTTGTCGGGCATGCCGTAAATGAGCCCCTTAACGCCAACCGCGTAGATATCATCCCCCTCAACTTCCAAAACGATCTGAGGGAGATTCTGCGTGGAATGCGCGCTGGTAATGATCCCCTCATTCCTTGCGTCAAAAGTAGACAAATGCCACGGGCATGGCCCGAGGGTCTTCGACGGAGGATCATAGCGGAGAGTATCATCCTCTGGGACAAGCTCCCCACCTTGATGAGGACAACGCCCATTAAAAGCCACAATATCACCCTCAGGACCAACACCATCAACTGCTGGGACACCCAACTTAACGAGAGCCGAGCGGAAAATTGACGGAGAATCCTGCGGATAGGTAAATACAACAGGCTGATCAGTCTTAAGAGCACTAACCTGGCCAATCTTTTTTCGTGGATAACCGTCCATTCGATCACCTGCCATTGCCGGCTTTCCAGTGATAAGACCAGAAGCTGCAAGAGCGGCCGTGCCAACCGCTGCCCCAACCATGACCTGACGACGTGTTACGCCGCAGCCACAATCTTCGGGCGCTTCGGTTGCTTCATTCTTCTTAACTTCCATCCGATGCCCTCCTCACTAAAGAGGTTAATAAATTTTTATATTTACACTCAAAATTCACTGCACTTGATGGTCGCGGCAACCAATCATAGCCACCGCGACCAGAACTCAAGTCTCGTTACGGCTGCGGACCGGTATAGAGCGGTGGTGAATAGAGTGGCACAGCCACTTTA
>CAYXED010000010.1:0-61161 GCA_964463965.1 uncultured Nitrospiraceae bacterium | reverse complement strand
CCACCCTTGCATCTTCACATAATTCGGCCATTCGGACAAGAGAAGGCTCTCATATCTTCCTAAACTCTTTATTTTTCTAGAAATATCTCCTACAACGCCTTTTTGAAAATACTTCTTAACCATGGTCCTAAATATCCTTATATGATATGGTTGTAGGGACTAGGGCACGTTTCTATATTAATGTCATCCTTATTTGCTGGATCTTGCTGCACTCCACCAACTCAACTTACAATCGTTGGCTGCAATGGTGAAAAGCGTTATCCTCGTCAACGAACACTATCACGATACAAAACCCACTAGCATAGTTGCATTAGAAAAATTATCTGGAATCACACTCCTCGAGCGGCATCTTCGAACACTAAAAAGCTGTGGGGTACAAACAACAATAATTATTCCCCCACCTAATGCCCCCGAAATCGCAAGAACTATTTCAGACCAGATAACCGATCCTAAAGAACGAGTTCGAGTAGTTGATCAAAAAAACACTATTTCAGAATTTAATGAAGATGATACCGTCCTTCTAGTTGCAGGCCATTACTATATTGAAAAAGCACTGATTGACCATATCATAAAATTTTCAAACCCAAGTTTATTGATCGATTCCACCGCTCCAAACTGTAATGATAAAGCCTTTTCATCAAATGTTCCGAACGCACCCGTTGGATGCGCACTAATTAGTTATAAAACTTTACAAGCACTTTTAAAAAACGACCATTTGCGATGGCAAGACTTACTTCCTCATCTAACGCTAGACGAGAACACACATCAACTTGATATAGAAGAGATACCATCATACAAACATAACATTCGAAGACATCGTCGCAGCATGTGGATGCAGATAAACCGCAAAAGTGATTGTGGAATCGCCCATTCCTTGGTCATTGATAGTGCACAAAAAGGCTCTCTTGATCTTCCTGCACAACTACTACATGCCCCCATTGAAAACTACATCGTATCTAAGCTTTGCAATACATCAGCCACTCCAAATCAAATTACGTTGATAACTAACATTGCAGCATGGACTGTAACCTGGGGCATACTATCTGGCTACCTATGGTTATCGCTTATAGGGGCAGCATTCGTAGGCATAATGGATGGATTAGATGGAAAGCTTGCACGTGCAAAAATAAAAACCTCCAAAGTTGGAGAGCTCGAACACATTTTCGATATGATGTTTGAATACTCCTGGTGGCTAAGCCTTGGCTGGGTATTAGGAGGTGGCAACATTGATAGCCCAACATTTATGGCTGGAGTAGCACTCGTCCTTCTAAACTTTACAGACTCTATAACGGGAGTAGGGTTTTGGTTCCTACTAGGTAAAACTTATATGAGAATTTTAGATAACTACACCCCACTAGATCTGGCTGTAAGAAAAATTTCCGGTCGCCGTAACATTTATATTTGGCTACTATTATTGACTGGTCCAATGTGGGGCTTAACTATAGCGCTGTGGGTTTGTGTATGGTGGGGCATTGCAACCATTATAGTACGAGGTGGCCGAGCATTGTGGCTTATAGGCTCCCAACAGGCTCCCCAGAAGTTTAAATTTTAATTAACCTTTTGATATAACACCACAACTCAGTAGGTTCAGAGCTTGAATATAGCATACCTTTTTCATTCAGACCTTCCATCACCAGATGCTGTCACTGATCAAGTAGTTAAAACCATTGATGCTCTGGCACAACGAAAAATATCTATTCGTCTCGTAGTACCTTACAGAACACATCCTATAACATGGGAACAAATTAGCAATTACTCAAAAATTTTGAATAAGTTTCAAGTTATAAATTACAAAGATTCTCGCAGGTTAGGTCCATTACGCGATATTGGTAATGCAATACGTGCTCTTAGGATTCCGCTGAGTGACCACATTTTCTATACCAGAAACCTTCCTATGCTAACTGCAGGTATGCTGGCAGGATATCAATGTGTCTTTGAAACATATCGCCCATTTACAGATACTTTTCCATTTCTCAAACCATACTTTAGGACGCTCATGGGCCAAAAGAACTTTATTGGAGCAATCTTGCACTCGCAATATACAAAAAATCGTTATGAAAAACTTGGCATTCAATCTGAAAAACTGCTTCTGGCTTACAATGGTTACGATCCTAAACAATTTGAATCACCATTGGAACCTCAAGAGGCTCGAGAACAACTTGGCCTACCAAAAGAAAAGAAAATCGTCGTATATACAGGACGAATTAGCGAAGAAAAGGGACTCAACGAAGTGCTGAGCATTGCTTCTCTGCTACCAGAAACACTTTTTGTTCTGGTCGGATCAAAAAGCAATGGTGAGATGGAACGTCGCGCAGAAAAATTCCAAAACATCAATATTATTACTTGGCAAACCCTTAACAAAATTATCACATTTTTATATGCCGCAGACGTGCTTTTAATTCCTCCATGCTCAACGCCTCTTTCACAACACAGAAAAACAGTGCTCCCAATGAAAACCTTTACATACCTTGCCGCAGGACGTGCAATTCTAGGGCCAGAAACTCCCGATGTTACAGAGATATTAAAAAATGAGAAGAATGCAATTTTGGTGAAGCCAAATGATACAACCGCAGCAGCAAATGCTTTGAGCAGCTTACTCAACAATCAAAACCAGCGCAGACAATTATCTCAAAATGCCTTGAACACAGTTGCAAAATATACATGGAATGAACGAGCAAAAAAAATCCACGATTTTCTTCTTCATCGCATATCTTCTCTACAACAAAACTAGATTCATACCACTTGCTCTGAGAGCATCCCCTCACGTAAACTTATTCTTCATTGTTCTTCTTCACGAACATGTTTAAGGGCATCTTCATAAGCAATACTGATACCTTGACTGTTAGGATACCGATCTACCCCATATTGCAGAGCCTCCACTGCCCTTCGCCATCGAGGATCATGTTCGGCATAGGTACTCGCCAAGACAAGCAATCCATCAACGTCATTAACGAGCCCTGGTAAAGCTTTAGCATAACCTTCCAGCATATCTATATTTATACCAATAGTATCCTCAAATAGTTTCAGAGGTGTAGAGTATTCAATTCTCATATTGTCATCAGTATTCAATATTGAAGTCTCAACAAAACTTAACAAAGTGTCACGAGAAAACTGATGAAGGCCAAGTAGCTGCTCTGGCCTTTCGATGCCAATCAATTTTAAATCATTAGCAACGGCATCATTTTCAAAAATTTTCCCAAACCTATCCACAGATAACGATAAATCTCGACGGCTTCCTACAACAAGTAAATCAGCTGCTGCAACTCGAAAAACACTGACTTCCTCATATACGTCTGAAAATGTCGCTAAAAGCGTTTTTACATCCTCTGGGCCCATACTATAAGTCTGTAACCATTGAACCCACACTCCTTCAGGTTTAAGTTTCTGCTTTCCAAGTTCAAAAAACTCTCTTGTAAACAAATTTGAAACACCTGTTAGCCAGGGGTTTGATGGCTGAGAACTCACAAGATCGTAAGTATTGTCGTGTGCAAGAGCAAGAAAATTCCTTGCATCATTTACCTCTAAATGTACACGAGGATCCTCAAGTGGCCTTCTATTATATTTATCAAATTGATGACTGGCAGCTACAACTGCAGGTTCTAATTCCACAAGGTCAATATTTTTCGCAGGATGCAGCGTAACGGACCCTAGAGTAATCCCACTTGCTAAACCAATTACAAGTACCTGCTCAGGTGAGGGGGAAAAAATAAATGGGATATGTGCTAATAAAATCTGTGTATCCATATCATACAAAGATGCTTCTACTTTTCCATTATTGGAAAGGAAAATATTTCCATCTTCACGATCACGCTCTACAGTCACTACGGAAGAGAGTCCTTCCTCATAAAATATAAGATCAGTGGAACCTTTAACTGCGTCAATCACACCTTTACGACTTACATCGCTGAGTGTAGCCACATAAGAGTACAACCCTGCAGTCATAAGACGAGGATCCCATGGAGGCCGCTGCCAATGAACAAGCATAATTCCACTAAAAGTTGCTATCACTGTGAATATAAGCACACTCTGGCTCAATCTCCCCCTTACAGAAAGAGAACTAATTCCAGCAATCAGTGCCGCAAATAGATTTACTGATATTGCAATCAAAATAGCTCCACTCATATACAACCAAGGCAAAAACAGGAGGCCTCCACTAGCTGCACCAAAAATCCCCCCAATTGTATTCACTCCGTAAATACGGCCAACTAGGTGACTAATATCACTTCCAGAATCAGCCATTACACGTACAAGATATGGAAAAGTAAGGCCCATTAAGAGTGCAGGAAAAAACATAACAGCCAAAGGCAACAACACCATAGCTGGCCACATTAGAAACAAACTATTCTCAAAGTATTTATACAATGAAACATATGCGATAGGCATCTCATTATAAAAGTACATCGCAATCCAACAAAAACATGCTAACTGTAGCTGAAACCACATCAATCCATTAAAAACTCTCCCATGCCCTCCTACTCTAAAGCTACGGTCGGCCATGTAGCCACCTACCCATCCACCAATACCAATACCAAGAAGAAACGCAAGCAACATAATCGAAAATGCATAAGCACTTCCTCCCAGAACAAGTGAAGTAAGACGAAACCATGCCACTTCACATAACAGACTCGCAAACCCTGTAAGCGCTGCTATAGCAATAGGAGGGGAGATAGAAGCTACTGGCAAATATCGTATAGACTGGAAAGTATTATGATGATGTATCCGTGTAGGGGAAACAGCTACAGACATAGAGGTCTGGCGAATGACTAATGTAATAATCAACGCAGCAAATGCCAAAACTATATTTGCAGTAGCAGCCCAATAGGTAGTTTGTTCTACCCCGAACTGAGGCAGGAGCAAAAAAGCTGCAAAAGCCGTTCCAAGTACGGCGCCCAAAGTATTAGCCCCATAGAGTCGTCCAACCTGACACCCAACATTTTCAGATCGAGTACTCACAAAACGCACGAGTAGGGGTAGTGTTGCACCCATACACGCTGTTGGAGGCAACAGAAGTAGCCCAATAAGAAGGAACTGAAACGTTGCAAACGCAAGAGGAGTTGGTTCAAATACTGTCAAAAACTCAAGGTATACTGGCTGGAAAAAATCAAGAAGAGTTGGAAAATAAACCGCATACCCCCCGATAAAAAGCTCTAATACCCCATACCATAATATGGGGTATTTTGTACGTGCCGCCCAGTGAGAAGCAAATAATGCACCAAGTGCCAACCCAGCCATAAAAGCTGCAAGAACTGTGCTAATCGCTACCTGACTCGTACCAAAAATGAGATGTAGTTGTCGAGACCATACTGTTTCATAGACCAGTGATGTCGCGCCACTCACCATGAAAATAGGTATGATTAGTAGAGGAGTGTAAAGCCGAATAGTAATGCCCTCCTCTTTTCAATCATTTTTTCAAAGAGGGCGCCAGCAAACCTTTGAAAAAATCCATACATGCTCATAGAGTATCCCTCGTTTTTATAAAGCTACATATGGTAACGTACCGTATGAGGTAAAATTCCACTAGTCACTATCTAACTAATAATTAATATCCTAACCATAGTTTTTTGCCAAATTTTAAAGACAAACTCTTAATGTTGCCTATAAACCCTACTGAGAGCCTCACCACATATTAGGTTATCTAATGCAGGTCATTTCAATTAATGTTGGTGAACTTCGTACTATCCCTCGACGAGGACATCAGGTAAAAACTGGTATTTTTAAACAGCCTATTGAAGGAACCATTGCTGTCCAGGCACATGGCCTTGATGGAGATGCTCAAGGCGACCTAATCCTACATGGTGGCACAGAAAAAGCCATATATGTTTACCCAAAAGAACACTACAAATACTGGGGGAAAAAGTTTCCAGAGCTCAATCTATCGTGGGGAATATTTGGAGAAAACTTAACTATTGAGGGTGCATCAGAAGATACTGTTTACATTGGCGATCAATGGCAAATAGGATCAGCAAAGTTTGAAATAGTTGAGCCGCGAGAACCCTGCTATAAACTTGGGGTAAGTGTTGGAAACAAAAAAATCGTCAAACAATTTTCTGAAAGTGGGCGAAGTGGATGGTATTTAAGAGTCATACAAGAAGGGAAAATCAAACCAAGTGACACTATATCGGTTTTAAATAAAAGCATTCATACTGTCACAGTCACTGACCTTAATAACTTTTTCTCACATACCTTAAAAGATATGGCCACATTGCAACGAGCACTTCAGATTGAGACACTATCACAGAAATGGCGTGATTCCATCACTCAATACCTTCAAAGATCAAAAACGTAAAGAAGACAAAACTTACGATACTAGCATCAGAGAAAAAGGGGATAGAATGTCCAACAAAAAAACACAGATATCACGACGAAACTTCCTAAAATACATGGCAGCAGGAACCATAGGTGCGATTAATCTTGTCGGATTACAATCCTGCAATCAAGAGCCCTCATCACCTAGCATTCCTCCACCACCAACAGGTGATCCCATTCGCATTGGAATGATTGACCCAATTACAGGACCATATAGTACTTCATCCATGCACGACATTCATGGAGCCACGGTAGCAATGGATATGGCTAATGCATCGGGAGGCGTTCTTGGAAGGCCTATTGAACTTCTGGCAGTTGATGATGAGTCGAATCCAGACTCTGCAAGAAAACATGCAACATCACTAATTCAGGAGCAACGAGTTGATATTTTACTTGGATCATTTAATGGTGAAGTCGCCCTGGCAGTTTCTGAAATTGCAGAAAAAGAAGGCAAGCTATTCATGGTCACTTGTGCACATATTGAGGAACTTACTGGCTCAGCCTGCCGCCCTTCAACTTTCACCTACATGCCAAGTGCACGTGTAATGTCTCGTGCAGTAGCGCCTCATATTGTACAAAACTTCGGGTCAAACTGGTTCTTCATCAATGCAAAAACTATGGACGGCACATCATCATACACAGCGATGAAACGAGCGTTACTTGAACTTGGAGGAAAGGAAATTGGCCATATTACAACACAATTTGGAGAAACTAACTTTCTTCCCTCATTGCAAGAAGCTCAATCATCACGACCGGATGCAATCATTCTCAATGTCTATGGATGGGACCTTGTCAATGCCCTCCGAATGGCTAAAAAATTAGGTCTCGGGTCAGATATAGGCATCGGAGGTATGATAGCTGGAGAACAAATTGGACGCCCGTTGGGTTATGGAGAGAATCAAGGCATCTGGGGACTGACTTGGGACCCTAAGGTACAAACAACTGGATCAAAAACCTTTATTAATGGGGTCATAGAAAAGTATCGCCATACGCCAACGTCACGGTGCTACCTTGGTTATGCCGCGCTCACAGAAACCATAAACGCAATACAGAGAGCCAAAACGACAGACGTTTCTGCCCTCATAAGGACACTTGAAGGATACAGATTTGATGGTCTCAAAGAAGGACAATCCTTCTTCAGATCGTGGGATCATCAACACATCCAAGATATCTTGGTTGGTAAGTCATTTGGCAAAGAATTAGGATTAGGCCATTACGATATCCTCGAAACTGTATATGCAGACACTATCTCCATTCAGAAAAGCCAATCCACCTGCCAATTATTGTAACCCTATAACTAGGGAGCCTAATTTAGGTGACTGATATTACAAATTATGGTGATTGGGCAATAACTTTTCAGCAAAACTATAACCGAGCCATTATACGTTATAGATCAGGCGCCCGGGATGCTACTACTTCATTTCCCGATGCAGATGTGAAATTTTTAAGATCAATCGGATGTACACCTCATGAGCTACACGACTTTGTCGAGGATTGGTGTGATGATGGTGTACCAACATTTGAGATAGTTCTCCAAATTACTGCCATTCAACGGGAATATTTTCTCAAGGAACGGCAAAGCCAACCTTCAACAAAAACTACACCCATCTCTTCATTCCCAGGAATGAACGAGAAACTTGGTGGATATAGATGGCTACCAAGAATCATTGCAAAAGCCCGTGCAAAACTTCGAGGAGAGCTTCCAAAAGAGCTGATGTACAACTGTGGGAGAGATCGCCAGTTTTTGAAAATGGTAAAATTAAAAGCTCCAGAGTTTCTAAAAGTCGTTTGGGAGTCCGGCAGTAATGATCTTAAAATATTGGAGTATGTACAGAAAAATGGAAACCCGCCAGATGCATCCATAACCAACTAACTGCTTCTAGCTACCTTTCCTCTTAATAACTAGCATCCTAAAAACATTTATGCACAAGGATCTCTTTTTGGTATTTTTCGAATTTCTCCTTCTAATCCCTCAAGAATACTGGTAAGCCATTCTCTAGCTTCAACTTCTGTTTCAAAATATTTATTGGCACACAGTCCAAGCATCTCCCAAGGAAAGTTTGGCGTACTAAGTAACATCCTCCCTTCTACAATAAGGTCCATATAATATTCCGGCACCGACCCGTGGGTGTCATTATCACCGATGCCTCCTACAGCACCCAATAAAAAACTTTCTGTGGGAAATTCCTCTTTAAGAAAACTAAACAGCATTGAGTTTTCGAAATTAAATGACATGAACCGTTAGTATTCTTCCAAACGTATTTGTTAAAACCGCTGCTATTAAGAGTATTTTCACAAATTGCATCTAACTTTTAAGCCTTATCATGGGGGGGGTCTTGACCTTGTCCATTTTGTGGTTATGAAATATATGACAGGCACATAATGCCAAAAATTAACAAACACCACGTCTATTAAAATACATGAACTTTTTAATTTTATCCAAGAGGCGGCCATGGATGATGATAATATACTAACAACCCTTCCAGTCCTTCCAATGAAGCATACAGTACTATTCCCAGGTGTATTAATGCCTGTGACAATTGGTCGAGAGTTATCAATTGCAGCAGTCGATGCCGCATTGAAAACTGAAGACAAAACTATCATCGTCGCATCACAACGTGATCCTGAACAAGAACACCCATCAATAGATGACCTTTATGCTATTGGAACCAAAGCGGTTATCAAGCAGATTGCTAAACCTGAGGGAGCTGAAGCTCATGCTCTACTTCAGGGAATTGAACGAGTCGTAATACTTAGAGTGGATCAAACTGAACCCTATTTAACTGTACGCGCCAGACAACTGGACTACCCGATAGATACAGGCCCAGAAATTGATGCCATGCATCGCGCAATAATTGATTTAGTCCAAGGTCTCCCAACATTAATTGAAGCACCAGGAATGCAAGAAACCGTCAGCAACTTAGTTGATGAAAGCAATCCTGTTGCTTTAGCATATCGAGTTGCCTCATTAATGAATCTAGCAGCTGCAGAGGAGCAAAAGATACTTGAAGCCTCTACCTGTGCCGACCTTCTACGTACACTATATGCCGCCCTATCACGAGAAATACAGATTCTCCAGCTGAGAGAAAAAATTGCTGGTGAGGTACAAGCTAAGCTTAGCAAGAGCGAAAGAGAATATATCCTCCGTGAACAATTAAAAACTATTCAGCATGAACTCGGGGAAGAGGATAGTGAAGAAAATGAAATTGCCTATTTAAAAAATAAAATTAAAGACCTTGAACTACCAGAGAATGTTCAAAAAGAAGCTGATCGAGAACTGAATAGGCTTTCAAAAATTCCATCTGCATCAAGCGATTACCATGTCATTTACACTTACCTTGAGATGTTACTTGAATTACCATGGACAATCTCATCTACAGATTATTTAGAACTCTCAAATGTACGAAAGGTTTTAGACGAAGACCACTATGGAATAAGGGAAGTAAAGGAACGAATCATTGAACATCTTGCTGTTTTAAAACTTAATCCACAGGCGAAAGCCCCTATACTCTGTTTAGTCGGTCCTCCAGGTGTTGGGAAAACAAGCCTAGGTCAATCAATTGCACGAGCGCTCGGGCGTACATTTCAACGCTTCAGCCTAGGGGGAGTTCATGATGAAGCCGAACTTCGAGGCCATCGGAGAACATATGTAGGAGCCCTACCTGGGGGTATTATTCAAGCAGTACGTCGTGCTGGTTTTAATAACCCAGTCTTAATGCTTGATGAAATTGACAAAATCGGCAAGGATTTTCGTGGGGACCCGGCATCAGCCTTACTTGAAATTTTAGATCCAGCCCAAAACCACACATTCAGAGATCACTACCTTGATCTACCATTTGATTTATCAAAAGTATTTTTTATCACAACCGCCAATACCCTTGATTCAATATCTCAACCCCTCCTTGATCGTATGGAAGTTATCCGCCTCCCCGGTTATAGTGAATATGAGAAAGTTGAGATTGCCAATCGTTATCTCTGGCCTAACTGCCTTAAAGAGACTGGCCTTGATAGTCAACCACCAGTACTGCCTCAAGACAGCCTGCAGCAAATTATACGACGATATACACGAGAAGCCGGCGTCCGGCAACTTGAACAAATGCTGAGACGTGTTATGAGAAAAGTTGCACTTCAATCTGCAGAAAGCATAGAAGCTCTCTCAACTACAGCAGTTAACATCACACCCTCACTGATCCAAGAATGGCTAGGCACAGAGCAATTTATGCCAGAGGAAGCACGAAAGAATCTTCCTGCTGGCGTTGCAACAGGCCTTGCATGGACTCCCACTGGTGGAGATGTTTTATATGTTGAATCGAGCTTGCTACCTGGAAGTAATGACATAAAACTTACGGGCCAACTTGGAGATGTGATGCAAGAATCTGCCCATGCTGCGCGAAGCTATCTCTGGGCACATGCAGAGTCAATGGGTCTTGATATATCGCGTTTCAAACGAAATGGAATCCATGTACACGTCCCATCAGGCGCCATTCCAAAAGATGGTCCCTCAGCCGGAATTACTATGGCTACAGCACTAGCATCTGCCTATCTTAATACTCCAGTAAGAAGCGACACGGCTATGACCGGAGAAATGAGCCTAAGTGGGCTCGTGCTACCAGTAGGAGGAATTAAAGAAAAAATTCTTGCCGCACATCGCGCAGGAATCCGACGAATTATCCTTCCAAAACTGAACGAAAAAGACCTAAAGGAGGTACCCAAAGAGGTAACGACAAGTATTGAGTTTCAATTTGTAGAATGCATTGATGATGTACTCCCTCTAGCTTTCCTTCCAAAGCATGAGGAGTTAGACACAACGGAATCTCGTGCTGCTACTGCATCCCACTCAACAGTAAGTGCTTGAAATCGTACTGAATAAGATAAATTATATGCAGTTAGTGTAGCCGATCACCGCGAACCGGCAGAGCATTCATTATTACATGTTCCTCTGCAAGAAGTTCTTTCCAACGATCCCTGACACGAGAATCTGGCCAATATAGCTGCCCTAACGAGAGATAGAGCTTATAATGTCCTGCCTCAGCAACCATCATGTCATGATAAAATCTTCTTAGAGCATTATTTTTGAGATACTTAGATAAGAGTCTAAAACGCTCACAACTTCTTGCCTCAATTAATGCACTCAACAAAAGTTTTTCCACAAGTTGATCATCACGTGCCCCCCCCGCCTTGATAAGGGATTGAATCGCCTTAACATAAGGATCAACACGTTGAACCCCCAAAGTAAAGCCTCTCTCTTGCAGTTCATGCATAACAAGTCCAAAATGGCTCCACTCTTCTGCAACAACAGGAGTAAGTTTTTCCACAATCATATCTTTTTCTGGAAACTGAACGATGATGGAAATTGTTGATGACGTAGCCTTTTGCTCGCAATACGCATGATCAACTAGAATATCTTCGATATTCATCTCTGCAATATTAACCCACGATGGGTCGGTCGCTAGTTCTAATCCAAGAGTAACCATATATTTTCAATCGTAATAATTTCTAGATCCTCAGTCCAAATCAACCAAAATCTCCAGAGCTACTAGTATTAAGCGATGACACAATAGTAGCTTTATGGCGAGGAGTATTCTTTGTTCTTTTACTTCGACGAATCTGATACTCAGATCTTAAAACGCCAATAAACCTAAGAAATGCATTCCGAGTTTGCCCCTTTGGATCAGTTTTATTCCATGACTTAACAGTTTTCTCGTATGCTACAGTTTGCCTGTCATTCCAATGCATCAGTGAACTCAAATGGCGTTTGTTAATCTTTCCATCAAGCTCATATAAACACTCAACAATCCTACTCAAAGACAGTCGCTCAACCGCACCGGTATCAGATAAGGTGACATTAAATGGATGTTGCCGGCAGGTAACTGGTCTATGTTCATAAATGTCACACATATTATCTTTTCCAAGAAACATACAATGCCCTGACTTCCATTTCAGGCCCATCACAGCACGCCGTTTTCCAAAACGGATAGCAAAAGTATCCCGCTTTGCAATGGGTAAAAATTTATCGTAAAAAAATCGAATAAAATCCAGAGGTGACCTTCCCGTTCCCTTAACAATCCGATGTACATCGGCTGGTGTAATATATACTGCTGTACCTTTACAACAATTACCACAGCCAGTACAACGAAACTTTAGCAATGCGAGGGGATCCTTAAAGGGCATAGTCTACTCCTACTATAAAAGTTAATAAGTGGTGTATCTTAACATGATTCTCTCGACATGAGGACCTTGAGCAAAGTTTCTAAAACTGCCTCAAACCTGTTACATTCCTCTACCATCATCTCGAGGTAGAAATATTTCTGATGCGCTATTCAGGTCACATTATTGGCCTTTTAAAGTCCTATATGCAGGACTTGGTTGAACAGGCGACACAAGAATCAGTTGCCCATGAAACATTTGGATTTTCACAACAACCATATCGAGTAGATCAAGCGATTTCAGACTTACTAGCACTATTGGACGACCGCATAGAATCTGAGGGAGTACAAGTCGGACTTCCACACGAATTTCTTCACCAAATGTGGATGCTCTGTAACAGTGCACAAGAAAGCATTGCCGAGCGTGTATGGATGACACACAACGTCAACAACATTATCAAATCAAAAACTACAGTACGAGAAATGACTTATCGCGCATTAATCGAGTATATGGAGCGAAAATAAATAGAATGGCATGATTAGCACAGAACGCAAAACACTACGAAAAACTCTCTGGGCCAGCCGGAATCACTGGCATACCTTGCTGCACATCAGAATTTTGAGCACGATGGCGTAGCGCATGATCCATAAGCACCAATGCCAACATAGCTTCAACAATGGGAGTACCCCGGATGCCAACACACGGATCATGTCTACCTTTGGTCACTACGGTAGTATCATTACCATCTATGTCAATAGTCCGCCCAGGCACTCGAATACTCGATGTAGGTTTAAAAGACACATGAGTCACTATAGCCTGACCAGATGATATTCCTCCCAAGGTCCCGCCAGAATCATTGGATAGAAAACCATCCTTCATCATTTCATCACGATGCTCAGTTCCTTTTTGCTGCACTGAAATAGCACCCGAACC
Organism: uncultured Nitrospiraceae bacterium; assembly: GCA_964463965.1. Classification (GTDB taxonomy): domain Bacteria; phylum Nitrospirota; class Nitrospiria; order Nitrospirales; family UBA2166; genus UBA2166. The sequence goes on along the minus strand of CAYXED010000010.1, from coordinate 47,775 downwards.
CATCTCAACACCCTTAACTGCATTGATACTCATCATCGCATACGCAATATCAGCATCAAGTTTGTCAAAAACTGGTTCGCCAAGCCCAGGTGGAACACCATCTGCCACTACCGTAACCTTTGCTCCAACCGAATTACCCTCCTTACGCAAATCATCAATCAGAGTGGAAAGTTCTTCAGTTTTCTCTTGATCAGGAAAGAAAAAATCATTTCTATTTACATCATTCCAATCAAAGCGAGTGGCAATAATGGGACCAATCTGTGAAACGTATCCACGAATTTGAACCCCAAATCGTTCCCTTAGATACTTTTTGGCAATAGCCCCTGCAGCAACCCTCATTGAGGTTTCACGAGCGGAAGCACGCCCACCTCCACGATGATCACGAATCCCATATTTTTGTTGATAAGTATAATCAGCATGCCCAGGGCGAAATTTTCGTTCAAGTTCGTCGTAATCTGACGAACGAGCATCTGTATTCTCAATTAGTAAACCAATTGAAGTGCCTGTTGTTTTTCCCTCAAAAACACCCGATAGTATCTTTACAACATCTGATTCTCGACGTTGAGTCTGATATCTATTTTGTCCCGGCTTACGGCGATCAAGGTCAGGTTGAATGTCCTCAGGAGAAAGCTCAAGGCCCGGAGGGCACCCATCAATCACACAACCGAGAGCAGCACCATGACTCTCACCAAAGGTAGTAACTGTAAAAAATTTTCCAAAAGTATTACCGGGCATCTAAAGACCACCATTAAATTTAAGTAAGAGGAACTCTACTATCATACTCTCACAGTACCCTAATGCCTAGCACATCTTGTACAAAGATTGCGTTACCGTTGTAACCTACTAATATGGTTATCTTAACACAGGTAATGTCAAACACGTTGCAATAAAAAAGATGTCTGCCTCTGTAGAAGTACCTAACTTTTTAAGCAACAGTAATACAGTAAACTTCATTAAAACTCATTGCATATCAAGTAGAACTTTGAGTATTCCAGGGTTTTGGCTCATACGTAATGCATTCATTGCCTGATTCAACTGAAATCGCTGATCAATCAAAATATCAAGATCAATATTACCAAGTGCTAGAAGTTCAATTGCAGAACTAAAGGGGCCACAACGTGAACCCACGACAGTGATTTCATCGACCACAAGTCTCGTTAAGTCTACAGCAAAAGTTCCTGGATAAGTGCTCTTCAACACAAGGGTACCTCGAGGGCGAAGCGCGCGTCTCGCAACATCAAAACCCGCAGCATTTCCCGTACATTCGACAACAACATCAAAATCATTTGCATACATATCATCAACATGACAGGCCTTTGCATTTTTGGGGAATATGGCAAGAGTTCGTGGGTTACGTCCAGTACAATGCAAATTACAGCCTTTTAATAGCAACACCCGTGCAATAAGCTGGGCAAGTTTTCCAGAACCCACCACTAGCACTTTATTATCATATTCAATTTCTACTTGTTTAAGAATTTGAACCGCTGCGGCAAGAGGTTCAGTAAAAGTTGCAATTTCTGTTGGAATAGAATCAGGAAGCAGATAAAGATTTTTAACAGGAAGCGTTATATATTCGGCAAACACCCCATTGCGATTTGTAATCCCCAAGACAGTCCGATATGGACAATGCGATGTTCTTCCCTGCTTACAAGTAGCACATTGTCGGCAGGCTGCAACAATTTCTCCAACAACTCTCTTATTGAGTAACTCCTTAGGTCCCTCTTCTACAAGTCCAACAAATTCATGTCCAAGCACACCCACATAAGACATCATCCCAGCAATTAGACTGTGATCAGTACTGCAAATACCCGCACACAATATCTTAATAACTGCTTCACCTTCTGCCGCAGATGGATATGGCAAATCATGCCGTAGAGCAACAATGCCATTCTCTAACCACACCCCAGTCACTTATGCACCATAGATATACTATTTGCTTAGGCTACAATTGGTATCTGGAAAATTAAGTTCATTTTCCATACCAGCGATTACCGTCGCAACCGTGGCATCACCGGTCACATTAATCGCAGTACGGCACATATCAAGAATTCTATCAACACCTAAAATCAAGCCAATCGCAGCTGAAGGAACACCAGCTGCTTCAAGAATGATAACCAGTATAACTAGCCCAGCACCAGGAACTGCCGCCGCTCCAATAGACGCGACTATAGCAGTAAAAAGAATTTGCAATTGAGTGCTTAGATCAAAACCTATACCTAGAACCTGTCCAATAAAAACTGCTGCTACTGCTTGATAGAGCGCAGTCCCATCCATATTTATAGTAGCTCCAAGGGGTAGAACAAAAGATGAAACCTCTCGAGAAACTCCAACACGCTTTTCACACACTTCCATCGTAACCGGGAGCGTGGCAGCACTAGAGCTAGTCGAAAATGCTAATAATTGTGCAGGAACAACTGCGCGGAAAAACCTTATGATTGAAACTCGAGTAAAGATTTTCAAAAGCACAGAATAGGCAAGGATTGCGTGCAAAAAAAGCCCCGCAAGCACAACACTACAATAAAATCCAAGTGCCATCAGAAGAGGTGCGACAGCACTAATATCGTCTTTAGCAGTCTGAGTGATTGCCTTAGCAATTAACGCAAAAACCCCAATAGGTGCAATCAACATAATAATTTGAACACCTTTAACAATCACTGCCGTAAGCCCTTCAAAGAGGCTAATAAGTGGTTTACCTTTCTCCTGAGGCACCATAACTAGCGCAACTCCAAAAAGTAATGAAAAGATAACAACTTGCAACATATTTGCATTACTACCAGCGGCACCCACAATATTTTCTGGTATCATTTTGACAAGGATTGCAAGTGGACCATCAGACTTTACATCATCTATCCCATTTGTTCTAAACTCAGATTCTCCTTCATATGTGAGATATAAATCTTCCTGTAATGCTTTTGGAACACCCGCTCCAGGCTGAAAAACATTAACTACAAGCAACCCAATACTAATAGCTACTGCAGTTGTAACAATATAGATACCTATGGTTTTTCCACCAATACGAGAAAGTTTTTCAACATCCGCAATTGAGGCTACCCCACTGATAATAGATCCAATAATAAGGGGCACTGCAATAACCTTTAGAAGATTCAAAAAAATATCTCCAAATGGGACTATCCAGTCCAAAGTAAATTGGTTAAACCCAAATGACACAGAAATCAGACCATAGACAACACCACATAGCATCCCAAAGATAATCTTCCAATGTAGCGGAATAGTTCTCATATCACAGATAACCGATCCAATACTGCAACACATTCAATGTGTTGGGTGTGTGGAAACATATCAACAGGTTGAACCTCAATCAATCTAAAGCCCCCATCAACCAAAAGTCTTAAATCCCTAGAAAATGTCGCGGGATCACATGACACATAAATAATTCTCCGTGTAGAAGACGAAATAAGCGCATCAATAACTACACGATGAATACCACGCCGAGGAGGGTCAATAATGACCACATCTGGTGAAGGGTCATGATCCGGCAACACTTCCTCAACACGCGCAGTAACCCAATGCACACCTGAAAGATTAGCAATATTTACAAGTGCATCGATCGCAGCTGAGGGAGATTCTTCAATTGCAAAAACCTGCTCAACATGCTCAGAAAGGTGTGAGGCAAATACTCCAACACCTGCATATGCATCAATCACAATACGAGCATTTAACTCTTTAACCTTCGCAAGGACATACATAATAAGTCGTTCTGCCTGTGAGGTATTGACTTGAAAAAACGCTGCAGCAGAAACCTGATAACGATATCCAAGCAAACTTTCAGTCACAAACTTTTGCCCACTTACAAGTGTTGAGTCCATTGCTGCATTACGCCATCGCAACCGTGGATGGATGAGGATATCCCCAGTATTCACCCCAACCCGTACCGCGAGTTGCTGCGTACCTGTTGTTGTGCCCTGCACCTGCTTAAGCGTTTCATTAATCTGATCACAAGCAATTTCACATTGATCAATTGGTAGTAGCCTACGAGTCCCTTGCCTCATCAACCCTACTGCTCCGTTTCTCCAAACTGTAAAACGCATATGGTTCCTATAATTCCATGGTATATCCATCCCGATTGTAAAATTCACCCCCGAAAACTCATCTAAGGAAAATCGCCCCACCCGGATTAGCTGATCCTGTACAATCTTTGTCTTTAAGCGTAATTGCTCATCATACTCCACATGCTGAAGCTGGCACCCTCCACATTGCCCAAAATACTGACAACGAGGCTCTACCCTAAAAGGTGACGGTCTTAAGACACGCACAACACGTGCCTCAAGATACTGAGAGGACGTCTCAGTCACTTCCGCAACAACCCGCTCACCTGGCATAGCATAAGAAACAAACATTACCCTGCCATCTGACGCCTTTCCTATCGCCTTTCCTCCCGCCGCAATATCGGTTAATTCAACTTCAACAGTCTCTAAAGGCAGTTGGGAAAATGTTTTTTTTCTAAACTTGCGTCTACTAGGCACAAACTCTATCCTACTCTCATAAAAGCAAATTACTGATTTCCTATATCTTGGAGACGGCACATAACACTAACAATAACTCATATATACCATATGCGCCCCTCATCCATCGCTCTCATTTATTCTACCCTTATAATTATCATCTTATTCCCGTTCATCACAGAAAAATCTCACGCTGAAGACAAAAACCTCACTACATCGTCAGCATGGAACATTCAATATCTCTATGGAGCAAATTTTGATCTGGGGAAAAATACCCGCGACACCCTGACGTTTGAACATATGGATGAATGGAAATATGGTGACAACTTTTTCTTCCTAGACGTTAATAACTTCGCTACACGAGATAGTGAAATAGCAAAAACCACCCTCTATGGAGAATGGCATTCCCGTTTTAGCTTTAGTAAGATTTTAGAAAAAAAAGTTTCCTGGGGACTCATCGACGACGTCCTCACAGCACACAATATAGATTTTTCTGAGAACTCACTCGCCTACCTTAATGGCCTTGGTTTTAGTCTAAACCTCCCAGGTTTTGACTTTGCAAACGTAAATACACTATTGCGAGACAATGTTGATCAGGATGGGTTTACTTGGCAAGTAAACATGAACTGGAACGTTCCTTTCGCACTCTTCGGGTTACACTGGGCCTATGGTGGATTCATTGATTTTGCAGGTCATGAGGGCAACCTTGCCTGGAACATTATAAGCCACACACAACTACTATTTGATATCGGAGAATACTGGGGATACAACAATCAAATATGGGCAGGAACTGAGTTTTTATTCTGGCATAATGAGTTCGGCATTGAAGGTCAAAATGAATTTGTTCCACAAATGATGGTAAAATGGGTTTTTTAGCGATATTTTACCTTTCTCAAGACCTTATAGAAGGATCTTAGAATCAGCTAATATACAATATCCGTGAGGACTTTTTATGAGAATACTCTTTTCTACTATTCTGATTTCACTACTCAATATCCTGATGCCAATACTCGTATTGGCTGCTCCACCCCCTGGTCTTAATTCTGCAGAGCAGGGGGAACACATCTTCGTAACACGCGATCAAATGGATAATGGTTACACAGATGCATTTACAACCCTCACTATGACACTATCCAACGCTGCTGGACAGCAAAGTACTAGAAAAATGGCAACTCGCTATTTAGAAGTACAAAATGATGGGGACAAAACACTGATTACATTTCAATATCCACGGGATATTAAAGGCACTGGATTATTAACTTTTGAACATACCGAACAAGCGGATGATCAATGGCTCTACCTTCCTGCCTTAAAACGGGTGAAACGCATCGCTTCAAAAAACAAAAGTGGCAGCTTTGTTGGCTCCGAATTCAGCTATGAAGATATAGCCTCAACCAAACCAGAAAAATACAACTATAAATATATTCGAGAAGATACTCATCAAGCCATAAAGGTATGGATTGTTGAGCGGTATCCAAAAGATCAAAACTCTGGATACACAAAGATTATTTCGTGGGTTGATCAATCAAATTTTCAAATTGTCAAACAAGAATACTTTGACCGAAAAGGCACCCCACTTAAAGTCTCCTTTGACAATGGCAATACACTGTATCGTGAAAAATTCTGGCGCCCATCAAAGATCACTATGAAAAACCTGCAAACAAAGAAAAAAACAACCTTGGTCTTCAGCAAGTGGGAATTCCAACAGGGCCAAAAAAAATCTCTTTTCTCAAAACGTTCCCTTGAAAGACAGCGATAGTCCGTACAGAGCCCATGACGGGCAACACATCCGCGCAACTCTATAGAGTATCGAGAATGATGTGTGCCTTCAAAAAATTCAAGGCTATCCTATTAGTCTTTACAATTGCCTCGTTAATTTCAATTACAACAAGCTTGGCAGTAGAATATGACCTATCGATAACAAACACGACATATGTTGCAGGTTTTCCTCAAGCAGGAGAAGGCAGTCAACAAGATGGGTTCGCCTATACAGAAGTGAACCCAGACCTTGCATTGACATTTAGTGACTCCCTTCAAGCTATTGTCGCACCACGATTTAGACTTGGCATGACCGATCTCGAGTACAACCTGTTCTCACCAGATGACCTCTATGTGGAGCATGTTTCTGATCAGTTTGAACTTCGTATTGGATATCAAACACACTTCTGGGGTGCTGCAGAGTCGATGAATATTGTGGATATTCTCAACCAAAAAGATTTCGTCGTCGACCTGTTTAACCCTAGAGAGCATAAACTGGGAGAACCTGTCGTCCGATTTCGGTTTATGCTTGATGAAAATAGATTTGATATTTATCATTTTACTTATTTCACGCCAGCCTCCCTTCCAGACAAAGTTAACAGATTTAATTTCTTTGATGGTCACCTCGACTTTTCAGATACCCCTCTCTACACCCACGATTCAGAACGACTTCGTCAACAAATTGCTTTACGCTGGGATCGCACTATTGGCCTGGCAGATATAGGCCTCTCATACTTTAATGGATACGAGAAATTTCCAATTATTAACGTAGAACCAAACGCCACAGAAGCGGACATTCTCTACTACGAAATGCAGCAAATAAGTGGTGATTTTCAGATGAGCGCTGGAAATTGGCTCATCAAGGGAGAGGCATTATTACAGGACACATCTTCGGCCGGAACATTTGAGGCAAACTCACTTACATCGTCAGGTAAAATCACTCGAAGAAACCTGATACCAAAAAATCACACTGCCCTCGTTGGAGGTTTTGAATATACTTTTCACGGAATACTAGATCAAAGCGATGTTGGGCTAATAGCAGAATATTTATATGACTCTGAACAGCGGACAGATGCGGTTGCCTTCCGACCATTTCAGAATGATGTCTTTGGAGCGATAAGGTGGACACGAAACAACATGGGTGACGGAGAAATGCTCATTGGAGGTATTATTGATATAAAAAATCAAACACAGGTATGGCGACTCGAATACTCTGAAAGATACTTTGATCGCCTAAAAATTTCTGCTCTCTATGACCATATTAATGCTGCCCCAAATGACCCAGTTGCTATTTTTGATAACGACAATAGACTCTCACTGGAACTATCATACACCTACTAAAATCGTTTCCGTGACATACGCCACATAACTATATCTGTCGTTTGTTACAATAGGCACTCATAAAAAAAGGTAATCAAATATAATGCAACCTATGCCTCACCTGCACTTTCCGAAGACACGAACACTACACATAATGTTTCGCACCTTGTTAATTACATGGGTAGCGATTCATTTTGCACACTGCTCAAACGAACCCATTGAGCCCCTACTACCTCCAGTGATCACCCCTTCAGTTGATGAACAAAAAACAGAGGAAAGCCCTGTTCCTATCACAGTCCTCCCTATGCCCATAAAACCTGAAAACGCTATTGTGGCTTCAAATGAGCTGTTTATCCGTGTGGTCAAGTCGACACGTCCAGCAGTAGTGAATATTGTAGCAATTGCAAAATCACGAGAACCTAAATCACAAATAAACCCTTTTTTCGATGATCCGTTTTTTCACCGGTTTTTTGGAGATGAATTCGGGCAACAATTTCGAACACCACAGGAGCGACAACAACGCGGGATGGGCTCTGGAGTCATCGTTAGTTCAAATGGGTACATCCTTACAAATAACCATGTAATTGACCAGGCCGATGAGATTCGAGTTGTTTTCGGAGACAAAACAGAGTTTGAAGGCACTCTTATTGGAACAGATCCCAAAACTGACCTTGCCATTATAAAAATTAACGCGACAGATCTTCCGGTACTTCCATGGGGGAACTCTGACCAACTCCAAGTTGGCGAAATGGTTATGGCAATTGGCAACCCATTTGGTCTGAATCAAACCGTCACAATGGGGATTATAAGCGCAGTAGGACGCGCCAACATGGGTATTGTGGATTATGAGGACTTTATTCAAACCGATGCAGCAATCAACCCAGGAAACTCTGGAGGGGCTTTGATCAACCTACGTGGGCAGCTCATTGGCATTAATACAGCCATTTTTAGTCGTAGTGGTGGATACATGGGAATTGGATTTGCCATCCCCAGCCGTATGGCAAAAACAGTAATGACTAGCCTTATCAAGCACGGTGAGGTTATCAGAGGATGGCTAGGTGTTTCAATTCAAAACCTAGATGCACCACTTGCAGAACAGTTTGATGCCCCAAATACAAAAGGAGTCTTGATTGGAGATGTTATTGCTAACAGTCCTGCTGAAAAGGCACAACTGCAACGTGGCGACATCATAAAACAGTACCGCGATATGTTTGTAGAGGACTCTGTACATCTACGATCGCTCGTCGCTGAGACTTCTCCAGGAACTTCTGTGCTTTTAGAAGTTTTTCGAAATGGAACATCTCACACACTGACGGTTAAAATTGGAACACTGCCTAAAAACCTACCTGAGGTCTCCTCCAGTCAAAGTTTACATCCACTTGCCGGAATTGTTGTTGGTCCCATACAACATGGACAAAGTCATGGGAGCATTGGAGTTATAGTAAGAAAAGTGCAAAAAAACAGCCCGAGTGAACAGGCAGGCCTTAGACAAGGAGACATTCTGCTTGAGATTAATCGCGAGAAAGTACCCAGCGTTGAGTCCTTTAATCACATAACAAGAAAACTCAAACCTCACAAACCAGCTTTAGTATTATTACGTCGAGGGAATACAACAATTTTTCTTACTATTACACCTTAAGTACCGATCCCTGCCCTTGACTCTATTCCTATCATTAAAGTCAAAACGCGGTTCAACTGGGCAACATATTTAAGTTCCGATTGATATAACGATCTGCATACACAATACCCGCTTCAAGTGTATCAAACTCTCCCTCAATTTGAGCCTCAAAACAGGCTTCAAGTATAGTAGTAAAATGGTTGCCAGGCTTCAGGCCAAGCTGAATTAAATGCCTACCCATAACAAGTGGCAAAGGAGCTGAGGCCACTACTTCAAGCGCACGCGCACGCTCGGTAAGCCAATCACCAGCATCAAAACAATCCACTTCTAAGGGTGGCCGTCCAAGCATGTCTGAAAAAGCAACCCTCACAAGCCTATCGATTCGCCCAACATGCCGTGCGAGACGTCTGACTGCAGCATCACCGGCACCCGCCTTGAACAGCATCATGGGTGCAAGATGTGCTCCCACAAGGGGGATGACTTCTTGAAATAATACAGTGTCCTTGGTCATCCTAGAGAGAAATACTTCTGTCAGTCTTTCACCCACAGATGAATGATCTTTTGATGTAATACGCCCGTTTTCAAGTTTTGTTGTTTGAGGTTTTCCAAGGTCATGACAAAGAACGGCTAATCCAACAACTAAATCCTCATGTGCATCATTAACGCGCCTCTCAGCAAAAGCATCCATACAGTGAAGGGTATGAACCCATACATCCCCTTCAGGATGCCATTCTGGGTCCTGAGGGCAGTCAACAAGTGCTTCCAATTCTGGGAAATAACGTATCCAGCCACAATCTCGAAGAAACCTAAGCCCCCGTGACGGACGAATACCGTAAAGGATGAGTTTTTTCCATTCTTCAAATATCCTCTCCTCAGCCAAACCTTCTAATTCAAGGGTACCGCAGATTTCCACTGTATCCGGAGAGACCTCAAAGTCAAAACGGGCTGAAAATTGCATTGCACGAAGAACTCGCAGTGGATCCTCTCCAAAGTGAGCCGAAACATGACGCAATAGTCTTCGTGCCAAATCATCCAACCCTCCATACGGATCAATAACTTCTCCAGTGAGAGGGTCTAACGCAATAGCATTGACTGTAAAATCTCGTCGTGCAGCAGCATCAACTGGATCCATATAAGCATCAGAGTTAATCACAAATCCACGATGCCCACGCCCACTTTTTGATTCTCGTCGAGGAAGAGCAACGTCAATAGGAAAACCCTGAATTTTTATTACACCAAAAGCTTCACCCACGGCGTTGATATTAAAATGAGAGGCTAAAAGTGCCTTTAATACTATTGCATCTAATCCATACACTTCAAAATCAAGGTCTTTTGCTTCCATCCCACACGCACTATCACGAACACAGCCTCCAACAAGCAATGCCCGGCCACCGGCTTGATGAACAACATTGCATATCTGATCACATGCATTCATCAATGCGGCATTGTTAATTTGAAGTGTTACTGTTGAGTGAGTACTCATTTAAGCTCTTATTCGATAGTCGGTTAATCCACCACAGATAAATGTTTTACTCTTCCCGATGAACGGTATAAGGCGAGAACGCGGGAAGACAAATAGCAACATATTCTGCCCCCTCTGAATGTGGAGTACTATACTGAATGCGTTCCCCACGATGAGCAATAACTGCTTCGCCCGCCTTGACAATAATTGTACTATCCTCTGTTTTTACGTGAAGTTCCCCTCGTAGAACAAGAGTATACTCATCAAACTCTGGTACTTGAGCAGGTTCAATCCAACCTGCTGAACTTTTCATATGAGCGATACTCACCGAAGAAGTTTTAGAGTTTACCAATCCTACATATTCTTGAATCACTTTAGGTTTGTTCCCAACCGGCTTGATAATAGTTGGGGAGGTAATATAGGTTGCCATACTTTACTCCTCACTAAATTAATTTTTACTGCCAGAGTTCAACGCCTTATATTAGATATGTTCTAAAAAGGTTACACCTTCATCAGCAAAGCCTCATCAAGTTTCATGGGACGCACTTTAAGTACACTCTCCTTTCGAATCTGAACCATTCCAGGATTTGCTCCTTTAGGTTTGGTGACATATTCTGCTCGAGTGTAAGAAACGGGGACTACACCTGCAAAACGAGCCTTGCTATGGTAAGCGGCTAGTCGTGCAGCATAAAAAAGTGTCTCATTATCGGGTTTAAGTTCATCTCGATGAAGAAGGAGCACATGGCTCCCAGGAAGACTGCGAACATGAAACCACCAATCCCGTGGCTGAGCTACCTTCATACTCAGCCAATCATTATCATCAGCACTTTTTCCAACAACAACACACCACTTACCTGGAAGCATATACTCAACAACTCGTTTTCGATCGTAGTCTCTGAAAGATGACATAACGTTCAATGTTTATAACGAAAAAATTACAACTAACGTTCTTGAGAATTAGCGCAATCAATGCACAAAAGCATCGTTGGGTCGAACGAAAGCCTCTTAGGATGAATTTCTTCTCCACACACACAACATAACCCAAATTCTCCGTTTTCAATTCGTATAAGCGCAGCATCAATACGCTGACGGTGTATCTGTTTTCTTCGCAATACCTCATCTGCCATAGCTTGTACCTGAATTGCATCCATACGAGACAAACGCCCCAACCGGGATTGATCAAGCTGTACAGTACTGTCGGCCTTCCCCTGCTCCTGTTCAAAAGAGACTATCCCCTGAAGGAGATCAAGTAATTTACTTTTGAACTCTGATATATCAATATCCGAATGACTCATAAGTATCCTACTCTATAGTTTCATCCCTTGATAGCAGCCATGCCACAATGACAAAATATATCCCAATTGTCCCACACATAGATCCACGAGGATACTACCTTGCCACAATCAATATTCATAAGGTAACCATATAAAGATGGCAACAAAAACGCCACTCGAAAACACATATTTGTTTCCAAGAGAGAAAGCTATGTATAATTGAAGACTGTTTTAGGGCTTATCATAATTAATGCTGTAGATACGTTATGTCTCTAAATATTTTACTTATTCATGGCGAAAACTTCTCCCTACTAAAAAAGCCCTGTGGTGTGCGAATAGCCCTAGGGTATATTATGGCTCTATCGATATCATTGCTCAGCTGCTCAGCAGCACCTCCAAAGATTGCTCACCCAGAAATTGGGATTGACATCCCTGAGCAATGGACAAACAGCCCTACAAGTTCACAAAACAAGGATGGCAACTGGTTAAAAGACTTTAATGATCCACAGCTAGAAGAGATTGTTAGTGAGGCGATAGAAAAAAATCACGACCTCAAAGCTGCGGCGGCACGACTTGACACTATAACATCGACAGCGAGAATTGTTGGTGCAGATCTTTTGCCTCGTGTTGGTCTAGGCTTTAATGGATCACGGCAAAGACAAAACTTTGTTGGTCTTCCCATTCCAGGATTTGAAGATGATGTTCTAAGCACACAATACAATCTTTTTGGTGTTTCTCTCGATACCACTTGGGAATTGGATGTGTGGGGACGGATTCGTGCAAAGACATCTGCCGCATACGCAGATTTTGAAGCTGCCCAAGCGGACTTTGAAGCCGCACGGCTTTCACTTGCAGGTCAAACTGCAAAAGCATGGTTTGCCGTCACGGAGGCTAAACAGCAAGCAGAGCTAGCAAAAAAAACATTGGCTACTTATCAAGTTACAGCAAATCAAATACAAAATAGATTTAATAGTGGTCTCAGACCATCCTTAGATCTTCGTCTCGCTCTATCTAATGTCAGTACTGCAGAAGCCCTATATCAAGAGCGTCAAGAACAATACGAACGTATGGTTCGTGACCTTGAGGTCTTGGTTGGACGATATCCAGACGGTATTACTGTCGGTGCAGATACATTACCAAACATTCCAGCAGCTACACCGACAAAACTCCCAGCAGAAGTAATATCTCGACGCCCAGACTTAGCTGCTGCCGAACGACAACTCGCTGCAGCTGACGCACGAATTATACAAGCACGTGCTGCACTATATCCCAGCATCAGCCTCACAACTAGCAATGGCACAATCAGTGATCAATTACGTGACTTAGTCGACGGTGATTTTTATGTTTGGAGTATTGGAGGAAATTTACTCCAGCCAATCTTCGAAGGTGGACGACTGCTTGCCGAAGTCAATCGTACTGAAGCGGTTGCACGTGAAGCACTCGCGCATTATACCGGTGTTGCCTTACAAGCGTTCAGTGAGGTTGAATCTGCATTTGTAGCCGAAGCATTGCTAGAAAAACGAGAAGAAGCCCTGGAAAATGCGGCAAAACAAGCAATTGCTGCACACAAGCTTGCGCAAGATCGCTATCGAGCAGGACTAGAAAATTTTACCACTGTTCTAGATGCACAACAGCGAGAATTAAATGCAAAAAGCCAACGAATTACCGTACGCCGCATTAGGCTTGATGTTCGCATCAATCTACATTTAGCACTAGGCGGAGACTTCGTCTATCAAGAAATAAAAGATATAAATTCTTCATGAAAAAATGGCTTCCAATCATTCTCCCACTATTACTTCTCACGGCAGGAGTACTGGGTGCCTGGGCACTTATCAATGCTCGCCAAGACGTAAACATTCGTGCGCCAGAAGTTCTTCCTCCACTCATCAGAATTGTTACAACAACGCCACAAACGCTGAAACTAGAAGTCTCAAGTCAGGGAACTGTAATGCCAAGAACCGAGACTTCACTAGTTACAGAAGTAGCAGGTCGAGTAATTGAGGTTTCACCATCCTTAGTTGATGGCGGTTTTTTTGGCAAAGGAAATATGCTTCTCACAATTGATCCACGGGACTATGAACTAGCACTTGCCAGCACTCGCGCTGACGTTGCGCAAGCCAAACATAGACTCGCAAGAGAGTTTGCCGAGGCACAAGTTGCACGCCGTGAATGGCAAGAGCTAGGAGATGGACACCCTTCACCGCTAAGCAGTCGAGCCTTACAAGTTGCAGAGGCAAAAGCAGCCCTCATATCCGCACAAGCAAAAAAAGAACAAGCTGAGTACAACCTCGAACGCACAAAGATCCATGCACCGTTTGAGGGAAGAGTCAGAAATAAGCATGTTGATATTGGCCAATACGTCATACCAGGAAATTCCCTTGCGACTATTTACTCAGTAGATGCTGTCGAAATTCGATTGCCTATTCCAGATAGTGATCTTGCATACATTAACTTGCCATTAAACTATCAAGGAGAAAGCGCTGAACCTTACCTCGGCCCCCCCGTTCTCTTATACACAGTATTCGCTGGTGAGTCACATACATGGAATGGTCGAATTGTTCGTACTGAGGGTGAAATTGATAGAAAAACTCGCGTGGTATATGCGGTCGCAAAAGTTGACAAACCATACAGTCGAGGGAAAAACCTCAATCGCCCTCCACTTGCAGTTGGTATGTTTGTGGAAGCTACAATTTCAGGGAAAACCGTTACAGACGTTGTGGTGCTCCCACGTGCAGCAATGCGGGGAAAAGATCAAGTTTTAGTTGTCGATCTAGAAAATAGATTATGGTTTCGAGATGTAGACGTACTTCGAATAGACAATGAAAGAGTTTTTATAGAGAGCGGCCTTGATGCGGGAGAACAAGTAAACATATCAATATTAGACGCAGTTACAGACGGCATGAAAGTAAGAACCTTTAAAAGTGATACCTCTGGGTCTCTAGTACCCCCTCAAAACAGATACTAAATAGCGCTACCTTGCTGGCATTAAACCTCAAAAACTATTCATAGTAACTTATGATGAAAAACCTTATTACTTGGTGGGCGAACAATCGAGTCGCCGCAAATATTCTATTAGTTATGATTTTTGCGGGAGGGCTCCTCTCTATTCCACACATTAAGAAGGAAATTTTCCCAGAGTTTGCATCAGACATAATTATGGTAAGTGTGGAATATTTAGGTGCCGCACCAGAAGAAGTTGAAGAATCAATCTGTATTCGTATTGAGGAAGAAATTTATGATCTTGATGGAATTAAAAAACTACGGTGCGCTGCCGGTGAAGGAATTGGCACAGTTACCGTGCAACTGGTTCCTGGAACTGATGATCGCAAATTACTTGACGAAATTAAAACTCGCGTCGATGCCATTGACACCTTCCCAGAAGAAACTGAAAAACCTGTTATCAAGCAGCTTTTGATGAGACAACAGGTAATCAATGTTTCTGTTTCCGGTAAAGCAGATGAGGAAACTTTGAAACGTCTTGGGGAACAAGTTCGAGACGAGCTCACTACATTGCCAGGACTCACGCAAGTTGATTTAGTCAGCGTGCGGCCAGATGAAGTTTCGATTGAAGTTTCTGAAGACGCATTACGTCGCTATGAGATTACCTTTGACGAAGTAACGCT
This sequence comes from uncultured Nitrospiraceae bacterium, assembly GCA_964463965.1. GTDB lineage: Bacteria > Nitrospirota > Nitrospiria > Nitrospirales > UBA2166 > UBA2166. The sequence goes on along the minus strand of CAYXED010000010.1, from coordinate 32,257 downwards.
CGCTGTGCAACGTTCTTCACTTGATCTCCCCGGAGGGTCAATCGAGACTTCTGGTGGGGAAATTCTCCTTCGAACAAAAGGCCAAGCCTACTACGGACGGGACTTTGAAAAACTAGTACTGAGGACAAGGCCAGATGGAACCCGCCTGCTTCTTTCCGATGTGGCCACCATCATCGATGGTTTTGCCGAAACAGATCAAGCTGCACGATTTGATGGGACGCCAGCAGTCTTAATTCAAGTTTTTCGAGTAGGTGATCAAAACGTACTCGAAGTTGCACAAAACGTCAGAGATTATGTGGCATACACACAACCCCATATGCCCGATGGAATTAAATTGACAACGTGGGGAGATTTCTCAACATACTTCGAAAGCCGCTTAAACTTGCTTCTTCGAAATGGAGCTATAGGACTTGTACTGGTTTTTTTGGTACTAGTCTTATTCTTACGATTCCGTTTAGCATTTTGGGTCAGCTTAGGAATCCCCGCATCATTTCTTGGTGCTATTTGGCTAATGCCTACCCTCGACTCCTCCATTAATATGATTTCATTATTTTCCTTCATCCTGGTGTTGGGTATCGTCGTTGACGATGCCATCATTGTTGGTGAGAATATTTATACTCATCAGCAGAGGGGAAAACCTTGGTTACAAGCAGCCATTGATGGCGCAGATGAGGTTGCAACTCCTGTAACCTTTGCAGTGTTAACGACTGTCGTTGCATTTATTCCACTACTTATGGTTGCTGGAGTTACAGGAAAAATTTGGAAGATTATCCCGCTTATTGTGATTCCAGCACTAATATTTTCCCTCATCGAATCGCTATTAGTCTTACCAGCACATCTCTCTCGCCGATGGTCCAAGTCTCACCCGTCACGACAAAAATCAAGATCACTATTTTTGCACTGGACTCAGTTCCAGCACGCATTTGAAGCCGGCTTAGATAGTTTTATCAACAACATATATCGCCCAGGATTAGCGCTCGCCCTACATTGGAGATACGTTACCATATCAGCATTTGTTTCAGTGTTTTTCTTGACTATTGGACTAGTCTTTGGTGGGTGGGTAAAGTTTGTCTTTATGCCAAATATCGAAGCTGATTATGCAGTTGCAATGCTCACCATGCCGTACGGCACACCAACAGATACAACAGCAAAAGCCATTGAACAACTGGAGCGTGGAGCACTTGCATTACGGCAAGAGATTGAAGGTGATAAACAAAGTACCGAGCAACAAGTTGTCCGCCATATCATGTCCGCTATAGGGGAACAACCATATCGAGCAGCACAAGCATTAAATTCAGGCCAAGCAGGAATCAATTTTTCTGGGCAAAACCTTGGGGAAGTAACCATTGAATTAGCTCTATCAGAGCAACGAGTTATAAGCAGTCAAGAAATTGTTGAAAGATGGCGCACATTAACAGGTCCTATTCCTGATGCCATTGAACTCACATTTACATCATCATTATTTTCACCGGGTGAAGATATCAATATTCAGCTTGCAGGTCCCAATATCACAGAACTACGCCATGCCGCAAACATGCTAAAAGACCGCTTGAAAACTTATGCAGGAGTCTATGAAGTTGCAGACTCATTTAGAGAAGGGCCCCAAGAAGTTGAACTTGAAATCACTGCAGGGGCCGAAATGCTTGGATTAACACTTTTTGATCTTGGACGACAAGTAAGACAAGGTTTCTATGGTGAAGAGGCTCAACGAATTCAACGTGGGCGTGATGACGTTCGTGTAATGATTCGATACCCGAAGAGTAACCGTCGCTCGTTAGGAGACCTCGAGATGATGAAAATCAGAACTCCAGCGGGAGACGAAGTACCTTTTTCAGCAGTTGCAGTAGCTGACATCACTCGAGGCCCAGCAACCATTAACCGCGTTGACCGGCTACAAGTCATAAACGTTACAGCTGATGTAGATACCTTCGAAACAGACACAAATACCATTGTGTCCGAACTCGTTAATCGGTGGTTACCTGAAATTCTTGCTGAACATGAGAACTTAAGGTATTCCTTTGAAGGACAGCAGCGTGAACAAAAAGAATCGCTCGAGGCTCTCGGTCAAGGCTTTATTTTTGCAGTAATTGCAATATTTGCTTTGATGGCAATTCCGCTTCGATCTTATATTCAGCCCATAATTATTATTTCAGCCGTCCCATTTGGCATAGTTGGTGCAGTGATGGGACATATTATTCTTGGAATGGCATTAAGCGTTTTGTCAATGGTAGGAATCGTGGCACTCGCAGGTGTGGTGGTAAATGACAATCTTGTATTAGTAAACTTTGTAAATCGAAGTAGGGCTGCTGGACAATCCATCTTTGAAGCCGCGCATCAAGCTGGCATCGCAAGGTTCCGACCAATTATGCTGACATCTTTGACCACGTTTCTTGGACTACTGCCCCTATTAATGGAAAAAAGCATGCAGGCTCAATTTCTTATTCCAATGGCAACAACTCTCGGGTTTGGAGTAATGTTCTCAACTTTTACTTCCCTTCTACTCGTACCCTGCTTGTACATTGTACTTGAAGATGTGAAGCAGCTGCTTACAAAAACAATAAAGCTTACCTCTCTAGAGCTCAGAGAGGGTGATAAATAGCCCCATACTTACTTCTATACAATAAACAAAAAAAACTATTTCGTAATCAAGCGTCCTTCAAGACACACCAAACAGGTGTGTGATCAGATGGGCTTTCTTCCCCACGCGGCCCCTTGTCAACACCAGATTCCTGAAGCAAGTCTGCGGCTTCTGGCGAAAGTAAAAGATGATCAATTCTCAATCCGTTGTCCTTATTCCATGACCCCGCCTGATAATCCCAATAGCTATATCCGGCTAACTCTTCATGCAACGCACGAAAGGCATCAGTTAAGCCAAGATGGCATAAAGTTCGATACCTGTCCCTAGATTCCTGATGGCACAATGCATCATCTGAAAAACCTTCAGGATCGTATACATCAATGTCATTTGGACAAATATTAAAGTCCCCTCCCCAAATAATAATTTCTTCACTTTTCAAAACTTCCTGAGCGTGCGATACGAGACGATCCATCCATGAAAGCTTATAATTAAACTTTTCAGTCCCAATGGGGTTTCCGTTTGGAAGGTAAAGAGAAGCTACCCTTATTCTTCCAATAATTGCCTCGACATAGCGCGCATGAGTATCAGCTAAGTCACCAGGAAGCACACACTGTGTCACCTCTATTGGAGTTTTTGAGAGAATTGCAACACCATTATAAGCTTTCTGCCCAACAACAGCTAAATTGTAACCTAACTCCTCAATTGTATCTCTAGGAAACTGATCATCGGTAACCTTAGTTTCTTGCAACAAAACAATATCAGGAGATGACTGACTCAACCAATTAAGAATATTTGGAAGTCTCCTTCGTACAGAATTCACATTCCATGTTGCGATTTTAAGCATGAAAGTCTCCATACCCAACAATAACTTTTTGTCGTTCTAAGTGCCTTCTCAAAATTCTGAATACGCATGCGATAAAACCTTCGTAGGTTATAAGTTTTTTTAATGCGCCTCTGCCCAAGTTTTTCCGACACCTGTATCGACAACAAGCGGGATATCTAACGCAATCGAAGGTAGTGCTGCAGATGACATAACCTCTGTAACAATGCTGATGGTCTTTTCAACAAAATCAGTTTCAACCTCGAATAGCAATTCATCATGCACTGTGAGAAGCATATGAGCTTTACCATCTAAGCCATGCTGCTTCAGAGCAGGAGGAACTCGAACCATTGCCCGCTTAAGAATATCAGCTGCCGTTCCTTGAATGGGCGCGTTAATTGAGGCTCTTTCTGCAAAACCTCTTTTCGCAGCATTTTTGTCATTAATTCCAGAAATATGGCATCTCCTTCCAAAGAGAGTCTCCACATATCCGTTTTCACGACAAAACTTTTTTGTACGATCCATGTACTCCACAATTCCAGGATATCGGTCAAAATATGACTTTATATAGGATGCGGATTCACTTTGCTCAATTCCAAGTTGTCTAGCAAGCCCAAATGCACTAATTCCGTAAATGATTCCAAAATTAATTGCTTTTGCCTTCCGACGAACCATTGGATCCATACCCTGTACGGGAACATCAAACATTTCACTTGCAGTCATTGCATGGATATCAATATTTTCTCGGAAAGCTTCCTTCAGCGCTTCTATATTTGCAATATGTGCTAATAAACGCAGTTCAATTTGCGAATAATCAAGCGATAGCAGTTGATGCCCAGAAACTGGGAAAAATGTCGCCCTTATTTTTCTACCTTCCTCAGTACGAATTGGAATATTTTGAAGATTGGGATCTGTTGAAGAGAGTCGCCCAGTAAACGCACCAACCATTGCATATGAAGTATGAATTCTCCCTGTATGCGGGTTAATTTGATCAACCAATGCATCAGAGTAAGTACTCTTCAATTTGGCGACTTTCCGCCATTCAATGACACGTGCAGGCAATGCATGCCCTTGCACAGCAAGCCCCTCAAGAACATCAACACCAGTCGCATAGGCACCAGTCTCTGTCTTCTTAACACCTTGAAGGCCCATTTCGCCAAACAATACTTCACCCAACTGTTTCGGAGAAGCGACATTAAACGGGTGTCCAGCCAATGTATAAATTTTTTTTTCCAATACTGCCATCCGTGTTGAAAATTCATGGCTCAATCGCCTCAGTTCACCCTGATCAACCTGTATGCCCTTTGACTCCATTCCCGCAAGAACTGGAACCAAAGGCCGTTCAAGACGCTCATATACTTTTGTTACACCTTCTCTCACCAATCGTTTCTTTAAGATTTGATATAAACGCAATGTTATATCAGCATCCTCCGCCGCATACGCTAAAGCCTGATCAAGTGGCACTTGATCAAATGTTACTTGAGATTGCCCTATACCGACTACATCTTTGTACTTGATAGTCGTATGCCCAAGATGAAGCGCGGCAAGAGCATCCATCCCGTGACTATGACGCCCCCCATCAAGCACATAGGAAAGGAGCATCGTGTCATCCACTGTACAAATAGGGGCTTCATAACGTGCCAACACACGGATATCGTATTTGATATTATGCCCAATTTTTTTAATCGCAGAGTCAGAAAAAATAGGCCTAAGGATAGCCAGTGCTTGCTCCAAAGACATTTGAAGCTCAGACTTGGGATCCATCCCTTTATTAGAATCAGGAACAAAACGGTGTCCAAGTGGGATATAACATGCATACCCAGGTCGAATACACAGTGATACACCAACAAGCTCTGCCCGTGATTCATCAAGAGAGGTAGTCTCTGTATCAACGGCCACAAAACCAGTCTCGCGTATTTGCGTAACCCATCGTCTCAATGCATCAGCAGTTTGCACTAACTCGTACTCTCCCTTGTCAACATTACCTACCTCAGACAAAATACCTTTTACTTCAGCTATAGACGCACCATCCTCACGTAATTTGTGCTGAACCTTTGCAATAATTGATTTAAATCCTTGCTCGGAAAGAAATTGTATTAGTGTTTCAATATTTGGCGTTCGCATGGCAAGTTTTTCGAGTGGAACAAGAATTGGGACATCATCTTTAAGCTGTACCAGCTTTCGAGAAACCCTGGCATTGTCGGCATTTTCGATAATACTTTCACGTCGCTTTGGTTGTTTAATCTCCCTTACCCTGGCAATTACAGTTTCCACATCACCATACTCTTTGATCAGCTGAGCTGCCGTCTTTGGGCCAATTCCAGGAACACCAGGCACATTGTCAATAGCATCACCCGCTAATGCTTGCACCTCAACAACTTGTTCTGGCCCTACACCAAATTTTTCGACAACCTCATCAGGACCAATTGAGCGATTCTTAATCGTATCTAGCAATCTCACCTTATCGGACACAAGCTGCATCATGTCTTTATCCGATGAAATAATAGTCACATTGGCACCGGCCTCAACAGCAAGCCTAGTATAGGTTGCAATTAAATCATCAGCTTCAAAGCCTTGAACTTCTATGCAGTCGAGATTAAAGGCTTTTGTTGCATCACGAATAAGGTCAAATTGAGGAATTAGCTCTTCAGGTGGCTCAGATCTATTGGCTTTATATTGTGGATAGATTTCATTTCGAAATGTTTTTCTACCCGCATCAAAGGTGATGGCAAGGTGATCAGGGTTCAGGTCATCCAAAAGTTTCATTAGCAAAGTGGTAAAACCAAACACAGCATTAACTGGTGTGCCATCAGCTCTGTTCAATGGAGGAATTGCGTGAAACGATCTAAAAATGAACCAAGACGCGTCTACTATATACAAATGCTTCACTTTGTAAGCCACCCCACGGATGAAAATATAGCTTGGGTCCATGCTCCGATAATACATTGTACAATGCCAGAACAATTGCTCACTGTCGAGTCTGAAAAAGTACTTCTATAGCCTTCCAATAAGGATTGAGTGAAATGTTGCTTAATATGCTCTGCAAACCAATTTTTATACTAGGACTATTTGCAGTGTTTCTCTTGGGACAGTCTTAGCGAAAATAACAATTCAAAAACGATTGAGTTTAATGCCGTCCTCAGTCTTCCCATAGGACTTTCCTGGTCAAATGCTACTGTATTTGCTGATGAGCACCGGGAATTGGAAGAATCGGGGGCGGAGGCGGAGGCAGCGCGCCTGGCAAGAACGTCATTCAGCCCTGCCTCCATCTCCCCTTCGGATCTTATGATTGCAGCAACCGCTGGCGACATCACGCATGATAACCAACGATTTGTCTACGACTCACTCCTTACGTACCAACCACACAAACAATGGACTTTTATGACAACCTTTGACTACGGTAGTGAGCAAGAGGCTGGAGGATGGATAAGGGTAGCCGGACATACGCATTATGCCGCAACTGATAAGATTGGATTGACTCTCCGATCAGAAATATTTGACGACCAAACTGGTGCACAAATGAGTTACGAACAGACTTTTTGAAAACACTTTCACTGCCGGATACAAACTCACCTCGGCATTGAAATACCGCTTTGAGTATCGTTATGACCAGAGCAACCATGATGGTTTCTTTGGCGTAGATGAAGACAACCAAGGCACTATCGCTACCGAACTAATCTTCACATTCTAATTTGTGCTTTACTTATAGTTCTAGCACACTTTAAAACCCGCTAAAACGGTTATCCCCACATGTACTTTCTCAGCATCCATGTAAAACATTTGCCACTCCGTGTTTTTAAGTGCTGGAGGGGAGACACCTTCAGCTCTTACTATCACTCTCAATTGACATTTTCTGATGACAGTTTCGTTAACCTTCTAGACACCCTATAATAAATAGATAACGGTTGATACCGTCACAAAACATTAATTAGATCGGGGCACCTTATATGGATCACGATGTTATCGTCATTGGAGGAGGATCGGCAGGGTATGCCGCTGCGAGAACAGCAAAAGACGCTGGAGCAAATGTAGGCATTATTGACCATGGCCCACTTGGCGGCCTATGTATTCTACGTGGCTGCATGCCTACCAAAACCATACTCCGTTCCTCCGACGTCATGTCACTGATGAACCGTGCAAAAGAATTTGGTCTCCACCCTGTATCACCAAAAGCAGACCTTTCTGCAATTATTGATCGTAAGGCTCGACTAATTGAAGAGTTTACCAATGATCGAATTTCAGCTATTAGTGACGGACGCTTCACTCTATATGAGGACCGTGCACATTTTCTCTCTCCAAATACTATTCAGGCTGGGAACAAAATCTTGTCAGCCAAGAATTTCATTGTTGCCACAGGTTCTAATCCATCTCGAATCCCCATTCCTGGACTTGAAGAAGCGGGATACATTACCAGTGATGAGGCGCTAGAAATTCGAGACATCCCAAACTCAATGCTGGTGCTTGGGGGTGGTCCTGTTGCCATTGAACTTGCACAATTTTTCTCCCGTATTGGGACCGCCGTAACTTTGATTCAACGAAGTGCCCACTTGATGTCAAAAGGTGATGAAGATCTTGCCAGACCAGTTGAGGCTCGATTCCGTGAGGAAGGGATGACTGTATTCACAAACGCACGTTTAGATCGATTTACCACACGAGGCACCACAAAAATTGCTCACTTTTCTCACGAAGAAGAAGAAAAAACCTCTGAAGGGGAAGTTATTCTTCAAGCACTCGGGCGACACCCTAATCTTGAAACACTTAACCTTAATGCAGCACAAGTAACTACAATAGATGGAAAAATTCAAGTGGACGATGCAATGCGGACCAGTCAACATCACATTTTTGCAGTAGGTGATGTAACAGGCCTATATGAGATAGTACATATTGCGATTGAGCAAGGAGAGCTTGCTGGATGGAATGCAACACACTCCGACCAACCTCCTCGAGTATGGAGTGACCGCTTGAAAGCACAAGTTGTATTTACTGATCCCCAAATTGCCAGTGTTGGCGTTACTGAAAAAGAATGTTGGGATCAACGCATTCCACATCTTATTGCGTCACATCCGTTTGATGACCACGGAAAGTCAATGACATTGGGAGAAACTCATGGTCATGTGAAACTATTATGCGAACCAAAAACAGGAATTCTTATTGGTGGACACATTGTTGGCCCTGAAGCCTCTGAGCTCATACATGAACTTATCGCCGTCATGTACTATGAAGGAACAGTCAAAGATATTCTTCAAATGCCTCACTATCACCCAACACTTGCCGAGATCCTTACCTACCCTGCTGAAGAATTGGCAGATCAGCTCCCATAGTGATCGATTCGAACTATGAATGCCGCAATCATAGCTCTTGGATCTGAACTCCTCGGCACCACCAAACTTGACAACAACTCCCTTCGAATTACCAAAGAGCTAGAAAAATTTGGAGTCTCCCTTATTGGCAAGTCAACTATCGGTGATGACGAAGAATCGATTGAAAAAAACTTAGAATACTGGCTCACACACGCAGAGATTATTCTGCTCACCGGTGGCCTGGGGCCAACTACTGATGATGTAACACGATCGGCAGTTGCAAGCGCACTAGGGAAAAAACTATTCCTTGATACGGCCATCGAAAAGCAACTGGCTCGCCGTTTTTCCAGGATGGGAAGACACATGACAGAGATCAACCGCAAACAAGCCATGATGATTCCAGGTGGACAACCTCTCGAAAACGGCCCAGGCACCGCACCCGGAATTCGCATCAAGTACAAAAAAACAACAATATTTCTCTTTCCCGGAGTCCCTCGAGAAGTTCAATATATGATTACAACCCACTTACACCCATGGCTTCAAGAACACACAAAAATGGAAAAATCAAAAACAGTCATTCATCATGCAATACTAAAAATTTCTTGTCTTCCTGAATCAGAAGTCGAACAACTTATCTTACCTGCCTATAAAGAGTTTGGGAAAGAATGGATTACCATTCTTGGGTCACCAGGCGAAGTCACACTCAGACTCAAGGCACGAGGCGAAGAAAGTGAATGTCAAACACGACTTACCTTAATGCAACAACGCCTATGTGAATTGATTGGAACTCCTGTCTTTACCACCCAGGATGATGAAAGTCTTGAATTTGTCCTCGGAAGCTTACTCAAGAAACATACGAAAACCATTGCAACAGCTGAGTCCTGCACTGGTGGCCTGCTCGCGGAACGTTTAACACGGGTACCAGGATCAAGTGATTATTTCCTTGGTGGCCACATTACATATTCAGATCAGTCAAAAGTAAATTTTTTGGGAATTTCTCATGCCACAATTCAAAAATATGGCGCGGTAAGCAAAGAGATAGCAATGGCAATGGCCAAAAATATCCGTTTGAAATATGAAAGTGACTATGGAGTTGGAATCACAGGAATAGCAGGCCCTGACGGAGGAAGCCTTACAAAACCAGTGGGCACTGTGCACATTTGCATAGTTGGATCGAACAAAACCCTATCCAGATATGAACAAAGAGTATTTTCTGGAGACCGTACTCGTATACGCCTACAATCAGCACAGTGGGCATTAGAAATGCTACGGCAACTACTTATTAAGACCTGATCACAAAAAACTTAAATAAATTTTTATTTTAAACTAACAATGGTAATGCCATCACCCCCCTCATTTTGATGACCAGGACGAAAGCTTACAACATAAGGAGATGCTTTCAGGTGCTTTCGCAAAACCTGTTTTAATTTTCCTGTACCATGCCCATGAATGACCCGAATAAGAGCCATCTCTAACAAAGATGCCTTATCAAGAAACATCTCCACCTCATATACTGCTTGATCTGCATACTTTCCCCTAACATCTAAGACATCTTCTCCTAATTCCATTAAATTATGCGATAAAACAACTTCTTGCTCAGTGGTTTGCTCAAGCTTCTCTTCCTTATGTCCTAATTCAACACGACCTCCAAGATGCCCAACGTCAACAGACACCACTCTCTCTCCAATTCGAACACGTACTCTACGAGCTGCGCCAGGCAATTCACACAATGTCCCCACTACGCCTAAAGGAATAATTTCAACCTGGTCATCAACTTGAAGCTGCTCAATAGGCACCTTTACCGTCAGATCTGAAAACTTCTCCTTCACGCCAAATTCAATTTTCCCAAGTTGCTCCCTAGCCTTTTTGAGAGCAGCTTTAGAGTTCTCTTTTTTAATATCTTTAAGCAGTTGATGAATCTGCTGCTTCACATTTGAAAACTCTTCATTAATTTTTTTACGCGCCTTCTTTTTAAGCTCACGTTCAGCTTGCTGTATATGCGTAGTAATTGCTCGTTGTGTTTTCGAAAAATATTCACTTTCTTCCCTCGCTACCTTTGCACGTATCATTTCTTTTTCCAATTCACGCTGCTGGTCTTGTAACTCATCAACAATTTTCGTAATCGATTGTTCGTCTCGAACTATTCCTCCATGTGCAACACGTTCCAAAGCATCTTCCAATAACGCTTCATCCATACCTAAGCGGCCAGCTATATCAATTGCTGAACTTCTTCCAGGCATTCCAAAGAGAACCCTGTATGTTGGTGAAAGAGTGGCTATATCAAACTCTGCACTCGCATTTAGAAAACCTTGAGAAGACTGTGCAAGAAGCTTCAAACTTGGGTAATGTGTTGTAATCACTACCTTCATTCCTGCATCAGCAAGACGAATCAACAGTGCTTCTGCCAAAGCTGCTCCCTCTGTAGGATCAGTAGATGTTGCAGGTTCATCCAATAAAATAATCCCCCCAGGGGTTGCATGCTTTAGCAATCCAATTATAAATGTAATATGCGCTGAAAAACTTGATAGATCTCGACTCAGGTCTTGTGCATCCCCAATATCAGCGTATATCTCACTGAAAAAACCCATTATTGATCCAGTTGAACATGGAAGATGTAACCCTGCACGAACCATCAATGAAAATAATCCCAATAGCTTTAGGGTTACAGTTTTCCCTCCTGCATTGGGCCCAGAAATTACAAGCCCACGAACCTCACGAGTGATATGAATATCATTAGCAATTACCTCACTGTCTTTCGTGGTTCCCTCAGCATGACTAACAGCCACACGGTCACTAAGCCTGGAAAGAACTAATAATGGGTGCCGGGCTTGATTGAGTTGAATATCCCCCTGAGTATTAAGAGTAACTGTGTTTGCGTCTAAAAGATGACTTACGGTTGCTTTTGCAGCAATACAATCAAGTTCAGCTAAACACAAGAGGCTCTCTACAATTGCTGTCGTATGAGGCGAAATTTTTTCGGCAAGATCATGAAGTATTTTCCTAATTTCTCGCTCAACCTCAAGCTCAGAAACTTTCATCTGATTATTTAGTTCAACCAGCTCTCTCGGTTCGATGAAGATTGTCGCACCACTTGTCGACACATCATGCACAATGCCAGGAATCCTCCCTTTATATTCAGTCTTCACAGGCAACACATACCGATTAGCTCGAAGATCAAAATATTTTTCTTGAAGACATTCAAGAATTGCAGGCTTACTAAACATTACATCTATTCGTTTTCTAATTCGCTCCCTGGATGCTTGCAACATAAACGAAAAATTTTTCAAATCTAATGTTGCGCTTGAACGAATATTGCCTTCATTATCAACACAGTGGTCAATAAAACCTTTTATCTGTTGATGATCATTTAATACCCCAGCCTTTCTGTAGAGTAAGGGAATGAACTCCTGAGCCTCTTTAAGGTTGGCTTTAATTTTCATAATCTGCCCAAGTACAACTGAAATTTGACGAAACTCAGATGCTTCCAGCATTCCACCTTTTTGAATTCTTGTTAGCATTGGACGAAGATCAGGAAAGGGATCGATTGTAAAACTTGCTTGCGTCCGCTGTAATTCTAACATCTCACTTGTTTCGCCAAGTCCCTGCTCCGCCTCATCTAGATGTTGGGCAAGATGCAGTTTTTGGCATAAACTTTTGCCGATTTCTGAGCTTGCATGCTTTGAAAGGAACTGCAATAAAACATCCCATTCCAAAACAATTTCTGCTTTACGGAGGAGAGAGAATTTTGTCATGATAATTTCGTAATTTGCATAACAAAATGGGTCTTTACAAGCTACAAGTGACTTACTTACACTAATGGGAGGATGAAACCAACCCCCATAAAGTTCAGGAGACTTAATAATAGCAGTTGCTCAGCCTACTGAATTACTATAAATATTTGTTCAAAATGTTTCACTATTGATTTCAATATACGGTCTAGAGCCCACATTAACTAATAGGCAATAACCTTATGATACCTGTTGACCTGATAATATTTGACCTTGATGGCACCCTGATAGACTCAAAAAAAGATATTGCCACGGCTGTTAATCTCACATTGAATGACATGGGTGTCAAATCTCTCCCAGATGAAATTATTTACGGCTACGTCGGTGAAGGGGTTAGAGAACTCCTCAAACAATCAGTTGGAACAGATAATGAGCTACGATGTGGAGAGGCACTGAAAATTTTCCGCCGTCATTATTTTGATCATTTGCTTGATACGACAAGGTTCCACCCTGGAATTGATGAAATTCTGTCTCACTTTTCAAATAAAGCAAAGGCCATTGCAACAAATAAACAAACAGACTATACCATGGCAATTCTTGAAGGGTTAAATGTACTAGATCAATTTGAAATGGTTATTGGGAGTGAAGGCACACAAGAGCTGAAGCCCCATCCTGCAATGATTCTAAAGGCAATAGAAGGGCTTAAAGTCTCCCGGTCAAAAACTGTCATGGTAGGTGACAGCGTACTCGACATACAAGCTGCCCAAGCTGCAGGAGTTAAATCATGTGCAGTAGGATACGGAATGGGCGTACGTCACCGCTTAGAGGCATCAAATCCAGATTTTTTCTGTGAACACGCAAAAGAGCTTAAAGACCTGTTTCATTAGTGCGAGGAGGAGCAATGATCCGAGAAGAAAATACCACTCAAAAAAACCCTCATATGGGAATGATTTACCAAATCATACATAGTTTCATACTTTTTTGTTTTCTTTTTCCTTCTGTAGTATTCGCACAATCAGGCACTCTTGCTGATCGAGTTATTGAGCACCGCCTCGACAATGGTCTTACGTTGTTACTAGTTGAACGTCATCAAGCGCCAATTGTATCAATTAATCTGACGTTCAAAGTTGGTAGCGTGAATGAACACGCTGGTATCACAGGAATTGCGCATCTGTATGAGCATATGGCATTTAAAGGCACTAAAACCTTAGGAACATCTAACTATGAGAACGAAAAGAGACTACTAGATCAGTTGGATGAGCTTGACCAGGAAATTCTTCGTGAACGGACAGCAGCCCTTCCAGATCAAGAAAAAATTTCCTCCATGCAAGAACGATTTTTGGCCCTTGAAGCACAAGCAAATACCTTTGCAATTCAGAACGAATTTGGGCTGTTGTACGATTCACACGGTGCAGTTGGCCTGAACGCGAGCACCTCCAGTGAACTTACACGATATATTGTCAGTCTCCCTGCGAATAGACTCCCTATGTGGGCGGCAGTAGAATCCGATCGAATGCAAAATACTGTTTTTCGCGAGTTTTACAAAGAAAAAGGTGTCGTTCTCGAAGAACGCCGTCTACGAACAGATAACAGTCCGTCAGGAAGAATGTTTGAAGCATTTGCATCAACTGCATTTTGGGCACACCCATATCGTAATCCAGTCATTGGTTGGCCAACAGATATTGCAAACCTCACCGTAATGGAAACCAATAATTTTTTTAAGGAACATTATGGGCCCAACAATGCTATCTTGGCCATTGTAGGTGACATTAATCCACCAGATGTCATTGCACTAATCGAGAAAACTTTTGGGCCAATCCCTAGCCAACCTCCGGCATCTCCAATTGTGACAGTAGAACCAAAGCAAAATGGTGAACGAAGAGTAGATGTTGCTTATGATGCTGAGCCATTTGTATTGATTGGATTTCATAAACCAGGAGTGGGACATCCCGATGACGAAGTCTTTGACGTTATTGACTCTATACTATCCTCAGGTCGGACATCGAGACTAAACAAAACTATCGTTCAAAAGCAACAACTTGCCGTGCGTGTTGGATCTTTTACAGGATACCCTGGAAACCGTTTTCCTAATCTCTTCGTAATCAGTGCTGTACCACGAGCCCCACACAATACTAAAGAGCTTGAAGCAGCAATCTATAAAGAGCTCGATAAGTTAAAAACAGAACCGATAGCTTCTCGGGAACTAGAGAAAGTGATCAATAATCTTGACGCTTATTTAATTCGATCACTACAGTCAAACAGTGGCCTTGCATCTCAATTAACCTATTTCCAAGCAATTGCCGGAGACTGGAACTACCTTGTTCATGTTAGAGACAAAATGGAAAAAATTACCCAAGAAGATATCCAACGAGTAGCCAAAAAGTACTTTGTTGAAAAAAATCGTGTTGTAGCTACCCTCGTTAAAGAGACGAATGGAGAATCAGCACCATGAAAATATTCCAACCTCTAGTTTGTTTACAGATAGTACTCTCTATTGTTCTTACTACTTCCTATACCACAAGCATTGCCCTAGCAAAAGATTCAACAAAAAACACCTCTCTTAATGAACTACTTTCGCTTGACCCACGAAAAATGGAATTTCCTCCAGTGGAATTTACTCCTCCCAAACCAGACCGTATCAGCCTCGACAACGGCATGATTATCTACCTTCTTCCCGACCACGAGCTACCAGTCATCAGCATGAGCCTTATCGTAAAAACTGGGAGCATTTATGAACCTGCAGATAAGGTAGGGCTCGCTGGGATGACTGGAGCATTGATGAGAACTGGTGGTGCAGGAAACCGCACCGGAGATGCAATTGATGAGGCCTTGGAATTTATTTCCGCAAGTATTGGGGTTCATATTGGATCTGATTCTGGGAGTGCATCACTCGATGTCCTGAAAAAAGACTTTGAATTCTCGCTCGGGATTTTCATAGATATTTTGCGCACCCCACAATTTGAACAACATAAACTTGACCTTGCAAAGAAAAAGTCTCTTGAGAGCATACGAAGAAGAAATGACAGCCCGTCAGGAATTGCGAGCCGTGAATTCTACAAAATCCTATATGGTGAAAATCACCCTTATGGCCGAATTAGTACTGCAAAAGGCGTTTCAAGTATCACCCAAGAAGACCTTAGAAAATTTCATAAAAAATATTTTCATCCAAATCGCATGATGCTTGGTATCACTGGAGATTTTGAAAAAGAAGCAATGATTGCAACACTAAAAGAACAATTTGGGAATTGGCCAATAGCAAACATTGAGTTCCCCTCTGTCGCTCCTGTAGATACAACTCTCAAAGGATCTATCAATTATGTTGAAAAAAATGTAACACAAACACATCTCAGAATCGGGCACTTATCAATTCGTCAAAACCATCCAGACTTCTTTGCGTTAAGCCTCCTGGACGATATTCTTGGCTCTGGTGGGTTTAGTAGCCGATTATTTCAAGATGTTCGAACGCGACAAGGACTTGCCTACTCTGTAGGAAGTACTCTCCGCGCTGGAAACTTTGACCTTGGAAGCATTCTGCTATATGCCCAAACAAAAAATGAAACCACACACCAGGCCATTACCAGCATGATTTCACACCTAAAAGGCATGCGTGAAACCGCAGTTACCGAAGAAGAATTAAAACGCGCTAAAGAAGCATTTCTCAATTCTTTTGTATTCTCGTTTTCAAGTTCTTCTGCCATCATAAGTCGACTCATGTCACTGGAGTACTATGGCCTCCCGCCTAATTTCCTTGAACGCTACCGTGCAAATGTAGTCAAACTGACTGCTGATGATCTTCTCAAAGCTGCACAAAAACATTACCTCCCTGATAACCTTACTATTATGGCTGTTGGACAAGCAGCTTCCTTTGAAAAACCGCTATCAACGCTAGGTGTGGTAAAAAAAATTACTCTGAAAGATATTGAATAGGCCTAAAAAGTTGGCAAACTCAACCATGATGTACATGTCTCATGATTTTTGAAAACTTTCCAACACACAACTTTAGAGAAATTTAGACATGCAACTTATTACCATTGCTGGCGGGAGTTGTTCTGGAAAATCAACTCTAGCTAAACATATTCCGTCCCTATTCCCCCACAAAACTGTCGCGGTACTTGCGTTGGATCGCTACTATGATGACACATCACATCTAACACCCGCAGAAGCTATGCAAACCAATCTTGACACACCAGATGCGATAGATATAGGTATGGCCCTTCGAGATATTGAGGAGTTTCATACTGGGACTATTAAGTTTCTTCCACAATATAATTTCGTGACACGAAAACGTACTTTTGGCCCCTATACTGGTTTACCAGCAGACATTCTCGTCCTTGAGGGATTATTTACCCTTCATTACGCAAGCCTTAATGAGATGTCAGATTTCAAGATCTTCATTGAAGCTACTTCTCACGTAATGCTCACACGACGCATAGCACGTGACATTCAGACACGAGGAACAACTGAAGAAGACATACGGCTTCGCTACAACACTTTTATTCAAGATAGTTACGAAACTATAATATCTCAAACACAGCAACATGCAGACATCACCATTGATGGGGAGATGTCAACTGACAACCAACTTTCCATAGTTTTTGAATCGTACACCAGCAAGTTCCAGCATTCAAAATAAGAGTGAAAACAAACTTTCGAACGATTTCAATTTACTGTTCAAAATGCAGAATTATCCTGTACAAATATCATAAGGGAGGAGATGGTGGCCTCGTTAAATGTTTTGTATCGAGAATATCGGAGGACCGAACAGCAGGTAACTTGAAGTGTCCTCAATGTGGGGAAGATTTTGCACGATTTAAAATTATTCAGAATAAACCTGCTCATAAAATTATTCAGGGAAAAGTTTTCGTGAAGGGGATGAGGAGGAAGTGAAGCGCTGATGTATATTCCAAACATGGAACTTACCCGTTGCCCTTGGGTCGACCTCACGAAACAAGACTACATTGAGTATCACGACAGAGAATGGGGTGTACCAATCTATAATGACAGACTATGGTTTGAATTTCTCACCTTAGAATCCGCACAGGCAGGACTCAGTTGGTATACTGTCCTCCGGAAACGAGAAAATTATCGGGCAGCATTTAACCAATTTGATCCCGTAAAGATTTCAAAATATACCGAAACCAAAATCGAAAGGCTCCTTCACAATCCAGGTATTATTCGAAACAAACTAAAGATCAAAGCCGCAATCAATAACGCCAAAAGATTTATTGAAGTACAAAACGAATTTAAAACTTTTGATGCCTATATTTGGAAATTTGTGAACCGGTCACCCATAGTCAACAGCTTTAAAACCATCAAAGATTATCCTATCACCACCTTTGAGTCTGATGCGCTCAGCAAAGATCTTCGCACAAGAGGATTCACGTTTGTCGGATCAACAATTTGCTATGCCCACATGCAAGCCACTGGTATGGTCAATGACCATACACTAAACTGCTTTCGAAGATCTGAAATCATCCAGCAGTATAAGAAAAATCGTCTGCGACAAAACCAAAAAGCCTAATGAGTTATAATCAGTTGCGTTGTCTGGTGGTATAACTTTCGAAAAAGTCTTTCACCGCAACCATGGCACGACAATCGTCTTCATTGTAGGCAATGATCCGTTCTAGTAGCGAATTGTCGTCAGGATGCTGTAAATGCTCCTCATACCACGCAATAGAATTTGCCCCAGATGGATCGATGTCACGCCATCGAAAACCAATTATTTTTGCAATATTCTTGATGCTGTAAGAATGTGTAGGCCAATCTGAATAGCGTAGAATCAAAGCATTATATAAATCATATTCACATTTGACGTACTGATCAAACAATTCTTGGTTCAATTGATACTTTTCCATTAATTTCTTTAGTTTTGTTCTTTCGTAATGTCCATATACATAGTAAACGGCATCCCCCATATCGGCGATAAAATCCCAAAACTTTCGAACAGTTTGTTCCTCTTCATCTGGGTGGCGAGCTACAAAATACTGATATGGCTCAGCCCTACCAGCCTCCCTGATCAAAACTCCAAATAAATAGATGAGATCATCTCGAGTAGGATCGCCTTCTATATCAAAATAAACTTCACGCTTTCCAGACGGGAAGGCAAAACCTTCACGAATAACAGGGGTCCCATTAAGCATTATCTGTGCGCGCTTCTTCATCTTAGAAAGTGACTCCCTACCAAGACCAGAAATTTTCTTTGGTGGCAACATATATTCCTGGATATCCATCACCGCAATATCTGAAATTGTTCGGAGTCCTGCCTTTTTCATATCAAACTTTTTGATCCCGACTTTAAAAAGTCCAGAAGGATCACCTTCTTTATTTACCCACCGTTCACAACGATTTCTCCAAACACAAAGATTACAGTGAGACCCAAATACTGGTTCAGATTTTTTTATCCCACTCACAAGATGCCTAACTTCTTCAAGCGCTATGCCAAATGATTTTGTAAAATCAGAAATCACAAACTCTTCAATCTCTTTTTCAACATTAATAATTCGTCCAATCTCAAGCACTACTCCCTGTATTTGTTGGAGCATCATCCAATAAAACATCACCTGAAATGCATACTTTTCTTTAAATTTTTTTTCTTCCCAGCCATGTCCTGCTTTAATGTCAATTGGTTCATAATAAAATTTTCCAAATCGAGATGTTCGGTCAAACCGCTTCATGAGCAGATCAGGCCGGCCTATATAAACATCTGTCTTTAATACTCCCTGATAAATTAGTGGCACGCCAGCCTGCATGAGTCGAAGAGTCTCTGCCTCTCCATCATTAATAGAGAGATCCTGTAAATCCTCCCATTGAATATCCTCTAGTGTTTTCAAATACTCCTCTTCTGTTTGAACACCAAGTTCCCATAACAGTTTTACAAATCGATTGACTTCTGATTTTTCTTCTGAAGGCCCATTTGTATCCAAATACACTCTATGCAAACACTGAGTATAATTATAGAGATCTTGGGCGGTAATCTTCATAACACGATTATTAAACACAAGAGGCTGTAACTAGTAAAACTAAAAACATGGCCTAAGCTTCCAGGAGAAGCAAGCATAAATACTTTCTGGCAGGTTACTAGGATTGGAGAAAACGGATGAGATCTTCCTCACTTATTCCAAGCATCGTTGCAGCTTCTGCAAGCACATCACTGTCTCCAGAATAACTCATAAGGCGCGCCATATTCTTCAACGTCAATTGTACACTTTCACCATCCTCAAGCCCCTTGAAGGCTTCCAAGGCGGTTAGGAACCACTTACGAGAATCATCATATTTTTCCTGTTCCATAGTCACCACACCTAGTTGATGGGCTGTGACCGCTTTTGAATGATGATCGTCTTCTTCCGTAAATAGTTTCAAAGCCTTCTGATAACGATTCGACGCTTCTTCAAGATTACTTTGTACTTGTGCAACCTTACCATAATGATGCCACGCTGCGGCTTGAGACTTCCTATCCTCTACACTTTCATATGCATCAATAGCCGCTTTAAAGTGAGTTGCAGCACCTTTCAAGTCATCTTCATCAAACGCAACTTCACCCCACTCTTGATGGACCCCGCCTTGTTTATCATAAAGTTTCAATTCAACTGCAAGGTCTAATGCATGTTTGTAGTATGTATTAGCATCTTTCCATTGCTTTGTATGATGTGCCATACGCCCCAAATTCACATATGTGCTCAGTTCACCATCCCGATCTATACATTCACGTTTTAATTCCAACGCCTTTTTAAAATAGCTTTCCGCATCACTCCATTCTTGCCCATACAACGATAGACGTCCGAGATCATCATATACAGTTGCACGTCCACGCATTTTTCCGTGTGGAGAGATATCCTTCACTTCATCATAATGTTTGAGGATACGGTTATAGAGTTCCCTCGAACGTGGCATTTGCGGTGTTGTTGCATGTCGATCTGCGACCGCATGCATTACAGCCATATAACCCAGAGCTGCAGAGCCATTGAGTGCACTTTCATCATATTTCTCAATTTTCTGAAGAATATCTTCAGCAACTTGAAGAGCCATTTCCTGCTCTCCAACATCATCAAAAAATGCCATTAGATACTTTGCAAATGGAAAGATATCTTCCTGTAGTTCTAAAGCCGTCTCAAGTGCTGCATGTACATTTTCCATTTCTTGCTGGCATACCATCAAGCCAAATTGCTGTTCAGTTTTATCATCAGCTTCAATCAACGGCTGATACGTCCCCATTAAATTTCGAAAATGCTCCATATGGGCTTTTCTGAGCGCCTGTTTATCATCATCACTAACATCCACGCGCCAACATCGTTCCAAAAGAAACCCAAATGATCGCTGCAGCGTAAGCAGTGGAGCATTTTCCGCTACAGGACGTATCACTCCCACCTTTTCTGCAACTTGAAGATGGTCCTCCCATTCATCCACCTTAATGCCCTTCATCAAAGGCAAAGAAGCAACCACATCAAGATAGGACTTCAAAGCCGTACGATTAATGGAAGAACGAAACGGGACCAAGGAAAGATAAAATGAACGCGCCCCCACAGCCTTCTCACCATACAAAATATCAACACCGGCCTGCAGCAATGATTCTGTCTCACCTTCATCCTCTCGAGGGCGAACCCGTTCCAGGATATCAGTTGGAGTCAGATCCCTAAGTGCTTCGATCACAACCCTCATGGTACGTCGATGCCCCTGCATTACATTAAGCAATTCTAAAAAATCATCGTGATTACGATAACGAGAAGCACCCTGTTCTTCCAAAATTCTATGTGCAAATGCTAAATGTTCCTGAGGATGTTCTACATAATCAGACTCAGGGTTTTGATTGGAAGTTGGTTCAGAAATCATACTGTCATAGCCTCTTCTTTAGAGCAGTCTCATAATGTCATTGTAAATAGCAAACGTCATCAGTGATAACAAAAGCAATAAACCAATTTGATGGGCGATTTCCCTCCCTCGCTCCTCTACAGGGCGCCCACGAATTCCTTCAATAGCAAAAAACATTAGATGTCCCCCATCAAGCACAGGAACAGGCAAGAGATTAACAATACCAAGATTGATGCTAATAATTGCCACAAATATGGCAAGGCTCAGAAACCCCTGGGCTGCAACTTCTCCAGATGTTTTTGCAATAAAAACAGGCCCTGCAATATTCTTGGTTGAAAGCTCTCCCTGTATCATCTTCACAATTCCAACCACCATTAGCTCGGACCATCGCCAAGTAGCATAAGCTCCATCAACAATGGCATACAATGGCGATTTACTATCAATAGCCACATCGCCAGGGTCTTTTGTAATGCCAATACGGCCTATAATGATGGGTTCACCCCTTGCAGATTCTGACTCTACACTTTCAGGCATAATAGCTAAACGAATGATTCTCCCCGAACGATCAACTTCCATAGCAAGACTTCTTTCAGGGTTTTTTGTGATGATTTCTGTCATATCAGTCCAGGTATCAATACGTTGCCCATCGATGGTAATAATTTTATCTCCTGGCTCAAGACCTGCCCGTTCTGCAGGAGACCCACCAACAACAGAATCAACCCGTGGCATTAATGTTTCAAAGCTTGGAACATACAACGGCAACCCCGAGGCAAGAATTACAACAAAAACTAGGTAGGCAAGGAGAAAGTTTGCAATTGGACCTGCGGCCACAATTGCAGTTCGTCTTGACAAGGGTTGAATCTGAAATGATCGCAGTTTGTCATCTTCAGCCACCTCAGTACCATATTCTTCACCTAACATCTTTACATAGCCACCCAGCGGAATTGCACAAAGCATGTATTCAGTTTCTTTACCCTTCCAACTTAAAATTTTGGGGCCAAAGCCTAAAGAAAACTGTAGGACCCCAACACCTGCCCAACGGGCCACAAGAAAGTGGCCCAACTCATGGAAAAATATTAACACCCCCAATACAACAAGAAATATCGCAATTGTTTCAAGCATTTCCAGCTCTCTTTTCAAACAAACTAATCGAGTTTAAACTGTCTACTATATTCTCCGCCTTCGAACGAGCCCAGCAATCTGCAGCCAACGTGTCATCCAATGTCTCCAACTTTACAACCTCATGTGCATCCATGGTACCCAAAATCACTTTTTCGATATCAAGAAAACCAATCCTATCGTCAAGAAAGCCTTGCACTGCAACTTCATTAGCGGCATTAAGGACTGCCGGCATTGTTCCTCCATCCCTTAATGCACGATAGGCCAAACCAAGGCACGGAAACTTCTGTTGGTCAGGTTCTTCAAAGCTCAGAAGCCCTTCCTTCAAAAGATCACATCGTGGAAGATCAAGAGAAATATGCTCCGGGTAACTTAGCGCATAGGCAATTGGAATTTTCATGTCTGGAATCCCCATCTGCGCAATAATCGAACCATCATTGTATTCTACCATGGAGTGAATTATGCTCTGAGGATGCACAATAACATCAATCTGTGCTGCCGAAATACCAAACAACCAATGTGCTTCAATCACTTCTAATCCCTTATTCATAAGTGTTGCGGAATCAATAGTAATTTTTGAGCCCATATCCCAATTTGGATGATTCAGCGCCTCAGCCTTTGTCTTATGTAGCATTTCCTCACGAGTACATGTACGAAAAGGGCCCCCAGAACAGGTCAAAATTAATCGTCGAATATCTTCTTTTCGATGCCCCTGCATAGATTGAAATAATGCACTATGTTCGCTGTCAACAGGAAAAATCATGCCACCATGATTACGAGCCTCCTGCTGCATAAGTTGCCCTGCCATTACCATTGGTTCTTTGTTTGCTAATGCGACATGCTTACCCGCTTTTATCGCAGCTAAGGTTGGCACAAGACCTGCGGCCCCTACAATGGCTGAGATTATCAAATCTGCCTGATTAAGGGTTGCAATTTCAATCAACCCCTCTACCCCAGCATGAATCTGAGTGCTGCTGATGTTTGGATAATTACGGAGGCGATCAGCAGCAGCAACTTCAGCCATTGCCACTGCATGTGGTCGAAAATCTCTGATTTGCTTTGAAAATAACTCATCTTTACTCGCTGCAGTCAATCCATAGACCCTAAATCGATCAGGATACGCCGCAAGTACTTCAAGTGCAGAAACGCCAATTGAACCAGTAGAACCCAAAATAACGATATTTTTCATAATTCAAATACTGCCATTAGGAATGATGTTTTTGTCTATTCACCCAGTTATCATCGTTTGAGACCATGCACTATATACAAGTCCCTTTCGACATATCTGTAAAAATCACAATGTAGTAGTAATATACTGGAGCGGTAAAAATGAGGCTGTCAGCGCGATCAAGCATGCCCCCATGCCCCGGCAATAATGTTCCTGAGTCTTTAACCCCAACATGCCGTTTTAAGCGAGATTCAAATAGATCACCTGCCTGTCCTACAACTCCTAACAGTAAGCCTACGATAAGGTAATGATGAAGATCAAGCGCTGGCATAAACAGCAGCTTTGAGATGAGAGAAGCGATCACTGAACCTACAAGCCCCGCAACCGCACCCTCAATTGTCTTACCAGGGCTTATTGTTGGGGCAAGTTTCCGCCTACCAAATGATGATCCAACATAGTACGCTGTAATGTCAGATGCCCAGGTCACAAAAAATACAAAAAATATCAGAGCAACCCCACATTCAAGCCCTCGAAGAAGTACAAGATGTCCAAGCATCCACCCAATGTACAACACTCCGAAAAGAATAATTATTGGACCTGCAGACCTTCCAACACGCCCTCGAATATAGGTTACTAGATATCCGAGCGACACAACTGAAGCCATGCCTATCAACCCGATGGCTAGAGAAACGTGATGCCCATGATAGAAGCTAAACACGAACCCAATGCTAATCACAGCAGCTACAATTGTTGATACTACAGACATCCTTTCATGGGAGTGCAAACGGAAATACTCATACTGTGCTAAAAGAATTCCAACCAAAAGAAATGAAGTAAAGGCAATGGGGTGAAAATATTTAACGAGAATAAAAAAGAACGGGACGAAAACAATGGCGGTATAAACACGAAGCCGATGCATACACGCCCTACTTGTAATAGTGTAGAATTGTAATTGCAAACACCATCAAGGCGCCGCGATAAAGCTTAGCAACTCACCCGCTACAAAACCTAAAAACATAGATTACGAAGGATTTCCAATAGATTTCGTTAGATCGTGCTGAGAAGTTTTTCCAAACCGTCGCTCACGCATTTGATAGTCCAGCAACGCAATTAACAGTTCACGTCTCCGAAAGTCTGGCCAAAATGTTTTAGTTAAATATAATTCCGCGTAGGCAACTTGCCACAATAAGAAATTACTGATCCGTGCCTCACCACTTGTTCTGATGAGCAAATCAAGCTCTGGATGCTCAGCAGTATACAAGTGCCTTGCTACTAAAGATTCATCTACATCAGCAATATCTATGCTGCCTGCTATATAGTCTTTTAAAATTGAACGCATCGCATCAACGATCTCACCTCGCCCACCATAACTCACTGCAACAGTTAAAACCATTTTTTTGCAATTTTTGGTTTCCCTCTCAACTCTATGTATCCATTCTAAGACTCTCATGGGAAGGAGTTCGGTTCTCCCGATGGTCATAAATCGAATGTCCTGTTCAAGAAGGAGATTGAGCTCACTTTGCAGATAGCTTTCCATCACCTTCATAAGCATCCCAATTTCATCAGGTGGCCGTTTCCAGTTCTCTTGGGAAAACGCATACAGAGTTAACGCCTGAATCCCTATTTCTCGGCAAGCAGTGACAATCTCCCTAACAGACTTCATCCCTTCATAATGACCTGCAATACGAGGCATATATCGTGATTTTGCCCAACGACCGTTCCCATCCATAATAACAGCCACATGTCGCGGCAATCGTTCATGGTCGACACGGGCTAATAAATCGTCGTTTGAGTACTCTTCAAACTCACTTGCATCTAGCATAGACATAGGAGACCCCAGTAGGATGGGTCCGACTCTAGCCGCTTGATTTGTGAAAGTCAAACTACACTTTTAAGAATGATGAACGTACTAAATACTTCGGGTATCTTTGAAAAAATCAAACATTGCAGTCCCCAAACCTGTTTGCTAATATCATCCGTATAGGAGAGTTACGGAGGGATGGTGGGTGTAGCTCAGTTGGTTAGAGCGCCTGACTGTGGCTCAGGAGGCCGCGGGTTCGACTCCCGTCACTCACCCCAAAACTTCATTCCATTGTACAGCTGATTCCATAGTGGGGTAAATACTCCTTAGGAAAGAAGGAAAACGACATGCGCCAGAGGATAGGACGCCTCTTACAGAAGTGTCTTGGAAAAGGCACTTATCGTGTAGGACGAAACCTTATTTTTAATATCTTTGCTGGCATACAGACCTCAACGAGACTAACAAAACAGCACTTTATCGAATTGGCCAACCTACTCGTCGGTTATCTCTACAGACTCATCTATCTCGTCACTATCAAACGACAACAAGCTTCATACTATAAACAGGATGAAGACATGTACGGTATCTTCGAATCCTTCTCTCGTGCACTAAATCGTACGAAAGAAAAGCGGCTCCCTTTGTTCCTTGGCCCCCTAGATAAGCATATCGATGTCAAGCAATCCTTGATGACTTTGGTTGCTGAATCGAATTGGCTCGATATCACTTGGGCGAGAAACTTTATATATGCCCCAAGTGGAATTCAGCCCCTATTAAAAAGCAGCTTTGGCTTGTTTCTTGAGAAAAAGCTCAATGCTCGACCGTTCATCTATAATGTCCAACTTCTTCGAGTCGTCAAGAGTGAGAATCATGCCTGTACTATAAAAGGCCTCGGATCTCTGTACGACCCGAGAATGTTAGGTGTAAAAGGATTGATGGTACTTAGGTGCACCACAGTAAATAAAACTGAAGTCACCTATCAAGAGGTAAAAAGTTCCGATACAGGCTCTACAATTCTAACCGCAGGCAATGTCATTGAGCTGAATTGCTCTACTGATACGATCACATTTCATCCAGATCACAATGAAATTGATTTGCTATTTTTTCATGCTCTCCCCTCAGCAAACGATACCATACGAGTACAGCAGCCTGGCATAGACACCATTGGGCCTATAAAGTTGTGGGCACCTCAGGTTGACATGGTGCCCGAGATCAAGATTGCCAACAAAGAGGACTTACTTGCTCCAAAACAAAAAGGCATATGTGGTCTCAACCTTGGAGGCGGCGCGAATATATTAGATGATTGGGTAAGCCTAGATACCAGGTATAGCTATGAGAACACAAAAAATATTCTTCCTCTATGGCTGACCAGTAAGGATGCATTGCCCTTTGATAACAATACCTTTACCTTCGTCTATTCCTCGCATTTTCTTGAGCATGTCAATGACGCAATCACAGAGAATCTATTAAACGAATCTTTTAGAGTCCTAAAACCGAACGGAACAATCATGCTCGTAGTTCCTAACTTCGAGAAAGCTATAGAGTATTACAAGCGTGGCAGTTGGGAGTTTGCAATGAATTGGGGATTTGGAGATTCGTTGTTTCCAAGATATTCCATGAATGGTATAGAGACAAATCTAGAAAATATCACCGCAGCCATGTTCACGGCGTCAACCAGTATCATCGCAACAAAAGGGAAAAGCCCCGCCGCGAAGTATATCTACGATGGTGTTCCATACGTATCAAGGCAAGAGTTAAGGGAGAAGCTGTTAACGCTTAACGTGAAAGATTTTTCTCGTTTTATTGTCGGAAAGATCCCTCCGCACGCTGATACCAGAGAGCATGTAAACGCGTATACAAAGCAAGAACTTGAAACAAGATTATCGGAAGCTGGATTTACTGTCGTGTATCCAGAAAGTGAGCACATGGCCCCCTTAAGAAAGTCTCTGGAGAAGGGAGGATATCGTAACAAGTGGCCTTTTGTCTCACTAACAGTCGCAGCTGTAAAAGCATCCTGAAAATCATCTGATACACAAACTTGACCATGATCACCACGAAAACCGTTCGCGAAAATGGTCCATGTTGAGAGCAAAGTATTTCACGCTATTTATGGATGGTGATATGAGATGCAGACCTGGAAGCATTTGACTCTCTCCACTCACCTCATCTACTGAACACTCATGCCCTTAGTCGCAGATATCGTCCTACTTATTCACTTTTGTATCGTTACCTTTATAGTATCTGGATTTTTCCTCATTCCACTTGGGTATAGATTACACTGGAGATGGCCCTCAAACAGGCCATTCAGAATACTTCACACTGGAATGATGCTAGTCATCACTCTCGAAACCCTATTAGGGGTCACTTGCCCTCTGACCCACATTGAAAACCAGTTACGTGGAGTTAACTACCAAGAATCATTTATGGGATACTGGATTGGAAATGTAGTTTACTGGAACTTCCCCCCTCATTTTTTTATGGGTATATATTCCCTTTGCTTAGGCATAACGCTCATGATGTGGGTACTATTCCCCCCAGCAAACAAACCCATCAAGTAGAACAAAAGATTCAATACCGCCTAATACAGAACGATCGTTCACTTATATATTTTAGCCACATTAAACAACACAGAAGATTTAAACTACTACTGCGCGCTCTCTGAAATAGCTCGATCTACAGACCACTTGCCTCCCCCAGAAAACACTAGAGCCATACACATACCAATAATCAATAAATGGAACTCAAAGCCTTCCCCTTGCTGTTGCCCAAACCAATTCATAAAAAACCCATGATCCCAATGCGCTATAGCAACTGCCCCTACCATAATTATGGCGAGACTTCCAGAAACAAAACGCGTCATAAACCCTGCAATCAATGCCACAGCACCCAGTGATTCTCCAAGAATCACTAATAAAGCAATAATCCACGCAAGCCCTAAAGTCTCAGTAAAGAAACCCATTGTCCCCGAAAAACCATGCCCACCATACCAACCCAACAACTTTTGCGCTCCGTGTGGAAACATCACCATGCCAGCTGTTATACGAAGTATTGCTGACGACCAAACAGCATCGGTTTGAAGTAGCAGCTTCATCTGTGACCTCCTCTTGAGATTTTACTTCAGCAAATAGCCCCTACATAATTAAATTTTAAATAGACGAGAACCATACTTTTTATCGACTAAATCAGGCGCACGATGGAGCCCCCCCCCTCTAGACCACTTCCGAATTGATTAATCCCATACGCCCATTTTTATAATCAATAAACGCTTGCTGCAGTTCTTCCTCAGTAGTCATAACAAATGGACCATAACGTGCTATAGGCTCGTTAATAGGCAACCCTGACAGCAACAATACACGAGCATCAGAAAACTCCTCTGATGGCAATACAAACCGAACTCTGCCCCCTTCATCTAAAACGGCAAACTGCCCTGACTCAAGTAGATCAAGGGACTCCCCTACTCTCACTCGTCCAGAAAAAACATAGATACCTATATTATGACCTACTTGAACATCGATGCGGATATCAGCTCCCGGCCTGAATGTCCAATCATGATACTGAATAGGCACATGTGTATTGATAATCGCCTGCACACCCAACGCCTGACCCGCAAGCACCCTCACACTTACCAAACGATCCTCAGAGAAGGCATGTGGAATATCCGCATTGGAAATTTCCTGGTAAGTAGGCTTTGTCATCTTCAAGGAAGATGGAAGATTAATCCAAACCTGAAAACCATGCATAACGCCTCCACTTTCAAAAAAGCTTTGACTAGGCATCTCTGAATGCACCACACCACTACCAGCAGTCATCCACTGCACATCCCCTGCACGCAACACTCCCTGATGGCCAGCAGAATCCTTATGTTCAAACTCCCCCTGAAGCAAATAGGTAACGGTCTCAAAGCCTCGATGCGGATGATCTGGCGCCCCTAGGGCTTCACATGATTTATAAGTGACTGGTCCAAGCTCATCAAGCAGCAAAAAAGGATCCATAAATGAAAAGCCAACTCCAGGAAATGGGCGCCGGACAAGAAAACCTGCGCCTTCTCGTTGATAACGGGCGGTAACAACCCGCTTTATGTGACGAGTTTTGTCCTTCATAAAAGCCAACTCCATTAACTGATTTAATTAAAACTGACCTCACCCTTGTATTTAAAAGCATACCCAGAGAGAAATAAAAGAACAATCATTCTCATTACAGTCACGCCGTGAGGGGCTCCAAGGCAACCTGCACAAAGCGATCAAGGGAGTCCCTGTCCTGAATAGATTTCCCTTTAACCATAAGACCGCACAGAAGGCATCCCAAATACAGAGAGAGAGTCCGGCAGTCTTTATCCTGTGAAATATGCCCACGTGCCTGCGCTACTGTTAGGCAAACATAGAACTCATCTTCCAAAATACGAAGATACATATTTGCCTTAGCTAGAGCTTCAGGAGCAACCAAGCTTCCCTCAATTATCGTATTTACAAAAAGACAGCCCTGAGAAGATTCATTAGCAGAAAAATCAACTCGTTCCCTAAAGAATTCTCCAATAGCCTGCAATCCTCCTGGAGAACTTTTCAGGATCTCAAATAAATGCCTTGCAGTATAATTTGCGTAATGATCTATACAAGCAAGAAACAAACCATCTTTATCACCAAACTCTCCATACATACTACGGCGATGAACTCCAGTAGCCTCGACAAGAGTTTCAACAGAAGCCCCACCATACCCTAAGCGCAAAAACACTTGAGTGGCTACCCCTAACACTTCCTGCCGTATGTATTTCTTGCTCTTCGACACAAGCATGCCTCCACATGAAATAATAGAATGAACGTTCTACCATGTCAATTTAGCAAAATTTTATGCAATGCCTCCAGTCGAGCTGCATGAAAATACCTGCTACGTAGTAAAATTAAACTATGCTATACGCCCTCTTTCTTTTTCCAACCCCAAATCCCGTAATTGCAATTCTTTCCTCTCCATAATACTGATCCATATCCTTGATACATGGTAATATTTTCTATACATTGGTTATGGCTATGGGGGGTCGGCTAATGGTAAGCCAGCAGACTTTGACTCTGCCAATGATGGTTCGATCCCATCCCTCCCAGCCACTTGCTTTCCTACACAAGTTGCACACACCTACAATCAACCAACGAAAATACAGCCTGTTTAAGGATAGAGCCGGCTACCGGAGAGAAGCTTGCTTCACAGATAAACTCATTAAGCGCCCCTCAAGTAGCCCTAGATCGCCAAGCACTTCAAGGTTTTTTCGCTCAAACACAGAGCGCATACCACGTGCACCAGAGCCGCCAAGTACAATGGGCACCATTGGACGAAGATGAGACAGCAATATATCTGAGAAGTTTTCAGCCTCATCTTTTGTAAATTGATTAGTCAGAGACAACGCGAGTAAGGCAGGTTTTGTGCTGGAACAAAACCCCGCTAAATCCTTCACTGGAATATCAGCACCAAGGTAAAAAACACGGCAACCACGAAGAACTGCAATATAAGTCACCATCATTGCAGCAATCTCATGATATTCACCTTCTGGACAGGCAATTACAACCCGAGGGCCAAGCTCTGAAACTTTAAGATGATGAATTGCTGCAAATAATCGTTGCTGAACTTGCTTAGTTACAAAATGCTCAATGGCAACACTCAATCGTCGGTCATGCCACAGTTCTCCAACTTTGAGCTGCAATGGCAATAAGGTCTCAGACAACGCCTGTTCAAAGGGAACCATAGAGACCGCTTGATTCAGCCGACGCTCAAAACGGGTCACATCAAGCGGCTGAAGAGAATCAAGCAAATCAGCCACGACTGTTGCGTGTGAGCCACCTGAAGGCGCATCCTTTGTGCTCTCTTCTTCAGCACGGCGAGACAACTCCTCTCTGGTCAAAAATGCAAGCTCGCCAATTCTGATTCCCCGGTCTACCTCAGACTTTAAAAACCGCAAGAGCGTGATATCTGCCGAGCTGTATTCCCTGAAACCATTCAAACCACGAACTGGTTTCAGAAAATCGTACCGCGACTCCCAAGAACGGATTAGAAGCGCAGATAAACCAGTCATTCTGGACACCGAACCAATCCTATACATCTGCATAGCTGGAAGGTATAGCACGCCAAAAAAATTATTTCAATTTTGTAAATTATTTAACTTGACATAAATTAATAATATATAATATTTTTATATGCAATTATTATACAAAACTCAGTGATTAGGATGCTGGAGGTAAAATACTGTGAGCCCCAATCTTAAAGCGGTTGTACTTGTAGGACATGGAGGAGTTCCAACGGACTGCCCTCATGACCTAGTGAGCAAACTTAAACGGCTAGAGGCTCAACGCCGTAAATTAGGTCACCCCATGACCCAAGAGGAGATTGAGGCAGACCACCAGATCAGACATTGGCCACGAACGTCAAAAACAGATCCTTACTGCGCAGGAATAGAGGCACTTGCTTCCGCCCTTAAACCTCATCTCCAAGGGGCAAGATTAAGCATAGCGTACAACGAATTTTGCACTCCTACTATCGAAGAAGCCATTACCGTCCTTATTCAGGAGGGCACAACTCATATCTCCATTGTCCCATCAATGCTCACCCCTGGGGGTTCACACTCCGAAATAGAAATTCCAGAGATTCTTGATGGAGTTCGCGCTCTCTATCCTAACGCTACTATTGAATACGTGTGGCCATTTAATCTTAAACTTCTTGCAGAACTACTAGCTACACATATCAAGCAGCTACAAGAGCGATCGACAGTTGAAGTCCAATAAAGTTTAACTCAATCACAAACCATATTTTGAAAGGAGGTCAAAAGTACAAAAAACACTATCAGAATGGTGTAACGGCTTTGCAATTCCCCTTCACAAGCCTCATCACCATTTGATATCTACACGAAAGGGGGTAGTTCTATGAGCATCCGTAACTGGAAAGCAATTAGTGTGATGGCGTTA
>CAYXED010000009.1:0-67908 GCA_964463965.1 uncultured Nitrospiraceae bacterium | reverse complement strand
TTTTCTTTACTGCTTTTTTCTTTGCAGCTGGCTTTTTCTTTGCTGCTTTTTTCTTTGCCGCCATCTAAATCACCTCCTCTCATTATAATTAATCTCTCCGAGGAAACGAACACCGTTTCCACGTGTAATTTCAAACTGGCAAGATAGAAAAACCTTACCAATACTTACAAAACCCTAGGTCTGCTGACTTTTGTGCTCCATCAACTCAAAGGTATTTGGTTTAACCTTTCGAAACCGTTTATCCCGTTTAAGCGCTATGGCAATCGACGTAATTGGCGTCTTTCCTCTAATCTGCAAACCACCTTCCAGTAATCTTTGGTGAAGATCCTTTGCGTGCATCGGCTTACGCATCTCTGATAAAATTCGAAAAGTTGCCTCAGGAATACGCATGCCAGAGAAGCGACTACGCCCAAGCAGAATATCTCTAGCCTGATCGACAACATCTGAAGAGTCCCCATCGGTCGGAAACTGATTTGATAAACTGGCAATCTTGGCCTTATCGACCTCAACTCTATATAGAGTTTCTGCTACTTCTAGATACTCCTTTATCGTAGCGACCTGATCAGAGAGCTTTTCACGCTTTTTTTCAAGCTCCTGTAGCCGTTTTTTCTCGGCCTTGATGCGCTGTTCAAGGCCTCCCATGATGTCCTTTAGTTCTTCCATAAAGTTGTACCCAGAAAGGTGAGAATGATTTATACCACTACTCACATAGAGTGTCAATAAAAAAATATTAAAACAAAAGTTATTAACTTTTTACAATTTTTTGTTTCGTACTATAAATCTCGATTTTATCAGTAAAATATAGAAATTAAATTGAAACAAAATAATTAGTTAAAGCATAAAAAATAGCCTACATGTTGGCATGCCAATATATTGACACACTACGAAAGCTCCGGTATCGTCCGGACATGCGCAAAAAAATCATTACTATTGTTTTTTGTTCTTTGATATTGGCATGCGTGGAACATCCTGCAGACGCGCTCCAAGGGTCTCAGGAAGAAATTGTCTTCGAAAATGGCTTTACTGCAATCTTAATAGAGAATCACGGCACTCCAATGATTGGTAGTTCCGTTATAGTTAAAGCTGGATCGGTGCACGAAACCGCGTCAAATAACGGCGTTTCGCACATGCTTGAACACCTTTTATTTAATGGTACTACCAAACGAACCCAAGAGGAGTTATATGCAGAACAAGCGCAGTTTGGGATCTATAATAATGCCCACACCTCTCAAACCTATACTAATTACATCATCCTCGCTGAACGAGATCATTTTGAAGTCGCAATAGACATACAATCAGATATGCTTTTTAATTCAATAATCCCCTCCACAAAATTTGAAAAGGAAAAAGGCATAGTTCTAAATGAAATAGCAAAAGACTGGGTTTCTCCTCGCTATTGGGCGGAAGAGCAATTTCAGAGAAATTTCTTCCGCAATACCCCCTACAACCTTACGATTCTCGGCACCCCAAATAGCATTCAAGAAATGACCAGAAAACAGGTCCTCGACTACTACAAAACATACTACGTACCAAACAACATGACCGCAGTTATTGTCGGGGACTTTGATCGAGACCAAATGATAGGCCTCTTGAAAAACTATTTTGGAACTCAGGCTCCTGCTCTCTTACCACAAACCTCAAAGCATAAACTCGATACAAAAGTATTTGAGTCACAAGTATTGTCAAAAATGTCAATACCTTCTCCATACGTAACAGTCGGCTTTCTTTCGCCTTCCATCGATGATCCTGACTACTATGCAATGTCCATTTTTACTCGCCTTGCACAACGAAACGTAAAACGTTTACTCGACGAGAAATTAGCCTTGTGGGGAAAACAACCTGTTCAAGACGTTTGGCTCAATTATCTTGCGACTGAAGATTTTGGCGTCCTAAAAGTGACTGCAATTATTCAAGAAGGAGAAAAATCACCTCCAGTCATAGCCGCCATACAATCGATACTACCTCAGGCAGGGGTGGCAATTGACAATGAACACGCGATTACCAACATTGGAACAGAGTTTAAAGTGCAAGACCTCGCACTTTTAGAGAAACCACATTACTACGGGATGATGAAGGCTGATGCAATTGCAAATGCAGGTTGGCAATTTGCAAAATCTTATAGTCAAAAAATATCTGCTGTTACAACAAACGACATTGCTCGACTTGCAACACGGGTTTTTGCCTCACCACAGAGTTTTGCAAGTAGCATTTACCCAGGTTCACAGACGCTAGAAGATCGTATCCCTATTATTACTAACCAATACTATAACGGCCCAGAATCAAACACGTCATATGATACATCCACTGAAACCCTGCTTCAAAGATGGAACTCAGAAAACTACCGCCAGCAGATAGAGCAAGAAACTTCAAAATTCACTTGGGCCCCTACTGAGTCAAGCAATGCTCAGGTCCAGGACAAGAAACGTATTCGCTTGGATAACGGGCTTATTTTAGACACTGAATCAAGCGCTGACTCACCAATTTTTGCACTGCATGTACTGGCAAAACATCGCGCTTGGATTGAGCCATTTGGCAAAGAAGGAATTGCAGATCTCCTGCATTCACTTTTACAACAAGGAACAAATACGTTGGACAAACAAGCCCTTGAGAGCAAACTATCAAAACTTGGAGCCACTCTCAAAACACGCGACTCAGATGCTATTCCATTCGATGACTACTATAATTCTAGGCTCTATTCATATATTAGGCTATCAACAATTGATACCTTTGCGGATCAAACCATACACCTACTTGGTGAACTCATTAAGAACCCTCGCTTTACTAAGGCAGCATTTGATGAGGCAAAGCAACATGCACTGGCGCGTGTTATAGCGAGAAACTCCATCCCTTCCAGACAGGCTGAATCTCTCTTATATCGGGAGATCTTCCCAAACGATCGCCGTGCAGCCTCTATCGAAGGCACTGAAGAAAGCATCCAATCTATTACACTGGAAGATCTTAAAGAGTTTCATGAAAAATATTTTTCTCCACAAAACCTCATCCTTACAATATCGACTGGATTACCACATGAGATTGTTGTGCAATCAGTCAAAAAATCATTTCAAAACTTCCGGACCATAAACAATCCTCCAACCTTTACATTGACTAATACGCCAACGACTCAGCATGATCAAGAAATACGAACATCCCTTGGCAGTTCCCAATCCTACATCCGAATGGGTACAGTTTTCCCAATTAATCCTGCTGACAAGCCTGCACTAACTGTCTTAAATTCACTTCTCTCTAGCAAGCTTAGCTTTGAGTTGCGGGAACGCCAAGGTTTGGCATATTTGGTTGGATCAAAAATTTCACTTATGGGAACTCAGGCAGTACTAGATATATACATGGGAACCATGCCAAAAACACTTGAAAAGTCTATTAATTCGCTGGAAAAGATACTACAAAGCATTCCTAGTATCGCTATTAGCGACAGCACCATCCAGCGAGTTGTCAACGCGGGAAATGCAAGATCATTGATGCGCCAATTAACACGAATTAATCAGACTTACAGGACTGGTTTGAACGAGTTATTCTCCGAACATCCTAATTGGATACCACCATCTCCCATGCAACTCAAGCAAGTTACAACAAACGACGTAAAACGAGTAATGAAGACCTACTTCACAAGTCCAGCATTTGTAAAAATCATTATCGAATAATGTTATTTGTACGATTCCAAACAAGGCCTCTTTTTCCAGCACTACCCCACAAATATCTCTAACAGCAGGGCATATCCCTCAAAAACCGAATATCTTATAGGCAGAGCCCTAGAACACATAGTTGATGGCAGCAAACCCTTTCACAACGTAGCCCATTCCCACAATAGGGCTCTTAGTTACTTGTTCTGGTAAAAACTCTACACTTGCATCCACGATAATCAACCAATCACTAGTAACCTCGAGTAATATTCCCAAACCCCCTTCAGCGCTGAAGATATCGTCAAGAGCATAAGCTGGACGGTTTATTCTTGACTGACTTTCTAAAACCCCAAAATCGTGATTTGAAAAACTTTCATCTATCCAATTCACAGCAGTTGCCGGAGAAAACGTAATCGTTCCAAACTGGAAAGCTTTATCAAGCTCTGCTCGAGCCTCACTCCCTCCAATTTGATCTAGGATATCCCTCTCATAACTAACCGAAAGATCAATGCCCCCTGGCAACTCTGCTTCTAATGCTAGCCCCCCCCATAAAAGTGTCTTGTCTATCCCCCATACCCACAAGAAAACTGCTGTCATCTTCCTCATACACCCCAACTCGATATCTCCCTGTTGCTGCAAGACGAAGCCTCCCACTCCCTAATATCCCAACTTGAAGCTTAGGACCAAAAATCTGAACACGATCACCGATATATGTAATTGCGGGAATTGGTTGAAACACCCCTTCAGTAGAGTCTCGATAGGGACTACTCCGCGCAATAACACCCACACCAACACCCACACGACCCAATTTACCTAAGGGACGATACAGTTTAACGTCAAAGTGCTGAGGAGCTTTATCTAAAAGCACAAATGATGCACGAGAATAACTCGGAGGAGCTTTTGGCTCATACCGATTGGAAAAACCAAGAAACTCTGTGGGAATTCCTATAAGATTTTTGTCGAGAACCCCATTTTCATTTTCATCGTAGTGTGCCATTAAAGCATATTCACCCGATGGCACATTATCAATAAGATAAACCTTCCCGGGAACTATACTTTCGGTCACTATGACCGCCGCATCACGATAATCAGTAAACGTATTAGCCGAATCAAATAATAGGAAAATAATGGTTCCAGTCTCAGGAGGATTATCAAGGCGAATAGTTATTTCTGATGCACTAGCTATTGCACATAGAAAAACAGTCTTCGCTAAAACAATCACGAAAAAACAAAAAAACATAGCCCTAATAAATCGAAAATCATATATAATGGGGTGTCTCAACTGATAAAAGCCTCAAGGAACATTAGGATACGCCCTGTATCTATTAGGATACGAATGTGCGTCTATGACCAAGCCTCCTTCACAACGACAATAATATTGAAGTACGACACTTCAATTACTCGGGCAATGGGCACAATACTCTCATCGCTGGCTCGGATTTTGCCTTCCTATTCAGTTTTATAGCGACCAAGAGGCAATACATTGTCGACATTGAAAAACGCGTAGTCAACACTTTGAGGGAGAGAGGGAAGAGCCAAATGATGACAAGCAAGCATCCCATACTCATATTCGCCTTTAGCCTATTCTTGCTACTTTTCACACCAGTATTTGCCTTTGGAGCAACCGCGGTAGTAGAGACGATTGCCGTAGGCGATGCCCCTACAAAAATATCTATCACACCAAATGCTACACGTGCAATCGTCACTCACAGAGTTGATGGATCAATTTCAATCATAGATCTAATCAATAAAACAATCATTACTCCACTACAAGTTGGGGCTGGGCCTGTGAATGTTGCCATCACACCTACTGGCACACACGCACTCATTCCAAATTTTGATGATAATACAGTCTCGGTAATTGACTTAATAACAAACACAGTGGTTAGCACAATACCAGTTGTGCTAGCCCCTGGTGCAATTGCCATCACGCCAAACAACACTCTAGCCGTCGTAGTAAATGACGTTAAACTGTGCCTTAACTCATGTCCAACTAGAGCACAAGCGATACACATAATAGACTTAGCAACCAACCAAGTCACTACTGAAATACCATTTGGAGATCAAGCTACTGATATCGCAATTACTCCAGACAGTAGACGTGCCTACATATTAGGATCACACGGCCTCGTCTCGATAATTGACTTGACCACCAGAACATTGATCACCACCATCTCACTATTTGGAACAAACACCAACCCATCTTTTGTCGCATTAGATCTTGCAATCACACCAAGTGGGGCCAAGGTCTATGTCTTATCTAGAGAAGTTGATAGCGATTTTTTTGAAAGCAAAGTCACTGTAGTCCAAGCAAGCACGAATCAAGTGATTGCGACGATACCAGTTGGAATTGGCGCTGCAGGTATCAACCTAACACCAAACGGCACTCGTGCCATTGTAACCAATAGTTTTAATATTTGCCCCAGCTGCCCTACTAATCAACAGGCTGTCCATATCATTAACCTTACTGATGACACAGTCAGTAGCCCTATTGTAGTACTGGGAACCCCTGTCAAAACAGTTTTTAGTCCAGACAGCGCTCATGCCTACGTACTAGGCCTTGATGGTGTTGTCTCGGCAATCAATTTAATTTCTCAACAGGTGCTCTCCTCTGTCCAGACCGGAACAATACATGTCAGCGGCGATATCGGGATCACTCGAGATGGGAATCAGCTCTATGTGACAAACGTCATTGACAACACTATCAGCATACTCAGCACAGAAGAGAGTGTAGGAGAAATAGGGACAATAGAAACAGACGTCACTTTGGACGACTTGTCAGATGGAAAACCAGATCTAACAGCAACACTAACGAAGGTGACTCACAAAAGAAATGCTACCAGAGACAAACTAAACATGAAGCTCCGCATTAGAAATTTAGGACAGACAATCACAGCAACAGATCGCTTTACAGTCTCGGTCTGGCACTCCAATGACCGCATTCTTGATGACAATGATGGCTTTCTCAAAGAAGAACAAATTTCCACTTCTGGACTAATTTCAGAGAGTCCTTTCAAAGTGAAGCTAAGTCTTCAAGATCTTCCCCCACTCACAAGTCAATTTGTACTTCTTACTATTGACAATGAAGATTCTATTACAGAAGAGAATGAAAACAATAATCTTCTTGTTCATCGAGTCAATAGACGCAATTGTCAAAAAAATACATGGCGTCTTGAACAAGAGCCTACATCAGCAGCAGATCCTCAAAAAATCGGAGGATTACGCCAAGCCACTTGCATTACTGTCACGGGTACACTTGAAACATCTGGAGATATAGATAGCTACCGCGTAACAGCCCGTGAAAATACCCAACTAACAATCACATTAACCCATGCATCTACAGCAGATTTTGATCTTGCAATCACTGACTTATTGACTGGACAACCACTTGAAATATGCGAAAGCAATACCTCACCGGCAACTTGCACCGTGGAACTCAGTGAAGAAACAATCGCCCAGGTGACCATATTACCAACACAGGGTGCTGGCCCCTATAATCTTGACTTACTGGCAGGCCCATAAGAACGAGATCACCTGTTTGAAGATAGAGGCCCAATCTGAAGTTGTCCGCACAATACAACTCCTCTGCATTGGCTTTACAAGCATGTTTTGCCTGAATGCTTGTGGAAACTCTAATGAATCAGCTATACCCTCGCCTATACCGGCCATCCCAGCTTCTGAAAATCAAGAAGTTGGGATGGATTCTATTAAAGTCTCTTTTACAGTAACGAAACTTGATGATGGCTCGTATGTCTGCACGCCCTCTGGTCAGGGCCCATTTCCTAGTGTCCTCTACAATCACGGCGGTCTTGGTACAGCTGTCGGGGGAGACTTGAGGGGCACTTGCATGGCACTGGCAGAAGAGGGTTTCCTAGCTCGTTCAGAAAAACGATCAGAAACTGTTCCACTCGCAGGGCACCTTGATGAGGTTCTAGATGGACTCGACACTCTGCGGTCTCATGAAAAAGCAGACCGTAGTCGTATTGGAATTATGGGATTTTCCCGTGGAGGACTCTTGACTCTGCAAGCCGCCATCGCACAACCCAGAGATGTCCACGCCATCCTCATCTTTGCACCCGCCCCTGGAATTACAACCTTACAAGAAACACTCATAGACGTTTCTCCTATTTTGGCGCCTACAAGCCTCTACGTCTCGGAGAATGACACATTCCCAGCAAACCATGTACAGCTATCTCGCGATGTTGAAGATGCATTGAGAGCGGCAGAGAAAGATGTAACCCTGACTCTTTACCCCCCGTTTGAGAACAATGGACATAGATTGTTTTTTGAAATTAGAGACATCTATTGGGATGACGTAATTAATTTCCTACAAACCAGTATTGGGGCCCAGTAAGCAAAATAAACATTGGAAAACCATCAGGGGAAACCTAAGAGCTCCAGCATGCTAGAAAGGCATATCTTAGTCGCCGCAGGTTACTTCATCCCAAAACTTCTTATTAATTTTTGGCAGTGTGAAAACCATTTTAAAAATAACCAGTGGAGTGAACTTTTCAATATCACCTACGGCCAAGGCATAATTCCCTATATTTCCATCGTTGTAGACCTTAATATAGTACGTTCCAGGGGAAAATGCTCGCGTACTTTTAAAACCATGTCCGTACTCAGGACCGATCCAATACCATTTCTTTCCAAACTCTTCATACCACTCCCACCACTGAAAACCCTCTCCATCAAGTGTTTGAATAGGACGTAAGTTTTCATCCAAAATGGCCAAAGAAACCCGTGTAAAATGATTGCACCCATCAATTTTCGGAACCGTAATTCCAGCGTAAAATTGGAATTCTTTGTCGGCCACAATTTGGTAATAGTGAGGGGTTCCACCTAGTGCAGAAAATATCGCTTTCGAAATTTCAGGTTCTTCAATCACATAAGGTGTGGCAACATCAATGGCTATTTGTTGATTTAATATAGGTTGATGTGCAAAAGATACCCCAATAACCCCGAACAGCATAATGAAGAGTAACAGCCAGAATTTCATTTTGATATATACCTCTCAAGTTCTCTTCGGTAATAACACAGGCCTAAGAAAAATTGCCATATTGGTTTCCAAAGATTATTGATTAATTTATTATGGAGATGGCAGCAGGCTCAACTCTACCCTTCATGGAGGTGTTTCGATGGGTCGGACATTATCATTAACAGAGTCGCATAACAACATTTGGCTGAAAACACATACATATTTAAGCACGCTATTGTTACTCACATCTATGGTTTTTCTCTTAGGATGTGCAGGTGCTCCCACCCCCACTGATACGCTATCATCATTTTCAGAAACTGAAAACACTGCGGAAGAAGGTGATGTGAATGCCCAATATAACCTTGCCTTACTATACTCTACAGGAGAAGGGGTGAAACACGATGAGAAAGAAGCAGCCCACTGGTACACGAAAGCGGCAGAAGCCGGCCATGCAGGTGCTCAATATAGGCTTGGTCAAATCTATGCTACAGGACGTGGTATAACACAAGATTATGCAGAAGCAATCCAGTGGT
Source organism: uncultured Nitrospiraceae bacterium (assembly GCA_964463965.1). GTDB lineage: Bacteria > Nitrospirota > Nitrospiria > Nitrospirales > UBA2166 > UBA2166. The sequence continues at coordinate 58,759 of CAYXED010000009.1, read as the reverse complement.
ACTTAAAAGCTTCGGAAAATGGGAATGCAGCTTCCCGCTACCATCTGGGACAAATGTATGCTGAAGGTTGGGGAGTTCCTCAGAACCATCTCTCAGCTTCTCGCTGGTATAAACAAGCTGCACAAACTGGTGATACAAGAGCCATGAGAGCGCTTGCTTCAATGCAAGCAAGCGCTCTAGGAACATCAAAAAACGATTCACAAGCTGTACACTGGATACATGAAGCTGCAAAAACAAATGATGAAGAGGCTCAAACATTACTTGGCGTAATGTATGCTCTTAGACAGGGATCCCCAAAAGATCTTGAAGAAACAGAGCACTACTATCGTAAAGCAGCAGAAGCTGGCAATCGAACCGCACAACTAAACCTTGCCCTCCTGACCGAAAAAAAACAGGACGCACAATATAACGTTGAGGAAATGGCTCACTGGGTACATACGGCGGCAAAAGCCGGCGATAGGGATGCGCAATCAGCTCTTGGAGGGATGTACCACGAAGGGAGAGGTGTACTCCAAGATTTCGTAGAAGCCGTACATTGGTGGAGCAAAGCATCGTGGGGAGGGCACCCTCACGCGCAATTCAATCTTGCCTTAATGTATGATCAAGGCAAAGGAATTCCTCAACACTTTGAAGAGGCAATACGATGGTATACGCAAGCAGCAGAGGCTGGGCATGCAAGAGCTAAGTTCAACCTTGGAGTCATGTATGACAAAGGCAATGGAGTACTCGGTGACCCCATACAATCTCATAAGTGGTATAACCTTGCCGCAGCCGCTGCAACTACTAAATCTATAAGGTCTCATGCCCTTGAAGCCAGAGATAAAGTAGCAAAACAAATGTCAAAGGAAGAGCTTGAAAGAGCGCAGCAGCTTGCTCACGAATGGACATCAGCACAATAGAAAAATTAAACTTCATGGCATTGCAATAGTGGAATTCTTGATGAGTTGGCAGCCCACCATGCATCCTCATACCTTTCCACGCACTACCTTTTGCCAATATTCCATCAAATGCCAAGTAATCAAGAACCAATATACACTCCTACTTGTGAAGTTTTTTCTCTCTATATTCATTGTGTTTAACACTGCGTGTGAATTTAAGATGGGAACTGATGTCGAAAAGCCCCCCTCAGTTGCAATGCCCCCTACAGCAACGCCACAAGATACAACCGTTAATAATAGCGCCTATCAGAGGGGACTCGAAGCATATCAACGGAAGGACTACACGACTGCCTTGTCGTATTGGGAAAATTCGGCAGCCGCTGGTGATTTAGAGGCACAAGTACACATTGGCTGGATGTATGAATACGGACAAGGTGTTTTACAAAACCATACAATAGCTGCCAAATGGTACTTAAAAGCGGCAGAGGCTGGCCACGCAAGTGCACAAACCAACCTCGGGGTGATGTACCAGTATGGGGACGGTCTAGAGCAAAGCCTTGATAACGCAATACATTGGTATCGACAGGCTGCAGAAGCTGGAGATCCCAATGCCAACTACAACCTAGGCATGATATACGAATCTGGCAATGGAGTGCCACGAAACATTACCCAAGCAATCAATTGGTATACAAAAGCAGCAGAAGTTGGCCACGTGAATTCACAAACTAAACTCGCCGGAATATACAGGAGAGGAGCAGCACTTCCCCAAGACCTTCAGAAAGCCTTATATTGGTACAAACAGGGCGCCGAACAAACACACATTACTACTACAAATCGTCTCCCACAAAAACTCACTGACACTCATGACCCTTGAGCTTCTTCATGAAACATTAGGATGGTGTACGGCAATAAATATTGCTGTATTGTTTTATTGGTTTCTGATGTTTACCCTAGCAAAAGATTGGGTCTATCAGTTTCACCGTAAATGGTTCCAAGAGGTCTCAAAGAAAGATTTTGAAGTAGTCCACTATACACTCATGGGACAATACAAGCTCATAATATTTATTTTTAATCTTTCCCCATATGTAGCCTTACATATTCTTGGGTAATCGCTGCATGAAAAAACCTTACATCACTGATTATCCATACCAAACATAATACTGCCTGACTGACAATGCGTTTTCATTTTTTTTCAAAGCATGTCATATCGACTTTGTTTCTTTTGCTTCCAGCTATCCTATTCACACCTTTTGTCATGGCTCAAAACACAAAAATTACTTCATTTCTACAATCGAAAAAATTTCTTCAAAAAATATATGAAGAACACGCCATCACTCTCTATTGTGGATGTTCCTTTCAAGACAAGACACCTCATTTTTCCGAATGTGGATATGTTCCAAAAAAGAATACAGCCCGTGCACACAGAATAGAGTGGGAGCATGTTGTCCCTGCTCATACATTTGGACACTCATTGAGAGAATGGAAAGATGGCCACTCACAATGCCGTAACAAGCGAGGTACTCCTTTTAAGGGACGAAAATGTGCTACAAAAACAAATCATATTTTTCAACAGATGCAGGCAGATATGTACAACCTGTATCCTGCAATTGGAGAAGTCAATGGACGACGCAGCAACTACCCCATGGGCATCATCAGTGGTGAAGCAAGACAGTTTGGAGCATGTGATGTCGAAATTTCACGTCGTACAGTCGAACCTCGCCCAGAAATTCGTGGGGACATTGCAAGAACATATCTATATATGGATGCTGTCTATCCCAACAAAGGCATCATCACACACAAAAATTTTTCTCTATTTCAAACATGGTCTGAAAACGACCCTGTTGATACCTGGGAATGTACGAGAGCAGAAGCAATTTATCGCATACAAGGCAATAGAAACAACATCGTGACAAACGCGTGCTTAAACCGATACAACTAATTATATAAACCAAGGGAGTTCCATGAAAAAAATACTTATTGCTTGTTGTTTTATAATACTTTTTGCTCTCATTCTCGGATGTGAACCTAAATCAAATACAGATTCTTCAGCATCTTCCCATTCTACAGACTCGTACGATGTCAGTCTGTACAAAGAAGGGCTGATGGCATATCAAAGGAAAGAGCATGCTGAGTCATTTCCCAAAATATATCCTGCTGCACTAGCTAATATCCCAGAAGCTCAATACAAAGTTGGAGTAATGTACGATATAGGATCAGGAGCGCCACAAAACACTGACGAGGCCATATCATGGTATCAAAAATCTGCAGAAGGGGGATTTATTTCAGCCCAATATAAACTGGGGCTATTGTACGAAGCAGGGCACGGCCTACCACAGAACAAAACTGAAGCATACAAATGGTATACAATTGCCTCCTCAACTAAAAACGATTCCGAGGGCGAGCTCACGAAAATTATTCAAGACCGAGCACTTAAAACAAAAAAACTCGCCATGAAAAAATTCTCTCAAGAGCAGGTTTCTAAAGGTGAGAAGTTAGCACAGACGTGGTTATCTACTCACAAAAGAGAGTAGTGACAGCCGCGCAAGATTAAAGACCTCAAAGACGGAGTATATGGATGAATCGACTCAAAGGATTAGCTACATTGCTTACACTACTCACTGTCTCCATCCTCACTTCCGCATGTGGTGATGGAACTAATACCCAACCTCCAGCAACAGGTTTAACACTTACCGACATTGTCGGAACCTATACTGGAACAGCCATCGAAATCATCACGGCATGCCCTATTGACACAACCTTTACAGGAGAAACTTTTCTTTGGGACACAGCAGTAAATATTCGGCCTCAAGGACGAGGAACACTTGTTCTTACCTCAGAGGGTGAGAGTGTTTTGGGAAACGATACACTTCAATACAGCATGGATGATATTATTTTTTCACAGACATCCTTTACAGCTGTCATAACCCTAGGCCCTCTCAATTCAATTTTCAGATCAAATGTCACAGCGACTGAAAATAACAAAACGTTAGCTTTTACCTTTGATACAGGCGATGAAACGTGTGCCTCAGCATGGTCAGGAAGCGCATCGACACCCATACAACAGACTGAAGAATCGTTTTAAAATATGGATCTTGATAAAAATCTCAAAAGCCAATACTAACGGGTAATTTCTTAATATCTTAATCACGTACCGACTGGTACTACAAAACCATACTCCAAAGGACAACAAATGATCAAAAACCCCCCTTATATGCTGTATTGCATTGGAATACTCTGTACGCTCACCATAAATAGCTGTGGAGTCGACGATCGCGTAACCTCAATATTTCAAGATAATACGACTGAAGGCGATGTACTCGAAAATGAAATAATCCCAGTATCTCAAGACAATACGACTGGGAGCACCGTACTCGAAAGTGGAACAACCCCAACGTCCTCTGCAAAAGACCTTGAAATTCCTGATATTTCATCGTTTTTAAGTACACCCAGCGATCAGTTTCTTATGGACTTTAGTCTGCTCATTGATGGCCACTGTTTTCGAGGGCTCAATAGCATCAATCCTCATGCAGGAGGACATCTCTACCTAAACAATGCTGATAATGCCTGGCCAAAAGATGGCATTAATATTCCCACCAACTACCCTCCCATCTATGCAGTCACAGATGGAATCATTGATCATATCGACACATATTTTCCTGTCGGCGACAATTATCGATATGGAGTATCACTAACAGTGGCAACAAAAAATGGTCAAAATGTTAATCTTCTATATAGTATTGAACCATTTATTAACCCCAATGACTCAGAGTTTTACAAACCCTATATTTTAGTTCAATCAGGTGATGTGGTTACCAAGGGCCAGATCATTGCATATTTTTATTTACCACCGGATACCGGCAGCAACAACGCACATATCCATTTCCACATGAATCACGGTTCAGCATTCTTGGCTCCTGCTATTTTTACTACCCAGATCGTAGAAATATTTCATAGCAAGTTTAGCACTCGAGGGGTTGATGGAAGCCCCGAGAATAGGCTCCCCGCATGCATGGGTTATAGATTAAGTCCAACTGAAAACCCCTTTGAACCTATTGCCGTGGACATTCTTCCATAAAAACTGAACAAAGAAGGAGGCGCGTGTAACCCGTTAACTCATTGAAATCCCATTGACTCTTGATGAAGGACACAGGTCCTTTGTTTGACCTCTGCGAGAGATAGGCGTAGCATTTTACATTGACAGGCAAACATGCGGGTACGCCGTCAACTCAACATTTAAATCCTTGAGCATAGGCCCCATGATTATTCGCAGCTCGATCATCCATCCTGGACTAGTAGTAATGCTTGTACTACTACTTATAATGCTGCTTGCAGTAGTATTTTTTAATAAGAATCCAGGCAAAAATCACAAAATTGAAGGAGAACGTATGCTGTTTAATATTAAGGCCTTTTCTATTACTGCTGCTTTCATCTGGGGGGGCAGCGTCTTTTTTATGACCTGGTGGGTTCTCGCCTTTGGCAGCCCAGAACATGTGAATCAATTCGAAAACTGGTTAGGGCTTGCCTACATGGGATACACCGTCACCCCACTTGGAAGCACTATTGGACTTTTCTGGGGGGCTATCGATGGAGGGGTAGCTACTTTCTTCTTTGCCTGGATATACAATACTCTTTCAAAACGTCTAGCATAATAGCTTGCAGCCTAAAGATATTGTTGGAACTAAACACTCTGTGAGGCATAACTCATGCGCTATGATCTAGCCCATTATATTCCCCGCCTACAGACTAAAATAGTTCTGGCAACCTTAATCTTTCTTCTCACGCTTGTTTCCTCACCAAGCCTTGCGTTGGTAGCAAAAGACAAAAAATTCTCCGCCTTGATTGCAGAAGCAGACTTAATCCTTGTTGGTACCGTGCAAGAGATGCACGGAAGAATACTCACCGACGGCCTCATTGTCACCGATGTCTGGCTCCACATTCGAGAAGTGGTGAAAGGTGAGCACAACGAAGCTTCCTACCCACTACAAATGCTTGGTGGGGTAGTAGATGGCAAACACATGAAAGTCCATGGAGCACCAACGTTCCAACGTGGAGTGACATACACCCTGTTTATAAAAGGCAATGGAACCATAATGTTTCCTCTTGTAGGCGTCGCGCAAGGGCAATTCCGCGTCCACCAAGATCCTGATACGAAAACCGAAGTCCTTGTTGCATCCGATGGTCGCCTTGTTGTCGGCATTGGAAAAAATGACACAGTGGTGACCGAGCCTTCCCTCCACCCCCAGAAACACCATGGAGCGCCACCACGCACGCAACGCCGCAACAACACGCCATTATCACTTTCTCAATTTCTAGACGAGGTCAAGGATAGGCTCTCCCCATGAGCACCCCTAAAACCCAATACCACTGGATTATAGCTACACTCGCAACATGCATCATCATGGTCAACGTACAAAATTCGGCACACTCCTTTGTATTAACACCTCCCACACCAGGGAATCGCGTTGTACTAAACAATCTACTCCCGACTAATACAAATCCAACAAGCGGCTATGGGGACACAAGCTTCGCGTTATTACTCGAACGTGCCATAACTGCATGGAATGATGTAGGTGTTGGACATCTACCCGATCATAATTTCTTTAGTAGTCTAGAAACTCCACAAGACCGTGATTGGTGCCAGATGGATGGTTTCAGTACCGTAGTCCTCACGCCATCTCAATGTGGTCTAGATTGGGGAGATACTGTAGGAATGAACATTGCACGATGGATAGAGGTAAGAAACCCTGATGGGTCTGTTGATGGAGCAAGATCACGAGACTATGAAACAGATATTCTCTTCAATTCAAGAACAGCGTGGAATGCTTACCCAGGGCCCACACAACGAGCAGAAGAAGGAGGCCTTCTCCTCGATTTTCTTCGTGTCGCAATTCACGAAGTTGGGCATTCCATGGGACTTGATCATCCTGATCAGCATGGCCAAAATGTAATCAGCATCATGAAGTCATCTGATACCCTTGGAGACGCGATAGACACGATCCAACCGGATGATATTGCCGGGGCCCATGCAGTAAAGTTCCCCCTCCTAACCGAGTCGGCTACTCCACCTTCAACCTCCACGACTCCATTACCATTACCCCCCCCTGTAGCACAAACTCCCATCCCACTACCAATACCCACGACCCTCCCTCTTGACCTTAGTGGAACGCTTAAAAAACTGAAACATAAGATCAAGAACTCAGGCGATGTACTGGTTCTCAAGCTTGCCTTTACACAACTAGGAGGCCCACTGCCAAATCAATGCATTATGGCAAGCGTCTTCCTCTCACGCGATATCATTTTAGACCTCAACGACAAACTGCTAACCCAACGTTGCATTGATGAAAATATCAGAACCAATACCGCAGCTAAACTGAAATTCAAAAACCTTGAGGCGATGATGAATCTCTTTATTGTCGTTTCGATTGATCACACGGAAGTGATTGAAGAAACCGATGAACTCAATAACATCATCGTCGAACAGATTCCACAGCGCGAGAGTGTGAAAGACACCTTACTCACAGAACAAGAACAGGTGGGTCCCATCAACGCAGGAGGGATTCGTCCCAACGATAGCATCCGCATCCGAGGAGCAATAAACTTTCCCGGCGATCGCGATGTGTATCGCCTGAAAGTGAAAGATGCTCAAACTGTACGATTGACACTCACCCATGCTACCTCAAATAATTTTGATCTCCTTGTAGCTGACGGATTAACAGGTGAGCAATTCGGATCCTGTATCACCAACGTAATGCCAGAAACATGTACCTTTACATATTCGCGTCCTCTACTGACTGATATCACAATTATACCGGGATCTCGGCTTGGCCCATACACACTCAACATTGACTCCGCGCCACGCAAGATTACGCCTCCACAATCACCAACTACAGATACCATCCCCCAAACACCCAAACCTCCGTCACCAACAACTCTTCCTCTTCCACCCAACCCTCCGTCACCAACAACTCTTCCACAACAACCCGTGCCTCAGATCCGCTTGAGTATGGCTATCACCGGAACTGGCAACGTGACCAGCACCCCAAGAGGGATTCTCTGTGGAAACACATGTGAAGCCGCCTTCGACGCGGGAACCCGTATCACTCTTACAGCTTTTCCCTCACCTGGGTTTGCTTTCTCTGGCTGGCGTGGCAGCAAATGTTTTGGGACGGCCCCCTGTACCATCACACTCCTAGAAAATACGTCTCTTAATGCCCTCTTTGAAAAAGCATAATTGCCCCTGGGCACCCTATATTTGAACGATTGATCGAAGAAGAGTAGTATTCAGAACATGAAGAAAAATCTGATAGATCTTGCTACAGTTATATATGTTGTTTAAATTCCGCAATCATGAATTTGTGGAAAATTCAGGATAACAATCATCAAAAGGAGGACCACAATGAAATCACTATTCCCCATCCTCTTCTTGAGTTTTGTGGTAATGGCTATACCAAGCCTAGCAACAGCACAAAAAGCTCCGATGACAGGATTTTACGGTACTCTTGGTGGAGCATTTGCTGTTCAAAGTTTTGACCTTGATCCCTTTACCACTACAGGGCTACTACCGACAGGCACAACTATCTCAGCAAATAATGCCATTGGGGGAAACCTAAAGTTTGGATACAGTCTGAACTCTCAATTTGATGTTGAATTCGATGCTCTTGTCTTAGCCGGTTTTAATGTTGAAGGCACGCAACCAGATCAAACAGTGAAAGAGCTTGAAAGGATTAAGGGCAACGTGCTGTCGATGAATGCCAAAGGTTATTTTACTGACAGGGTCATCAATAAGAGTCAGTTTCATCCTTATGGGATTGTTGGCGCTGGATATGGGCTCTTTAATGAAAAAAGAAAACTCGAAGAACCATTTAGAACCGAAACTAGTATTGGATTGATGCTACACGCCGGCGTGGGAGCTGAGTATACTCTCACAAGCACCCTCTCCCTTTATAGCGAAATATCTTATTACCTCGGACTCGGCAACCTTGATGACAGATCGTTTATTCCTATTAAAGCTGGCGTGATGCTAAACTTTTGACATACCCACCACAATGGCACCTCTTACCTGAAAGGAGAACGTCATGACAATGTGTAACGTTGGTGCAACAGATCGCACACTGAGAATTGTTGGCGGTATTGGACTTCTTGTTTTAGGCTACTTTTCACAAATACTAGGCATAACACAAATATGGCAATGGACACTCTATACGCTGGGAGGTGTTAGCTTGGTCACAGGGGTTGTTACCATCTGCCCACTCTATGCACTTCTTGGCCTCAATACATGTAAACCACCATCTCAAGAATAATAGTCTTACCGGACCTCAGTGAACGGGAACACTAACAATCACCTTGGACGCCTACCATGGTGGAAGTGAAAATAGAGGAGGAAGGCATGACCACACTCACCACACCAAAAGCCATTCTCGTTGGTTTTGCTTTGATCGCACTCAGCATTGCATCACTGCCCTACATTAGTCAGACGATCCCACAAGCATCAGCTGAGTATGGAACCCCCTCGAAAATTATGTTTCACGGAGAAATCCAGAGAGAATTACGCGCCGTTGCGGAGGCTGTTCGAAATATCAGAGCCTGCAACAGTCCTGAAATCACTTGATGGCATAAAAACTGGTTTATGCTTCTGGTTGATGATGATTCAAAGGGCGCATAATCAGTATTGTGCTGTACCTACTCACAACACTTTGGTTACTAAAATTTATACGCATATTGGCTTTCTCTGACTGAATTCGGTAGAATTTGACTCTCTCTAGGAAGAGATAACGACGATGAAACCAGTATCTCTCATTCTCTTATGTTTGATTAGTTTTATCACTCTTCCTGTGCTCTCAAGCGCCCAAGACGCTACTGATCCCAACGACGGGTTTTATGGTGCCTTGGGAGTTACATACGCGGTTAGTAACTTTTCTAGTCCCACTCTCGAAACTGATATCCTACAATCAACTTTCGTCGATGGGACAACTTTCCCTACCAGTGACGCCCCCGGCTTAAACCTCAAACTCGGCTATAACATCACATCACGTTTTGACCTCGAGTTTGAAGGAATGTTTACCCTAGCCGACTTTACTACACGAGCCTCACATGCAGCCTTCCCTGGAGATGCAGACTTTGGCACAACGCAAGGCACGGTGTTCTCTCTAAATAGTAAGGGGTATTTATGGGACCGAGTAACCAATCCACGTAAATTTAATTTTTATGGTGTGGGTGGGGTCGGATATGGGAGCTATAATTTAAACTCAACCAATGAATCCTTCGAACTAACAGACGATGAAGGTCTTGTATTTAGTAGTCGCCTCGGAGCAGAGTACCTTGTCGCACCAAATCTCTCTCTCTATGCAGAATCCGGCTACTACTACGGAATGATCCCCTCATCTAAGTCAGAACTTGACGTAAAGTTTTGGCCAATTACACTCGGTATTCTGATCAATTTCTGATTTAGCTTTGCTTCTTCAGACAAAACACTCCACCCAATCACAAAAAGAATCCTTCCAAGCTATACCTAGGTACACCCCGTCTATATGCTATCGTGATTGATTTTTTCCAACAACACTGACACACAATAGTAGAACAGTGCGATAAGCGCTAAACACCAGACTATAGCGGCTCCGGCTGGAAAATCAAAAAGTGCCGAAAATATCAACCCGGTTGCGTATCCCATCACACCCAGTACAAATGCTTTTACTAAGGGGTTTCTATGTTTGAATGTTGCTAAAGTCGGAATGATTAAACTAGCAAACACCAAGTAGACCCCAACAACTTGAGTCGATAAGGTAATGGTAACTGCAAATAGTGGATAAAAAAGCCACTCGCCTAGTTTATTTCGTAAAGTGTACCAAACGAAAAGTATCGCTGTATAAGAGAGAAAAAGCGGTAGTAGCTCTTTTGCCTGAAGCCATAAAATTTGGCCAATGAGAGTCTCCTTTAATTGTTCCCCTCCATGTGGATGAACCGATAGGAGCAATAAAATCCCAGTCGCCGCAAGTATAAACAGAATGCCTATAATTGACTCCTGAACGCGCACCTCCAATTTTCTCAGTTTGTATAGAAATAAAGAACCCATAATGGCTGTCCCAATTGCAATCAATGTTGGCGGAATATGGATGTGCGATTGATTGCCATGATCATAGAGCTCTATTGTATTCGACGCGATTACCCCAAATGCTGCAATTTGAGCAATAGCCAAGTCCACAAAAATAATGCCCCTCTGAAAAACTTCCCTTCCCAAAGGAACATGTGTTGCCACAACAAGCAGGCCTACAACCATCGCAGGCCAAAGTATTTCAGCTTGAAAAAAAAGTTGGTCCATTAAAACGGTCCCTTATTCAGCTTCCACTAATGCCGTAATCACTTCGCTATAGAGTGAGACCAAGTCCTTCGCTTGCTTACTTCCGCCGACCGTAAAAGGCAAGTTTAGAATTGGAACATTGATCTTTTCTCTGAGCCATTGAGCACCTCTTTCGTCTTGGAAATTGGCAATCAAAATATAATCCGGTTTATCTGAGCGGGCCTTGTTCACCAAAGTCGTCAGATGTGAACTGGTTGGAGGGACACCTGGCTTTGGTTCTAGGTTGCCGACTACCTCAACATTTAACCAGTTAAGTAAATAACTCCAGCTCCTGTGATAAACGATCGCTTTCTTCCCGCGCAATCCCATTGCTTCCGTTTCCCAATGTCGTATATGCGTTTTCCAATCTACAATAAACGTTTCAAGTTTTTTCTGATAATCATCGAAGTGCTTTGGATCAAGCATTTGCAAACGTTTTGTGATCGCCTCAGCGATTGTGATCATCCGGTATGGGTCCCAATGAACATGAGGGTTGCCACTTGCGTGAATGTCGCCTTGGGCACGATCAACCTCTTTGGGCACCTCGAGGAGTTCTACCTGAGATGTGGCTGAGAAAAATCCTGGTTTAGTTGTTTGAATGGCCGCATTACCAGACTGCCTTTGCAGCAAAGGGAGCCACCCTATTTCAAGGCCAGCACCAGTACATACCATCAGGTCTGCCTGGCGCGTTTTAGCGATTAAAGAAGGCCGCGCTTCTATGTGATGAGAGTCTTGAAAGGCATTCGTTGCTGAATAGGCTTTTACGAGGTCACCACCGATTGCCTCAATGAGGGACTTCCATTCTGGTTCACAGGCAAATACATTCAGCGTGGCAAAGGCTGGAGAAGTGACTAAAAGCAAATTAAAGCTGATAATGGCTATAAAGAGCTTCATTATATTCTCCCATCGCATTCTCAGAGGTAGTATTATTACGTATAAGTGCGTGCACTGATCGTGAAAAAATTCGCAGACTTCCTTTTCCAATCTTTGTACCAACAAGACTCCCTTCGTCGACCCAACGATATACTGTCCATCGACTGACATTCAGCAATGCTGCTGTCTCATCCACTCTAAGCAATTGTTTTTGACGCATATACATAAACTCTTCCTATCTCCTGTTATATCAGTATTTGAATACTCTAAACGAATCCCATTCTGCAAACACAACCACTTAGAAGGTGTGGGCACCATGAGAGCCAAGACTCATCGTAAATTGAAGGGTAATCATGTTATTGAGTTCCTCATGCCCATTATCAAATTGACTATACTGCAAACGAATCCGGCTGAAGTGGCTCGGTGAATAATCGACCATTATGCTACTTCTTGTCGGATCGCCTTCTACACCAAGACCGGACTCTTCGAGAAATTCCTCCTGATCAATACCTGAGCCAGAGAAATTGGTAATAGCGTTATTCGCTTGTAAATGATCATATCTAACTCCAACTCGCCACTGTGGCATAAACTGATAAACACCCTGGACATAAAACCCTTGTTGCTGACCATCGTAGTCGGCTTCAGCACTGTGTATGTCTTCGGTAAATTCAGCTGCACCTACCTCATTTTTTAGAAAGTACTCACCTTGAAGTTTAAAGTTCGTATTTCTACTATTTCCATTGGGTGCCCATTTGTAAACAAAATCAAGCCCGGCAACCTCCACATCCCCATCAAGCAGTTCATTGTCAGCTCCAGCGCCCCCTTCACCATGATGATGTCCACCGGCTTCACGTACATCAAATTGTGCCCTGTAATAACTTGCACCCAAAAGCCAACTTGAACTGTTGCCAATGTCTCCACCTGCGTTGGCAAACAATGCCATCCCCTGGTCATTACCTTCATTTTCCCCACCAGGAAACTCTGAGCCTGCTGTGACCTCTCCACCAACACTCAAGTAAAGATCCGTTGGTGCGACCCAGCGAGCTTGTACGCCATTATCCAAAAGATGCCCTCCAAAAATGGCGTCATACACCAAGGGCCGATCGGCAAAATCATGCACATGATCGTGAAAGGCATTCAGGTATCCAACGCCTGAGAAAAAACGTCCGCCTTTAAGCGTAAAACCAGAGCCAAGTGCCAGAGTCTCAATAAAGGCTTCTTCAAATTCAATCTCTGCAGCACCGTCTTCCGTCACAATGGCAGTAGTCATCGAGCCATAAAACTTGTCATCGATATTGGAAGAAAATCTCAATTCAGTATGGCCTGTAGAGAATCCATGTTCAGCTAAGCCTGCCTCTCCACCCAGTTGAAAACCAGGCAATTGCAATTCGTCGCTGTCAATGTTTGTGAAGCGTGGATCTAAAATGAGAGTAACGGCTGGGTTAAACTCAGTACCTGTTATTTTTCCAGGACCCTGCGCGTGTGCCGTGGCAACCAGTACGACTATAAGCACTACTACTATTAAAATTAGGGATTTCATTTTACTCTCCTAAAGGAAATAACATAAAACATGCATAAAATTCCTCTCTAATAAGGTAACGGGTGCACGATAGGCTAAGTGATTATTTCCATAGCCTACTTTTCACAAAGCATCATCTCCGACATTTAGCGAATATGGATACAGGCCCACTAGCCATAACGGCAAAGCCATGCTCACATACAATTCCACTAAACAGGGGGATACCCCATTTTTTTTGAAGAGAAAAACCTTAGGAACGTGCAGGGGGAGGACGCGCCAGAAGACAATCACTCGGCGCATAGGATAGACACACAAAGTATCGATCTTGTATTTGTGAGGGAAGCTTAAAAAAGCATCTCTGTACATCTGTGGCAGCAAGCAAACTTGAAGCAACTGCATCTTCAAGCCATGTACAAACATCAATCGCGTCATGAGTTTCCTCATGATCAATAACTGAAAAATCGTGCAGAACACCAATAACGGGCACAAAGCCGGTAAGCACAAAATAGACACAGCACAGTGTCACAGCAATGGGAAATTTATTTAAGCGCATACCACTCATCTACTTTAGAGCTTGACGTATAGTCTTGATAGATACCTTTTGGGGTTCTCCTGGCTCTCTAATCTAACATTTTTTCTTCCGGCAATGCTACACCCACATAGTATCTTACTATTAGTGGGCATAAGGGCTCCCAAATTGAAAATTCCACTGCACAAACAATCCGTGTTGCGGTTCATGATCGCGACTTTCCAAAACATCAAAATTGTATTGCAGTCGAAGTTGTGAAAACTTTGATGTCATCCATGAGATATTGGGAGAAATTGTATACCGCTCACTCCGAAGATCATCCATCTCCTGGTCCAGCCCATGCGCTCCATCTGCGTACTCAACACGAAGTCCTCCAACCCATCGTGGCGCAAAGCCATAAAGGCCTTGAGTATACCAACCCCAATCTTCAAGAGCGTCCTCGAACAGTGGAGTTTCGTAGTCACGATACAGAAACTCTGTGTCCCAAATAAAAAATGGAAACCCTTGCCCACTCTGAGGTTTCCATCTCAATTGCATATCTCCCCCATAAATAGTTGTTTGCGTATTCATGCCTGTAGCGTTTGGCCCAAGTAGCGCAGACCCCCCTAACTTCAGGTGCAAGTCATCAGTAAAATCAAATTCACTGACTACGCGCGGCATATAAAGCAGTTCATCAAAACCAGAAGTGGTGCGACCACCAAGATGGTGACCAGCAACTTCCCCTCCTTTTTCTCCAAGAAAACTTGCTGCACTCATTCCCACCGCTTGTTGCGCGCTCCCAATGAATTCAAGGTGAAACGGCGTCGGCGCTTTCCATGACGCTTGCACTCCCGGCCCTCGCAACCCGCCGTTACCAAGCAGCCGGTTTAAGATGACAGGTTGATTGATAAAATCCCAGTCATAGATAAGGACAGAATTCAAGTTGCCAAATCGAGTAAAAAACTGGCCTGCCATAATTTCAAGGTTGTACGGCAATCCGTCAGAAGCAATATATCCCTCTTCAAAGTCAAAATGTGTTTTCCCCTTCTCATCAAAAAACATTGCAATGCTAAGATGTGCTCTAAAATAGGAGTCAACTCGCCCACTAAAACTCAATGCCATCTCCTGCATGGTAAACCCATTTCCCAAAACATCATGATCGCCAAAGTATCGCCGGTCATCATCAGACATTACCGCTCCAGCAAAAACCGCGGCAATCCCAGTATCAAGGTGGAAACGATCGAAAGTTCCTCCCAAAAGCCCTTTTTCTTCCTCACGAGAAGTGTGGGGGTTTTCATTTTCAAGCATTGCTTTACGCACAGCATGGCTTGTGGTCTCTGCATATATCACTTGTGCACTCATCATCAACAAAGCTAATGTGGGAACCACCCATAACACGACAAGCAAGGTATTTCGTAGAAATTTCATATACGCATCCTTTTCATCCCTGGCTGCACAGACACACAAAGATAGTTCCAGTCGCTATACCAGCGAAGCACTATTGGGGACAGTACAAATTGAGTGGCGCTAAGGAGTGGAAATTAAACAACAAAAGGCTTCTTGGGTCACATCTAGTGTTTTTAATAGAACCTCAGCATTAGTTCTGATTGTAGCAGCTATCCAATAGAAGTCTGTGTTGATTATCACAAATAAAGGGGAATTTAACCCTCAAAGGTCCTTCCAAAAACCCCTCTTCTCCCTAAACAGAAGGGAATACCCCTAGGCAATCAAATCAATAATTCTTGGGTAGACACTTCTTCTAGCAAAGAGGAGGCATCAGGTGAAGGTACTCATCTTAATGCTGTCTTTCCTTGTTGGGGTTTTTTCTCACCCTCCTTCAACACCTGTACAATGGGATGATGGTCCGCTAGTTGGATACTATGGTGCCGTTGGTGGCACTGTAGACGTGGACAACTTTGACTTTCAATCACAATCAACATTCTCATCAGAACATGCTGACCGCATAGCTGTCAGCAATGCATTTGGAGTAACTGCCAAGATCGGCTATAACATCAACCATCGATTTGCCGTTGAGTTTGACGTACTATTCTCGAATGACTTTTCGGTCGATGGAGACAGGCCAACACTTTCTGAACCCATGCGCGGAAGCTTAGGGGAAATTAACGGAAATATTTTCTCGGAAAACTTGAAAAGCTATTTTGCAAATAGAGAAGCAAGTACAAGCCGGCTACAACCCTACGGGTTGGGCGGAATCGGATACGGCATATTTGACACCACGTCGTTTCAAGCACTATCGACGCTAAGTCAGAAAAAACAAGAATTGTTCAAAGATATTATGCTCCACGGAGGCATAGGCGTTGAATATTTATTAACCAAGAACTTTGCTTTGTACACCGAACTCTCCTACTACTTCTGGCCTGGCGACCTTGACGACATGTCACTAATTCCCATTACAGCAGGGATACAATATACCTTTTGACAATGCCTCATCATATATCCCCATCTCCAAAGATCATGTCATAGATAGATCCAGTCATATCACCAAACGATAGGCTAAGCTCCCCTCCTTCAACTAATGTTGCAGGTTCTGATATGACATCAATGTCAAGTTTGAGAAGTCCACCCGTATTTATGGCATCCAGTCCATCACTGGCAATCCAAACAGTACCCCCAGAAACTGAAAGACCTCTGCCAAAAGGGCCAACTGGGAGAGAAGAATTACCAACAATATTATTGGTGAACTTAGATACTTTTGTGACAAATGATTCGGCCAAGTGACTCACCCAAACATGCTCATCATTGAGTGTAAGATATTGAGGCACTTGGCCCAATACTGTCCGATCAAAGAACGTTGGTGGAATAGAATTACCATCATTAACAATGTTGTATTGGATCAGTGATCCTCCAACTCTGGATGACGATACTGGACTTCCCGTGATCAATTCATTCGCAACAACCCATACGTTGAGTCCATCAGAGAGTATGCCATGCATCGGCACGCGCGGACTGAGACTCGCAATGTGCGGATCAACATCAATCTCCTTTTCAAACCCTCCATTACTCCGAAAGAGCTTGATAATCGTATCAGAGGCTGGCCCACTGACATCACCACTATTAGCAACCCACACCCAACTATTATCTACCGCAATCCCCCATGGTCTTCGCCCCGATACCCCACTCTGTTGATAGTCAAATGTATCAACCATCGCGCCATCAATCCGTGAATAGCTAATAACTTTATTCGCATCTTGATGCGTGACCCACACTCGAGTCTCCCCAACAGCAATGCCCCATGGCTTACTTCCCGCCTCAACATCAAAGGTTTCAACAGATGAAAAAGCACTCTTTTCAACACGATGTAGTTTGTCATTTTCCGGACTTGTCACCCACACATACTCTGGACCAACAGCAAGTCCGGCAAGAGCAAAGCTCCCTGCCGGAAGTGCAACAGATGCACTCACCTCTCCAAGTGACTTTGTGATTTGAAGAATATTCCCCGAACCTTGCCCTCGAGGGTTATCTGCTTGGTAAATAAATTCACCCTGAGCAGCGGTCACCATACTGGTCACACTCTCATCACTCCCTGGCCCACTTCCTGGACCATCTGTCTCACGTCCATCATTAGGGACAGTAATTGCAGCTGAAAAAATATTATTTTTCTCATCATTCTCTGTAATCACATTTTCAAAATCAATAACAACTAGAGCAAAAGAGTTACTGAGATCAGTGAGGTTTTTTACCTTAAACTTGTGCCGTTTACCTTTATCGGTGAGTGCACACTGCCCTGACCCAATAGTTGTTTGAATTAGAAAACTTTGCAACAAAAGGTCATCGCCACTCAAATCTTGATCATCAGATTTAAACAGTGAAACTACTAATGGCACAACCACTGCATCATTCCCAACATTACAGGCATCAAACTTAACAACAAGTTTTAAGCCAGCACGCTTCTCTTTAACTTTGACCTTTGTGATTGTCCCAGTTAAATCAACTGCAGCCTCAAGTGAGGAGACAAACATTCCAGAAAAAAACAATACTCCCATCAAAAAGACAGCAAAAGACTGAAACGCTTGCATACGTTTTTTAATCAAAAACAAAGTTACTCCTCTATCCATATCCATAATCCTTTCTTTATATATGAAAAGATATACTCTGATGGAAGCAACAACAAAGGCAGCACGATTTTAAGAATTTTAATACTCATAAGAAACGGACGCGATCTTCAAGCGTTGGAGAGATACTTGTTCTACCTCTTTCATCAACAATAACGGCTTCACCAAGACTTGCATTAGCTAAAAGTTTCAAACCCTCCTCTGGCCCCATTACAAATACCCCAGTTGCCAAAGCATCAGTAAGCGCCCCGCGTACACCAATTACGGTAACACTCTGACAAGCCCGTGCTGGCAAAAGAGTCGTTGGATCAAGAAGATGATGATACATGATCCCATCTTTCATGAAAAATCTCTCATAGTCCCCTGACGTCGAAACAACGGTATCAGTTAGATCAAGCGATGCAATATGCTCATCAGGGTTTCTTGGATGTTGAATACCAACACGCCATCCTTGCCCATTAGGTTTGTTTCCAAAAAGCAACACATCACCTGCCGCAGCAATAATCCCAGCTGAAACTCCATAAGTCATTAAAACGTGTTTTGCTTTCTCTGCCATAAATCCTTTTCCAATACCTCCACAATCAATCCTCATCTTGGGCTTAGTAAGAAAGACCGTTTGAGCCACATCATCCAAAACAATGTGTTCAAAGATTGTACTTGGCAAAAGCCCTACACGCTCTGCCTGACTTGGAACATGCTGTGTTTTGAGAAAATCCCAGAGGGTATTGGTTGGCCCCAGAGCAAGATTAAAAGCCCCCTTAGTCAGGCGGGAAACATACATGGCCTGCGAAATCACCTCCATAACTTCAGAACTTACAGCAACCGGATATTGCCCAGCCGCGGCATTAATCTGCGATATTTCACTCCTTGAATCATAAAAATTTAAAAGTCGTTCAAGTTCTTTCATCTTGGTAAAAGCTGCCTCAATTGCCTGTTTTGCACGTTGCCGATCTTGTGTCACTGCCGTGATTGATACAGAAACATTACCCATCATCACACTCGACCCTTTGGCAAACTCAAACCGAGTCTTTTCGATATCACTTGAACTGAAGGCAAACGCAGCCGTATTCCCCATAGCCTTACACCCTAAAAGGGTTACGCTAAATAATCTAAGAATATCTCGTCGTGTCATACGTCCTCCAGCTTATTCAAGCACCTGTTGCTTCCCTCAAACCAACGTGAAGCATATTCCAAAGTACTATTTTTTCAAGCGTTTTGACTCTAAAGGTCCCAATGCTTTTATATCATCAAAAAGGTACCCGCAACGAAGTTTGAAGAATATTTGCCTTTAGAATCTTTCCACTGAACCCCCGATTGCTTTCCATATACTGATCATACGAAACGGTAAATCGCCAATCTCTGAATGTTGCATCCAACATCTCCAGTCCAATGTCTAACTTTATTCCAAGTAAGTGGCTATCAAAATCACGCAGACGATCATCTGCCGTCATAAATTCAGAAACTTCCGTGACCTCTGGAAGAAAAAAGTCAGCCTGTTGTTGAGAATAAAATCGATAGCGCGGTCTGATAATGAGATGATCCAATAAGTAGTGACTGAGCCGAAACTCTGTCGTATACCCATTAACTCCCCAATCATCGAAATAATATGACAGATTAGCATCGAGCGCTGTACGCGTTTCTAAATACCTCTTCATTCGAAAAAACGCTGTATTACGGTCTCGTGTCTCTGGATGAAACTCATCAAAAATTCTTGCTGAAGTAAAAGTCGCATTCGGTCCTACAGGTTGTTCAATTCGAATTTTCCTTGTGGGGTTGCTTAGAAATCCACTCAAATGCGAATAACTATACCCTCCTCCAATCCAAAGGTTGGGCGTCAGTATTTGTGTTACTGACAAAGTAGCCGTGTCAGTTTCACGATCACGCGGCCACTCCGTATTGGGTTGAGGATACAAATTATCGACTGTATCCGACGCCTTTGCATATAGTGCAGTAACCGTAAAATTATCTTGAAAAAATGACTGGCTGGCCGCAATTGAAAACGCATTCGATTCATAATCCTCCTCCGTACTGGAGAAATAGTTGAAGGCAATTGTTGCCCAATCAAATCGATAAGTCGCTCCACCTGAAAACTCTTGGCGGACTTCATCAAATCCGTCAGCTTGCCCACCCACTACAGTTGTTGCACCAGTAACCACGTCAGGTGTGTCAGCTGAAGGTGCTTCGATAACAAAACTCTCATAGGTATACTTAACGTTGACCGTCGCACGCTCTCCAAGATCTTTCCAAATCTGAATGCTGGGTGTTTGAACCGTTAAGTCTTCGTTATCTGCGTAATACCCATAAAACAACTCGACTTCATCTTTTGCCCAAACCGCTGTATGGATGGAAAGGCCAATAACAACCCCTATTATGATAGCAACCCGCATGATTCCTTCTAATCCCCCACAACTTCCCTTCGAATGCCACTAGAATCAACCGATCGCAATACAAATCTCAATATGTCACGATGATCAGTACCTTTTAAATGCTGGGTCAACTCACGAATAGTGAACAACTGTCCCGCAATATCCTTTTCGACTCCTTGCGCAACTGCACGAAACACCAGATTGCCTGGCTTTGACGACAACGGCATAACCTGGTTTTCACTCACCTTTTGAATTTGAACGGCAGCTTCAGAAGAAGCACTATTAGATAGACGTGCATATAGTTTTTCTAACTCCATACCTAGATACATCTCACGCCGTGTCTGGCTTTTGGGTGCTTCGAATTCGATCACAGGATGGTCATCGGTGTTTACAGGGAACGTTTGCAACCATGGAAGAACCGTCGCAAGATCCCCCCCATATAACAATAAAACTCCATCCTCAGTTTCAAGCAATTGATCTTTTGGAGTCATCCGGCGCTGCAACGCTTCAACACGAGACCCTATGGAGGCCATGTCCAGGACAATTGGTTCCTTCGAACCAATCAGTCCAATGATCGGTGCCTTTGCAGAATAATCACCTCGCCACACCGATACATGAGGAAAAGCTTCTGCCATGGTCGCGGCAATAATTCCAAACTCACGTTCTGAAAGCTGATACAACGGCAACCACTGGCAATACAGCCCTTGAGGATTAAGACGCTTTGCGCTTGCCTGATAATGTTCAAGTGTATACAAATTACCCGTCCCGGCATGCCAAGGCACAAAAAGATCCGAAACGATGACATCAAAGGTTTGCTTGGTATTCCTCAAATATACTCGGCCATCTTTCACTACTGTCGTTACATTCTCGCTATTCAACAAATCCTGATTCTCTCGCTTAAAATATGTAAGCGCTCCCAAAACACCAGGGAGAATTTCAATGCCTAGTAACGTATTCAAGGCATGGTCAAGCCCAGCACTCATACTGATTCCTGTCGCGACTCCCACAAAGGCGACATCCTTAGGTGCAGGATGTAGCAATAGGGGAAGATGCCCTAATCGCTTCTCCCCCTGGACGGCAATCGTTGCGCCGAGATTGTAAGTATTATTACTCTTTAGCCACGTAATATTTTGTCTATCCTGCACAACGGAAATTACTGCCTCTCTACCTTCATCAATATACATGAGATGTTCGCCAGGCTTGACCCGTTGGGAAGAATATTGCATAGGGTTCGCAAGAAATATGATGACGATTGGAAACACTACCGCAAACATAATACTCCCTGTGCGGAAGCTTGGCGTTTTCCCATAAAACAAAACAACCTGGGAAAGCAATAAAAACAAACATCCAATAGCAACAATCGCATTCCATAGGCCCATCGTCGGAATGAGTACAAATGCAGCAACTACCCCTCCACTCAACGCTCCTAGTAAATTCCACAGATTGACCCCACCGAGGGTCATCCCAACAGAATGTTGAAATGATTCATAGAGTTTCCAGAGAAGAGGCAAGACAAACCCTGCAGTAATCACAGGAACAATGATAATCCCAGCAACCAATGCAAGTACCTTGAAAATATATAATGGCCATCCAATGCCATATTCAAAGTAGGCAAATCCGGTTGTCTGAGAAAATAGCATTGGTGTCAAAATGACACACACCGCAGTTACACCAAGACTTACTCCAAGCATTGCCACACTATGTTGAAGCATTTTCCGAGACCCTGTAATGATTAATGCTCCAAGCGCCAATCCAATGAGAAACACAAGAACAATTGCGGAGAAACTATAGACAGAGTTTTGAAAAACCAACGCAAACATTCGAGTCCAGAGCACTTCAAGCGCGATAGTGCCAAAACCAGAACCAAAGGCAACAGCTAAGAGTACGTGCCTCGGAAACACATCCGTCCTGCCATTAGGCTGAGTATCATCGACAAACGAGTCCTGTTCTTTGACATCGTGTACCTGAAAATCATCAGAGTTAAAACGGCACCATGTCAGAACAATCACGCCAAGCGTGACATTGATCAAGAGAGCCAGAGTGTACGTAGTAAAATTACCTACTAATGGTGGAAGAAAAAATCCAACTAAAAGCACCCCTCCTACCGCACCCAAAGTATTGATCCCATATAAACGACCAGCATCCCGTCCTAACATCTCACGCTGTCGCACCAACACTGTGCCAAGCAAAGGGAATGTCGCACCAATTAAGATACTCGCTGGAAGCATCAGACCTAACACGACACCCCCATTGATCACATAGCTCATCCATGTAGATAGCTCGACCGAGAGAAACACTGATTGAAGGTAAAAAACTACTGGGGCTAAGAGTAGAACTGGCGCAGCTAGAACGGCAATACCAATTTCAACAATCCCGTACCATCGGAACACCATATTTGCCTTGGAAGCAAAACGCCCCCCCCATGTATTGCCCAAGGCCATACCAAAAAAAAACACAAAAAGAACCACTGCGGCAGATGCAGCCGTATTCCCAAATAACCGCTGCAACTCACGCATCCACAGGATTTCATAGACAATCCCTGCGGTCCCAGAAAGAAAAAAAACTCCAAATAGGAACAGGCGTGGTAGCTTCATCGTTCCATAACTATGACTTCGATCTTCTCGTGGTATTAAAGAAATATATCTACCCCCTCCCCCCCTGACTCCAGAAAATGGAGCCAAGGATCAAGGTAGCGAGGAACAACAGCAATCGCGATAGCCAGACAAAACTAGAAAAATACTTCCCAATTCTGTCGAATCTACAGTATGCCCTTATCAGCTATAAATAGACTCATACTCGCCCCTTACTTATTGGGGGTATGTAAGCCTTGGATTCCAACATTCGAAGCATGTCCATCTACCTGCAACCGAGCAACTTCTTCATCAAGGTTGGTATCAATAACGGAAACCGTATGACAGTCATCACACGTATTGGGATAGAATGCGTAATCCCCAGCAGGAGACACCTCACCATTACGATGCGA
Organism: uncultured Nitrospiraceae bacterium; assembly: GCA_964463965.1. Lineage (GTDB taxonomy): Bacteria > Nitrospirota > Nitrospiria > Nitrospirales > UBA2166 > UBA2166. The sequence continues at coordinate 35,226 of CAYXED010000009.1, read as the reverse complement.
GCCAGACTCCCCAATTGTCACATCACGTAGCCATTGATGGTAGGTGGGAGAGGTGGGATCGATGTCAACAACAACTGCAACATTTGTTCTCCCGCGACGATTATTGCTGGGAAGATATGTTTTCCTACCATTCTCATCGATACTTCCAACACCAACATCGCCGAGATCAACCACTGCAATCACCTTATTATTATTTCGTGCATCAATAGCAGACAGCCATCCTTGGCCTGGAGTCCCTGCCTCTTCATCGGCAGCCTTCGAGCCAACCGTATACACAGTCTCTCCATGATGAGCAATATGAATATAACCAGCTGCAGGGATCTGCCCTGGTCCGGTCCCCGCTGGAATACAAGTTACGGGAAGACTTTCCTGAGTCGTATCAATCACAGTAACGGCACAGGTCCTCGGAGATGTAGCGCCACTGTAGAGATGTCCACTAACTTCTGAGTAGTCCATGCCATGAGGCACCAAATCGACTCCCACCATCTCTGTATTACCCGGAGGATTAATTGCTGGGACAGTCTTAATAACCTGCAAAAAAGTTGGGGAAGCTGGATTATTGTCAACTAGGGTAATTGTACGATCAGAGATGTTGCTTGTCGCAAATAAGAACCTGGCGTTCGGTGCCTCCTGAGTCGGGAAGCTATGCGCGGATTTGTGATGTCCTCCACCAGTGATAATCTCCGTCCATTGCAGATAGTTTGAATCACTCGGATCAACATTGACCCTGAACACTGAATCAGCAGCTTCAACTTCTGGTCCTTCACCCCTTGGGCCGTCATTATTCAGCCAAAGATGTTTTCCGTCAGGATCGTCATACGCATGCACAAGCCGTGAAGGATTACCAGTCTTCAAACTTTCCAACACTACTGTTTCCTCAATTAGCAATGACTGCATATCGACAATGACGATCCCACTCGACACAAGCCCCTGTGTAGGCCCAATAAATCCCTCGCGAATAATTACAATCGCCTTTGAAAAATCAGGAGAATAATGGACTTCTCCCATTGTCGGCACTAACTCAGGACTCGCTGGCTGAAAATTAAATCTGGCCAATTGGTCAAATGGAGGTTTTCCTTCAAATGCGTAGAGATTCAGGTTCGAATCGTTTACCAAAACCCTACTCCCTACTGGACCCCCTACTGGCCCCCCTGTGGCAGACGCCTCAGGAATAAGAGTTGAAATACCATTATTAGTTTCATTACTCTCCGTAACAACCCCACCATCATCGATCCTAATAAATGCAGTGTGGCCATGAATTGCCTCGAGTCCTCCCACCTTGAACTTCCCTGCACCTTTTACAGGTTTGTGGCATGCCCCTGGAGCCAGTTCATCAATCGGAAAGGCGGCAGGAAATGAATCATTACCATCAAGGACAGCATTTTCAGACAACATTAATGCCACTCTGAAAGGCCCAACTGCGGCGGCAGATCCAACATTGCAGACCTCCACCTTCACTATCAATTTAAATCCGTCCTGTTTCTCTTTGACCTTTACCTTTAAAACAGACCCTGTTAAATCTGGGGTTCCAACCACAACTGGAGCGGCTGGCACAGCAGTTGGTTCAGCCGGTATAGGGATGAATTGAGCCTGTACCTGCCCAACACTTCCCCAGGAAATAAAAACCGTCATCAGAAAAGCAGCAACTAGACGCATATGATAACTCCTCTCTCCCTTACTACTATTATCGTGTAGCAACGCATATCCCAATCGTGCGAGAATGCGAAAACTTCTTTTTCCAATCTTTGTAGCAGTCAGTCGCCCTTCTTCGACCCACCGACACACTATCCACTGACTAATATTTAACAATACCGCTGTCTCATCTACTCTGAGCAATAATTTCTGGAACATTTCCATAAAAACACCTACTTCAATTTTCATTAGCATGCGAGTAATCCAAAGTAATTTCATCCGGAACACATACGGACAAGATTACGTGAATGCCATCTTAAAATGACATTTACGCCACACCAAAATTGCTAGCGGACGAAAAGACGCACTTATGGGTATTGATTAGAAGGGTAAAGGAGGTGCTCGAGATCGAAGATTATAAGTAAGGAGAGAAACCAGTTTCGGAGCAAAAAATGCAATCAAACCAAAGAGGGGAATGAAGTAAATCGAACTCTCAAGGACGGCAGCCACTACAACCGAAGAAGCTGCACACATCCACACACACACGAAACTTGTGTGCATTGCAGTATGATCCGTAGTAGCCTCATGCAAATGTCCCCCTAATCCAACCGCCCCAATAGCTGCGCCAAAAAAAACGACTACTACAAGCAACGCCCCGATTAAGACTTGCCCAGTCTTTCTATGTAGTGCCCTACATTTGAGGCTATAACAGCTCATCAATTATTGCTCACACCCACATCCTGCACCAGACACCGGTTGCCCAGCCAAACCCTGCATAAGCGCCCGGTGAAGATGCTGTTCATAGGCCGTTTCACTGAGATCATCTTCTCCCATGATAGGATCGGCTAAATATTCGCGTTCATACGGCTGCACATTCGCACATCCCATGATGACTACGAACAATCCCACTATCGCCAAGAACACAGTGAATTTAACTGTTTGACCCACTCGGTTACTTATCACACCTCAAACACTCACTGAAACTTTGGTCTATTCATCAAACTCATAATAGCGGCTTCCATTTTTGGCAAACGAGATTCAGAATATCCAAAAAAAACATTACGCACTACACCCTGACGATCAATCAAATACGAAACAGGCATCGCTGCTCCACGATATTGCCGAATAACTCTTCCGTCAGGATCAAGCATCATCGGAAAACTGAGTGCGAAACGTTCAATGTATTCTCTCGCGTTCTCTTCTTTCTTATCTATGTTAATCCCAACCACATCAAAACCATGTCTACTGTATTTACGGTGCAGCATCTCCAATTCGGGCAGTTCTTTCTTACAAGGCTCACACCAGCTTGCCCAAAAGTTCAAAAATACAACTCTGTTACGGAACGCCACAAGATCCGTTATCTCTCCAGATGTTGAAGGAAGGGAGAAATTTGGTGCTGATTCACCAACTGATGCAGAAAATGCTAAAACGGGAGTGAATAAGGCACCAAAAACACACAGCCCCACAGCCCTGCTAAGTAAGTATTTTCGCCTAAAGTCAAACACCGTTTCTACCTAAACAAAGAACAGCTGTCAGGATTCTTTCATGTACGTCAAAAAAAAATCGTACTTTAGCTCACATATCTGTAGACCGGGGAGATATCCTACTATAAAAATTGTCTATTCGCATTGGCAATAAACAGATTATTGCATATTAGTGTGGTGGCATCGATCTACCCGTTGTGTGCTATACAAACACTACCACTACCACTACCACTACCACGAGACTTTGCACATCAAGTAACAAAAGGAAAATAAATTCTTATGCTCCACAAGTACCTGTTATTTTTCCTTACAACCTCTAGTAAATTTGTGGTATATCCGGTAGGCAACGTCGCATCACCAAATTAGGAGAACATCAGTGTCGAAAAGTCATGTAGGGGATACAAAAACCCAAGAATACCTCTCTCGCTACATGAGAGGCGTGGAGAAACGCAACCCCGGAGAACTAGAGTTTCATCAGGCTGTATACGAAACAGCTAGTACAATTTTCCCATACATTGCCAATAAACCCATCTATCATGAAAACCAGATTCTTGAACGTATGGCTGAACCTGAACGAGTCATCATCTTTCGGGTACCCTGGACAGACGATCAGGGTAACGTACGCATTAATCGAGGTTATCGTGTTCAGTTCAATAGCGCCATTGGCCCCTATAAGGGAGGCCTTCGCTTTCACCCCACTGTAAACCTAAGCATTCTCAAGTTCCTTGGCTACGAACAGACTTTCAAAAACAGCTTGACCGGTCTCCCAATGGGCGGAGCAAAAGGCGGTGCCAATTTTAATCCAAAAGGAAAATCTGAAAACGAAGTCATGCGCTTCTGCCAGTCGTTCGTCACCGAACTCTCCCGTCATATTGGCGAACACACTGATGTGCCAGCCGGTGATATTGGTGTCGGTAGTCGAGAAATTGGGTTTATGTTTGGGCAATATAAACGTATCACGAACCGCTTTGTCGGTGTGCTCACAGGTAAAGGTATTGAATTTGGGGGTTCAAAGATGCGCACCGAAGCAACGGGCTATGGAACCATTTTCTTTCTGCGCAACATGCTCGAACATGCTGGCGATAGCTTAGAGGGGAAACGCATTCTGGTTTCTGGTTCAGGTAACGTCGCCATTTACGCGGCAGAAAAAGCTTTGCAACTCGGAGGCATGCCGCTGACACTCTCAGATTCAAATGGGTTTATTTATGCCTCTGGCGGGTTAACCCAAGAGCAGATCAACTGGATTAAGAACCTCAAAGATGTCCAGCGAGGTCGTATTTCTGAAGCCGCCGATACGTTTCAAAACATCACCTTTTATGAAGATCGCCGACCGTGGGAAGTGCAGGCAGATTGCGCTATCCCCTGTGCAACAGAAAATGAGATAAATGGTGAAGACGCAAAAACCATGCTCAAAAATGGGGTTAAGGTTGTTGTCGAAGGCGCCAACATGCCATCTACACGCGAAGCTTTACACATCTTCCAAGACTGCAAAATTCTTTTTGGACCTGCAAAGGCCGCCAACGCTGGTGGGGTTGGCGTTTCAGGATTAGAAATGAGTCAAAACAGTGCACGGCTTTCCTGGGACGAAGACAATCTACGTGAACTACTGGAAGATATGATGAGCAACATTCACAACTCTTGTGTCATGCATGGAAGCACCCCCGGAAGTTACGTCGATTACCTTAAGGGCGCTAATATTGCTGGCTTTGTGAAAGTAGCCGACGCAATGCTCGCCTATGGTCACGTATAAAATCTTGCTTTTCAAACTCTTAAGCAAAATCATAAGCCCTTAAATAAAGCCGTTATCGTTTTATCAGTAGTCATCAAGACACGACACTCGGGTACAGCCACGTTCTCACAGCCGTCTCCTACCCAACCCCCAAATCTCGCGCCCACAAATGACCTCGCCGTCAGCGTTAACGTCTCCCCAAGCAAATACACTTGAGTACAATCGATCCCACAATCAATCCCAGGCGAGGAGGTCGTCACCACCCCCTCCCCATCACCACTTGTGGCTACTGTCAACAATGCTGTAGGCCCATCAGGAACTTCAGAAGGAGCCATTTCAAATCTCGCCGTCACCGTTTTATCCATGTTCATCAAAACACTACACCTAAAGGTTGTTTCATTTTCGCAATCATCCCCAGACCATCCACGAAAAACTGAACCAGGCAAAGGACTCGCATCAAGTATCACCACAGGTGACTGCAGAAAAATGCTATAGAACTCGCTGCAATCGGTTCCACAATCAATCCCATGCTGCGACTCAAGCGACTTTACTACTCCCTTACCAGTCCCACTCGGCATAATAGTCAACAACGCAGTAGGCCCACTGGGAATGATGACAGGCGCCGGTACAAACCTTGCCGTGACCGTTGCATCACCCCTCAACATAAAAACACACGTGCGGGTCACACACCCACTCACAGACCATCCAAGAAATATCGAGCCATCGTCTGGAGTAGCCGTAAGCGAAATCACAGGTACCGCAATGAGAGTACTATAAAACTCAGTACAATCCGTCCCGCAATTAATCCCCGGGACAGCAGATGTTACCGTACCGCCACCGGTCCTCCTAACGGTTAATCTCACACTGGATGCCGCATCACTTGGACTTGGTGCCGGTTCAGCTGATGGAGTACTCGTGGTATCAATATCCAAATCCAACACAATCTCTCCAATAACAGGTGTCACATCCAAGGCATACCCCCCCTGGCCGCGTGTAGGCAGAACTGTTATCAGAACGACCATGTCTGCATTCACCGTCACAGGGCACACGGATGGAGAAAAGGGACGATCACAGATTGCCAAAATCTTATTTGTATTGAGATCAGTGATTGCCAGATCAAAATCGATAACGGATGGACTTGGAGCTTGGGTGACCGTGACCAACAATGGCATCGTCTCTCGTACCTTCATGACAAAACCATCAATGTCCTCGTTGGTCTCCAGCGTTCCCGCAATCATGATACAGGTATCTGTCTTAAACGCACCAACATGCTGCGGATTCTCTACAGAGCTAGGTTCTCTCTCACTTCGCCACACCTCTTTTCGACAGCCTCGATTGGGTACAAACCGTACCACCTGATTGTTAACTTCATTCTCACCCTCTGCTACTTCGTTTTCCGCATCCACACGAATGATTAAAAATTGTCCGCCCATCGGAGGCACATCCCGTAATTTTCGTTTGAGTTTGATACTCGTACTCTCCGCAAACACATCTGCCCTCACCGTCTCTCGCTGTAGCAACTGATCCCCCGCCCCAACACTCATATCAACAGACCGCCAATACGCAATCACAAATTTGGCTGAAGGCCTCAGCAATGCCCCTTGGCTACGAAGCTGCAGCGTCAGTCTCACTGTATCACCAGAAATCCCAGACTTTTGTGTCAGTTTATCCACCAGAACTGTCAGGTCTGGTAACCCTGGGTTGATGGGTGCCACCTGCTCGACCGCGCCACCCATACCAATCCTACCCCACACAATTAAACCAACTCCCAGCACACAACAAAATTTGCCTACACGCATTAACATTGTTCTACGAGGTCTACCCCCTACAAGTGCCTAACAGCACCACATAAATTTATTTATATACATTTTCATTGACTCCCGCCATGGGGTGAATCTTTTTCCAATTTTTCTCGTCTTACTAGGCAGATGACATGACATGCTCTCCCAGACGAAGAGAGTAGTCAGAGAGCACATCATAATCCTAGTCTGGCTAGGAGAAAGGAGGCAGCGATGGCATTAGGAATGCACGTAAAGGACGCAAAAGGAAGAGTGTTGCTCATCGACGATGATGCTGAGGTACGACGAATCGTGCATTTGGCACTCACAAAAGATGGCTACGATATCGTCGAAGCGACAGATGGAGCAGAGGCGATCGAAGCGATTCGCACTGGAGACAATCCTCTGCTCACCGATGTCATCATCTGTGATGTACGGATGCCTCAGGTCAATGGCATTGAGGCAGTGACTTTCTTCAGAGAACAATTTCCATCTGTACCAATCATTGTACTAACGGGCTACCCTGATATGAACCTTGCGACATCGTTTTTGAAACAAGGAGTCATGGAATATTTGGTAAAACCAATCGAGAAAGAAAAACTCATCGCGACGGTTAATGCCATGCAACACCGATCGGCAAAAAGCTACGAGAATTTACAATACGTCGCATAAATTAGTACTCCCACGCCCCACATGCAGCCTGACGCTGCATGTGGGGCTACTAACAGTTTTTGTACAATTGATTTTATACCATCGGTTTTGTACCCTTAGCATAGGATCATGATCACCTGTGAAGATACCGAAGCGATTGTACAGTTTCAGCACGGAAACCTGGATGCATTTGATGGACTTGCACAAAAATACGCTCCAAAAATATACAACCTTGGAATGCGAATGTGCAAAATGCCTGAAGACGCAAAAGATTTAATGCAAGACACTCTTCTTCAAGCATTCCGAGGCCTCCAGGGATTCAGAAGAGAATCCAAGTTTTCCGTCTGGATATACCAAATTGCAAAACGGAACTGTATTGATCGTCAGCGAAAACACAAAGTGACTCCCGATCAATTACTCCCACTCGACACATTAGCCCCCACGGAGGATGAGCGAGAAACGTTGGAGCTTGCGGATTGGCGAAACACTCCAGTCCAGAATCTCCTGAATACTGAACTTCGCAAAGAACTTGATCAGGCCATAGCACAATTACCAGAAGACCATCGCATCGTGCTCGTCCTTCGAGATGTCGAAGGTTTCACAGCAGACGAGACCGCTACGATCCTTGGATTACAAGTTCCAGGGGTCAAATCTCGACTACATCGTGCCCGCCTTGCAATACGCAAACACCTCCACCATTATTATCGAAAGGCATAACCTCATATGCTTGATGAAGTCACAGATCCACACACAACAGAAAACTGTAAAGACTTACTCGAATGGCTGTCAGACTACATTGATGGCGATTTAAAAGGCACCCTCTATGATCGCATTAAAACGCATGAGAAGAACTGTAAAGCGTGCGCAGCGTTTATCGCAACGCTACACAAAACAGCAGAACTACTGCTGAACAAACCAGGCATCAATGTTCCACCTGACGCTATGGAGAACCTCACCACGGCTTTACAGAAATGCAAAGTTGCCTTAAAAACACCTAAGTCTTAGGTAGGGACTTCCATTTAACAGGTGCCGCCGTTTTCCTGTGCTCAACACATGCGCCCCACAGATGCGTATTGATGGAAAGCAACTCTTCATCTCCTCGCACAAGTTGCAAAATATCCACAAGAGAAAACGCCTTATTCTGGGCATATAACCTCTCATATACTTTCGTAATAAATTCATAGTCCTCAGGGTAATCTAACGAAAGCTTGATCGTTGAATGTTTATACTGAGGATCAACATCAGGCAGATGCACCTTGAACATCCCAGGCTCCGTAAAATAGTTTCTCCATATTTCTGTCTCTGATTCATCTTTGTGTGAGACAACCGTTTGCATCGCACTGACAGACACTCCAATTAATCCTTCCGGGACCCCTGGCAATTCAATCAAGTCAGCGTGTGTGTTTTGGTATTCTTGAACAATATAATCGATCAGCACAGGATCGGTTAGTGGACAATCGGCAGTGACATTCACGATGTAGTCAATTCCAAATAGCGTAGCGGCCTCACATAACCGCATCAAGACATCATCTTCACTGCCGCGATAACACTCAACTGATTCAGCTTTTGCAATCGCCTCTAACGGGTCATCTTGGGAATTCGTCGAGGTGCACAAAATGATCTGATCAATCAGCGTGGCACGCTTAATTCGATCAATCATATGGACAATGAGTGGTTTGCCCAAAACCTCCTTGATCACTTTTTTTGGCAGCCTCGATGACTTCAGTCTCGCGGTAATCAAAAAGGCTGTTTTCATGGGCCGTTTTAATCAGGCGGCGTAACTTTAATCAACGCTCCACGTGGCCGATGCTATTAAGTAATTGTTGTAGAGCATCATCAAGAGACTCTGTCTCGCTCAAAGGGCCATTGGAAGAGCTAAATGAGCGACGAGATAATTCACGATCGAGAGCATCCTGAGCAGAATTTGCACTTGATTTTGTCTCTTTAATAAGCCGTCCTTCCAAAGCTTTGGCTTCTTGATGAAATTGCTCAATCTCCTCACGGCGAAGCCGATATTCATCAGGAGCAACCAACCCAGCATTGTACGACGCACATAATTCGACATATCGAGCTATCAGCCCCTGAACAACTTTGTCCCATGCCACCCCTCGTGAGCGGCTCCTCGTCACCTCTGGACCCGCCATAAACAACATATTGCCTACCTTAAACCCAACTGTGGTGCTCTCCTTTTCACTTTGATAGACCGTACAATCAAGAGGCTCAGTCGGAGGCACCCCTGCCAATGCCGTCGATCCTAAAAATCCACACACAATCAACAGCATCACACACCCTCGCATCCATACAAATATATTTCTCATAATTGTCAGTCGTCTTTCCACAAATGACATGTTTTCTATTTCCCGTAGATCTTCCCTCTCATTTCCTGTATGAGATCGTCCATTTCAACTTCAGTATCGCGCAAGGTTCTGAGTAACGAATCAAGATTATATGAGCGCGACGGCGACTTCGCCGGAGGCACGTCAACGCTTGGAGGAGTCACTACAGTTTGTTGCTGTTTTTGTAGCATAGAGTTAACTTGACTCTTTGGAGGAGTCACTACAGTTTGTTGCTGTTTTTGTAGCATAGAGTTAACTTGACTCTTTGGAATGACTGAATCACTCGCAATTGCAAGGGTTTGATGCTGTGTTTCCAACCAACGATGAACGACACGTGCCTTGAGGGAAAAATTAATCCCTGTAATTGGCATGCCATCTGCCGCAAGTCGTGCAATTGCAGTATTGACACCAATCATTCGTCCCGAGACATCTAACAATGGTCCGCCGGAGTTGCCTCGATTTAACCCCGTTTCAGTTTGAAAAACATGTTTCCCAGGAATTTTTCGAAAGTTCTCAAATTCTGCACTGATCACTCCTGTAGTCAGCGTCCATAAGCCACCTTGCTCGGGATGCCCAATAGCGACCACCTTCGCACCAATCTGTACACGATCAGAGTTTCCTATCGGTATCACCGCAAGATCACTCGGAGGGTTTTCGATTTGAAGCAACGCTACATCAAGAGCCTCATCATAGGCGCTCACAACGACACGCATACGCTGAGACAAATCAGTTTTCTGATCACCAGTCACACGCGCAGGTTTTAAATAGGCAAACAGTCGTGAATAAGGTTGGCCGGTAACCTTATCAATCACTACATGCGCGTTTGTCAAAACCAGCCCGTCGTCACGAACGATCGACCCAGTCCCTCCCTGCTGACCTTCTTCAGAAAACCCTGCGACAAATACCACCGCCGTCGAAGCCGTAGCATAAATTTCCTCAGGGGTTAATGCAAATAACTCACCCTTACACAACTCCCCCACTACCACAAATACCCCGATCAATAGCCAATGTGCGCCCTTCATTATTCCAAGTTCCTTCCTAGCCAATCATCTACAAGATTTAGAGCGTCTGCTTATGGCACCGCCGATGTGACAGGCAAACACATCCACGTGTAGACGGTTCCGCGTTCCCCTTTTGACGGATAATCCCCAGAATTAACCCAGCGTGCTCTAACTTCAGCACGCTCAAGGACAGCACGACTCACTTGAGTGGACGTGTCCTCAACATCTACATACGCTTTATTGGACGACACGCCGTGCTGATGCATCACAAAATTCGAACTAACAGTTACGCGCACTGCACGTCCTAACTCCGTCAAAGCATTGGCTTTGCTATTCGCCTGCGCGTCTTCAGCATAGTAGGTTGGTCCACTCACACCAACAGCACACATCTCATTATCCCCCCGCTGAACTTCTGTCAACCATACAGGAGGTGGACCGTCGTAGGTTGAGGAGATTCCTCGACATGCAGGAACCGAGAGAAGCACTACACTCCCCCACAACATCCAACGGGTAAACCCGTCAGTGAGATTCATAAGAACTAAGACTACGAAACATGTTCACATAAATAGCTATTGTTTCTTTAACTCTGCGTTAAGATCCGCATGCGCTCGTTTCGCATTTTTCCTTACAAACTCACGAATTTTCTTATCCAGTTCTTTAAAGGCTTCCTGTGCAGACTGCATGCCCGCCATTTTGTCTAAAAACCCTTTCAAATCTAACCGTGCAAGTGCATAGACTTCATTCTTATGCGGATGCTCCCAATACTCCACAATCGATACACCTACCAATGTCGCTTCAGAAACATCTTTCATCACATCTTCAATATGTTGTTCTACGCTATGTGCTTCCATTGAACCTGCAGTCGTATCTGCAAGGTATTGTTTTGTAAGTGATCCAATATACGTATTGAATTGCTGCGCGATGTCTCGACGAGCTTGAGACTCCGCCGCACGACGCTTTAAGGGACTGCTCGACACATCTGCAGCAACACCCACCCCATAGAACACGGCATCATCGCCACTAAATGCTGCGCCTTTTTTCGTCAGCCACTCAGGCCCATCGACCTCCTGCAACGGCAATTCACTTGGAGGAACTGACGGCCCACTCTTACAACCAACTGCAACCCAAACCAGCACCAACAATACTGCAAACACATGCCACACTCTACGTCCTCTCACATCCTGTCCCATCCTGCGACTCCTCCCATTTGATAATTTAAAATACGTTATCCCATTCAACAAATAGCAAACTTCTTGATTGGTGGCGTCTCATAAAATCCCCGCGCAAAAGGCTCACCGCTTACGCCACATCATAAAACACCCTCGGGTTGTAACATCCTCCCATAATCAAGGTCAATTAGGAATCAAAAACCACAAAGCAGTTGATTTACCGACAACAATCAGCACAATTGGCTCACCAGTAAAGTTGCTTGTCGTAAAAAAGCTCGCTATGCTGACTGTAATGGCCAAAGGACAAAGGTTTGTATCACAACGCTATCCGAAATTGGTCTTAAGCGGATTGTATTTGTGTATTCTAGGGTTTTTGATCGCATGCACCCATACACCAACCCCTGAACACCCTCCCAAACAACTCTCATCGACAACAGAAACAAAAATTGAACGTTTCATTGCTCATATACGCACACGCGTTCGAGCGCAATACCCCGCAGAACATTATTTCATTGGTATTGGGCACGCTAACACTGTACAAGGTGCAAGCACAGTCGCCAGAGCAGAACTGACTAGGCACGTCCGTGTACACGTCACAAGTCAATTCACCATTGATATTAGAGAACAAAATGGCATCACCGATCAGCAAATTGTAGATCGAGTCAAAACTACAACAGCAGAAACACTCCGAGAAGTTGAACACGTCGAACAAGGGACAATTCCTGAAACGCCCCTACTGTACGCAGTGATTGCAGTCAAAAAAACCATGATTTCAACATCACAATCTACATCGGAGACTCAACTATCATCCCCGAAGGAGAGCCAACCTAACACTCAAGGCACCCCTGTTGCCATATGGGTTACGGTCCAAGGACAAGCATCTTTTGGCACAAATACTACTCCAGCCGAAGTCGTCTCTCAAGCAAAAGACAATGCCCGCCGTCAAGCAATTGAAAAAGCTGTGGGCACTTTCGTACAAGGACGAACACTCGTGTACAACTCCTCAGTTGCTGAAGACTTAGTGACAGCAGTGTTACGCGGCATCATTGTGGAAGAAGAGTGGGGTGAACAAAAACTGCATCACGAGAAATCAACGGAAAGCAGTATCGCGTTCCAGTACTACACAATCCCGCTTCGCGCGAAAGTGCAAGCGACCCACCCCGAACACCGTAGTGAAATCAAACTCTTTGTCGCACTCAACCGCGATGTCTTTAAAGCTGGAGAAGAAGCGACCATTACCGTGAAACCAACACAAGATGTTCACGTCTATATTTTTAATATTTCACAAGACGATACTGTCACCGTACTGTTCCCCAATAGGTTTTCACCCGACACTTTTGTGGAAGCACACACCTCACGCACATTTCCCAGCCAACAAGACCGCAGACGAGGAATCACACTCCAGCTCTCACTTCCAAACACCTCATCCCAAGCCATTGAAAAAGTTAAAGTGATTGCGACCACACGACCACACGACCTGATCTCTGGCAGTGGCATCCAAGAAGGTATTTTTCAAGAATATTCAGGGAAGGAGTCCGCATTCATTACAGCCCTCTATACAAAACTTGGCCTCCTCGAGGGAAAAGAGTGGGCGGAAAAAACAATTGTCTATGAAGTTAGAGAGTAACCGATGATTACATGACATGGATTTCTAATTCATTGTATGATATAGAAATGCAGCGTTGGATCGAAAGAAGAATACTCAACGAGGCCCCCCTAGACGAGCTCCCCACATGAAGAGCAAACTATCCATTACAAACGGCACATTGGCTATATTCCTTGCCCTCCTCTTCGGAGGGTGTGCGGGAATGGACACACCATCGAGCAATACAACAACAGCCCCACAAAAAGTTCGCATTGAACTGGCAAAAGCAATCACCGGACAAACCCTTGCACCGGAGTCGCCAACCACCCAATTCACCGCGGACGACCCTTTTGCCTATGCGTGGGTTGAGCTACATGAACTCTCGGGACAACATTCACTCCGCTGGCGATGGTATAGTCCCGATGGAACACTCTATGTTGATAAAATCGCACGACATCGTATTGGAGAGGCAGGCAAGCGACATTCGTATGTTCGCAGCTCACACCGAATTAAAATTAACGGAGATGCAGCGGAAACCATGCCGGGAGTCTGGAAAGTTGAAGCAATTATGGATGGCCGTCCCATTGCCGAACAAGCGTTTCGAATCGACCCTCGCGAACTCATCGTCAGCGACGTTGATACACTCCCAGATCTATCACCACGAGCAAACCCAAATGCTTATGCGGTCATTGTAGGCATTGAATCATACCAAGACACACAAATTGCTCCCGTCGACTTTGCCCAACGAGATGCCGAAACCATGAAACACTATCTTATAAACATGATGGGCTACCAAGAGAAAAATATTAAAGCCCTAATTAATGAAGATGCCACACTTGGAAAACTCCAATACTTCCTTGAAACCTGGCTTGCCAACCAAGTCAATAAAGATTCAGAGGTCTTCGTCTACTATGCCGGACACGGTACCACGCTCTATAATCCAGAGACGATGCAAGCCTCAGGAAGTTTGGTCCCCTTTGATGGCGAACGTGCTGACCTCAAACAGATTGTCTATCCGGTGGAGAAGCTCTACACGACTTTAGGCACGCTACCTTCAGAAAAAATTGTCGTGGCCATGGATGCCTGTTTCTCCGGTGGAGGCAGGTCAATTGCCAAACAGGGATCACGTCCAATGCTCCTGACCGCACCCACAATACTATCTGACAACAAACTGGTTGTCTTCTCGGCTTCACAGGCCAATCAAGTCAGCTCATCTTTTGAGCAAGAAGGCCATGGGATTTTTACCTACTATTTCCTTAAAGCACTCCGCGGTGCCGCCGACACCAATGCTGATGGCATCGTCGACATTGGCGAAACCTTTAGCTACATTAAACCCAACATAGAAAAACAAGCGCGCCAACTTGACGAAGAACAAACCCCCGAACTCTCTCCTCCATTACACTTGTTGGCGGATTTGAATCGGGCAAACATGCCTCTTGTTACCTTGCCTCAGTGATACTTGTTTTCAAACACCCTGATTGACGCACACACATTAAACGTGAAGGTGAAAACATGATCATGCAGCGTGCATTAACAATATTCCTGATCATTTTATTCTTACTCCAAAGCATCGCAGCATTGGGCGCATCACCGGAAAACGTGTACGAACCACAAATCTATCAAGGCCCTGTCATTGAATCTGCAACTCCATGGTATCAACAATGGTGGGTATGGGTTCTTCTTGCCGCTATCATCGGTGGTGCGGCACTTGCCGGAGGCGTCGGTGGCAGTAGTACGGAAGGAGGAGTCGCTACCTTTGGTGGAGGCAGCGGTGAGAACAACGGTGGTACCGTGATCTTTCGAGGCCCTGGAGTACAGTGATACGACACATTCACCGTCGCAATAACTCGTTTCTTCTTGTACTCGTCATCTGCTTCCTTACTGGAATCAACTCAGATGGAGAAGCTGCACAGAATACAAAAGTACGCCTCGCAATCATTCCACCAACAATCGCACAAGCGATTCCTGGCCTTAGTGCACGCTTGGACATCTCAGGATTCCGAGCTGACATTCCGATGACCGTCAATGCCGACGGGACGGTCAGTACAACAGTCGAGAATGTCCCCCCCGGCCTGCGTACATTTACTATTACCTATCGTTCTTCAAATTTTCTTACCCTTGCAACCGCATCAGGAAGTGTAAATGTCCAGGCCAACGCTACCACGCAAGCAACCTGGAACACCGTCAATACCACAATCGATGATGATGGCGATGGCGTCAGCAACCTCGAAGAAGTCCAAAAAGGAACCAACCCTCAGGATCCTAACTCTGGCGGACCACAAGCCACCTTACAAGTCAATCTTGCAGGCTCCGGTCAAGGCATCGTCCGGTCCGATATACCCCTATCAATTGTATGCGGTAGCGGCTGCACGGACTCCGTTAATATCGGAAGTACCATCAGACTCTTCGCAGAACCCATGCCCGGCATGATGTTTGCCGGATGGGAAGGACCAGGTATCACCTGTGGACATGCGCCTGAATGTCAATTCACGCTACAGGGCAATCTCACCATTGTGGCAACCTTTGTGCCCTTAACAGCAGGAGAGGCGCCCACGTTTACGTTATCGATTGGTGTTGGAGGTAGTGGAAATGGCCTGATTACAAGTGATGTCCCTGGTATTAATTGCGGTCCTACGTGTGCGGCCTTCTATGATGCTGGCACCACTATCACCCTCACAGCCACGGCTGCTCCTGGGTCAATGTTTAGCGGCTGGCTCTCGACAAGCGGCTGTACCGGCACTGGCCCATGTCAGATTTCTATGACGTCAAATCAAAATGTGACAGCAACATTTCTTTCCGAAAATACTTCGGGAACCACACAACCATCACCACAGCCAGTCTTTCCACCAGCTCCAGATCAAGCACAATGTGAATTTTTCGGTAATTGTAGTCCTCAATTTCCCACCCCGTCATCCCCACAACAAAACCCTTCTCAACCATTGCAAGAAGTTTTTCTTACGGTTGGACAAAATGGAACAGGGGCAGGAATAGTTCAGATCATGCCCGATGGCATCAGTTGTGGATCAGACCAGCCATGCGTCGCCCGATACACTCCAGGAACCATAGTCACCCTCACAGCCATTCCAAATCCAGACGCAGAATTTGTCGGTTGGAGCGGTGTTTCCGGCCAGAGCTGCCAAGGCACTGGGCCCTGCACCTTTACGATGCAATTTGACGGAAACGTAACCGCCACCTTTGCACAGCTCCCTAGCTCTGAAGGCATTCTCACCGTCTCAATCGGAGGGACAGGTAATGGCACTGTCTTTTCCTCACCAGCAGGAATTAATTCATGCGGAGGCCCACAAACACCCTGCGCAGCCGCTTATCCGTCCGGTACCGTAGTGACCTTGACCGCAACCGCTGATCCAGGCTCGGTCTTTGTAGGCTGGAGCGGCGCAGGCTGTGGTGGCACAGGATTCTGCACCATTACTATCACCGGAGATCAATTTGTCACTGTTGGCTTTGAGCCTGCCCCAGCGCCTCAAGTAACTTTGTCTCTTACAACTGATGGCCCAGGCCTTGGAACGATCACCGCGTCACCTCCAGGCTTAAGTTGTAGCGGAGGAGCAACCTGTAGCGAAACATATACCGTCGGGACAGTCATCACACTGACCGCGACTCCTCAGAGCGATGGCATTTCAACTTTTGCTGGATGGACAATTGCAGGCTGTAGTGGCACAGGCATCTGCCAAATCACCATGAACGAAAACCTCACTGTAGCTGGAACCTTTAATATAGGAATTGATGTTTTCCGGGCCCCACAGTCTTCACTCGGTATGAGTGAACGGCACAATGCCCTTGAGCACACTGAACGCAGCTCAACATATCAAGTGTGCATATACACTAGAGAACAAGGATATACCTGCCAGTGACAGGGGCCGGCACTCTTTGAGTAACGACCCCTATATCACCACACTAGGCTCTATATAATTTAGCACCTAACCTCATGGTGCCACTCGGATGGTTCCAGGGATAAAGGGATTTATCGGAGGGGTAGGCGGAGCTAACTCGTGATTGAACATACACCCGTTGGGCTGTACCACTACAGCCATTGCTGTATCATGCAACATCCCATTTTCAGAGACTGGTGTCCAACACTGATCCTGATCATCGAAGACCCCATCGCCATCAGAATCTAAAGTGTTATTACAACGCGCTTTAAAGTTTGCGATCGCAGCTGGAGAAAATAAATCCTCTTTCTTGGCACTCTTACACGCCAAATCTTTCTCCACTTTATTACTTGATCCATGCCCGAACCATCCGGTTGTTGCTTGTAGTTGTTCAGCTTCGTATTGTGCAACGCTATCAAGGGTGGCATCTGGTGGCACAGGCATCCCTAATGCTAAAAAGTCACACCGCATTTTCTCAGCAAGGACAATACTGACTAAATCACGGCCCTTGATCTGATTGGTGTAATACTGTTGAACAGCCTTGCGCGCTCGCAACTGGTCTCCTGCACATACCCACGAAGGATGCGCGTCGATATAGCCTGCCGGAATGTCACTATAATTGCCTGAAGGATTTCCTCCTGCTGCCAAGACAATTTCGGGAACACTAAAACTCCCATGAGCGGTGATAATGGGGATATCTGTTGCAGATAAACCTGCCTGCTCAAATGGCATATCCGAGGAGGCCTCAGGCAGTGCTGATGTTAGAGGTGGCACCGGCCCCTTGTTCTGAAAACTCTGCATATCCAAATTAAGCTGATTCTCGTACGCATCTAATGCCTCACCCTGACTCGCACCTTCCAGCAAGACAACTACTGTCGCCGCAACCGCAAGAGGCACACCTGTTTCTCTAACAAACTGATCTTCGATATCGTAGTCAAACCACGACAGCCCGGGAAGATCAGTACTCAGCTTGATCTCGGTCTCCGCATTGGTAACCTGGGAATACAAAAAATGCGCTAAACGTCGCATGTGTAAGACCCCTCCTGCGGGATCAATTACTTCCGTATAAATTTGCTCGATAAACTCTCCAACTCGCTGCAGAAAAATCTGCTCCTGCGCTGGATCATTAAGGTTAATTAACAGCGGGACTGCTGGACCATCCCCGTTCTTATTCCGATGAAGCGTAGGATCGAGAAAATTGGACAATCGGTCCTCATAGGGCGCATGCCCCTGTGCGGTAATACCCCACGTATGATATGGCTGAGTAATATCTTGAACTCCATGCAATACCCCACCCAATGGCAAAAGACCATAAGTTTGCTCTGTGACAGAACTGGACTGTCCATCACTGTCCATCTCCTCCGTCACACGTCCCTGAAGCCACTTGTGCCACCAGTAATTGGCAAGATTATCGACTGGGAGAAAAGTATAGTTGGGCATACCAAAACTATGCCAATAGTGCACACCACGCGTGTCACTTTTTTTCATCAGATCATCAGGTGCCTCCACGTGATAATTGTCAATTGCACGCTGAGACATCGGATAATCGATACGGATCTCCCACAGCAAATCAATGCCAGCCTCTAAAAGACCCTGAACAAATGCTCCCCCAGGGCCAAAAGCTTCTGCGGGACGCCATCCATCTGTATCATCCCACTTTCCAAACGACGGCCCCGGTATAGTCATAAGCGTTTTTGCAGAACCTTCAGTATTCATAAAATGTGACATACTGGTATTTTCATGCCCAGCGGTTGTTGGGCCAGTACCTGCGGCAAACCAATGCGTCTCTTCGATGTCATCGATGAATTCTTTGGTGCCCTCAAGAATATTTTTCGTTGCATTATAAACAGCGTCAAAACAATCTTCACAGAAATCTCCAAAACCTAGGGTAAAAACACAGCCCACAGCACACGCCACAACACCTCCAACGGCAACCACTGCAGCCAAGGCACCGCCCCCTGCACCCACGCCTATTTGTGATGCCAACTTCAAACTATCTTCAACAACTGGCAAAATCTTATGCGTGGTATACATGTCCATCAGATGATCAACCGCGTTGGCATGGAACCCGATGATGGTTCCAGTGAAGTCTGTCTTTTCTTCATCCCCATTTTCAACCGTGTTAGTTGCACTCAGCACCCCCGCACTTAGAACGGGAGTGTGTTCGGGAAAAAGTTCTGGATCATCTGCCACATCCACATTTGGAGGATCCGGGGTGCCATCAATCGTTTTAGCCCCAAACACCGCAAGTTTCCATTCTGCAAGTGGTTTTCTGACCGTATTCAGGTTATTCGAATTACACGCATCACGGTTATGATAGTCATAGGTCGTTGGAGGACACGCACTTGTTTCAAACTCTTGGTAGAACGCCACCGTATCTCGTGCTTTTTGCGCGGTTACTTTTTCTGAGGCGAGGACACTTGAAAACGCCGTACATTCATCAGCAAATGTGAGGTTAGTCTCCTCAAAACATTCCTCTGTACAGACTAAAGATGTAATCACTTCACTCTGATTAGGGACCCAAAAGTACGGAGACTCGCATGAATTATCACTCGCACACTGTTGTCCTACCCCAGTCGCCACACACTGTTCTACACAGGAAAATTTATCGATCCCTGTCAGCCCCCCACAACTCGTTTCACACGCTGCTTCTGCACATGAGCAGGTATACCCTTCCTCACGCATATTACGCACATTATCCAAAACAACTTTTGTACACTGATTGCTGCATGTCGCCAGCGCATCTCCACCTCCAAGAGGAATTGGTTCACACAAATCAACTGCCTTAAGGTAGGCATACCCCAATTCGGCAATGTGTTGATGAGTATCAGTGTTATAAGCACTAAGTGGTCCAGCACTACTTAAGAGGAGCCCCAATACGATCCCTACGCCGCCCATCCATCGCGCACAGAACATACGACCCATCAAAGAACTTCTTGTGATTAAGCCCTCCTGCCACACCTTTGTTTCAGCATACCCATCCGATTGTTCTCTATCCTCACACTTCTCGTGAAAACAAGAGAAGTTACGCACATCAAACAGTCTCATTACACTCCACCTCATGGTGCCACCGGAATTTCAGTTAATTTGTTTGGAGAAATAAACAATGGATTGCCGTAGAACACAAAATAATGCGCATCAGTATGTGGGCCCAACGAAGCGCTTGTCAGACCATTCCCATCATGCGCCAATATCTGGACTCGAAACCATGCGGGTTGATAATTGATACTGAAATCACCAGTAAAGTTTTCATCCCATCCCAGCTCCGGAATGAACGGCACATGCGACTCGTAGAAAATCTTTCCAAGGGGCAACTCAACATTCAACTGTGTCTGAGGGTTTTGATCCTGAGGAATTGACTCATATGAATACGGCATCCACTGACACCATCCTCGATTGTGATAACTATGCGGCTCAATTAAATCGCCTAAAGTATGACAATGGTATGATTCGATATACACACTGTATGTCACCGGAGCACAAGAATCTTCAACAGCTTCCCATTCCAACGCAAGCGGCACCGTTGGACCATTTACCACGACACCATTATCCAGAGTCACGGTTACCGCACCTACCTCCTGTGAAACTACATGCGCTTCTGGAGTGAATAGTTGCGGTTGTGGAGGTGGCTCATGATCGTTGGGACAATTAATATCATGCGCACGTCTGCTCAGAAACTTTTTTGCAAGAACTTTACGAATCGACGCTGGCGTCTCATCAGGAGGAAGCGGTATTTCAAGTAATCGTGCACATTCGTGAGGTGTTGAACATCGTGGCTCAGGGTCGCCACAGTTATTCCCTTCTTCACACTGTGTCCTCAGATCACATCCATGCAAATTCACGGGAGTACCCCGTGGAGTCCGTGGACACTTATCCTGATTATCAGCAATTGAGTCACCGTCGCTATCAGCACATCCCACCCAATTGACACGCATCCCAATTTTTGTATTTGGACATTGGTCAATCTGATTTGAGATTCCATCCCCATCATTGTCATTGCGACACTGCTTTCGTGTGAGCTCTTCACGTTTTTTATGTGCCTCACTACAAACCACCTTACAATTTGCGGTTGATGTCGACCCAAGTTGCGCATATTTTGCACTACAGGCCGCAAAACATGCATCAAGACTAAACGACGCCATCTTACTATTGATGCACTGCGTCGGATCAGACGACATCGGCATCACAGACCGTAAGTGGGGAAATTGCGGCGGTTTTTTGAATGCTCCCTTGGGTAGCATCGGAACACGAGTGTTCGGTGTAAACGGTCGCTTTTTTACCTTCTTACGTTGTTGTTGGAGGACGCTGCCTTGATACGTTCCTGCCAATTTCTCTTTCAACCGTTCAATCGCTTCCAGATCCCCCTTCGCTTCCGCTTCTTTCAATTTTTTTTGCCAACGCTTGATTTGCGCTTGGGTAGGTGTAGTCGCCCGCTGTTTTGGTAATTTAAATGGCTTGCGGCCAACGGACTCCCCTTCACCCACCGCTTCAGGTAAGAGCCCAGGCGGTCCTGGAATCGGCGGCGTGCTTGACGCGTTAGGATCAAGCTCACGCTCAAGATCGCCAAAGGCATCAGAGGCCCGCTCTCGCACTTCGCCAGTTTGATCAGCTGTCAACATCGGTTCACCCACACTCGCCGTTCCAGAAGTCCAAATCCGTTCCGGCTGGTGACGCTGGATCACGGCACGCACATCGGCCATCGCAACTTGCGCCCGAGAATAGGCGGTCTTCCCATCCGTCGACACCCACTCGGCATTAATTTTTACCTGAACCATTACCTCATCAACAATGGACTGCACCTGTGCTTGAGCCTGCTCCAAACTAACTTGAGAAGCATCAGTCACCTTCCGTCCCACCAACCCTGAGGTTCCCATGGTCGTCCGAAGACTGCTGACAGGGCCTGTCGCCCAAATACTCGCTCGTCCATCACGGGTGTATTCTGGAAACAAGAGCGTGCCTACAGTCCTCCAGAGCAACCCCCATAAATTCCCCGTAGCCGCCTCATCAGCCGACACAATAGCTTTCTCTGTAATCGCCAAACCCGTCCCCACTGTCGCAAGACCCTTGCCTACGGCAGAAAGAAGTCCTCCACTGGACACCGCCTGATGTGTCACCCATGCGGGAGCCTCGGGGTCAAGTGACGGCTGTAATGTTCGCATCAACGTACTGATGGCAAACGGACGCGCCACCGGCAACGCCGGGGCCATACCTCCCGCCAACCTCCGTCCGACTACGATGGTACCTGCATCAATCTGTGGTGCTTCTGGAAGCACAATCTGATTCGAAGCTAACCAATGCCGTGCAACATTTGATTTTATAGCAAAACTAATGTCGGTAATCGGCATCCCATCATCCGCTACCCGTGCCACTGCGGTATTGATTCCCACAACATGGCCGGAAGGATTCAACAATGGTCCTCCAGAGTTTCCACGATTCAGACTCGTTTCCGTCTGAAAGACATGCTTTCCTTCAACCCCCCCATAGGCATCAAAGGTCGAACTAATCACACCCGTCGTTAACGTCCACAAGCCCCCTTTTTCAGGATGCCCAATGGCGACCACCGCTTCCCCAATCCCTGCCTGATCGGAATTACCGAGTGCCAACACAACCGGAAACGACACTCCTGATTGGACTTGTAACACCGCAAGATCCAAGGTGGAGTCAACATGTTCGATTGTGGCCGAAAAGCGCTGTGTCAAATCTTGCGCCGGCACCCCTGACAGATGCGCGGGCTTCAGCATCACTTCTACCATTGCATACGGATGTCCACTGCGTTCGTCCATCACCACGTGTGCATTGGTCAACACCAGGCCACTCGGATCAACCACAATCCCCGTACCCATCTCCCCATCACCAGGCACATGAGATGTACTCAAAATAAACACTGTCCCAGGTGCTGCATACGCATATAACTGTCGCGGCGTTAGCGAATCAGCCATAAGAAGCGTCGGAGCCATCATGCCTCCGACGAGCAGCACGCACAGCACACTCCATATCATTCGCATCATCACTATTCTTTCTTTCATGCTTTGCTCATCATCAAAACACACAACGGTAATTCTATCGCTTCTCCAACTCTGCATTCAAATTCTTATGCGCTTGTTTCGCATTCTTACGGACAAAGTCTCGCATCTTGGCATCAAGTTCTTTAAAAGCTTCTTGTGAAGATTGCAGTGCCTCTATCACATCCAAAAAACGTTGCAAGTCGAGTCGCGCGAGGGCATACACCTCATTCTTATGTGGGTGTTCCCAATATTGTTCGATGGTAACCCCAACCAACGTCGCCTCTGCCACGTCTTTCATCACATCTTCAATATGCTGTTCGACACTATGAGCCTCCATGGATCCTGCAGTGGTATCTGCAAGATACTGCTTATTAAGTGCACCAATATACGTATTAAATGTTTGAGCAATATCCCGACGCGCTTGCGCTTCCGCAGCCCGACGTTTTGACGTACTACTCATCACATTTGCGGCAAGCCCGACACCGTAAAATATGGCTTTGTCTCCACTAAACGCCGCGCCTTTTTGCGTCAACCATTCTGGTCCATCGACCTCCTGAAGCGGAAGCTCACTCGGAGGCACTGACGGGCCACTCGAACAACCAAGTCCCGTTAATCCCATAATGATCATTCCAACCACCACACGGTAGATACAATGTTGTAGCATCACGTGCCCCATAACATCCTCCTTTTCATCTTCATTACTTCTATTGTTCAACACACGTCCTTTCAACATTACATCACCTCTAAACTAATGTTACGTACACTCCGGCCCCCATCCGCATCTTCAACGCGCACACGCACGATATACTTTCCAGGCGGCACTTTCGCATCAGGAATATGAATGCCTTGTTCAGAGATAAACGGCTTTACACGTTTCGTAATATTAATTGCCACAAACTTTACAACATGCACCCGCACAGTCGAAACATCAACAGGTGCATGCCGTGGAGAAAAGTTCACCACAATTTCAAAAGGAACCTGCGACTGTCCCCCATCAAGTGGCGTAATAACTTCAATAGACGGACCGGTATTGGGAACTTCACGTCCAATATCAAACGGTGCGCCTCCACGCACACCAGGGTACCCATCGGGTGCCGACATAGCCGCTTCATCAGGAGTCATTAACCATACACCATCATCACTGTGATTCCCAGCTGCAAAACAGACTCCCGAAGAGAAGGCTCCCAAAATCAACAGTAATACGCCACATCCATTCCTCAGCAACAAGTACATATCTGTACGCATAAGAACACCTCCAAGATCGCATACATTTTTTAGACTTGACATCACACAATAGCCCGAAGAGAATCGCAATTCAATATAGCCTTTAAAACAAAAGAAATTTTTCTTTTATGGACACTCTGAGCACTCACAAGGAGGTTCCACATGCTGCACAAACAGCAAGGGTTAAAAACCTTATACTTGATCAGCGCGTGCATGCTCCTGATCTTGCTTACGATGAATGGCGACATGTTCGCTCAAAGCAATATCCAATCCCATCCATCACATTCATCGACCATAATTAGCACCATCCCAACTGGTCATATTCAACGCGTGGTTGATGAACGGGATACCGTACGTGAACGAGCCTCAAAGGCATTGGATAACCTAGAGCGTGAGCTAAACCCTACTGCGCCCTCAACTGTCCCGCCCTCAAACATGCTTCCTGACCCTGTCAAGGAAGGTGCCCCTGTCGGACGAAAACCTTTTCGCGTAACACCAGACCGTACCCCTCAACACCAACAACCCCTCGGGGGGCAAGAAGGAGAAGCCATACAGTTCGGCGGACAAGAAGGAGAAGCCATAACAGACACGCATCCCCATGACATACAGCAAAAACTGCAGTTTGACCCCGAAGCGCGTGCCGTGGTGAACGCAACAGTCCCTGGAGGAGAACATTTAACAGCGGCCATCGTTGAAGAAAAACGACGGAACTTCGTTGCACAACCGTCTCCAGGTGTCATCCATACCTCAACATCCATGCCAACAAAAGCACAAATCACGCACTGGAAAGAGAAGCTGAAACAGGCAGAAGCCAAAGGAGACTTTGAAGCGATTGAACGCTTGAAAGCTAAACTCGCCGGCACCTATCAGGGCAGCGAGCTCCAACGGCAACGAAAACAAGCTAAAAGCCGAAAAGTCCCATCACAATACGATCACAATAACCAATTGTTGCGAAAACCTAATGCACAAGAACGTAAGAAAAGTTTCTTGACAAGCCAAGGGACCGAGCTATCGCGATTGCACTGGACCATTCAACGAGACACACGCCCATTGCGCAACGAGTCAGTACGCATTCAAGGTGAGGCAAAAGTCGTAGACAGCCTCATACACTTGCAGGAAGAACACAGTGCCCACTCAATTACCCTAGACTTGGATTGGACTCCTGGACTACATCTGGACATCCTCGACCATCCGTCAATAGTCACGGGTGAAGTACACCACACGCATGCGCCTGTGGGCATCGGACTCGGCGTCTCACTCGCAGATGCGAACGGCCCATGGTTAATTATGGAGAAACGCCTCGGGCATCCCACCCTGACACCAAAACACTCTCCGCCTTTTGAAATCAGTCAACGACTCCACGACCGAGATGAAGCCGTGCAGCATGGCGCCTGTTGGACATTGTATCGACCACGAGTGAGCATCATCCCTCGAGACTCTAGTATCGGCCTTCCAACAGACCCAAACGTCCTCCAGCAACAACGCACGAAGACAAAAAATCAACCGTTTACACCAAAGAGTTGGCACTTGACTCCTGGGGAAAGTACGGTGATCTCATGGGGGCAACACAGATACCGCATTACCATCGTCGAAAGCCGATATTACACCGAAAAAGAAAACTGTGAACCTGTCTTAGAGGAGGCACATCATCAACTCGAATATACGATTATGCGAATGGCACCCACCGCAAAGGACCCTCAAACATTGCTTCAGACGGACGGTCCTCCTCTCGATACCCTGAACGCTGATGCCCTCGCAAAAGGAATCATCGCAGATCCTCCACCTGATCAAACGTTGCGTGAAGATGGCTCTCCACAATAATAACAGCAAAGCAATGATGCCAAAGGAGCACACACCCATGCCATTAAACAGGCCTCTATACGCTTTCATACTTGTGATCGCGTTATCCTGCATACCCACAGTCACATGGGCAATGCATACTCTTATCGATACCGACAAAGATGGCATCAGCGATGTGCATGAACTATATGGATTTTGTTCGTCTGGAGACTGCATTGACTATCCAACCTTGGGTGCCAATCCCAATCGCAAAGATCTCTTTATCGAAGTCGATATTATGGACGGCATCACCATTCCCACAAATGGATTTCAAGATGTGGTGGACGCTTTTGGCAAAGCCCCAGTCACCAACCCCAACGGGACAACAGGCATTGACGTTCATATCGATGCAAGTGGAATAGTCCCCTATTATGCTGAAATCGATTTCTCCAGTGAGTTTTCGGCAGAAGGTGATCGTAGAGCCCCACGCGTAGCTGTCAATGCCTCAGGCATCACAGCAGTCGTCTGGCAAGACGACCGAGATAAGAACGGATTCTACCAAATTTATGTGCGCCGCTTTGACGCCACTGGCATCCCACTTGATAGCGGATCCACCGTAGTCCCTGGACATGGCGAACTCGTAAATACTACCTCAGACGGGCAACAGCGTCGCCCAGACGTCGCTATTAATGACGCCGGCGAGATGGTCGTCGTCTGGGAAGATGATCGGGACAGCAATGGCTACTACGAAATTTATGGGCGTATAAGAGGCGTCTTCACGGGATGGTCCAGCGAAATTCACATCAACGAAGAGAGTGCGGGACAACAACAACGCCCTTCGGTTGGCATTGATCAGGCTGGCAACTGGCTAGCCGTGTGGGAAGACGATCGGGACGGCAATGGCTACTACAATATCTACGGACGAAAGTTTGATTCTGCGGGTGGGCCCTTGGGTGGAGAGTTTCGAGTCAATCAAGTTGTCTCAGGCCAGCAACGAGATATTGAAATTGCCATGACACCCACCGGCGCGGCAATCGTCGTGTGGGAAGATGATGCTGACGGCAATGGCTACTACGAAATCAATGCCCAACGACTCAATCCCGTTGATGGCACACCACTATTTGGCACAATAGTCGTCAACGAAGTCAGTCAGGGACAGCAGCGGGACCCCACCGTCGGCATCAACCGCAACAATCATTTTGTTATTGCCTGGGAAGATGATCGGGATGGTAATGGGTATTACGAAATCTTTGCCAGACGGTTTACAAGTCCCGGAAACCCTGCACAGGGCCCTGAAGTTCACATTAACGACGATTCTTCTGGCCAGCAACGTGACCCTGCAGTGGCAATCGATGCCTCGGGACGTTTTACCGTTACTTGGGAAGACGACCGAGATAAGAACGGATTCTACCAAATTTATGCACGTACATTTAATCTTGATGGCTCACCACGCACAGGGGATCGAATTATTAACACCGTTGGAGCTGACCAGCAAGTGAATCCCACCATTGGCGTCAGCGACAGTGGCACCTATACCGTGGTCTATATGGACGACCGCGACAAGAACAATACCTGGTCCCTCTATATGCGCCAACGTAACCATACAGGCGCCTCAGTGAGTGGCGATCGACAGGTCCACGACTACCCTCGAACCTTTGAGAACCTCAAAAGTGAGTATTTCACGGACCTCCGAGACGGACACTATTTCTATGGCATTATCGCGGATAAGCGTGTCAACACGAATTCCTCTGGCATAGCATGTTGTGATCACTTTATTGTGTCACTAGGAGACAACCTCAACACCACAAGTTTCGCCGACCGTACAAAGTTTGCTGGAACCTTCATGCATGAACTCGGACATTCATTAAGCCTCAAGCATGGGGGCAATCAAAATCTTAATCGCAAGCCAAACTACGTGAGCGTCATGAACTATACATACCAGTTCTGGGGTGCTGACGACGACTGCGATGCCTCCTCCTCTTCAACCGACATCGGCACCTTGAACTATTCATCAGGACATCGACTCAAGTTGGATGAAAACGAACTGCAAGAATCCCTCGGAATTTGTAACGGAGAACAAACCGTCAATTGGGTAAGTGATGGCCAGCAACGCGATGTCGACGTTGAGGCAGCCAACGATGGTCGCTTTGTCGTCGTGTGGGAAGATGACAGGGATAAAAACGGAAAATATGACATTCATGCCCGAGCATACGATGCGTCAGGGCAAGCAATCATGACTGAAAAACGCGTTAATCGGACAGCAACAGGCCAACAGCAAGATCCCGCGGTTGGTATCGCTAGTAACGGCCGCTTTGTCGTCGTGTGGGAAGATGATTCAGATAACAATGGCTTTTACGAAATTCGCGCCCAACGACTCTCGGCCGCAGGAAACCGCCAAGGAAGTACAATTAATGTCAATACCACATCAAGTGGCAACCAACGAAACCCTGATATTGCCGTTGCAGAAAATGGAGCCTTCGTCGTCGTCTGGGAAGATGATCGTGATGGTAATGGGTTTTATGAGATTTGGGCTCGTGCTTTTAATGCCAATGGCAGCCCTCACACGGGAGAGCGTCATGTCAACACAACGACATTTGGGCAACAGAAAAAACCTCGTGTAGCAATTGCCGATGATCGTCGATTTGTGGTCGTGTGGGAAGACGATTCAGATAACAATGCTTTCTACAACATCTATGGACAACGCTTTACAAGCGGAGGCAGCAAATCTGGGAGCGAGCTGAGGATCAATACCACGGTTATGGGACAACAGCGTCGCCCAGATGTCGCCAGTGCGGCAGATGGCCGCTTTGTCGTCGTGTGGGAAGACGATTCAGATAACAATGGGTTCGGTCAAATCCACGCACGGCGATATTCGAGTAACGGGACTGCACTCGGATCAGGGGTTTTCACAGTCAACACCACGGCTAGCGGACAACAACGTCGCCCGCGGGTTACTGCCAATGATGATTTTAATTTCGTCGTAACCTGGCAGGATGATCATGACGTCAACGGTTTCTATCAAATCCATGCCCGTCCCTATCGAGAAAATGGAACACCCCGTGGGGCGGTCGACGTGGTAAATTCTTATAGTGCGGGGCAGCAAAAACATCCTGACGTCGGGATAGATGCCAATAACCGCTACTATGTAGCCTGGCAAGATGATCGTGATCTGAACACATTCTACCAAGTATTTGCTGCACGGTTAGGGGCAACAGGTGCCCGCCGCGACCGTGTCGCTCTTGACTGGAACCTTGATGGAGATACCACCGATAGCGACCTTAAGGCCGACATTAACAACAATTTTGGTAACCGAACTCCGGATGGCAACTTCAATCTCCTCAAAGATTACAACGATTGGGGAAATCTCGATTTGAAACGGTGAGCATACCTTTTCAAGATTGACTAACGACATAACGGCACCACAAAATTACAAAACACGATGTGGCACCCACACCACCATAAACTACGTCAGCCAATCATCAGTGGGCTCATTCTGCCCATTGTCCTAGCAATCAGTGCCAGTGTCCTCGCGCAAAGCAACGTCACCCCTTCATCCAATGCCCCAAATACACACATTACCCACATGCGCCTTATCACCGACGAACATGATGCGGTGCGGCAACGCGCCTCAGATGCATTGGAAAAGCTCGAACGGGAGATACAAGCTGATGACCCTGTACGCTCGACTGTCCCACCCACACATCTTCCCAAACCTGTCAAGGAAGGTGCCCCTGTCGGCTTGTCATTCGGCACAGAATCATCCGCGGAAACAGACTGCTACGACCAATGGCGCAGCGCTGTTGAGAGCGAAAGTGGGACGTATTTTTTACCGACCCCGCAATGCATCAATCGCATTATCAGATACTATGCGGATCGCTTTGAAGAAGTGACCCGTTTTGCTGTTGGCCGAACGGTTCAGGGGCAAATTATTTATGCCCTACGACTCGCGAGTCCTGACGGGCGCACACCCATACATGAACGCTCTTCTGCCCTATTCGTTGGATCACAACATGGTAACGAATCATCTTCCACACGAGCATTACTTGACTGGATCGACCACGTGCTCACAAAACCGAACACACGTCTTTATCCTGGAGCCACCTTAAAATATCGGCAACTCCTCAAAAAACGCCAACTCTGGGTGCTCCCGGTCGTCAATCTCGATGGATTTGGCCTGAATGGTGAAGGTGGCTGGCGATGCAATGCCAACGCCGTCAATCTCAACCGCGACCTCCCTGTTACCTGGAGCCTCAACACCACTACTGGTACTGGCAGCATTTCCTGTCGAGGGAATGGTGATCGCACCGGCCCATGGCCTATTTCACAATCAGAAACCCTCGCTATCATAAATACCCTGACTTTAGCCCAACCCGCCATTCTCATGAATGGTCACGGATGGAGAACAGGCATCACAGGCACAACAGACCCCTCCTGTCGGAGGACTCAAGCGGTCTGGACCAATGGAACACCATCCGTACGCCCTGGAGCGACAGCATGGAAAACCGGAGATAACTGGGGATGGACAGGCCACTTTAGCCAATACACGTGGAATGGCACTGGATATAACACCAGCGTCAACTGGGGGCTAACCGATTTTGCCCAGCACATCGGACGCGATGACGGCATCTACCCATACAATTTAGCCAAACTCTCAGAGCTCGAACGCGGGGGATCACGCCACTATGCGCCCTACCATGACAGCTATGCGTGTGATACTAGAAACTTTTCTCGGCAAGGACGAAGTCGTGGCCCGTCTCCTGGAGGTTTAGGAGCATGGACTTGGATTGGCACCGGAGCAGTCTCATTTTTGTTGGAACATCTTCGTGTCTATGAAGATGGTAACACTGGAGTCCTATACGGTAGTGACGGAGAACCTATCGAGCACTGGGATACCTACCGTGCGGAACGCCATATCGGCTCACTGACACGCGACGATTTTCCTGCCTATGCACGCCTTGCAGAGATTGCAGAGAACCCCCTCCCCAGTGCCACCAACTTCTCCGATAGCAGCCTGCAGCATAGTGCGGTCAATAATCTTGCTGTCACACGCATCGCCGACACCTATGGCACCTGCCAGCCACTACGAACGTGGTGGGACCCCACAGTCGGTCCCTGGAATGTTGCCACCGATGCCAATGTGCTCCCGGAAACCATTCTGAGAGGTCCGACAGGGAACATCACTCCAAGCTGCACGATTACGAATTGGGGCACACAGCCCGTCAACGATGCGGATGCGAGGATTTCGGTCATCCGTACCAATCCTGGTAGCAGCCCCACCATCCTTGCCACGGAATCTATTAGAGGGCGAACGGCCGCGAGTCCCCTCCTCAATGCTGGAGACTCCTACACCTTTGCACTCGCCACCCCCATCGACTTTATCCACGGCAATGAATATGAAGTACGCTGCGACATTATCGCAGGGACAGAGGGATACGTGAATCAAGGGTCAAGCCACACCACTCCGTCGGTCAATCAAGTGACCATCTTGGGAGATCAAGCCTGTGAGGCAGAAGCCCGAAAACTTCGACGACTTGGCGGCCTACGTAGCACTCCCTATCGTTGTACCAAAAGCAGTGGGTCCAGTATCTACAACACCACGTGGCACACCAATAATGCGCGTACGATACGATTTGTCAGTGAGGTCAATGTGAACGATACCTGTTCGACCTCACCCGTCAGCATGACAGGCATTCCCATACATCACGTGGTCCCAGCAATTGTCGTACTCCCCTAATCCAAGGTATCACACACAAAGGAGCACACCATGCATATCATCCTGAGTTTTCTACTCTTCATCCTGTTGAGTATCCCTCACCTGACATTCGCCGCTCCTGGCGAATATTACACTGTCACGTGGGTCAAAGCAGAATCTTCAGGCCATGTCTCATTTAAGTTGGCCGACGGGCACCACTACACGTGTAGCTCGAAAGCCACACCACGACAATGTCTATCGATTCTCCTTACAGCGCTGGCAGCCGACCGTGAGGTCAAAGCGAAAGAAAGTGGCAGCAAACCTGGGACGGGAGATCAGCCCCATATCGTTAAATCACTCAAAATTCATTGACCTCACACTAGGATAGGAAGTACCCATGTACATACCAACACAATATTTCACGTTACTCATGCTGACAGTGGTGCTGAGCTTGTCAACCACACACTATACATTTGGAGCCGAATTTATTAAGTTCGATGGTATTGAAGGGGAATCAACCTATATGAATCATGTCGGGTGGAGTCCCATCGAAACCTGGGACTGGAGTATGCATACACTACGGCCGTGATCCAACAACGAACCTTCACCACAGTCAAAATCCATTCTGTAGAGCAGAGTGGCATTGTTGGCAGAACGATGTGTTCTGCACGAGTAGTCCTAAACTTAAAAAATGTAATGATTACTTCCTATAAACTAACGGGCGATGGACAAAAATCGCCTGTCGCCATCGCAGAGTTTTCACTCAATTTTGAAGAAATTAAAGTTACTTATACCGAGCTAAAACCTGATGGGTCTCCAGGAGAAAAGACCGCATTTGAAGCAACCAATGGCATAGCAAAACGTTTCCCAAGGCGACGGTAAGAACACTACGACATCGGCTTCACTGGCTTGATCATATGCTACATCAATCGTAGGGAATAGTAATAATGCCTCTGATAGGAGAATTCCATGGCTAGAGCACAATTGCACCTACTACTGACTGTCCTCTTACTCCTGCTCATCGGATGCGCAGCCGAGGATCTTGACGCCATCAATACGCTCCCGGCAAACACAGCCCCTGCAAGCAACGCTCCTGAAACTACACCCTCTACCAATAATGCCCCTACGAACACAGCCCCTGCAAGCAACGCTCCTGAAACTACACCCTCTACCAATAACGCCCCTGCGAACAACAGCCCCTCCACTCCTAACCCTGTTGATAATACACTGATGTTAGGCTGGACCTTCCATCACGAAGGATGGAACTGGGAGAACGAAACTGTATACAATCGTTACCTCGAATTGCACGATGCCATGATCGAATCGTTCAACGCAGGCGGTGGCGTCATGACGTCTGAAGTCCGTAACGAATACGTCCGTACGATTCGCGCACGCAACTCGACGCTACTCACAGATCTGGAGGCAGAGAACCACGCCGTCGGCGTGCACGCAGATCTCGGTGGAAATCCTCGGGCGCCCGGGTTCAACCAAGAGGTCTTCGTGCGCCGTTTAACTACATTCCGTGAAATGCTTGAAGCAACAAGCGTACAGGTATCCCACGTCTCTGGCGTCTGCTCGCATCTCAACTGGGTAAAAGCCGTTCAAGAAGCGGGCTATCACGCAGTCACGGGAAATGTGGCCTACTGCTTATCCTCACTCCCGCGTACTCAACGTCCTGATCCCTACAAAGATTGCGAGAACGCAGGAGCATGTCATCAAGTGTGGCCAGAAGGGATAGAAGATCGCATCGTGCCATGGCGAATGAAAGACGGCTTGAATTGGACGGAACACGATCCCACAGGCGAGGTCATCATGATCCCTACATCGGGCGCGTTACCATGTTTTGCTGAAGCAGAAGCCAACCCCGATGAATCTCACACCCGATGCACAGCAGCACGCGATGATGTCGATGCTTTCATTCGAGATCTCCAAGCAGCCATCGTCGCACGCAGCCCTAACACCGTACATACCTACTACCTCGTATGGAGCATGGGGCAGAGTCCTGAGATCGAACTGATGGAGTACTTTTTTGAAAGGGTCCAGGCATTGATTGCCACCGGCACCGTCAAGTGGGCAACTATCCCAGAGATGATTGCGGCATACAATGCGTCAGAATAGGACACTCTCCACTCCTCAATCACAGGCATTCAACTAGAAGTGCAACATGGCGCCGACGGTCGCAGGGAGAAAACGAATTTCATCAAGGTCGCCGATCCCCAGATAGTAGGAGACCTCGGCAAAAAGATTGACTCGGCTTGTCAAAAGATACTCCACCCCGCCTCCAGCACGAAGCATCATGTCCCGCTCCGAAGACTCTGAGGTCACCCCAAACACCTTCGCGGCAGCGGTAAGATCGGCGTACCCAACCCCGGCAAGCCCATAGAGCTGCAATACCCTGACTTTGCCAGACCGCTCTGTCAGATAACCCTTGAGATTGAGGGACCCCACATACCCACTCACATTACTCCCAAAGTCGAGGCCATCAAGGTTGAAGCCTCCCACATCACCGGTGTCGGATAGCGACAGATCAAAACCATCCATATAGAGCAGGTCCAATTCGAGATCAAACCGGGCACTATAGTGATACCCTAATTTGAGATTACCCCCGAGACTATTATCAATAACCAACCCCACACTTTCAGCACCATCTAAATCAAAATTTTCGAACGCAAAGGTTAGCCCTGCACCTCCATATAGCCCCGTGGGTTTAAACGAAGTGTCTTCGGCAGACGCCATACCAGACATCAGCACGAATCCTCCCACACCGATCAGGCCTGTGAGGAAAACCCGAAACATCACCGTTGCAGAATGATAAGTGTGCATCACATTACAGCTCTCTAAGTGGCTATTGGTGGGGCGGCGACTACCGAAAAGTCTGCGTAACTATATCATATTAAAGAGTATATGTATTTGATCGTTTAACTGTTGCCCCCACAGTTGCCCCCACTTTTCAGCGTGACCTCCTAGATCAAACCATTGACACTCCCTCAGCACCACGCCTCATATATTGTCCCATCCTTTTAGGTAGGTTACAAAAGTTAGCCCTGCGAGTACTATCTGCTTGACCGTTACCCATTAGGAGGAATCCTATGAAGATATCTACCATCCTTATACTCCTTCTTATCTTCATTTGAGAAATCGTCCATCGCACCAACTTTGTCGGCATATTTACCAACCCAATCCAACCACCGTTTGCGAAGGCGTGTTTGTTCCACCTCATCTTTCTTGGATATCCGGTTTATTGATTCAGCTTTTTTTGTTGATTTACTAT
>CAYXED010000008.1:0-94318 GCA_964463965.1 uncultured Nitrospiraceae bacterium | reverse complement strand
TGGTAGGCCATTACCCCACCAACAAGCTGATAGAACGTAAGCTCCTCCTCAGGCTCCCGAAGGATTTTCAATAAAGTCTTATGACAGTATTGGATATGCGGTATTAGCCCTCCTTTCGAAGGGTTATCCCCCACCCAAGGGTAGATTGCCCACGCGTTACTCACCCGTTCGCCACTCTCCACCATCCCGAAGGATAGCTTCTCGTTCGACTTGCATGTGTTAAGCACGCCGCCAGCGTTCGTTCTGAGCCAGGATCAAACTCTCAGAGTTTACAAAAAAATATAAAATAGGAACTTGTAAAAAAGTTCTCGAGGGCCGCCACTTCTAAAACACCAAAAATATTCAATTTTCAAAGAACAATTTCCAACAGGGCATGCTACCGTGTAAACTCAATACTGTCAAGGATAAACCTCGTAAAACATTTCACCAAAAACCCCACTTTACCCATGACGAAGGTTGACCCTCAATCAAATTTACATGGGGGAAAAGTTTTCGGAAAAAGGTGCCACATGGTTCATTTTTTTTCAAAAACCTTCCAAGCAAAAGCCCCTCAGTAAGTTAAAGTAAAATATTGATTTTTAATTTTAAGTAGCTGTTTATATTGAATTTTATTACTATTTAATTTACAGATAAACCTAACGGGCTTTTAGGTAAAATTTAAGCTAACCAGAGTCGTAAGTGGAGTTTTCATCCCTCAGAATCCCCTTAAAGTCTTCTGGTGTATTGATATTCATAAATGCTCTACCACTTTGATCAAATAACGCTATTTCATCTGGCAAAACGGCTCGCAAAAAGATGTCTTTCTTATTAAAAATATTTTTTATTTCAAAGTTTTTCTCAGAGATCATCCCCTCAAGAATAGGAAGACATCGTTTCGAGTAAAGGGCATGGGTAGGTTGAAAACCATAAGAACTTTTTGGAACAACTACATCGTAGTTCGATTTACTTGACTCCCCTGGACGCTGAACTAAAAACTTTATAAGTTCCGGGTGAAGCCATGGCATATCGCAAGCAACAACAAAGCCATACAACTCTTTAGAGGCTAAAAGTCCTGTATAGATCCCCCCAAGTGCTGCTGAATTTGGAATAATGTCATAGACAACCTTATGGACACTTTTAATTGAGGATTCAGGGCCAGCAGTTACAATAATTATCTCTGAAAATAATTTCTCGCAGAAGGAAATGGTGCGATCAAGCATCGTCTTTCCTTGCACTTCAAGAAATCTCTTATCGGAACCCATTCGTCGGCTTTTACCGCCAGCGAGAATAATGGCACTTGCAGGAAGGCACTTCATCAGAGCAGACACGAAAATTAAAACAGGGGGGGAGTTGGCTCTCTCCACCCTCCTGCTTTAATTAGGTAAGGTACTACTATAAAACTATCTTAAATTTTCTATACTTCCTTTCCACGTTCACGGTTACGCCGCCCAGTTAGCACCCAAACTTCAACAATAACAATGGTAATACCAATAAAAATTGCATACCACGCGACCGAGGCTGGAATTGGCGGCTCAAGAATCGTATTGTAAAACGTAGATATTGCCATCTTAAGGCCATAGTCTCCATTATGGCCTTCCCAGGCAAAAAACACAGTTGGAATATAGTTCCCTGGAACGAACTGAACATCACTCTCATCGTCTGTCGTCAGAGCACGCTTCACCATAATGGTCCATTTGCCATTGGAGTACTCAGAAAAAACTACCTGTAATGAAGCAGTGGAGTTTTCTCTTTCTACAAGAGGTTGCAAAGCCCCTGTCCCAGTATATGCCTTTAAGGTTCCATCTGATTCCCACTTCCAAAGATCCACTGAATTTTTCTCATCTCCATGAATAAAACGAGGCTTCTCTGGAGGCGTTAAACTTGCCCAATCAGTAGGAAATTGAATTGCAATGCCATCGTTAAAAGGCCCATACGCACGTACTTTATCTGCAGCAGGGTCGCCGCTAGGAGGCACCTCCTCTGGCATAAAAGGTTCTACCCCATCCGCAAGAACGCTCTGACTTCTATCATCCCACTCAAATAAAAATGCTATTTCATCATTGTCATAGAGAGACCTCACAAACATACTGTCAATCTTGTTTACGAAGTTTCTTGACTTATGAATAATCTGTCCTGCCATACCAATAAAACGGCGTTCACGCGCTTCCCATGCAGGGTGAGTAGGATCAGTCGGAATTTGAGCTCCTTCAACAGTCTCTTCGGTAACACGGCCAGAACGCAACACAAAGGTAATCGCAGGTTTATCCGTCAACGGATCAATCTTTAGCGGTTTCCCCTCAATATCAACTTCACACAAAGAACTGACAAAGTTGGAAAGATGCCAGCGTTCTTCTATTGTCGTACTGTCAGCAAAAGAGGGCATTGGAGTTCCGTTTAAACCAGTTGAAAAGGTCCGGAATATATTTTTTACATTATAGGGATCCTGTCGGCTACCTCGAAAATCCCAACATTTCTGGAAATTGGCAGGCTGAATGGGAAAGCCCCAGTCATCTTTTAAATTAAAAGGGTTTCCATCGCCCCGCCCCTCTTGCCCATGACATTCTGCACAGCGTAAGCGGTCAAATACCGCCTTGCCCTGCTTAATGCTCTCAGGTGATGTAGGTATGGGCTCAAGTGTATCAAGCTCAAGCTTCGTAACTGTCTCAAATTCATCATCTGTATAATATCTATCCTGAATTAACTCAAAAGCTACGTATGAAACAACATCACGGCGTTGTTGTTCCGACAAAATACCTTCCCAAGGTGGCATAGCTGAACCGGACAGGCCATGAGTAACCGTCTGAAAGAGATCCTCAAGAAGTGGCAGCTCTCCACTAAAAGTATGTCGTACCTTAAAGGTGCCTTGATTGAAATTTCTTGGGCGAGGCCACAATCGGTCTGCACCAGGTCCATCCCCAGCACCTTCAACACCATGACACCAAACGCACTTACTCAGATAGACTGCTTTTCCACTTTCTAGCTGTTCTGGCGTCGGCTCATCTGGTAACTCGCCTTCAACAAAACCGGCAGCAAGCTCTTCAAGATCTTCCTCTTGCCCTGGAGCCACACCAGCCAACCAAGGAGCGGACACCAAAAGAGTACAGAGGCCAAGCGCAAGCCCGAGTAAAATCGAACGTCGAGGCTTCCGCGAAGCGTGATCCGTTATCATTTGCTTTTCTCCCTCCACCCTATCCATGGTCTATTCATCCCAAGTTCGCGGTGGATATTTAGTGTGCCAATATTCAAAAAGAATTACCTTCCAGATCTCATCCGTAGTGAGATGCTGTTCCCATGGTGGCATTGCCGAAGCCCATGGGAAACCTTCACGTGGAAGCCCTGGACCACCTTTTGCCACACGCCAAAACACAAACGTTTCCTGAAGCTGGGCAAGCGTACCAGGATCCGTAAAGTTTGC
This sequence comes from uncultured Nitrospiraceae bacterium, assembly GCA_964463965.1. GTDB lineage: Bacteria > Nitrospirota > Nitrospiria > Nitrospirales > UBA2166 > UBA2166. The sequence continues at coordinate 90,924 of CAYXED010000008.1, read as the reverse complement.
AGGAATTGGGTTAAATGCATACGCATATAAACCACGTCCATTTAAATTGTCACCATGACAAAAATGACAATTTTGAAAGAAGATATCCCCACCTTCCTTTACATTCTGCATATACTGAATGGCATTTGGATCAAATGGGTTATCGCCTACATGTGCATCCTGTATATGATTGGAATATTCTCCCTGTTCATCAACTCGAAAGGGACTCTCAGAGGTCTGCAAAGGAAACTTTTTCCCGTGAACCTTTACAGCTGCAGGCGGTGCTGGATGCACCGTCCTCAATTCAATTGGCTCACCAAGAGACGGCAAGAGATTCTGATAGGCCATGCCACTTGCCGAAAGAGGCAAAACGACTAAAAGCACCGCACGAACCCACCATGTAAGAGGGGTTTTTGCATCCAATACGTCAATAATTGGCTGTTTAAACTCTTGCCAAGCTTTTTCCGCAGATGACACCCACATAAAAATACCAATAGCTATCATTACCTGGTAAATGGCACGAACACTAAAAGGTAGGGGTGGATCAACACGAAACTTGTAGTACCACCAGCCTGCGATAAAGACAAGAACTGCCTGAAGCAATATAGGAACACGAATCCCCATCATCTTATCTAAGATCATCGCACCAAGTATAAAAATAGTGAGGATTAAACCAACTTCAACTAAAAGCTGAACTGGCATCATCCCTTCAATAAAACCTGGCATTTACGCCTCCCTTACTTCAATGCTCTAAATGTTTTCATAAAAACATTGTCCCCTAAAAACCAGCATGCACCACTCACATGTCCTCGTAATTAGGGGGGGCCTTACCTTTTTCAAGTAGAGATAGATAATTTACAATTCGAAATAGTGTTTTCGCATTAAGCGTCGTTCCAAAATCATCAGGCATAAGATCTTCGTCAAAATCCGGAACAATATAAAGATTTGGATCCATAATTGATTCAAGGATATAGGACTGAACTGACGTAGCAGCTCCTGCATAATTTTTATCACTCATACGGGCGGGTGCAGTGGACTTCACGTAAAGATCAGGCCCAAAATCACCTTCATCAGCACCAGGGATACCTGGAATTGAATGGCACACAGTGCACTGCGCTTTCTCAAAAATCTCAGGTAAAGGCTCATCCCCAGTCGTCAACAGAGGGTTTTCTCCTCCAGCACCTTCTCCTTCAGGCTCAGCAGAAGCCTGAGGCCTCTCATCTTCAGGGATAAACTTCTCATAGGCCGCACGCATGTCGTCAACCGACGGAATCTCCAGTCCCTCCCGAAAATAAGTCCACGCGTCAATCGCAACCATCTCATCAATAGTCAAATTAATAGGCGGCTTGTGAATAGCAGGCATCGGGCTTTCCCTATCATTGGTTCCACCCTTTCCAAAACCTGGACTTACATAACAGTTTGGACACGCATGTGACTCGGCCATATATTCAAGAGCAGTCTCAGCAATTCCACTACCATCAAACGCGACCGTCTGTACCGTGTCACGATTTATATAGGTGTCAAGCTGAACAATTTCAGCTGCCCTATCAGGCAATCCAAACATATTCGGAGCCCGTTCCCCATGCTCACTTGAACCAAATACATGGCACAAGGGGCATTGCCCCTTACCAATTGACCCCTTAACTGTACTAGCTCCAACGGCCCCAAAAATAAGCTTTTCCCCTAAATCGACTAATTCTTGAGGAGCCATTGTAGCGATATCCTCAATCTTTTCCTCAAGTGGGGGTGGCTCCCCAATTGTTTGTGGCAACCAATTAGCGAAACCAGCAAACGCTGCGGCAACAATAATCATAAAAGCTGCACCATGCATAATGACGCGAACTTTATGAAAATAAATCCCAAGCAAAAACGATGTAACTGTAAAAATCCCCAAAGAAACAGGAAGAAGCCTGGAATTTCCGTAAAAATTTACCCTGTAGTTGGCAATTGCCAGCCCAACAAGTATTAGAGCCAACAACCCTATCCAAAGCTTAAAAAGTAGAGCTTTATTTTTCACCTATCCCTCTCCTACCTAGGTTCAATGAGTAGCTGCCGGAGCTGGAGCTGGTACTCCTGATCCCGCCGGAAGCTTTGCTGACACCGTTTTCTTTACACCAAGAGACCCCAACCAGAATACAAAGAGAAGGGTAACCCAGAAGAAAAGAACATTAAATGAAATCATATTTGCTGCAAAACCTATGGTATGCGTAAAAGCCCATGGAGAATTATCACGCATAATTTCATTCACGTGCCAATGAAGACGGACAGAGGATCTGATGTAACCCATTAAACCCATCATCCACGTGAAAGAAGTTGCTAGCATAAACAGGGCATACTGAGAACGCACGGATATCTTCCCCCATTCAACTGGCCCTGTTGGTTTTGCACCTCGCATCATAAACAGATTTATTGTTGTCCCAATAAACAAACAGGACAACGTTGAGACCACTTGAGGCACAGAAAGCCCCACGCGCACATTTGCGGGTATGTAATAGCCGTATATCGCAAGCCAAATTATGTTGATAAAGGCAACACTAAATAATGCCCATAAAGCGATATTGCCCGCCCTCGCCCAAGGCACAGTGGGTATTTTGTTGCACCTCTGATACAAAATAAAGCTGAGCACAGTAGTCGTAATAATCACGTTTACTGCCCCATTTTTGGCAGACATAACCCCATAGTTTCCAACAACCGGATGTTGCTGACCTCCCATCTCTTTGAGTTCAGTCGGCGTCATGACCATAGTGTGTGGCGTCAACCAAACTAAGAAGCAGACGATAAGTACAAATGTCATGTACTTAATGTACTTTTGGTAGCGCTCAGCACCACGCATTCGTCCCATGCCTTGCCATAGGTAATAGTTGGTTGTTAGGAAGAGTGCTCCAATCAAAACAGCTTGAATGATAAAGAGCCACGCTAACAATCCGCCCATGAGAGTAATACCCATTTGTTGGCGATAGGCGTAAACCTCTCTCATAAGGTAATAGCCCGCAAAGGGAAGCGGAATCAAAAATGCGACAGCAATGAACATTGCAACGTAACCCATCCAGTCATAATGAGCCCGTTCCTCATCGTTCCTAGCTGACAGGAAGCGATAGGCCGCATAAGCCGCAACAATGCCTCCTCCGAAGACCATATTCCCAAGAATTCGATGAATATTAACCGGATTCCAAAGATGGTTATGAACCGCTAACCAAATATTTCCAAGGTACTGACCTTCGGCATCTACCCCAGCTGGTGACATCATGAAGGTCGCCCAAGAGTTTGCCAGCATCATCAAAACAGTTCCAAAAACGTTGAGAAAAACTCCCATACTGAGATGTACCCATTTCAGTAAACCTTCTCGCATCGCATCCCAGCCGTAGTAGTAGATGTAGAGAGTACAACTCTCTGCCAAGAACAATAGGACGTAGATGTGCATGGCCGGATGGAAAATCTTGGTCATGTAACTCCAGAATGCAGGATAGAGGATCATAAACGTAAATACTAATATCCCCCCTAGAATCGCAGTAATCGAGTACGCAGTAATACTAATTTTTATAAAGTCATACGCAAGGGTATCGTATTTCTGAGCCATTGCACGGTCTTTGGTAACCATGCCAATAAACTCAATGATCATTACAAAAATTGGGACGGCAAGGACGAAACTTCCATAATAAAGATGCTGTTGATTGGCAACCCAAATTATTACACGGCTTTCAAAGTTGTATCTTGGGTAGTCATCTTCATTATCAGAAGTCACTGGTGCCGGAGGTCCCGATATAATCCCCTCATCACCATAGTGAACATCGCGACCTGTCTCTTGAGCTGGAATATCCTCAGAGGCAGCCGCTTGTTCAATTGCCGCATCCTCAAACTCTTCTGCTAACAAGGGAAGGGAAATGATCAAGGGTAGCAGTAAAGCTCCAACAATAACCCCCACAGCTACCCAGCTCAGCAGCTGTTGATTTTTCATTCTCCCCTCAAAAAGCCGTTTTAACATTTGTCCTCCTCCGAAAACATATGGTCATATCAACGATGTAACAGGAGAGCCTCAGACTTGTTCCCAGGTATTAATGGCCACCAGCACTTATTTCTGCTCCCGTCCGGAACATATACCAATAGTCAAGTCCCTGAATGTCCATCATCCACCAATTGATCAACGTAAAGTAGCCTATGGAGGCTGCAAACAAAACAATGGTCACCACGACGTCTTTTCCCATGTCAACAGTACTCCCCAGAATTAGTGATGAACAACCGTTCCAAACCAATAAAAAAACCATACAGCAAAAATGCAGGATAGAGTAAAAATAGTTGGCCCAAGCCAACTGGGAGCATTTTTATTAAACCCACCATCATCTTCCATCTGACTTTAACCTCTCGAAGTAGTAGTTAAACTGACCATTATCAAAACAGTCGAACCTTGACTTAGCAAAACGCCCTATGATATTTCATCATGCAATTGTATTCAAGCCCTTTGAGGATAACCATTAGACCTACACAAGATGGACAAAGGAAAATAGACCTACACAAGATGGACAAAGGAAAATAGACCTACACAAGATGGACAAAGGAAAAAGAATATTTGACACAGTCGTGCTCGCTGGCCTAGTTGTCAACATAGTTTTTGCTGTATTCATGCTTCTCTACTACTTCGACCTGCTATAATTTAAACAATTAAAACAACACTTTTAGCCTCTACGACACACTTTTAACACATCGAAAACCGATCGCGGTATCGCGATACTTAGGCAACATTTTAAATCGTGCTGTTGCCCGAGCGTTCATCATAGAGTCCGTCCATGACCCTCCACGCAAACTCCTTGTTGTTGGAGTAGCTGCATTAATCACTTCCACACTATCGTAATCACGATATGCATATTGATCGTACCAATCATTTACCCATTCACGAACGTTCCCACCCATATCCAATGCACCATACATGCTTTGATCAGTCTTAAAAGCTCCAACTTTAGCAGTGTACTTTACACCATCCCCTTCACCCTTTACATTTGCGTACCTCGAGTTCATATCGTTACCCCAAGGCCAAATAAATGCTTCTGGCCCACGCGCAGCTTTTTCCCATTCCGATTCAGTAGGAAGGCGTTTACCCTCCCATTTACAAAAAGAACTAGCGTCATACCACGAAACATAAACCACCGGGAACGCAGGTGACTGAAATGCTTCCATTCCACCATATCGAGAGGTCGGAGCGCGATATCCAGTTTCCTCTACAAACCGCATATAGCGTTGATTTGTCACCTCATACTTATCTATTAGAAACGCCTCAAGAAATTGCGTTTTTTGCGGCTTTTCATCATAACCCCCTAAAATATTCCCTTGCGTGAACTTTCCCTTAGGGATCAAGACCATGGCATCATCGTGGGTTTTTTCAGCACTCTCAATTAAAGAAATAGCATTTACAGGTAAACTTCCCGAATGCTCTTGTTCCACCTGTCCAGGTTCTCTCATCAAAATCCCTAAAATGGGCAAAGCAACAAACACCAAAACAAACCCAAACAATAGGTACTTTAAATAAGTGTCCATTCACCCACCCCATACAAGCAGAATGAGTCACAACAGGCAGTAGAATGCTTTAATGTGAGACACAATACTGTGGGCCAAGTCACAACTCTTGAATCATCTCCAATTGTCACCTCCCAGCAGGAGATCCAGGCTTTTTGATCAAAGCATCACCAACGAAAAAAATACTCCTAGCTAACATAGCAAAAATGGCGCTAGCACCCGGATCACATTATCATAATCTTGCGCCACTACAACACCAAGGTTTCCAATAGTAGTGGCTGTCAAATTACCGATTTTATCATTTTCACGAAGGCAGGCAACAATTCCATATCTACCTTCTCCAGCTACAGCGAGCTCAATCTCAGCTTGCGTTCCTGAACCTCCTGGCAATGCAATAAGAGCATGACAAGTACGAATATTAATGTGGTTTCGTGAATCTTTAGCAATTGGGTTTTCTCCTCTAAGATGAGTATAGATAGGGAGCTCAACCCATAGATTTGGATAAAACCCAAGAGGCTTCCCTTCTGGTATAACCCCGATAGACAAACCCTGTCGTGATGAGACAGAACAAAAGCCTTGGCTAGCTGCTGCCATGACTCCTGGCCCACCACCTGTTAAAAGATGATGTTGTGAACGTGCTATCCATGCTCCTAAGCGATAAGCAAGCTCTTCATCACCACGCGGAATACTCTGAGCAGATGCGCCAAGCACTCCTACTATCTTTCGTCTAAATGTCTCCACAATATGCAAATACCAAAAAAACTCAGAGAAAAGTTTCTAGAAGAAAATTAATGCCTTCAAAAACATTCACCTACTTTCTGAAACCTTAATTCATCAAATATGGTATCGTGCTTAACAGGGTAGTCATGGCAGTTTACCGCCTCCCAAAAGAACTAGAATTTCCTTCACCAGCACACGCAGACTCTGATGGACTCCTTGCAATAGGTGGGGATCTTTCTCCAAAACGACTCCTTAAAGCATATCGCTTAGGAATATTTCCTTGGTACAACGCCGGTGAACCAATTTATTGGTGGTCCCCAGATCCTCGTTCTATAATTGCTCCTTCTAATGTCCATATTTCACAACGTCTTGCTAGAGTTATACGTTCTAAACGTTTCACCATATCCTACGATACCGTATTTGATACCGTAATCGAACAATGTGCACAATCTCGACGCACCTCTCAAAAAGGCACGTGGATAACCCCTGCTATGCAAGAAGCTTACTCTACCCTTCACCTGATGGGTAATGCCCATTCAATTGAAAGCTGGAATGACGGAAAACTAGCAGGAGGCTTATACGGAATTTCTATTGGAGGAGTATTTTTTGGCGAATCCATGTTCAGTCACCAAACAGATGCTTCAAAAGTTGCATTTGCAAGTTTAGCTCAACAACTCCACCTCTGGGGATTTGATCTTATTGACTGCCAAATACACTCCAAACACCTTGCTCAATTTGGAGCACAGCCGCTCCCGCGAGAACTATTTCTAAAACAGCTGGCTGCTTCAGTAAATCAGCCAGATCGGTGGATGAAAAACCCTTCTGGCTGATCTATAAGTCGTAGAAAAAATATAATGGCATCTCCTACTTGACAGTAATTGTGATCTTTTCAGATACGACAGGTGGGTCAAAGGGGACATGTCCCTTATCACCAAGAAGTAACTGCAAAGTATGCTTTCCTGCAGAAAGCTCTATTGTTCCCTCTGTTTGCCCTCCACCAAAATGCTTGTGGTGAGCATCTTTAGGAATAAGCTTATCCAATGAAGGCAATGGGCTATCAATTATAAGATGGTGATGTCCTGTATTTTTTTTATCTACGCCTGCCGGGGCAACTCCCATACCCTCTAGCCCAAATCTTATTGTCACAGGACTTGTTACGGTCTCACCGGCCGCAGGGGAAATAATATAAGCCTTTGCTCCAGCTGGAGCAGGCGTTTTTCCTAATCCCATTGATGGAATAAATACTACCAACACAATAAGCACAAATACGGTTTTCAGTTTCATAATTACCTCCTGAGTAAAATCAAGTTCGCAAAACATACAAAAACGCGATAATCATTATAGGGTATATAGGTTATCAAATGATGTAATTTGTGTATACGAGGAACTTATTTGAAGGCTATTTCCTGGACGTTTTGCTAAAAGAACTTTCATGCCAGCTGTCTGTGCCGCATCAAGTTCCCCTACAGTATCAGAAACAAATAACACATTAGAGGGTTCTACACCAAGGGCTCCCGATATGCGCATATAACTGCTTGTGTCCAACTTTCCTCCAATCGTTGTATCAAAATAATCTTTAACAAAAGCACTTAAATTACCAAACTCAGAATACTTGATAAGCATCTGTTGCGCCAAGACACTTCCAGACGAAAAAAAGCAAATTGAGATGTTTTCACTTTTCAGCGTTTTAAATACTGGAGGAACATCAGGAAATATACGTCCACACAGTGTCCCGTTTTCATAGCCAAACTTCCACATTTCACCTTGAAGAGTCTTCAAAGGAGTTACTTTACGATCATGATCTATGAGCCAATGAACATATAACTCAACAGCAAAAAAATTACTTACATCCCTCTCCCAAGCAGGTGGGTGAAGAGAAGCTGCTACATCAGCGGCATGCTGAGCTTTTAGAGCATTGAGTATATCCCTTAACGTGCTGGAGGAATGATGCCGTTCAATGTAGTCTCGCAAGTGATCCTTAACAAACGGAAAGAGGGTTTTATAAACAAAATCTACAGGAGTGATTGTTCCCTCAATATCCAAAAGAATAACATCAAAATCACACAGCCAAGTAGGCACTCAACACCTATTTCTCGCCTAAAACATCACTTTGCCCTAGACAAACGGGAAGGTAAGAGTCTTCCAGCCGACTATTGCTATATCTAGGCGTCCATCCCGAAGAGTCCTGGAAAAGTCTGATCGCTCGAATACGCCTTTCTTTACACAAATCAAACCAATGCAATGTACCACGGGGCACCCTAATCAAATCTCCAACCGCAACCTCAATGGAAACCACAGGTCCTTCTTTGGGATTAATACAAAAAACGCCGCTTCCGGAGACAATAAAACGAACTTCATCCTCGTCATGCCAATGTTCTTTTCTAAACTTATCAAGCATGTCCTCTAGATTAGGTGTAGTGTGATTAACATCAATAACATCAGCAGTCACATAACCCCCTTCGGCCTTGAGAGCCTCAATCTCGACTTTGTATGAACCTAACACTTCCTCTGCAGATAGATTCTCAGAAATCACACCACCAGTATTCCATCGCTCATAGTGAATGCCAATACCTGCAAGATAGGTCACAATATCATCATAGGCATGAAGTGTCTTATGCGGGTTAAGAATCGTCAGAAGCGCCATAGCGTTACTCCTAAGTGCACATCATGTAGTTTTTAGTGTCTCGTTGATCACAGGTTACGATAATTCTGTGACCGCCCAAGTACTTCAAAAAGAAATTCAAATACCTCAATATGCCTCTTTGCTTCTTGAATAGTCCTTCCCCAAGTGTACAATCCATGACCCCGAATTAAAAACCCATGCAACGCTGGCTTCTTGCGGAGAAGCTCCCGCACCTCCATGCTAAGTGCATTAACATCCTGTGAATTTTCAATAATGGGAAGATATTCTATAGTGTTATGAGATTCGATCTCATGTAAACCTTTCAGCATTTCATAACCTCGAAGAAATAGTGCATCGGTTGGAGTAGCAGTCGACAATACCGTTGCCCATATTGAATGCGTATGAAAGACTACCCCTATACTCCCAAACCTCACAAGCTCTTGATGTATAGCAATCTCTGCGCTTGGTTGCCCAAATCCTTCAATGACATTTCCGTGCCCATCAAGGTGAATAAAATCATTTCTGGTAATACCTTCTTTGTCCGTTCCACTTTTGGTAATAGCGAGACAAAATGGTTCATCCTTTAGCAAAACACTAAAGTTTCCTGCAGTCCCTAACACCCAACCTCTCGCATAGAAGCCTCTTACAATACTGGCACATTGATCAAGCACCAGTGCAACCTCAGTAGGTGTTTCGTAGCGTACTGTTGCCATATTTTTTCTCCGTAACTACAAAAGATAATCGAAGAAAGGAGTGCGGTAGAACTATGCTGTAATAATGGGACTCGAGGCTTGATGCTGTTGCATTGTTTCCACTACATCAGGATGATAGTGCTCAATAAAACCTAACAAACCACGTTGTAAACGCCGAGAATAAAGCTCCTCCCCTGAAAAAGCCTTTGCAAATGGGATATATGCATCAAGCAATTCAGCAGCTTGAGATCGATCAAGATCTTTGAGAAAAGGCTCAAAGTCCTTCCATAGAACCGCCGCACTTACAGCAACATCAGACCCTGACAGTGCAAGTGGGCTCAGTCGTTTCTTTATTTCCTCTACTCCAAGAATAACTTCCCAGTCTCGTGCGTGAGGATTGGCCACAAAATAACGGTACATCGCAGCCTCTAAGCCAATAATGGCCATCACAGCTTTGTTGTTTTTATGGGATCGAAAGGCCTCCGCTCGTTGGGTAACAAAAGATTGAATAGAGCGTTCTCGTTGATACCCTTCATTTGATTCTAGATACTTGCAGTCTGAGGGGCATTCTATATGCACCAAACGGTGCTCACCACAACAACGGGAGCAAATGAGCGTGCCCGATGCCGGGCACGCTCGCTTACCTTTTATCCTATTACAATAAGTACAAACAGGCATCTACGTAAGTGTTAATTTTACTGTCGCTATACAAGAAAACACCTACGGACAAAACCTACGAGAAAAGGCTACCCTCCATATGCCTTCTCACTGTGCTGGCTAAGATCAAGTCCATCTTGTTCTTCTTCAGCGGAGACTCGAAGACCAACAACCAAATCAATAACTTTTAAAATAATGTAAGTGCCTATAAAACAAAACGAGACAGTAGCAACAATCATTATCAGCTGAGAACTCATTACTGCACCCTCGGCCAAAAAGCCTACTGCAAGCAAACCGGTAATGCCTCCAAATCCGTGAATTGCCAAAACATCAAGTGACTCATCGTAACCAAGTTTTAGCTTCAGCACTACACCCATATAGCATACAACACCAGCAATCAAACCAATAATAACCGCAGCCATTGGACCAACGCCAGCAAACCCTGCTGCAGGTGTGATCGTCGCAAGCCCGGCAATCATTCCGCTCGCAGTGCCAAGCAAGGTAGGTTTACCTCTATGGATCCATTCCGCAACCATCCAAGCGATAGCTCCTGCAGAGGCTGCAAGATGCGTATTCACAAAAGCTGCTGCTGCATCCCCATTTGCCGCAAGGGCACTTCCCGCATTAAACCCAAACCAACCAAACCAAAGCATAGCCGCCCCAAGTAACACAAAAGGAAGATTATGAGGTGCCATGTTGTCAGTACCATAGCCTTTGCGCTTACCTATAGCTAAGGCACACGCCAACGCAGCAAAGCCAGAGCTGATATGAACCACGGCACCACCCGCAAAGTCCATTGCAGCTCCTCCCTTAAGTGTAGACAGCCACCCACCACCCCATACCCAGTGAGCGAGAGGCGCATAAATTAAGGTTGCCCAGAGTACCGCGAAGAGTAACAGTGCAGTAAACTTCATCCGTTCAGCAAAAGCTCCGGCAATAAGTGCTACCGTGATTGCACAGAACATTAGCTGAAAAACCATAAACAGCTGATGAGGAATAGTGCCGGAGAGCCCTTCAACTCCAATCAACATTGCGTAGTCAAGGCCACCTACTAGGCCACCACCTTTATCCGGACCAAACGCAAGGCTATAACCCCAAAATGCCCAAACAATACTAACAACACACACAATGACTGCGGTTTGGATAACTGTCCCAAGAACATTTTTACTTCGGACCAAGCCTCCATAAAAAAATGCAAGCCCTGGAAGCATCATCGCAAAAACTAGAGCCGAAGCTACAATAATCCAAGCGGTATCGCCACTATCCAGCTTTGCTTCCTGCGCCCAAGCATTGGTCGCGAAGAATGAAAATACTGCGGTAAAAAGTGGGACACAGAACAGAGGCAACTTTTGCACCATTAGTATTTCCTCCCTAAAGGTTTAAAATGTCTATATATTGTGGACAATGAGCAGCAAAAACACAAGCCATTTTTGTCACCACATCAACCACGAGCCCTCTATAAACAAAATTAATTCTAAAAATAACGGCAAATACGACAAAAAAGAAGCAATGATGCAATCTACCAAAAACTGCCTCAATAAATCAACTAATTTTAATACAATTATGTCGCAAAACAAGCATTTTATTAATTTATTTTATAAAAATCACCTATTTTTGATATTTAAGACAAAAAAGAAGCGAAAGGTTGGGATGAAGGGTCCATGCATTCAATTCATGGTCATAGAAGAGGAATCAGATGAAGGAGCTGATCCAGCCTGATGATGCACAAGCCTCCAATGCCCATTTTCAAAAACAAATATATTTGTTGCAGCGAGATCTTCAGTAAATAGTTTTTCAGTGCAAATAACAAAGGCTATCTTTTCATAAACAGATACAGAAACTTGAGCACAAGTTATATCGGGTGACCCTGGACTTTCTAAAATTCCCCGCCAAGTGTCCAAAACATTTTCCCTCCCATATACCGCCGGCCAACCAGGATGAATGACTGTGACCAGCTCCTTCTCCGACCACAAGCTCTCCATCCGCTTCATATCCTGCCTGCAAAAAGCCTCATAGAAATATGCATTTGCCTGAATGACAGCACGCTCATCATCGGTCATGGTTAGGAAAAATCACCCGCACAGCAAAAAGTTTACAGGCATATACACCTCAAACAGCCATGAACACTCAATAATGGTGAATTTATGAAATTAAAAACCTTATTCCATTAAAGAGTAAAAGAGAACTCTCCAACTAAAATTCCTGGCAACCGGGCACTCTCAGTTGACCTTGACTGGTACGTAGTAGAATCCATGATCAAATCTCGCTCAGCAGTTAAGGCAATCAGGTTGTCTCCAAGCATGCGAAACAAAGTCTCATCAAATCTCATAACAGACAGCGGTGCCTTTATGACTCCATTCTCTACCCAAAACGTAGCAAAGCGAGTCATTCCAGTCATTCTACATGCATTACGATCAGAATAATTTAGATACCACACGTTATTAACATAAACACCAGTATCAAGTTTTTGAAGAACCTTACCTGTCTGTAGTTTACCCGCTTCTATATCCACAGATTCAGGCGCTTCGTATGATGACGCCCCATTTGTTGGGATTCCATACTCTTTTGAAGAACGCGGAGATACAAGAGTACTTTGAAACTTTCCTCTTTCAATGAGCGTAACTCTATCCGGCTTTACAAATCCAGCATCCTGGAAATTAGGCGCGATACCTTCACATGTGTTTTCAAGTATCGTAAGGGAAGAGTTTAGTTTTTCATTACCCTCCAACATACGAAGCAGGGGTGTTTGCTTTGTACGATGAGCCTTCACGCCAAAACACCCCCAACTGAGCATACCAATAATATCATTAAGTGCCGCTGGGGAAAGGTAAACACGATAGCGCCCAGGCTTAATTGTATGAGAGGGATAAGAAAGTACATCAAGTTGCTGATTTGCCCAATCTACCTTTCCTTGAAAGGCTAAAGGATCCCATTCAAATCCCGCATAGTAGCTCTTTACGGCCTTGTCTCCTCTAGAATAAAAGCTCCATTCTAAATTATGGTTAAAACTTGAAAACCAATTCCGTTGTCCAAAAGAGCTTGCAAAACCAAAATACATTCCCCCTGATGCATAAATACCAACCATGTCACGCCCCTGGACAGTTTCTAAAATTGAAGGAATGGTTTCGTTTGTTTTTGAAAGACGGTTTTCACCATGTTGTTCACTTGAGACATTAGTTTCCGCATACAGAAGATGTGGGTCCTCAGGCAGATAAGGAAGTTTTTCCCTTGCTCCCTGTAGTAGATTGTCAAGTCTCAAAGAATCTAGAGAGAAGTCTCCGGAAAGAGAAATTAACTCTGAAGTATGCCGCATCCCAGTAATCAATGTTATTGTTAATGAACGCTGCATTACACTTCCGAGTTGCCGTATAGCACCTTGATTCACACGAACAAAATCAGAGTCCTCTCCAGAAAAGGTGCACGTAAAACACTCTTTAAGACGCATCTTTGAATTCAGATGCTCTGCTAGTTGATAAAAGTAAGTCTGCATTAATCTCTTTAGATTTTGCTATAAAGTATCATCAAAAAAAGAGTTACTAGCCTCTAGGCCCCACCAAATACATCCACATCTGAAAACAAACAAGTAGGAGTACTGTGACCAACACGGATAGATTGATTTGGTTCACCTTTCCCGCAGTAGGGTGTTCCCAATGTTTCCACAGTATCGACACTGCCAACCATTTTCAAATTCCTCCAAAAAGTTGCTGAAATTCCTCGATAATTAGGTTTCTTAACCACATCCGTTAACTTCCCATTTTCAATAAGTTGCGCCCATTCACAACCAAATTGAAACTTATTTCTGGAGTCATCAATGGACCATGAGCAATTTGTTTTCATAAATATGCCACGTTCGACACTTGCAAGCATCTCCTCAAAAGTTGAATCCCCTGACTCCAAATTTAAATTTGCCATACGATCAATGGGTGGGCGATTCCAACTTGAAGCACGAGAATTTGCTACCCCACTCATACCAGTTCTAGCCTGTGAAAGGCCTCCTCCCAAGGGCTTAAGTAAAATACCGTCTCGAATCAGATATTGTTTAGTTGCTGGATAACCTTCATCATCAAAAGCGTAACTCGCAAATTCCTCTGATTTTGTGGGGTCAAAAGTGATATTTAAAAGCTTTGATCCATATCTATACTTACCAAACATATCAGGTGTCACAAAACTTGTTCCCGCATAGTTTCGCTCATCACCAAGAATGCGATCCAGTTCTAATGGGTGCCCAATTGACTCATGAATCTGAAGGATTAATTGATCAGGAGCCAAGAGAACATCGCGCACGCCAGAAGGACAATTGGGAGCCTTCAAAAGCTGTAATGCTTCTTCAGAAACTCTCTGTCCACTGTTTGAAAAATCCAAGTCATCTAAAATTTCCATTCCACCCTGCCGGCCATATCCATGACCACCAAAAGTTCTCCGTTCCGTTTCCACGCCAGCATTAGCAGTTGCCCCCATTGTAGGAACAAGAAACCTCAATTGTTGCCGTATATGCCCCCCATGCGTTGTCAATAGCAAGGAATCTACTTCGGTATACCAAAGGCCTGCCTCCCAATCTACAATCTGATCGTCAGTTTTTAAGTCCTTAGATACAAGTTGTAATAAATCAATTTTTTCGCTGAGAGGAACAGACAACCACGGCTTTTTAGTTACAGTAAAATATTCTCCAATCGCGTTGGGGTGCTTAAGGATGCGATAATCAATCAATGTATGCTTGGAGCTTCGATGTGCCCAATCGGTTGCGCACTCAACAGCACTCTTAAGCCCATTTTCGGTGAGATCGGATGTAGCAGCATAGCCCATACCACCCTTATCAATAACGGTAATCATTACCCCAATGTCAGTCGAAGTAAAAACTGGTTGTAGTACGTCTTGCCTCACGGAAAGCGACTCTTCTCGCTCTTGAACAAGTCTCAGTGAGCAGAAATCTGTATTAGGCACAATTGCGGAAAATCGAGCTTCAATGATCTCTTCAATTTCTTGCATAGAATCCTCAAAAATCTGTTATAAGCTAAACTGTCGGGTTAGCTATAGCACACTTTATACGTGAAAACCGAATTGTCAGTGTGTATATGCTATGATGCCGCCTAATTTGCTCGAACAAAATTATCACATGGTGCCTATTAATTAAATGGATAACAACTTACTTGTAATCTTAATACTTATCATCTCAACAGTTATCATCCTAATTGGTGCAGAGACATTTACCAATGCACTTGAGCACTTAGGTGAGAAACTTAAAATCTCTGAAGGCATTACGGGGTCGATCTTCGCTGCAGTAGGCACAGCACTTCCTGAATCTATGGTACCGATAATTGCAATTCTTGGTAGCACAGGAAGCGAGGCCGTTCGGCACGATGTTGGAATTGGGGCGATTCTTGGAGCCCCTTTGCTTTTATCAACGCTAGCTTTTTTTCTTATGGCTGTTTTTGCTGCCAAAAAACGAGGTTGGAGTGGTGAATTTAACCCTGAACCATCAGGCCTAAACCGCGATCTGAGATGGTTTCTAATAGCCTTTACCTTAGGAGGAGTCGCACTGTTTGTTCCTTCAGACTTACAATTGGTTCGCTGGGGAATAGCGGCATTATTAGTATTAATCTACGGAACCTACCTTTTCCTTACCATTCGAGCATCAAAAGCCCTTGTTCAAGCAGGGCATGCAACAGAAGCAGACCACCCATTGTTTCTTTCACGAGTAAAAATACCTACCAACATCCCGACTATACTGCTGCAGCTAAGTATCGGGCTTGCATTCATTATTATTGGTACAAAAGGATTTGTTTATAGCATTGAACATATATCAGTATGGCTATCAGTTTCTGCTCTCACCCTATCTTTGATAATAATCCCCTTTGCAACAGAACTTCCTGAAAAAGTAAACAGTATACTTTGGATTAATCGTGGTCGTGATACTATGGCATTCGGAAATATCAGTGGTGCCATGGTCTTTCAAGGAAGCTTGCTACCTGCTCTGGGTATAGCATTGACTGCGTGGTCACCACGCCCAGAAATTTTATTAGGTGTTGCTGTTACTATGTTAGCGTCAATGTATCTGCTCCTACAAATTCGCCGCGGCACCCTAAAGCCCTATCATATGCTCATTAATGGCTTATGCTATATGAGTTACCTTCTAATGATATTCTTTGTATAATGTCGTCAAAGCCTGTCTCAAACAATGAATAACCTAAGCGAAAAAGACATCACCCCACTTATTACGCTCCTTCAAGATGAAAACGAGTCAGTTGTTGAAACCGTTGCAGCACATTTAGTGACTATAGGAACACTAGCAGTCCCTCATCTCCAACGAGCCAGAGAGACACAGCCGATGCTCCTTCATCGCATTGCTCCTGTTCTAGAAGCTATTCTGCGCAAAGATATGGAGAATGCTTTTTTCACTCTGTCAGAAGAAGAGGACAATAACACCAGCTTAGAACGAGGGGCATTTCTCATCGCACAATTTGGATCTCCAAATATAAATATACCTGAATACGTAAAGAAAATTGATAGCATGGCAAAGGCGGCACAACAAGAAATAAATCAAAAAGCTTCAGGTGAGGATATCATCCGTGCATTTAATCATTACTTCTTCACTGAACAAGGATTCTGTGGAAACAGCACATCTTATAACGAGGTGGAGAACAGTTTTCTTGATAAAATCATTGATCGAAAAACAGGAATCCCAATTGGGCTCTCAGTCCTCTATATTTTAATAGGCAGTAGATTAAATCTCCCCCTCTATGGTGTAGGCACACCTGGCCATTTCTTAGTAAAATACTCAACGAAAGACTATAAAGTGTTTATCGACTGTTTCAATGCAGGAGCACTTTTAACCGATAAGGATTGCGCACGTTTCTTAATACGAAACGGCTATGGATTTAAAGCAAAATACCTTCACCCCATCTCTATACACTTAATTCTTACACGCATGCTTCGGAATCTCAGCTCACTATATAAAAATGATAATGACACAATTAAAGCTACGCAGTTGAATCGGTTTATCGACCTTCTCCGAAAAACCTCATTACGAAGATAAGACACCCGCTACAACTAACATCACTGATATCGTGGCACGCTTGGATCAACCAATACTGACCACGCATCGATTCCTCCTTCAAGGTTTTTTACAGCCGTAAAACCCTGCTGGAGAAGAAAACCTGTGGCATCTGCACTTCTCATGCCATGATGGCAATAGCACACAATTTCCTGCTCTTTATCTAATTGATCTAATGATTGAGGGAGTTCCCCTAGAGAAATTAGGACAGCTCCGTCAATTTTTGCCATTGAATGCTCCCATGCCTCGCGCACGTCAAGAATAAAAATCTTATCTCCATTATCCAGTCTCTCTTTCAATTTCTGGACAGTAATTGAGTAATCCACTTGAATCCCTCCTTGTCATCAAAGTATGAAAAATTAGATAAGGGTTTTCATAGTAAACCCTCAAATGATTAAAGAAAAGTTAAGCATTTGAAACAGATATACTAAAATCGAAAAACAAGATAGGCAATAGCAATGCTCAGCATAAAAAACAAACCAGCATATGAAAGCATTCGCATAGCAAAGCCTGGCCGATGTTCAAGTGGCATATCAACTGAACAGACGGCACGAAGGTTAAGATAACCTACAACGGGTGCGGTAAGAAAAGCCATGATAGTCGCAAAATCAATCATAGTTGTCATATTACCAATAAAGACCTCAAGAACTAGCACAGTTGCAATAGCAAGAAATACTAAAACAACCCAATATATAGGGCTAATTGAACCGTTAAGTTGACATTCACGGCTGGACACACGAAGAGTTCGAATTGCATTGTCCAATGCCCTTGGAAACCCATCAATAATTGTTAAAGTAGTTGAAAGCATAGTTGTAAGAACCGCAACAATAACAATCGGCCTAACCCACTCACCAAGTGCAACGGTATATAAATCAATCAATTGAGTTGAAAACACTGTCCCGTGATTACTAAAAACATCCCCAGTACTATGCATTACACCCGCACCAATAATGAGAAAGGCAAAAGCAAAAATACCCGTCGCAAAATAACCAATTTGAAAATCTAGTCTTGCAGTTGCAACATCAGTTCTTGATCCAGATATCCTATCTTTGGCTAGAGTCCATAAAGAGCTCCAAACTGACAAATCAATTGCAGTTGGCATCCATCCAAGTAATGCAAGCAAAAACCCAAGTGGGATAATTAATTCATTACCTTCAAAAACCCAAAAACCAAAGGTTGAAAAATTAACTCTAGGCATCGTCAAAAAAGCCGCTGCAAAAGTTGAACAAGCCAGGAGAAGCAAAACAAGTTTAATGGTATAGTCAAGTAATTGAAAACGCCCCAAAAAAAGGACAATTGCACATAGAAAGCACAGCAGCCCCCCCAAAACAGACAAAGAAACTTCAAAGCCGAAAACAAACTGAACAAGATAGGCTGTAAACAAAACTACGGTAGCTTGAACAATTATTGACGAAAAAACCGTGAGCAGTATATAAGTCCACAAAGCCCACAACCCAATTCGCTTATACCCCTCTATTAAAGTTAAACCCGTCGCAGCAGTATAGCGGGGAGAAAAATCAAAAAATGGGTATTTAAGAACAAGTGCTAAAAAAATTATTCCCGCAAGTGCAAGTCCCTCTAAAGCCCCAGCCCGTGTAGATTGAACTAAATGTGAAACCCCGATACAAGTTCCGGCAAAAAGCAAACCTGGTCCAAATGATTTCAAAAAAATACTTAACTTCATAATACCGCCTAAGTTCCCCTCTTAGCATAACTTACGAAAATACCAAGGAAGACGAGTCCTCCATTTTTGCCGGCGTTTATGATATATCTGAGTAGTTGCATTGAGCATCCTTACGTAATACTAAAGGCAAGTTCCAGAATAATTTTTAAAATAACTGATTATCAAGATAGGTGGTGTATAATGAAAAGAATAATAATACCTCTTAATTTTTGTATCATACTGTTACTGTCACCACTTCTCTCTGCAGCTGAGGGTAATAAAATAGACTCAAATCTGCAATGGAGCCCACAGGAAACTACCCGTAATATCGCAATTAAAAATCTCTCTGTTACATCCAACGCTAGCTTTCATTGGATTCGACTTATGGGCGCAGAATCACCTCATGTTCACGACTCACACGATTTGACGGTATTTATTTTTTCTGGGACGAGTGCGATACATTTCAGCGAAAAAACTATAATGATGCATCCTGGTGACCTGATTGAAATACCACGTGGCACTTGGCATTGGGCGGAAAATCATGGCCCCTCCCCTACTCAAGCTTATGCAATATTCCACCCACCTTTTGATGGAAAAGATAAACGTATTCAGGAAAACCCATAAAAAAGCGTACGATTTATGGAAGATAAAATACCGTTCTTCAAAAAACTACTTAAAGAAAAAATACTTATTCTTGATGGTGCTATGGGCACTATGATTCAAGGTTACAAGTTCACTGAGAAAGACTTCCGTGGTACTCGATTTACTAACCATCCATGTGATTTAAAAGGCAACAATGATTTACTCGTACTCACTCAACCAAAAACGATTATGGACATTCACCGATCGTACTACGAAGCTGGGGCAGATATTGTAGAAACAAATACATTTAATTCCAATGCAATCTCTATGGCCGATTACCAGATGGAGAACCTGGTTTATGAACTGAACTTCGAGGCCGCAAAACTTGCACGCCAAGCCGCAGATGATATATCGAACGAAACCGGAAAACACAGGTTTGTTGCAGGAGTACTAGGTCCCACAAATCGTACTGCTTCAATATCACCAGACGTAAATAATCCTGGCTATAGAAATATAACTTTTGATGATCTTGTCTCGACCTATAGCGAATCTACTCAAGCTCTGGTCCAAGGTGGAGTAGATTTAATTCTCGTCGAAACTATATTTGACACTCTTAATGCTAAGGCGGCACTTTATGCTATTAGCCAATTTAATCATACTCGCAATATACCCATACCAGTTATGATCTCTGGAACAATTACTGATGCATCTGGTCGGACACTATCCGGTCAAACAACTGAGGCATTTTGGAACTCAGTACGCCACGTTAATCCTATTTCAATTGGCCTGAATTGTGCTCTTGGCGCTCTACAACTCAGACCTTACATTCAAGAACTTGCTCGCATTGCGGACACTCACGTAAGCGCTCATCCAAATGCAGGATTACCAAATGAATTTGGAGAATACGACCAAACACCACAGGAAATGGCTGAACAAATAAAAGAATTTGCTGAATCTAACCTATTAAACATTGTTGGTGGTTGTTGTGGTACACGGCCAGAGTATATTTCAGCTATTGTAACATCACTAAAAAACATTTCCCCACGTAATATTCCGAAAATACAAACTGCCTGTCGTCTTAGCGGTCTTGAAGCACTAACTATCACTCCTGATTCTCTCTTTGTAAATATTGGTGAACGCACAAATGTTACAGGATCGGCACGTTTTAGAAAATTAATTAAAGATGACCAATACGAAACTGCTCTTGATGTTGCACGTGACCAAGTTGAAAATGGCGCACAAATCACTGACATTAACATGGACGAAGGAATGCTAGATTCAAAGCAGGCAATGTCTAATTTTTTATGCCTCATTGCCTCCGAACCAGATATTGCTCGTCTTCCAATAATGATTGATTCATCAAAATGGGAAGTTATTGAGGAAGGCTTAAAACTTACTCAAGGCAAACCAGTTGTCAACTCAATTAGCCTCAAAGATGGAGAAAAAGTTTTCATCGAAAGGGCACAAAAGATTCTTCATTACGGGGCCGCAACAATTGTGATGGCTTTTGATGAAGATGGCCAAGCTGCAACAATAAAAGACAAGGTGGCTATTTGTACTCGCGCCTATGAAATACTCACTAAAAAAGTAGGCTTCCCCCCAGAAGATATTATTTTCGATCCAAATATCTTTGCAGTCGCAACAGGAATTGATGAGCACAACAGCTATGGCGTGGACTTTATAGAAGCAACTCGTCAAATTATAACTACCTTACCCCACGCCATGATAAGCGGTGGCGTATCAAATTTTTCATTTTCCTTTAGAGGCAATGACTCGATACGAGAAGCTATGCACTCTGTTTTCTTATACCACGCTATTAAGGCTGGTATGACAATGGGAATAGTTAACCCTGGACAACTAACTATATACGAAAATATCGATAATGAATTACGCAACTGTGTAGAAGATGTCGTTCTAAATAGACGCCTCGATGCCACTGAACGCCTCCTTGAGATTGCAGAACAATATAGAACTTCAGAAAGCTCATCACAAAAACCTGAGGACCCGCTGTGGCGTCAGTGGCCAATTGAAAAACGTCTTGAACATGCCCTCGTAAAAGGCATCACCGACTATATTGAAGAAGACACAGAAGAAGCTCGTAAAAAGGCAAATCGCCCAATAGAAGTTATTGAAGGGCCCTTAATGGATGGGATGAACGTCGTTGGTGACTTGTTTGGCGTGGGAAAAATGTTTCTTCCTCAAGTTGTAAAGTCTGCCCGAGTTATGAAAAAGGCAGTAAGCTACCTTGAACCATTCATTGAGGATGAAAAGACTGAAGGTTCACGGTCGAATGGAAAAATACTACTTGCAACGGTTAAGGGTGATGTCCATGATATTGGGAAAAATATTGTCGGTGTAATTTTGCAATGCAACAACTATGAAGTAATTGACCTCGGGGTAATGGTTCCATGTGAAAAAATTCTCGCTACTGCGAAACGCGAAGAAGTAGATGTTATTGGCCTCTCTGGGCTCATAACTCCATCGTTAGATGAGATGGTTTATGTTGCGAGCGAGATGAACAGACTTAACCTCGAGGTGCCTTTACTTATCGGCGGAGCTACAACATCTATAGCCCACACTGCAGTCAAAATTGACCCCAAATACCATGGTCCAACTATTTACGTTAAAGATGCCTCCCGCGCAGTGGGTGTAGCACAACAATTGTTTTCTTCCAATACAAAAAAAGGATTTGTAGAAAAGATAAAAACTGAGTACGAAGAAAAGCGCCTCGACCATACAACTCGAAAGAAAAAAACTAACCTCATATCAATTGAGGCTGCACGCAATAACAAGTTTCGCGTGAACTGGGAAACTTATCATCCACCCAAACCATTACTCATAGGCAACAAGACATTTATTAATTATCCTTTACAAAGTTTGGTAGACCGAATTGACTGGACACCATTTTTTCAAACTTGGGAGCTCGGAGGGCGCTTCCCTGCCATTCTAAATGACGCGACAATAGGAGAAGCCGCAAAAAAGCTATACGCCGATGCACAAGAAATGCTAACCCATATCATCGATGAAAACTGGCTCACCGCAAATGCCGTTATAGGGCTATACCCCGCAAACACTGTTAAAGATGATGATATTGAGGTTTACTCTGACAATACCCGCTCAAAAATACTATGCACCTTCCACCAAATACGCCAACAAATCCCTCGCCAAGAGCAAACTCCCAATAATTGTTTAGCAGATTTTATTGCACCTAAGGATACTAAAAAAGATGATTATATTGGTGGATTTGCTGTAACTACCGGAATTCACATTGAACAAATTGTTAAAAGATTTGAAAATGCTCAAGATGATTATAATGCAATCCTTTTAAAAGCACTTGCTGATCGTTTAGCCGAAGCATTTGCAGAACATATGCATGAAAGGGTTAGAAAAGAGTTCTGGGGATACTCTCATGACGAAGATTTCTCAAATGCAAAATTAATTGATGAAAATTATCAAGGGATTAGACCCGCCCCAGGATATCCTGCCTGCCCAGATCATACAGAAAAATCTCTTCTTTGGAAGTTACTCCAGGTAGAAGAACATACTGGCATACAACTTACTGACAGTTTTGCAATGCTCCCTGCCGCATCAGTTAGTGGATTTTATTTTTCACATCCAGCCTCAAAGTACTTTGGTACTGGAAAAATAGGGCGCGATCAAATTGAGGATTTAGCTAAAAGGAAAAAAATGACTATTCAAGAGATAGAACGATGGCTTTCTCCTACCCTATCGTATGAGCCATAAGTTTTTTTCTAAAACTGTCCCTGCATATCTGCCTTTGAAACAATAAAAAATACCTACTCAGAGCTGATCAACTTAAATAACCTTGCGTTGTTGTCCACAATATAAATTTCGCCTTCATTGTCCAGGCTAATTGAGCGTACGAATAAATCTAACTCTTCATCACTAGGGTTTTTATCATTTCCTTCTATAAGCCTTGTTTTTTTAATTTTTCCGGCCTTATCAATAGAAAGACCGATCAAGCCCCCAGCACAAAAATCTGAATATATATATACTCCATCTAACTGGGCAAGTGCCGTACCACGGTAAACATGTCCTCCAATCACCGAACAGCCTTCATTATGACTGTAAGTGAGAATTGGACTCACTAATGTGTCTGTTTCACAGGGCAAGAAACCAGCGCATTCATTTCCCTCTAAGACAGGCCATCCATAATTTCCTTCGGGTACAACAATGTCGATTTCCTCCCAACGCTTATTTCCAACATCCCCCAACCACAAAACTCCCGTCATAATATCAAAACTCCACCGCCACGGATTACGAAACCCAAGAGCGTAAATTTCATCCTTTCCATTCTTTTGAAGAAATGGGTTGTCTTCTGGAATTTCATAAGAAGTTCTAGTATTAACATCAATACGAATAATTTTTCCTAATAAACTGTCCGTATTTTGACTTTCAAATCTATCCCCCCCATCACCTACACTAAGATAGAGAAAGTTATCTGGGCCAAAAGCAAGCGCTCCTCCATTATGTCGCATACGAGGCTGTGTAATTTGTATCAAAATCTCTTCAGAGTCTTCTGATATGGAGTCTTCTTCCTGCAACTTAGTAAACCTTGAAAGCCTAGACTCAATGACGTTATTCCTCTGGGCCGTGTAATAAATATATATCTCTCCATTCTCAGAAAACTGAGGATGAAAAGCTGCAGATAGCATCCCAAGTTCAATATTTAGTTCGCTAAGAGGCTCTACAAATTTTGTTATATCAAGAAATTTTCTCATTTCCATAACGTTTGCCGTATTATCAAAAACTTTAATAATTCCATTACGTTCGACAACATACCAATGTTCATCATCATCAGGGTCTTGCAGAAAATCAACAGGATCAGAGAACCTCAGACCAGAAAATACTCTCACAATTTTCAAGTCTAGTTCTTTCAAATCAGTACTTGAAGAAAGCCCAAGCACCGGACCTGCCAATACTGAAAACTCAACAGAAACAGATTTCTCCTTTAAAAAGTCTTTTGCTTTAATTTTAAACTTATGTTCTCTCGGAATATTAGCATCAAGCAAAATCCTTCCTGTAAAAACCCCATCATTTCGAAGTAAATCACCCTCTTCTCCATTATCATTCAAAAACCCTACAGTACGATTTTTCTTTCCAACTCTGAGCTTTTTTATTTTTATCGCATTAGGGTTAAGATTATTGTCTTTATCTTCAACCTGAATGGAAATCGTGACTTGTTGTTCTCCAACACCTAAAGCAATAATATCCGGCTTGACAACTAAATTAGAAAGCACAGGTGGCTCTGCTTTAACAAAAGGCTCTCCCAAGTGCATTACTAGAACCATAGCAGTAAGACCGCCTGTCAGATACGCAAAGTGAGTGAGCACCCTGAGAAAGAGTTTATTCATAGTCGTCTCAGCAGAAACATTACATTACGCTGTGTAGCCATATTCGATCCCTCAGAATCCAATCACTCTATAATATCATTCTCTTCTCTTCTCTTCCTTGACAGTCTTCATGATGGAAACCTATAATCCGCCACTTTGTATAGGCAAAACCATGGAAGAGCAAGACCCTAAAGAACAGCCCACGGTAGACGAACTTGACGATCTCGCTAGTGACGCAGAGGTTGTAGCGGTCATTGGTGCAGGATCTTGGGGCACCGTCCTCTCTTGGCTACTAACAGAACAAGGTTATCGCGTCAATCTATGGTGCTACGAGCCAGACTTGGTCATGGCTATTAGGAATACTCGTGAAAATTTAGGCTACCTTCCCGGGGTACTCCTTCCTCGCCAAATACTAGCAACCTCATCCATTGAAGTCGCCCTTGAGGATGCAAATGCAGTGGTTTTCGCAGTTCCTTCTCACGCAGCACGGTCTGTCTTGATTGAGATGAAAGAATACCTTTCCACTCCACTGCCAATTCTAAGCGTATCAAAAGGCATTGAGCTTGAGACACTAATGCTTGTAAGTGAGATCATCAAAGACGTTTTGCCAGACATGCTACATTCCCAGATTACAATACTTTCAGGACCAAGCTTTGCACATGAGGTCAGACGGCGTCAGCCAACTCACGTTGTACTAGCTTCAGAAAACGCTGCCGCAACTTCCGAATGGCAAGAAAAGCTTAATACACACTATTTCCGTACTTCACCATCATTAGACCCCATCGGTGTACAGCTGGGAGGAGCTATAAAAAATATTATCGCCTTTGGAAATGGAATTTTAGAAGGACTTGAATTTGGAGAAAATACGAAAGCAGCTTTTCTCACTCACGGAATGCAGGAAATGATCCAACTTGGAGAAGCGATGGGTGCCGACACGAAAACACTTGTTGGGCTTGCTGGCTTAGGTGACCTAGTACTGACAGGGATGGGCGCTCTGAGTCGCAACAAAGATGTTGGTGTACGCCTTGCACGTGGCCGATCACTTCGAACAATCCTAGAAGAACGCATGAACGTTGCCGAAGGAATAAATGCTGCCCGAGCCGTTAAAGAACTTGCTGAAAAACACTCTGTTAAAATGCCAGTTGTACAGGCACTGCACACAATCATGTATGATGAAGAAGACCCAAAGCAGACCATATTGACTTTGCTTGAAAATCTTACACCGAACCCAACTAAAAACATTATGACTTAACATATATCACAGCCAGTCTTTACAACGCCCTCCGACCCTCGTACCCTCCCATGTATATCAAGGAAAGCACTTCTGATTTCGATGGACAGAAAAAAACTCAGACAGCTTCTACAAAAATTTAAACGCGGTAGTGTTGACATTAACACCCTACTAGCAGAATTAAAGTTTCTGCCATACGAAAATATTGGCTTTGCATCACTCGACCACCATCGTTCAATTCGACAAGGGGTCCCTGAAGTTATTTTCTGTCCTGGAAAGTCACTCGACCAAATTATTGAAATTTCATATCACTTAAAAAAACGCGCATCACTTGTCCTGGCATCTAAGGCAAACCCTGAAATTGCACGTGCCTTATTAAGTCTTTATCCTGGCAGCACATACGACAAACAAAGCAAAATGTTTCTAATTGGGAAACTCCCAACTAGAAAAACTGGCCACATTGGCATTATTACTGCTGGAACCTCAGATATCCCTATTGCTGAAGAAGCAAGAATTACAGCAGAATCTCTCGGAAGTAAGGTAACAACAGTATATGACGTTGGCGTTGCAGGACTCCATCGCCTCATCGGCCACTTACCTGAGTTTTCAAAAGCTCGAGTCCTGATAGTTATTGCAGGGATGGATGGGGTACTACCAAGTGTCATAGGAGGGATTCTCAGCCAACCCATCATTGCTGTACCAACTAGCCAAGGGTATGGCACTGGAAAAGATGGAACTGCAGCATTACACACAATGTTAAACTCCTGCACTCCAGGAGTTGCCGTAATGAATATTGACAACGGATTTGGCGCTGGATGCCTTGCCCACAAAATAAATAAGACTAAAAAGCTATCATGAAAACTGCCTACTTTGACTGTTCTTCGGGTATCAGTGGCGATATGATTTTAGGCGCATTGGTAGATTCAGGCCTTCCAATATCAAAACTTTCAAAAGAGCTTAAGCTTCTTCCAATACGGGGATATTTTATTAAAACAAAAAAAACTCGTCGTGCCAATATCGCAGCCACCAAGGTAGATGTAATAGTTAACACGCCTCAGAAGCCCCTAAACAGCATTTCGGCAATTAAAAGCCTTATTAACAAATCATCTCTCCCACCAAAAATTTCCAAACAAGCTATTGATGTATTTTTACGCATAGCAAAAGCAGAAGCCCACGCACACGGAATTCCTACTACAAAAGTCGTATTTCATGAAATAGGTGTGATTGATACACTTGTAGATGTAGTGGGGAGTCTTCTGGGATGTGCTCTTCTTGAGATTGATCAAATAATTACATCCCCAATAAATCTTGGGTCTGGAATAGTTAAAACTTCTCATGGGAATCTTTCAATCCCAACCCCAGCAACAGCAGAACTCTTAAAAGGTATACCTGTTTATACATCAGAAATTAACTGCGAATTGACAACACCAACCGGGGCCGCCCTTATAACTTCTTTAAGTAAAAAATTTGGCACCATGCCTCAAATGTCAATAAATACGATAGGGCATGGCGCCGGAACATTTAAAACATCACTACAACCAAATATTTTAAGAGTACTTATAGGAAATTCAGAGGAAATAGCTTCAACAGACCTTCTAGATAGCTCGCAAAACGATGTTGTTATGATTGAATCAAATATTGATGACATGAATCCACAAATCTATGATTCATTAATACAACTTCTTTTAAAATTTGGTGCTCTTGATGTCACCCTCACTCCTGTCCTTATGAAGCAAGGTAGGCCTGGAATTATCCTTAGCGTTCTAAGCAAAAAAACACACGTTGATACAATTACAGAAATTATATATAGAGAAACGACTACACTGGGAGTGCGTCTTTATAACGTTTCCAGAAAAATTCTTCAAAGAACCCACATTACGCTCAAAACTAAATACGGAACCGTTTCTGTCAAAGTGGCAACCCTTAATGATGGAAAAAAACGCCATTCCCTAGAGTACCGGGACTGCAAGACAATCGCCGAAAAAACAGGGATTCCACTCCGTGACATTATGGACGAGGTACAACAAATACTTAGAGATACACTGAAAAAGCCCAGGGTTAAAAAAGGCAAAGAATAACATGTCAAAACTTCCTCTTATTGGAATAACAATGGGAGACCCAGCGGGAATAGGGCCAGAGATTATTCTAAAGTCCCTATCAGAAACTCTTAACACCAACATAAGGTCTCGTGCACATCTGATAGTCATTGGCTCGTACGCAGTCATGCTGGAAACCTTAAGATCACTTCAAACACAATACACCCTTAAAAAAGTGTCCACACTTCGGAATGACTATGAGGCAAGAGACATCATTTATGTCCTTGACCCATTACAAAACCCATTACCTAAAACTGTACCAGGCCAATTAGCTAAAGAGAATGGTCACGCACAGATAGTCTTTATACGGGAAGCTGTAAAGTTTGCTATGAACGGCACTCTAGACGCAATTGTAACAGCACCTATTACAAAATCGGCAATGTATATGGCTGGGTATAATTATCCAGGGCACACAGAGCTCCTTGCAGAACTTACAGGCTGCACCTCATCAGGGACAGACTCTGGGATGATGATCATTGGAGGACCATTACGTATCATGTTTGTGACCACACATGTACCTCTCTCTAGTCTTTCATCTTTAATCAAATATCGTGACGTAATGAAAGCGATACGCCTTGCTCATAAATCTTCCCAGCAATACTTTGGAATTCCTACTCCTCGAATTGGGGTTGCAGGACTGAACCCACATGCAGGGGAAAACGGTCAATTTGGAAAGGAAGAGATTGAGGTTATTACGCCGGCAATTGAAAGATCTCAAGCTACTGGAATAAACTGCGAAGGGCCATTTCCTGCTGATACCATCTTTCAACAGGCCGCAAAAGGAAAGTTTGATATTGTGGTAGCAATGTATCACGATCAAGGCCTTATACCATTAAAGTTACTGTCATTTGGTAAAGCTGTAAATATCACTGTTGGTCTCCCAATCCTTCGAACATCAGTAGATCATGGAACGGCGTATGATATTGCCGGCCAGGGAATAGCTAACTCTGAAAGCATAACTGAAGCCATTACTACAACGATTAAAATTCTAAACTACCAATCTTCACTATCTACAAAATAAAGATAGGGAAATAAGCATGATTTTTTTTAAAATTTTTCTTTCAATACTGGCAATCTCGCTTATAAACACTCAAACACTTTCTGGAGAGCATGCTCACTCTGAAAAACAGCCGATTCTCCTTACAGACTATGCAGAGTTTCCTCACTCCTGGAAAAGCCGAAATGAACATCCTTCAATGGAGAAACTTTACGAAGTACACTTTGAGAAAAACATTCCATATCTTAAAGCCAATATAGAGACTCGACCCCAAAGAATTTTCACTAAAATTTCCTGGGATCCCCTGACGCATCCAATCATTACTTGGAAGTGGCGCCTTCATAAAATGCCAAGTGAGGGAGAAAAAACTATCGCATTATATGTGTCACTTGGTACTGATATCATAGGGATACCAAAGATAATAAAGTACCTGTGGAGCAGCAACCACCCTGAAGGAAAAGAGCTAAATGACGGTTTTTTCCGACCGCACGAACTTGTACTACAAAGTGGACACGCACCTATAGGGGAATGGGTCACAGAATATGCAACGGCTTCAGAAGATTACAAAAGATATTTTGGGATGGAGCCTGACAAAAGTGCCTATGGAATAGGCTTTCTTGTTTCACCGGGAATAGAGGTAGATTTTTCTCCAATAGTAGCCGTTCCTGAAAAAACAAGTCGCCAAATATCTAAAAATTAAAGTTTTTCTAGATCCTTACATACGCTTTATTTCAGTCCCAGGGTAATAATATTTCAAAATAACATCAGCTGAAAATCCCGCAGTAGCAAGCTCTTTAGCTCCCCACTGACATAACCCAACACCATGTCCGGCACCTTTCCCTCGAAAGACAACATCCCTTCCAAAATTTTCAATTGTAAATTGAGTACTCAATAACGCAGTATACCCAAGCATTTTTCGAAACTCTTCTCCCCGAATTATATGTTCACCCTGCGAGTGAATGATTCTGAGCGATCCTACTCTCTCAGAAGGTGTTTTAGTCATTGGAGTTATCGAAGCAATTGTGCCAATACGGTAACCATAAGACCTCAGTTTGTCTTCTAAAGTCGTAATAGATATTTTTCTCGTCCAATTAAAAAAT
Source organism: uncultured Nitrospiraceae bacterium (assembly GCA_964463965.1). Classification (GTDB taxonomy): domain Bacteria; phylum Nitrospirota; class Nitrospiria; order Nitrospirales; family UBA2166; genus UBA2166. The sequence goes on along the minus strand of CAYXED010000008.1, from coordinate 60,674 downwards.
TTTGACTCATGATCCCATGGGCATGCCACACCGGTTAAATATGGAATATCTTTTGCCCAAACATGCAAGGCATCTTCAGTTGTCCCAGCTGCAGTCGAATGAAATGCGGCTAAAATAGGTTTATTGTTATAAGACATAAACTGCCCACGTGTTGCATTTACAGCTTGACGAATTTTTTCACGTGCATGCTGCTCAAAGAGAGTTTCGTCTGGAGAAGCCCCTCCCTTATAGACTTGATCAAGGGTCGTTGAGACTAAATCATAATGCTCATAACGTTGTTTACCTTTTTGATATAAGGCATAGGTTCTCGAAGCAATCGCTTGCACCTTTAAAACTTCAAGTGGCCAAGCTGAAGGAAGTTCTCCCATAAGAACACCAACAAGATAGTCTTCAAGATGGAGAGTATTCACAACAAGAATACTTTCATCATTTCGAAAAAGTGTCACAGTACCCTCAAACCAACTATCATTAATCTTTATCTTCCCCTCACCTCCTTTTAAGATAAGTCGTTGATTCAAAAGACGGCGGTCATCAACTAGAAGACTATCGGCACTGATAGTAATTGTCATTTTAGATGCATAGCGCCTCCAAGGATTTCCAGATTTTTCTTTGAGAAGAATCCCCTTAGGGGAAAAAACTTCCGCCACAGAAATATCGTCAAAAATGGCAACCTTAATAAAGCTTGCAGAAACTTGAGTAGAAGGAATTAGGAGAAGGCATATAACGAAAAGTGCAAAAAGTACAGGGAAATACAAAAATGAAACAAATGTTTTCAGGGGGTTCATATTGTCAAAGATTAAGGCTCACAATAAAAAAAATTACAACTACGACAAAGGAATTTCTATAAGCTGTTCTGCAATTTGAACAGCATTTAATGCAGCCCCCTTCCGAAGATTGTCTGCAACAACCCATAAATGAAGTCCATGATCACATGATGGATCTTCTCTAATCCTGCCCACATATACATTATCACTTCCTGCAACATGCAAGGGCATAGGATAGAGTTTACGTGCAGGATCATCGAAGACCTGAATTCCTGGGAAGCCTGCAAGAGTAGCGCGGGCTTCCTCTGGAGAGAGTTTAATATCAGTCTCAATATTAATTGACTCCGCATGCCCAACATAGACAGGCACACGAACAGCAGTTGCAGCAACCTTAATAGAATCATCACCAAGTATTTTACGTGTTTCATTTACCAACTTCATCTCTTCCTTAGAATAGCCCCCTGGAAGAAAGTCATCAATATGTGGCAATACATTAAATGCTATCTGATGGGGGTACACTGTAGGCTTTACTTCTTGGAAGGCAAGCAATTGCTGGCACTGCTCAAGAAGTTCAGTCATCGCATCAGCCCCTGTACCAGAAACTGACTGAAAAGTTGTGACCACAACACGTCGAATGTGCGCAATATCATGAAGAGGCTTTAAGGCACATACCATTTGAATAGTGGAACAGTTTGGATTAGCAATAATTCCAAGATGTCTTTCTAAATCATGTGGATTTACTTCAGGAACAACGAGAGGAACCTCGGGATCCATCCGAAACGCAGAACTATTGTCAACTACGACTGCTCCAGACTTCACCGCAAATGGAGCAAACTCATGACTGACATTTGCACCTGCAGAAAATAACGCAATATCAATGCCTGAGAATGATTTTTCGTTTAAAGACAATACTTTAAGAGTTGATTTCTTAAAGTTTACTTCAGATCCTGCAGAGCGAGATGAGGAAAAAAGATGTAAGGATGAAGCAGGGAAGTTTCGCTCCTCAAGAATCGCTAGCATCTCCTTACCAACAGCGCCAGTAGCTCCTACAACAGCAATGGAATACTTTTCTTTTTTTTTCACGTGGCTCCTAGTTGCTTGCAAGAGAAGAAAAAATTTAAGGCGCTAAGAGGTTAATATTGCCTCTACAATGTGTTGCCCCATAGCCTTTGTTCCAACACTTATAGTATCAGGAGATTGCATATCTTTTGTCCTATACCCCTGCTCTAATGCAGTAAAAATTCCCTCTTCAATCGCCTTTGCTTCAGCGTCAAGACTGAAAGAATGAGTGAGCATCATTGCAGCAGAAGCAATCATTGCAATAGGGTTTGCAATGTCTGATCCAGCAATATCTGGTGCGCTGCCATGGACAGGTTCATACATCGCATATTTGTCTCCAAGGCTTGCAGAAGGAAGCATCCCAATCGAACCGGTAAGCATTGCAGCCTCATCGCTTAAAATATCTCCGAAAAGATTACTCGTAACAATTACATCGAACTGCCGAGGGTCCCGTATAAGCTGCATTGCACAATTGTCAACATAGAGATGATCTAAGCGAATATCCCCATAGTCCTTATGAACATCAATTACAGTCTCCCTCCAGAGCTCAGAAGACTCTAAAACATTGGCCTTATCGACAGAAGTGACATGATGATTTCTTTTTCTTGCAGCTTCAAAAGCGACACGTGCAATACGCACAATTTCTTCTGTCGTATAAACTTCAGTATTAACGCCTTTCTTTCCAGTAGCAGTTGAGGTGACTCCTCGAGGTTCTCCAAAATAGATGCCTCCAGTTAATTCTCGAACTACTAAGAGGTCTAAGTCCCGAAGCACATCAAGCTTAATAGTTGAAGCATCTGCTAACATTGGAAACAGTTTAGCGGGCCGAAGGTTCCCATACATTTCAAGCTCTTTTCGTAACCCTAGCAAAGCTCTTTCTGGTCTCACACTATAGTCAAGAGCTTCCCATTTTGGTCCTCCAACCGCCCCAAGTAATATGGCATCACAATTCTTCGCAACCGCTAAAGTCTCATCAGGTAAAGGGTTTCCCATCTCATCGATTGCAGCTCCCCCCACAATTGCGGGGATAAATTCAAATGTATGCGCAAAGCGCTTTGCTACTGCGGTAAGAACATTAACCGCTTCAGGTAAAACCTCCTGCCCAACACCATCCCCAGGCAAAATTGCAATTCTGGCATTCATTATCGTCCTCACATATTAAATAACTGACTTCAAGTCTTCGGTCGTCTTTCCTTGCCAATACTTTATTTTATTGAGAGCATTTAAATAGGCTAGCGCGGATGCAATGATAATATCCGTTGAAGCTCCATTGCCAGTAACAATACGCCCATCAGATTGAATTTTAACTGTTACCTCACCTTGTGCATCCATCCCACCTGTAATAGCTTTAACAGTATATGACATTAATGTACTGGACGTTTGGACCATTTCGGCAATAGTGCGATATACGGCATCAACTGGTCCATCACCAGTGGCTACATGCTTATGAGTTTCCCCCTCAATATCTAATTCAATTGTTGCTTGTGGAGTTACATCAGTTCCAGTTTCAATACTTAATTGCAGCAAAGTATAAAATATCGGAACAGTTTGCACTTCCTCTGAAATAATAGCTTCAATATCCTCTTCAAAAATTTCTTTCTTTTGCTCAGCAAGACGTTTAAATCTTTCAAATGCTGCATTGAGCTTCTCATCAGATAAGGTATAACCCATATTCTCAAGCTCAATTCGAAAAGCATGTCTCCCTGAAAGCTTTCCCATAACCATTTTGCTTTCGCCCAATCCAACAGATTGAGGTCGTATAATTTCATACGTTGTTCCATCTTTAAGAAGGCCATCCTGATGAATTCCAGATGTATGAGCAAATGCGTTAGCACCGACAATAGCCTTATTAGGCTGAACCGGCAATCCAGTTGTCTTACTCGCAAGCTTACTGGTTTTTATAATCTCCTCGGTAATAACAGTTGTGTCAGCATCATACAAATGACTTCTAACCCGAAGGCCCATTACGACCTCTTCGAGTGAGGCATTACCTGCTCGTTCCCCAATACCATTGATAGTACATTCTACTTGCCCTGCGCCTTCCGCAACTGCGGCAAGTGAATTGGCAACAGCTAGTCCAAGGTCATTGTGACAATGTACGGAAATTACAGCATTCCCAATACCAGGAACATGCTCTCGAATTCCTCGTATTAACAGAGAAAATTCTTGAGGCGCTGTATAGCCAACAGTATCAGGAATATTTACAGTTGTTGCACCTGCCTCAATCACAGCAGTTAAAACATCATAGAGATATTGAGGATCTGACCTGGTCGCATCCATTGGGGAAAATTCAACATCATCAACGTAGGACTTAGCACGCTGAACCATTGCCACAGACTGCTTCAGTGCCTCATCACGTGTTAATTTAAATTGGTGCTGTAGATGAATGTCAGAAGTGGATAGAAAGGTATGAATACGAGGCTTTTTAGCTTCCTTGATAGCCTCCCATGCACGATCAATATCACCTGGCTTTGCACGAGCTAAGCTACATATTATTGGGCCCTCAATTTCCTCAGCAATGCGCTGCAAGGCCTCATAATCACTTTGGGAACTAAATGCAAAACCCGCTTCAATAACATCAACATTTAGCTTTGCTAATTGCCTTGCCATCATTAGCTTCTGCTCGACGGTCATACTAGCACCAGGAGACTGTTCGCCATCTCGCAAGGTAGTATCAAAAATTTTTATTAGTCGAGACATAGCAAAACTTTCAAGTTAGGATTTTTTTAGATAACAGCTAACTAATCTTTAGTCTCCCTAGTCTCATCAAGCGTTGATGAGACAAAGGGCCTCTTAAGTGCCAAAGAAAAAACCCTCTCAAGAGGCCCAGATAATGCGTAGCCTGCAGATAATAAAAACAGAGTTAGTTCCGGAGTAGCGGCAACAAGCATCAGCAGCAAAACAGCCATAACCAAATAGTTGAACTGCTTTCCTTTGGTAAGGTTTCTGAATTTAAAATCCTTAAAACTTCTATATTTGATTACACTAACCATAAGAAAGCCAAGAAGGAGGATAATGGTTAAAATCAATACTGGTTTTACTTCACGACCCAGCCTCAGAATATGGTGATCAAAAATTACTAATGTCGCGATTACAGAAGCCGCAGCAGGAACTGGAAGTCCAGTAAAAAACTTGCTAGTTCCTCCAGCACCTTGGCTCTGAGAGTTAAATCGAGCAAGTCTTAATGCCCCACATGCAACAAAGGCAAATACAACAGCTGAACCAAACATTCCTCCAGTGCTACTAAGTGCCCAGGCATAAATCAAAATACCTGGGGCAACACCAAATGAAACCACGTCAACTACAGAATCATATTCAAGCCCAAAACGACTTGTTGTCTTTGTTAAACGAGCAAATTTCCCATCCAACACGTCAAAAACCATAGCAACCAAAAGTGCAATTGAGGCGAAGAGATAGTTTGCGTTCATTACAGCAATTATTGCATAGAGGCCTGCAAACAGGTTGCAGGTTGTCAATAGACTGGGCACAAGAAAAATAGTATCTCTAACTTTCATTAAACTCCCCAAGAATAGAAGTTCCGCCCTTCACATAATCACCCACCTGAACCGAAAGTCTCACATCAGACGGGAGGAATGTATCAACACGAGATCCAAACTGAATTAGGCCAAACCTGTCTCCCCGTAAAACATCATCGCCAACATTGACCCAACATCGTATACGTCGTGCAATAAACCCTACGATCTGGACGACTAAAATTTCTTTGCCAGTGAAAGTCCTAATACGTACGGCATGTCTATAGTTTTCTTTCGAAGCCATAGGCTTCATTGCAGCCAAATATTTTCCAGAAATAAACCCTGTTTCAACAACCTTACCAGCAAACGGAATACGATTAATATGAACATCAAAAATACTTAAAAAAATACTTATTCGTGTCCCTGTACCTCCAGAAAATGGAACCTCATTTTCCTCAACAATTTCCATAACCTTTCCATCAGCTGGAGAAACAATAGCACTCACTCCATCAGGAATTCTTCGTAGTGGGTTTCGAAAAAACCACAGCACCCACATCATAAGAAGTGCAAAAACCGCGCTTAAAATTCCAAGATCAAGAAACCAAAAGAGCGCCGTCAACGCCCCGAGGAGAATAACAAATGGGACGGATTCTGATGCAACGAGAAAGTTTCCCACTTAAAGAAACCTACTAGTTTTTTGTCCGATCAACCAAGGCTCCTTGTTTAAGCCATGGCATCATACCTCTAAGCTTTGCACCAACATCCTCAATTGGATGCAATTCACCTTTTTTAAGAAGCGCATTATAAACTGGTCGATTTGCTTGATTCTCTAGAATCCACTCACGAGCAAATTCTCCACTCTGTATTTCGGCCAAAATATCTCGCATTTCCTCTCGAGTTTCTTCTGTAACAATTCTAGGGCCTCGAGTGATATCTCCATACTTTGCAGTTGTACTTACAGAATAGCGCATATTCGAAATACCACCTTCATAAATCAGGTCAACAATAAGTTTAACCTCGTGAAGACATTCAAAATAGGCCATTTCAGGTGCATATCCTGCTTCAACCAAAGTTTCAAAGGCTTGCTGAATCAGTGCAGTCAATCCTCCGCAAAGAACTACTTGTTCCCCAAAAAGATCTGTTTCTGTCTCCTCACGAAAATCAGTCTTCAGGATTCCAGCACGTCCCCCCCCAATTGCCGATGCGTAGGCTAAGCCAATAGCCTCTGTATCCCCAGTAGGGTCCTGGTTAACAGCTAAAAGCATAGGAACGCCTCCACCTTTTGCATAGGAAGAACGGACCAAATGACCAGGCGCTTTAGGTGCAACCATAAAAACATTTATGTGCTCGGGAGGGACAATCTGACCAAAATGAATATTAAAACCATGGCCAAAAGCAAGATAACTACCACGTTGCAAATTAGGTGCAATATCATCTTGATACAATTTTGCTTGGATTTCATCCGGAACTAAAACCATAACAATAGTCGCGGCAGCAACTGCATCCGAAGGAGACATTACCTTAAGACCTGACTTTTCTGCCTTATCCCATGACGCGCCTGGTCGTATACCAACAATTACGTCCATCCCACTATCCTTGAGATTCAAGGCATGTGCATGACCTTGACTGCCATAGCCAAGAATAGCAATAGTCTTGCCCTTTAACTTCTTAATGTCAGTGTCTTTGTCATACAAGGCATTCATGATTCAATCACTCCCTTAATAAAAATTATCCAGTAGGCTCTCCATATGGTTCACGCGCAACTGCAATTCGCCCAGCACGAACAAGTTCCTGAATTCCAAGAGCTTGCAGTTGATAGATTAATGCCTCAATCTTTCGACCTGTGCCCGTTACCTCAAGCGTATACATTGTGTTTGTGGAGTCAATTACACGTGCGCGAAAGATTTCTGCAATACGAAATACTTCTGCACGATTTTCGGATGTAGTTGTCACTTTGATAATCGCCATTCCGCGATCAATATGCGGACTCTCCGTTAAGTCAACAACAGAAATTGCATCCACTAACTTATTGAGCTGTTTAAGAATCTGTTCAATAATACGGTCATCGCCTTTAGTAACAATCGTCATCTGCGAAACAGTTTCATCCAAAGTAGGTGCCACTGTTAGACTTTCAATATTGTATCCACGTCCACTAAACAATCCAGCAACACGCGCAAGCACACCAGATCTATTTTCAACTAGCAGAGAAATAATATGTTCCCGTTCGACGTTCTCGCCGCTCACAATTTCACCTCTTGATCTGTATGGTGAGCCGTACGTAAAACTCAGGCGATTAACACTGAGTCACTATCATCCGGCGCTCCCACCGGAGAATTTTCAGCCTGAGCAAGATGTGGTGGATCTTCAAGGAGCATCTCATGGTTAGCCCCCCCAGCCGGAATCATTGGGTAACAATTCTCTGAACGAGTAACCTCAAAATCCATAATTACAGGCCCATCAGAACGGAGCGCCTCTTTAATTACCCCGTCCACATCTAGAGGAGACGTCGCCCTTAAACCTACTGCACCATAGGCCTCGGCAAGCTTCACATAGTCTGGAAGGTCAGAAAGATAGCTTGAGGCATATCTTCCCTCATAGAAAAGATCCTGCCATTGTCGCACCATACCATGATAGCGATTATTTATAATTGCAACCTTCACAGGAAGCTTATATAACACCGCAGTGGCAAGCTCTTGAAGGTTCATTTGAAAGCTCCCATCGCCAGATACACATAAAACAAGACGATCAGGATATGCCTGCTGTGCTCCTATTGCCGCAGGAAAACCAAAACCCATTGTTCCCAAGCCACCCGAGGTTAGCCACCTCCTGGAATGCTCGAATTTGAAATACTGTGCTGCCCACATCTGATGCTGCCCAACATCAGTTGAAACAATAGGATCACTTTCCGTAGTTAGTCTATATAATCTATCAATTACGTATTGAGGCTTGATCGCTTCATTTTCAGGTTGCACATACGTCAGAGGGTGTTGATTTGTCCACTCAGTCAACTGATTCCACCACGATTCAAGGCGAGTCTTCTTATTGCCATTATTCCCTTCAATAGTAACCTTTAAGGCCTGTGTGAGCTCGGTAAGCACAGTTTTTACATCACCAAGAATTGGTATATGAACTTCAATGTCTCTAACTTTACGAATTGAAGTGGGATCAATATCTATGTGAATGATTTTTGCCTTTGGGCAAAATTCAGATGTCTTTCCGGTAACTCTGTCATCAAAACGCGAACCTACTGCAATGACAAGATCAGCATTATGAATTGCCATATTTGAAGTATAGGAACCATGCATTCCCAGCATGCCAAGCGACAATGGATGGGTTCCAGGAAATACTCCAAGACCCATGAGTGTCATATCGACAGGAATGTTTCCAATCTCTGCTAAGGCTTTCACTTCCTTGTCAGCATTAGAAAATACAGCTCCTCCACCAACATAAATCACTGGTCGCTCGGCATTTAAAATAGCCTCAGCAGCACGTGTAACTTGAGTTTTGTCTTCTAAATGCGTGGGATCATAACCACGCAAATTCACCGTCTCTGGATATAGAAATTCGGTTGTATTTATCGATACATCTTTAGGTATATCAACAAGAACGGGGCCCGGTCTTCCTGTTGTTGCAATATGAAACGCCTCTTTAATTGTTCTCGCAAGATCCTTCACATCTCGAACTAGAAAATTGTGCTTGGTACACGGACGACTAATACCAAGGTTGTCAGCTTCCTGAAATGCATCATTACCAATCAAATGAGTCGGAACTTGACCAGTAAAAACGACAATGGGCACAGAGTCCATATAGGCGTCAGCAAGAGGGGTAACGATGTTGGTCATCCCCGGCCCAGAGGTAACAAGGGCAACACCAGGACGCCCTGTGGCCTTTGCATAACCTTCAGCCATATGCCCCGCTCCTTGCTCATGGCGAGTGAGCACAACTTCAATGTCACTTTGTTGATGGAGCTCATCAAAAATCTTTAGTACAACCCCCCCGGGCAGTGCAAAAATATCATCAACGCCTTCCCGTTTGAGGGATTCAATAAAGATCTGAGAACCATTTAGCTTCATCTCGTAACCTTACCTCCTTGTGCCCTGACAATTAACGCAAAACACCCCTATTGTACTGCTAAAAAGTTAAGCCAATTATCGCACGACCGCCTTACTAGCGTCAATAATATGCCATAATTCATTTCATTACAGGTGCCCCAGAAAAAACCAGTAATTGCGGCTACTATTGAGTAGTGCGTGATTCATATAATCTTTCAATGTATTTTCCCATCATGTCGGTTTCAATATTAACTAAATCACCAACACGCTTTGAGCCAAAAGTTGTTCTCTCCATAGTATGAGGAATGATCGATACTTCGAAGCCTGCGTTCACTATTTTATTAACTGTTAAGCTTACACCATCAATGGCAACCGATCCTTTCAATACAAAATATTTTAAGAAACTCTGATCTAAATCTACTCTGAAGATATAAGCATTACCCAGATGATTGAGTCCTACGATAGTACCAATAGTATCAACATGCCCACTAACAAAATGGCCTCCAATACGCTGCTGAAGGGTTATCGAACGCTCCAAATTGACAATGGACCCACTATCGACCACCCCTAATGTGGTTACTTTTAAGGTTTCCGGAGAAACATCAACAAAAAACTGCTTACTCCCAATAGCCGCAACAGTTAAGCAAACACCATTGACTGCGACACTCTCTCCTTCCTGAAGTCCTTCGTGGACGACTTGTCCTTGAACCGCCAGACGCACCCCCTCCGTGCGTGTTTCACTTTGACTGATAGTACCTATTTCCTCTACGATTCCAGAAAACATTGCCTAAACCAAAAGATGCAGGCACTCTACCACCAGAGTTTTACCTGATCAACCAAGCATTTAGTACCATGACAATAATTCAAACAAAAACCACCCATATGTCCATCAAAAAAAGACTACTCACCATAAAAGTTAGCTTTTTCATAATGCTATTTTATATTTTCTTCCCATTAAAATCTCTAGCAGACCCCCCACAGCAACCCTTAGAGCTAGGAGAGAAACTTTTAGAACATTATTGCAGTATCTGCCATAATTTAGACTACATTCAAATGCAGCCAAAACTACCGAAGAAACAGGCTCGGTTGCTTTGGGAAACAACTGTTGAGAAAATGGCTATTTCCTACGGAGCAAATATACCAACAGACTTGGAAAAACAGGCAATCATTGATTATCTAGTTTTAAAGTCTCACCGTGCTTTAGACGAAAACAATAAACTCAAAACTACCGCTGACACTTCACACAGACAAAAGAACTCCGTTCCTCAAAAAAACGTTGAATAGTACTCCCACAGCCAGAAATACAGTCAAGTCCTTCCCTGTGATAAACTGCATGGCGCGCTTGAAACCCACCAGAAGTTCCGTCAGGAAGTTTAAAGTTTTGAATTGAGGACCCTCCTAGAGCAATTGCATTATTCAGTATTCGCCGTATCGCAGAAAAAAGATTTTTATATTCACGCGGTCGTAAGGTGCTGACCTCTCGATGAGGATGCAAGCGCGCATCAAATAGAATTTCATTTGCATAAATATTCCCTATTCCCGCAATAATTTTTTGGTTCATAAGTACCCGTTTTAACCTACCTTTACGTGTACGAAAAATGGCTGAAAAATCTTCAAAAGAAATTTGAAGTGCATCCGGCCCATATCTTGCCGATAGAAAACGCTCAATTCCAGTAGAATCGTAAAAGTGCATGCGCCCAAACCTTCTTGCATTCCAATAGCGTACTTCTTTTTCTAACCCATTGAGTTTCAGAATGAGATGAGTGTGTTGTGGAAAAACTTGCACTGTATCGCGAAATAACAAAAGTCCAGTCATCCCAAGTTCAGCTACAATGTAGCGAGCACCTCCAGGATAATCAACCACAAACACGACACACTTTCCCTTACGCTCAACTGCCACAATTTTTGCTCCAATATACTGGTGTAACGAACGGCTTCCATGTCGAATTATGTCAACACGACCAACCCAAATAGAAAGAATCGTAGACGATAAAACACGCTCCCTTAAACAACTCGCCACACATTCTGCTTCGGGCAATTCAGGCATACTTCTATAAAGTATATCTCTTGCTATATTGTGAATAATTGAATACTGTGGCCAAGCGAGTGCCTATATTTCTTAAAGGACAAAAAATGATGAATACACCCTCCCCTGAAACTAGGCAATCCATACACGGCCAATGGTCCTCAAAGTGGGCATTTATTCTGGCGGCAACAGGTTCAGCTGTTGGCTTGGGTAATATCTGGAGGTTTCCATATATTACAGGTGAGAATGGTGGAGGTGCCTTTCTTTTCATTTATGTCACATGTGTCCTTGTGGTCGGGATTCCAATCATGATGGCAGAAATTTTACTCGGCCGTCGTGGCAAACAAACACCCGTGAACACAATGCGAACATTGATAAAAGAAGCAAATGCAGGATCGTGGTGGCAATGCATTGGATGGATTGGAATCCTAGCGGGGTTCTTAGTTTTGACTTTTTACAGTGTCGTCGCTGGATGGACACTCGCATATGTTTTACACGCCATAACAGGCCTCTTTAATGAAACAACTGCTGACGAAGCAAAGAATATATTTTCACAATTACTTTCAAACCCCACACGCCTTCTTATTTGGCATAGTATCTTTATGGTCTTAACAATTACTGTAGTAGCACGAGGCGTTAGCGGTGGACTTGAACGTACAGTGCGACTTCTCATGCCCACGCTATGTGTAATCCTGATTATACTGGTTGGATATGCCATGTCTACGGAAAAATTTACTGACGGGTTCCTCTATCTCTTCACTCCAGACTTCAGCAAAATCTCAGCCGCAGGAATATTTTTAGCGCTTGGACAAGCATTTTTTAGTCTTAGCCTTGGTATGGGCGCTATCATGATTTATGGATCTTACCTTCCACAGCAAGCGTCAATTACGCAAACCTCTGCCATCATTGCTATGACAGATACTGGGGTGGCTATACTCGCTGGACTCGCGATCTTCCCCATAGTGTTTACGTATGGTTTGGAGCCATCAGGAGGGTCTGGATTAGTATTTCAAACTCTTCCAATTGCCTTTGGGCAAATGCCATTTGGGCAAGTTTTTGGAACCCTCTTTTTCACATTACTTATGTTTGCGGCACTAACATCCTCCATCTCACTCCTTGAACCAGTAGTAACATGGCTAATAGAGAACTACCGCATGAGTCGCATCATGGCAGCGCTAACCTCAGGGGTTTGCGCGTGGATTATTGGGATTGGTTGTCTTTTATCCTTCAACCTTTGGTCAAAAGTAAAATTCTTAGGGCTAACATTTTTTGACACCATTGAAGGGTTAACTGCAAATATATTATTACCTCTTGGAGGTTTACTGATGGCCATATTTGCTGCTTGGATAATGTCTCAAAAATCAACCCACGATGAGCTTGCTATAAACAACACCATTATTTATCACTCATGGCGTAATCTTCTTCGATATGTTGCCCCTATTCTTGTCATACTAATATTGTTACACGCAACAGGCATTATTACTACTAGATAACGTTATATTTAATGGCCATACAACCTGTCAGCCTCCTTGAAAATATCCTAGAAAAGGTGGTTTCACAGCCAATTCGTGCAACTATCACTGTGGGCACATGCATTATCCTACTGCTCTAGCTAGTACACAGAGCGATGCAAATTTGGCCACCAATCGAGATCCTTCTCTACATAGTCCCATTTATTCCACCTTATATTATTACTAAAACATCAATGAAAATAAATCAGCGCATTGCTGCTCATGATTTTATCAGGGGTGCTATTCCATATGTCTTTGTAGCCTATCCAGAAGATATATCACTCGAAGGTTTGCTAAACACGAAGCCAGAGATGATCAGTAATAGTGCTGCAAGACACTTCAACTACCCGATTGAAAAACTATTGAATGATTCGGCGCTACCATCTGCATTTTTTACTGATGAAAAGTCCAGAAAATCACTAATCATGGAATTTATTCGTGGTTATAAAAAACACTCTGGATACGCTGTTATTCGAGACTATAAAATAACTATTTATCCCCACGGGAAAAACATTGGGCAAGAATATCTGGTTAATGGGCTGCTAAAGGCCCATGGAAAACGAGTTAAATGGCAAGCTACACTAATGCGATACGGCACCACCGACGGAGCCCCGTTTATTCAGGAAGAGTTTCCTAGATAGATTCCTAAAGCTGCGTGTATGAGCTTACTACTGACTTTGAAAACGGTTAAAGTTTACAACTTTTAACTTTAAATCCATTAGCAGTGTAAAGAGAGCCGGCACAACAAATAATGTAAACACTGTGGACACAATAAGACCACCCAGCACTACACTACCAATACCACGGTAAAGTTCAGAACCTGGTCCAGTGGCAAGTATCAAGGGGAAGAGGCCAAAAACTGTTGTTAACATACTCATAAAAATTGGGCGTACTCGAATTCGGACAGACTCACTAACAGCTTCAACTAACGACAGCGAAACCGATGCATCTTCGTTGTGATGCACAGCTGTTCCAACTCGAGTCGGATCCATGAGGTTTAGGGCTTGATGTACTATGAGAATAGCATTATTAACGACAACCCCAACCAGAATGATAAAACCCAACATTGTTAAGACATCCAAGGCTTGATAAGCAACCAAATTACTTACCAAAAACAACCCTATAATTCCACCCGCAGCTGCAAGTGGCACGCTGAATAAAATAACAAAAGGATATAGAAAGCTCTCAAAAAGTGCTGCCATTAATAAGTATGTAATAATCAAAGCAAGTAGAAAGTTCCACTTTAAAGCCTCATAAGTCAAAGTAAGGTCATCTGCTGTTCCCGATACCGTTAGATTATAAAGTGGTCCTAGAGTCCCAGTGTTTTCAAGAGGTTGAATAATATTTTGAGTGATAATGTTCATTGCTGCTTCTAAAGGCATCTGATCTTGAGGCACAACATTAATTACGATAGAGCGCTTTTGTTCAATATGGTTAATCTGTTCAGGTCCTGGAATTAGGTCAATGTCCGCAATAGCACCAAGCGTTGTTAATGTTCCTCCAGGCGTATACAGCGGAAGGTGTGCAAGATCTTGTGTACGTGTAGAATAGCGATCCTCACCTCGAACGGTTAAATCAATTTCTTCTCCTTCAAATTGAAAATCACTTGCCCTCGCCCCATCCACCAAAGCATCAACCGTAAAACCTAATTCTTGGTTACTCATTTGCACGTCTGCACCTTGATCTCTCTTCAAGATAAGCTGTACTTCTGGACTACCAAGATCAAGGCTTGGAACCGGTCGAACTTGTGCCCCAGGAATTAAATCACGTGCTTGCATAAATATTTTGGTTCCAATACGGAGAATTTCATTTAAATCTGGTCCTGTAACTTCAATTTCAATTGTTCGTCCACCAGCCAAACCTCGCTCAAACAACCCTCGTTGTTTGATAATTGAAATCACACCTGGCAAGTCTCGTGTTGCCCTTTGGAAAAGGGGAATTAGTTCTTTAACTTCTGCTGGATCATTTGTTCTACCCCCAAGAAATATCGTTCTTCCACGGGCAACATAAAAGAAATTAAGAATACTAGGTCCGTCCAAGGCTTCTTCTTCAGGGGTACCTGGTAAAGCATTCCAGTGAGGACTGAGTACACTTTCTATCGCTTTACCCATTTCTATAAACTGATCTGTATTGTAGCCAGGTGGTGGAAGTAGCACACCCATCACTAAATTCCGATTTCCATCAGGAAGGTACTCTGCTTTGGGTGCAAAACCCCAAACAGTGCTAATAGCAAGAGCTGTTAAAGCAAAAATTACTAAAATCCGCCTAAGAAAACTAGAGCAAATCCATGAAATTATCCTGGCTAAAAGAATTGGAACCTCACCAAAAACTTTTCGTAAGTTTTTAGTTTGAGCTCTCCCTGTCGCAGCATTTGACAATACAGCGGTTTTTAAAACACGTGCAGACAATGATGGGACAACAAGAATCGAGACCAATAAACTCAACCCAACACCTGCACTAATTGCAATTGCAATATCACGAAATAATTGCCCAGCCTGCTCTTCGACAAAAACAATGGGAACAAATACCGCAATAGTTGTCAGAGTACTAGCTAAGACCGCTCCCCATACCTCAACAGTTCCATCGTAAGCCGCGCGGACTAAATCTTTACCACTTTCTCTATGTCTATATATATTTTCAAGTACAACAATAGCATTGTCCACTAACATACCAGCAGCAAATGTCATGCCCGCCAAGCTGACTACATTTAAATTTCGATCAAGTAGCCAAAGCATAATAAAAGTACCCATGATACTAATCGGAATAGCAACACCAACGACCAATGTACTACTTCCTGTTCGTAAAAATAGGTATAGGACAAAAATTGCGAGAAAACTTCCAATTACAAGATTTTGCTTTACCAAAGACAGGGAACTATTTACGTAAATCGTTTCATCATATACTTGGTAGGCATGTAAACCGCGAGAGCTTAATTCTCCTTTATTGAGCTCCTGAAGTGCAGCTTTCAATCCATCCATCGTATCAAGCACATTCGCACCAACTTCTCGAATTGTATTTACAGCAATTGCAGTCCGGCCCATTTCTCGGACTACGGTTTGAGGATCTTTATATCCAACATCTACAGTCGCCACATCACGAACATAGACAGGTGCTCCATTAACTTGTGCAAGTACAACACTCTCAACTGAACTTGGTGTTGGATATTCACCAACAGTTCTTACAACATAACGGCGTTTTCCTTCATCAAAATCTCCCCCACTATAGTTTCGGTTTTCTCGTTCAAGGGCTTGTGCCAATTGCAGTACTGTAACTGAACGAGCAGCAAGCTTCGAAGGATCTACCAGTACTTGAACTTCACGCTCCCTTCCACCATATACATTTGATATCGCAACACCAGATACACGCTCAAAACGAGGCTTCACAACATCCTCGACAAAATTCCTCATAGTCTGAATATCAACAGGATTCCCTTCCAAGGGCTCAACAATAAACCACCCAATAGCTCCACCAGTGACATCTGCACTTGTAATAACTGGCTGATCAACATCAACTGGATATTCTTCAACTTGATTTAGCCTGTTATCAACACGAAGTAATGCTGTATCCATATCGGTACCAGCGGGAAAACGAAGCTTAATACGGCCACGTCCATCCAAGCTTTCACTAAACATTTTTTCAAGGCCTTCAACTCCACGCAATTCCTCTTCTTGCTCATCAATAATCTCTCGCTCAATTTCTTGGGGACTGGCCCCAAACCAATCAGTCTCAACAGTAATTTCTGGCTTTTCAACATCAGGTGCAAGTTGAACCGGAAGCCTAAGAAGAGCTACAAGAGAAAATAGTGCAATAAAAAGGACCCAGACGGTTACATTGACTGGATTACGAATGGCAAAGTTGACAAGCTTCATGGTAATCGGAAGGAGGGGCCCTAATTACATGAGTGAAACATTAAACAGTCTTTCTGTCATCTATCCGTCAGAACTTTTACTCTCTGACCAGTAAAGAGTCTCTCATTTCCCTCAGTTACAACATTCATTTCCTTGGTTAAGGCCCCAGTAACTTCAAGAAGATGATCAACATGTTGCCCCGATTCTACAGGCACCTGCGTCGCAACTGATTTGTCAACAACAACGACATACTCCCTACCACCTCGAAGAACAACTGCATCCTTAGGAACCAAGATAGCCTTATAAGGTAAGCCTGCAGAAAGAGTGATACGCGCAAACATCCCACTTTTAATTTTTCCTTTGGGGTTTGGAATATCAATCCGAACTGGAAAAGTGCGTGTTTCTGGATTGGCTTGAGAAACAATGGAAAAAATAGTACCTGTAGTTTTGAGAGAAGGTATCGCATCAAAACTAACAACAACTGGATCACCACGTTTTACATCATTAACATAGCGTTCAGGAAGAGGTATCTCAACTTGAACATGTGATAGATCAAGCATTTCAACAACTGGCCCACCCTCCGGAATCCACTGTCCTACTTCGGTATGTTCCTTGATGATCAAACCAGAAAATGGGGCAAGAACTCTCGACATTCTCAACTGATCCTGATACTCAGAAATCTGTGATTTTAACTGCAACAATTGCTCACGAAGTGCTAATTCTTCAGCTTCATCATCCTCAAAGTCCTGCTGCGAGGCAGTACCGCTACGTAACAGGGCCTGTGTGCGATTGAGTTTAAACTTAGCTTTTCGGTATCGTGCAATACCCTCTCTACGCCGAGCAAGAGCTTCGCCCATACGAATATCTATAGTGTCAGTTCGAAGTCTGGCCAATAATTCACCTACCTCAACAGCATCGCCTTCATTCAGCGGAAAACTTGTAACTAACCCAGAGATTTCGCTTGCCACAATACTACGTCGTTGTGGCTCAACCGTCCCAACAAGCGTAATTGCATGCTGAACATCCTGTAAGGTTACTCTTGAAACTTTGACAGGTGACTCCTTTGGTGCACCCGCAACCTCCAATTCCTTTTCTTTTTGACATGCAAGAGTGCCAAAAGATATAAGAACCATTAAATAGATCCATTTAACTGTAACGATTCTGTTCATATAATATTATACTAAAGTTACAAGTTAGCTTAACTGCTCCTCATCAAGCTTGATAAAACTAGCATCAATGACACTAAAAATCAGTTATAGTTTTGAGTTATACACTTCATGAACAAATACTCACAGAAGTATAAGAAATGAAATACAGGTAGCGCTAGTATCACGCAAACAACTACCCTATCAAACTGAAATAGTGGATTGAAACCGAGTAGTTGACCTATGCACTAAAAATGCCAGGTCAAGTGGTAGAAAATCAAGTATTTGACGAAGTAGTCGTGGTAGTCTCTTGCTGAGAGGCTGCCGTATCAGATGGTGTCTCCACCTTGTCATCACTAGCTGATGAATCGGCGTTGACATCAATTGCTTGTTCGTCATGCACGGATCGCTTAAATCCCTTAATGGCCTTGCCTACCCCTTCACCCAACTGAGGGAGTTTTCCGGCACCAAATATCACCAGAACAATAAAAAGAATTAGTATAAGTTCCGTAAATCCTAAACTCCCAAACATCTTAATCTCCCTCTCTGACTAAATCAAAAGAACAACTTTTCCGAAGTATAAGTTAGTACCACAGGAAAAGCAACAAAGAGGCAAATCCGCATATAGATATACCTCAAGGGGATTTAAAAGAATCACTCTCAGGAGCTTGAGTAAAACCCTCATATACCACTTGTAAAGCACACCGGATTTCATCCACAACCTCAGGAGGGTCATGGTCAGTAGTTACACTATCAAGGGCAGTAAATAGAATTTCTTCGGTAAGGGCTCCATCAGGAAGAACACTGATAACACGCTGCACAAACCCTATAACATCTGAAGTACTTCCAAGTAGATTAATTACGAGTTCGGTTACAGGTTCTTCCATTATCTGGCGCGTTACTCTAGAAGATTTATTGTTTTTCTCCTGATTTGTGAAACCTAAACTTATTAAGTAATTATTTTTCTCGCCATGTTCTTCTTGAACTTCACCAAAAACCTTTCGTATACGAATAGTCAGGGCATCTAGTTGCCTAGCCTTAGCTCGTATTTGCGGACTCTCAATATTTTCTTCCCTCAGCCGAAGAAGATCTTTACTCAATTTGTGCAGTCCAGACGTCATAAAGTCAACATACCCCTTTGTCAATAACTGCCTCCGTAAGGCAGTAGCTTGCAAGTGACGTTGTTTGGCAGGATCATTTTTGATACAAAGAGAAGAGTCTCCTGCATATTCTCTTGCCGCAAATTCATCCTCAGTTGTGGAGTAGTAAACTCCAACCCCTTCACGTACTGCTCGAGCAACACCCTCTAAAACCCGTCGCTTAAATTCACTTACTGAAAGAGAGTAGTTTTCTGCCATTAAAATTGCACCCCGAATAGAAGCAATATTCTCGTGAGCTTGTATAGGATCAATTTTTCACTCTTGCACAAGAATAGAATCTTTTGTGATATCAACAATTGTGACATCGGAGTTGATACTAAGAATCACTCCCTTAATTGAAGCAACAAAAAAGTCGTTTTCCCCAAAATCAGTCAGTAGGGTATTATGGGTGAGGATGGAGCATGCCCCATCAGAATAGTAGAATTAGTAGAATTTAAGCTTCATCAAAGTTGATATTTAGAACTTCATATGTCACAGTTTTTGCTGGTGTAGTTATTACAACTTCTTCTCCAACACGATGTCCAATTAAAGCACGTCCTACCGGAGATTGCACAGAAATCTTCCCTTGCTTGAGGTCACTTTCCTCTTGCCCAACTAGTGTGTAACGCCGTTTTTCTTCAGTATCAACATCTTGAAGTGCGACCGTTGCTCCAAAAACAATCTTATCTTTAGGGCCTTTTGTAGGATCAATAATTTCAAGTTCCCCCAGTTTTGCCTGCAACATCTGAATTTTTCCTTCAACAAAACTCTGCTTATCTTTTGCAGCCTCATACTCAGCATTTTCTGAAAGATCCCCATGGGCCCGCGCTTCCGCAATAGCCTTAATAACACTAGGCCTCTCTTCTTTAATTAATCGATCTAAATCTGCCTGTAAAGTGGCATAGCCTTTTCGAGTGATAGGCGATTTCATATATATCTCCTACGAGGAAGCTAGCAAAAGAAAGCGGAGTATAGCGCCATTAATAAATTCATGCAAAATTAGTTATAAAATTCCTCCTACTCGAAACAATCTTTGCAACAACCGGCTAGTTGCTGTCGAATTTTCAGGTGAAGCCCAATATATACAAATACCCTTACCCGTAATCTCTTTGCCTAAAACAAACCCCCAAAACCTACTATCAGAACTGTTGTCCCGGTTGTCACCCAAAACAAAATAGAAGCTCTGAGGGACAGTCACCGGGCCAAAAGTATCTCGTGGAACTTGCCCAGGAGGAAAGACATGAGAGTCAATATGCTGAACATACTCCTCGCTCATCAAGACATTATTGACATATAGCGCCTTATCTCTCAGTTCAATGATATCGCCTGGTTCTCCTATAACACGACTAATCAGTTCAGTAGTTTTGTTTTTTGGGTAGCGTAAAACAACCACATCTCCTCGCTCTGGTCGTCGTGAGGTAAGAAAGAAAGACCAGGGTTGGGGAATATCAAAAGAGTAAATAAGGTTATTAACCAAAATGCGGTCACCTTGGATTAAGGTTTTCTCCATAGCAACTGATGAAATATTATATGCTTGTACAATATTTCCATTCACCCAATTACTAGCAGAACTTTCCAGAAAAAAAACTATTACAATGATACTGAGGTAAACCCACCATTGGTTATATCGTTTTGGAGAAAACGCCCTTAAACTTTTTCTTGATACAAGTCCCGCATCAATAATTGAATAAACCCTGACAACAAAAATTGTGAAAAATGGAACAAAAATAGTAGGAAGTGAAGAGAGTGTATCATTGAGGAAAACTGCGAGTGAAATCAGGTAAAGTATCCAAAGCACACTAAAAAATATAATCCCTCTTTTTAACTGCCCATTGTATAATTGCCCCAATCCTGTGACAAAAACACTCAGAAGCATTGCAAGCCACCATTGTCTCGCAATAGGCGGAAATTTCTTCCTGGAAAAACTCTTCCCTAATTGATGTAATTTCTTCAAATCGATATTGATCTTTTGTTTCACAGTATTCAGATATTTTAGGTAGTAGGATGTGCAGCTTTTATTCCATCACGCTCACTTATTTGAAACAATACTAGCATTCCAATTAGAAAAAAAATCGCCATGGAAAGGGCTGCTGGTCGCTGATTACCAGCAAAAGCAGTAATCTGACCATATATTAAAGGTCCAATGATTGCTGCAACTTTTCCACTAACAGCAAAAAATCCAAAAAATTCCCCAATTTTTTCTTTTGGCGTAAAATATCCAATTAGCGCTCGACTTGCAGATTGGTTCGATCCTAAAGCCATACCCGCCACCATACCCAAAAAATAAAATTGCTCCGCAGTGTTAACAAAATATGCTGAAATAGATATTCCAATCCATACGACAAGTGTAAATAGAATAATTTTTCGTGGGCCAAAATGATCAACAAGACTTCCAGAAATATACGCACCAATACCTGCAGAAACCTGTACACACAGGAAATAAACAATCAAGTCTGCAGGGGTAAAACCAAGGACTTGAGTAGCAAAAATTCCTGCGAAAAGAATTACCGTATTTATACCATCTGTGTAAATAAGGTAAGCACCCAAATATTTCAGGAGTTCCTTGAAACGCCTAATTTCAGTATATGTTTGCTTAAGTTGCTTAAATCCAAGAGTCAAAAGAGATTGGTCTCTTTGGAGCACACGAGGAACAGCACGTTCACGCAAATATAAAAAAGTTGGAATACTTGCTATGAAAAAAAATACTGCAGTTAATACAAAGCTTAGCCGATAATTGAGTCGATTCCCTTCATCAAATCCTCCAACAAGTAATGGATAAGCTAATAATAGGGAAATGAGCCCTCCAAGATATCCAAAGCTCCATCCATAGCCAGAAATTCTACCCATATTTGACCGGCTTGAAATCTCGACGAGGAATGCGCTGTAGAGCATAAAGCCAAGATCAAATCCAATATTAGCTAAAGCAAAGACAATGAGTCCAAACCAGATATCCCCAGGGAGAACAAAAAAAAGACTGGCAGTACTGACAATGCAAAGAGCGGTACACCACCCAAGCCAGAGTTTTTTTGTAGCAGTAACATCAGTCACTGCTCCAAGAAGCGGCCCAGACAAGGCAACAAAAAACATCGAACAGGCATAACCCCAACTCCAGAGCTGCTCCGGATTGTAGTTTGATGTGCTTGCAACAACTTTAACAAAATAAACACTATACCCAAGCGTAAGAATTAGAATTGCAAAAGAGGAGTTTGCAAAATCAAAAAAACACCACGCTAGTATCTCTCGTCGAGAAGACTTATCAAAACCACTAGCTTGAGGTGTATCACGTGGGAGTAACATTGAAATCACGAAGTTTTAGTTACAGTTTCAACAATCTGTCGATGTGAAGATAGCCCAACACAATCATTTACCTTATGAGGATCAACTGGAGTATAGGGCATGAGATATTTTTCTTTATATCGCATGATACGGTCAAGTGATTCATCGATCCGAGATTCAGCAATATGTTGATCAACAACAGCCTTATAAAGTTTTTCCATAGCTCCTATTTGCTGAGTTTCAGTGTGACAAATGAGAAGATGGTCTGTCCCCGCTTCTACTGCAAGTAGCACTGCATCTAAAAGATTAACATGATTAGTGACTCCAGCCATTTCAAGATCATCACTAAAAATTAACCCTTTAAATTGGAGTTGGTTACG
Source organism: uncultured Nitrospiraceae bacterium (assembly GCA_964463965.1). Classification (GTDB taxonomy): domain Bacteria; phylum Nitrospirota; class Nitrospiria; order Nitrospirales; family UBA2166; genus UBA2166. The sequence continues at coordinate 38,001 of CAYXED010000008.1, read as the reverse complement.
AAGAAGCTCAGTTTGAATTGGGTACGACAGACTCGCTGGATAAACAGGGTCTAAGAAACTATACTTCACATGTGCAGTCATCATTGCCGAAAGGTTTTGTCCAATAAGCTGAACAAATGGCTGCAATTCACGTGCATGAAGCTGTTTAACAGAGTGTAGTATCACAGGAAGCTGTAAATGAGAATCTGTATTAGTATCCCCATGTCCAGGAAAATGCTTCCCACATGCCAAAATTCTATTTTTCTCATAAGCTGTAATGGTTTCACGACAAAAACGAACGACAATATCGAGATCAACACCAAAACTTCTCTCACCAATGATAGGGTTACTGGGATTTGTATTTAAATCAAGCACAGGGGCATAGTTAAGATTTACCCCAATTGCATTAAGCTCTCGTGCTCCAATAGTAGCCACGGATGAAACAAGTTCTGCTGAGTTTCTTCGTCCAAGCTCCCCACTACTCGGTAAAGGAGTAAGTCCATTTGGAAGTCGAAAAACACTACCCCCTTCATGATCAATCGATATCCATAGCGGAACCTGAGAAGCATATGATTGAAGTTCGTTTGCAAGAGTTGCAGCTTGAAAAGGATTATCAAGGTTACGTGAAAAAAGTATCACCCCAGCTGGTTTATAGAATGCAAGGAGATGGGAAAACTCCTTTGAAACAGAGGTTCCTTGAAACCCAAGAATGAACAACTGCCCAATTTTTTCTCGTAAAGTCATCAGAACACAAAGAACTCACAATGAGTATCAGCACAAAAACTTAAACATTAGAATGGACAAGCCACAATCGTAAATTTCAAATTTTTTTTAACGCTAAGTCACGAATTAATTCAATAACTAAACGTGCACCAATTGCCGTAGGCCCTTTAGGAATATACGCTCGAGGAGCTTCCCCCCAATCTGTTCCTGCAATATCAAGATGCACCCATGGGTAATCTCCTACAAAGTGACTTAAGAAAGCAGCAGCAGTAATTGTTCCTCCCCCTCGACCACCAATATTACGAACATCTGCAACATCACTTTTAACTTGTTCCTTATACTCATCCCAGAGGGGAAGCTGCCAAACCCGCTCTCCAACACGATCGCCAAGTTTTTTGACTCTTTCAATAAGCCTATCGTCATTTCCCAGCAAACCAATAGCGTGTTTTCCCAATGCTACAAAAACAGCTCCTGTGAGTGTCGCAACATCAATGACCACAGCAGGCTTATAGCGAGACGCATAGGCAAGTCCATCCGCTAAAATTAGACGGCCTTCTGCATCTGTATTAAGGACTTCAATTGTTTTTCCTGACAAACTTGTCAGAATATCCCCTGGCTTAGTTGCTTGACCACCTGGCATATTTTCCGTAGCAGGAACAATGGCAACCAAATTAATTGGAAGTTTAAGGCGTGCAGCTGCGCGTATGGATTGAAGGACTATGGCACCTCCAGTCATATCAGCTTTCATCCGCTCCATATTGTCAGCAGGCTTTAAAGAAATACCTCCGGTGTCAAATGTTACTGCCTTTCCAACTAGGACTATAGGTTTAGATCGTTTTGTGGAAGCAAAATACTCAAGCACTATAAATTGAGGCGCTTCATGGCTGCCTTTTGCTACACCAAGATATGCACCCATTCCAAGTTTCTTTGCCTTCACCTTATCTAAAACAGTGCATCTCACACCTTTTAACTTTGAAATTTCCCTAGCTTCTGCAGCTAACGTTGTAGGCGTGACAACGTTAGAAGGATGATTACAAAGATCACGCACAGAATTTACAGCATCAGAAATAACTTCTCCGCGCCCAGCGCCTATGCGAACCATAGGAAGTTTTTTTACATCCTCTACTAGGAGGGTGATATTCCGCATAGTGTGAATCTTTGTAGGATCTTTCCGCCGATAATATAAAAACTGATAGAGTCCGAGAAGACACCCCTCGATTACTGCCTGACTTGTTTCTTCAAGCGTTGCCGACGCGACAGACCTGTCAGAAATCATTATCGTAAATGATGTAAGTCCAAGAGATCGAATCGATTTACTAACAGTTCCCATTGCCTGTCGTAGCAAGTCTAAGGACATGGAAGGTCTCTTTCCAAGACCAACAAAAATAATACGTCTTGGTTTTACTTCCCCAGTCATATGTAAGATGGAAACTTGATTCTGCTTCCCTTCAAATTCTCCACTTCTCATATACAACCGCAAGCGACCATTTATTTTCTGATTAAGCCTGAAAAGGCTTTCTTCAAGCTTGGTATCATCCTGATAACGCATAAGAACCACTGCCTCTGTTGATTGTTCTTCAATAAAGCCAGCTTTGATCTTAATATTAGTTGCCACTTAAATATCCTCCTATGTGCACATATTAGCTATGTAAATACAATATCCTCTAACAGATAGAGTTTTTAAACACCATGAGCATTGGAATCCCAGATAAACTTATGAAGTTGCAACTGTACTCGTACTTGCAAGCTATCTCCCAATACCCACTCACATAAAACCTTTGGATCTAATTCTCCAAAAACAGGTGCAAATAAAATTTCGCACAAATCATTTAAAGCATATTTACTTATTATCGACAGTGCCCATTCATAGTCAAAACGATTTAAAATTACAAACTTCACCTGATCCTTTGGCTTAAGATGCATTAGATTATTCCATTCCATTCGACTGGTCATATGACTTCCGGGACATTTCAGATCTAAAATAATATGTGCTTTAGAGTCCAATGGTGTAATGTCAATTGCCCCACTTGTCTCAACAAGAACATCATACCCCTGATCACATAAAAACTTAACGAGTGGAATTGCTTCAGGCTGGTCAAGAGGTTCTCCTCCGGTAATTTCGATTAAAGACGTATTATAGGTACTTATATTCTGGGAAATTTGCTGGATTGTCATGGCAGACCCTCCATGAAAAGCATGGGTCGTATCACACCATGAGCATCGCAGCGAACAACCAGTCAGCCTAACAAAAACACAGGGAAGGCCAGCATAAGTTGACTCTCCTTGAATACTTTTATAAATCTCAGAGACCTGAAGGATACCTTCCATAAAGCTCACTTACTATTATTTTTTGAAATTTTTATGTTGCGTTGCAACCCATCATACTTTGCCCTTTTCAAAGGACTTCTTCTAAATACCTCTTGAAACTCTAATTCTGTTTGGTCTCCAAGCTCCTCAAGATCAGGACTTAACGCATAAGACCTAGGCGTAAAAGCTAACTCCTTCGTTGAAGTGACATATTCGTTATACGGGCAAATATCCAAACAATCATCACATCCAAATATCCGGTTTCCAATGTCAGAATGAAACATGGATGGAATTGAACCACGATGTTCAATAGTTAAATAAGCTATGCATTTAGTTGCATCAAGCACATAGGGCTCTGGTATTGCATCAGTAGGGCAAACCTCAATGCACAACCGACACGATCCACACTGATCAAGAGCCGGCGCATCTGGCTCTAAATCAGCACTAACTAACACTTCTCCCAAAAGCAACCAAGACCCATACTCTGAAGAAACCAAGTTTGAGTGTTTTCCAATCCACCCTATTCCCGAACGCTGCGCCCATGCTTTTTCAAGAATTGGCCCCGTATCTACATATGCTAAACAATGACAATTCAAACCTTCTTTTGATGCTTCAGCATCAATCCAAGTCGAAAGTGTCCGTAAGCGACTATTTATAAGATCGTGATAATCATCACCCCAAGCATATCGAGCAATCCGTCCCTTACCTTTTCTTTCATCAGGAAGATACTCCGTATAGTAATTCATTGCTACAGATACCACTGACCTCACACCAGAAAATACTTTTTGAATATTCCCTCGCTTATCACAAGTTTTCTCCATCCAGTGCATATCTCCGTGAAAACCCCGCCTCAGCCACTCACGAAGCTTTTCGTTTTGATTTTGTTCTATAGCCGCATCAACCTGACTCACTCCTACTTGATCAAAACCAAGCGCATGAGCTTTACGCTTAATACGAGCAGTAAACGTCATAAAAGTGGGTTATTCCTAATAAGCGCGCGCAGCAAATATCAAAAACTTTATGCCAATCGACGCATCTTCCTCATAGTAACACACTACATCGGATCAAATTTCTCAACGTCACCTCATCCACAAGGGATTTAAAACGGAACTATTCTAAGGAAATTTGAAGACTTGTTTTCTTGCGCCTTGAAGGCCTTCTTGGATAAGTAATTCAGTATCAAGACCTTTTTCAAGAAGGCGTATCTCATCAATAGTAGGTCGAATTTTAGGGTGTGCAGGCATAAATAACGTACAGCAATCTTGATCTGGGATAATTGAAGTTTCATAAGTTTGGATAGACCGCGCCTGCTCAATAATTTCAATTTTATCCATTGAGATCAGAGGCCTAAGAAGAGGCAATTCAGCCGCATCCTCAATTACGGTGAGATTGTCTGGAACTTGTGAAGCAACCTGTCCAAGACTATCTCCTGTTACTAATGCCCATGCTCGGTGTCGACGTCCAATCTGCTCAGCAATCCTAATCATATACCGTCGATAAAAAATGATTCGAAGCGGCGCAGGAACACTCAAAATAATCTTTCTTTGGATTTCACCAAATGGCACAAGATAAAGCGTAGATTGATTTTGATATTTTGTAAGAGTACTGACAAGATCCTCTGCTTTCTCTTGAGAAGCACGACTAACAAATGGATGACTATGAAAATGAACAAAAACCTGCCGGCACCCACGTTTCATCATACGGTAGGCTGCAACTGGAGAATCTATACCGCCTGAAAGAAGACACACAGTCTTCCCGCTCATCCCAACAGTCAATCCACCCGGTCCAGCAATTTTAGTGAAGGCTGCATACGCAGATTCAATTAACAGCTCCAAATATATTGTCAGGTCAGGACTCGTAAGATCTACGGTAGCTTCAGTAATTTTTTTAATATATCCTCCAACCTCTCGACTAACGTCCATAGAGGTTTTTGGAAAACGTTTATCCGCCCGTTTTGTAGTAACACGAAATGATTTAAACTTTTGTGAGCATATAGCCTCTCCAAGAGCACTTTTCAAAGCCTCAAGGTCTCCTGTTGGCTCTATAGGGGCAGATAAAGAGAGAGAAAAGTTGGCAATACCAAAAACTGAGGCCATCCTGGCCTGAAGCACTATCCATATAGATTGTAAATCAACTCCTTCTGGCAATCTTAAAAGAATTCGCCCAGGGAGCGAGTCAACACTAACGACCTCCAGATCATTAGTTGCCCGTCGAATATTATTGACGAGCTGACGGACAAGAACCGATCGATTACGTCCTTTTAAAGCTAATTCATGATAGTGGGCGACGACACACCACATTTGGTGTTAATTGGCCTTTTGCTCCAGAAAACGTTCAACATCAATTGCAGCCATGCATCCAGAGCCTGCAGCAGTCACGGCCTGACGATATACATGATCCTGGACATCTCCAGCAGCAAATACTCCAGAAATATTAGTCTTCGTCCCATCATGCGTTAGAAGGTAGCCCTGTTCATCCATTTCAAGCTGATTAATAAAAAGTGAAGTATTTGGAGTATGCCCGATCGCAATAAATACTCCATCACAAGGATGCTCTAAAACAGTATTAGTTTTAAGATTACGCAATTTTATACCTTGAACAATACCATCACCATATATTTCTTCCACCGCTGAATCCCAAATAAATTTTACCTGTGGGTTTTTAAAGGCTCGTTCCTGCATAATCTTTGATGCCCGCAGAGTATCTCGTCGATGCACAACTGTGACGGTAGAAGCAAATTTTGTTAAAAACGTTCCCTCCTCCATTGCAGAATCTCCTCCTCCAACAACCACAAGATGTTTTCCTTTGAAGAAGGCACCATCACATGTTGCACAAGTTGAAACTCCATTTCCGAGATATCTTTGCTCTGAGTCAATATTAAGCATAAGAGCAGTAGCTCCAGTGGCTATTATTAAAGACTCCGTCTCAATAACAGGTTTATCTGCAATAGTAATTTTTAATGGATAGTTTTTCAGATCCACATTAGTAACATCCCCAGAAAAAAACTCCGTCCCAAAACGTGCTGCCTGCTCCCTCATATCTTTCATAAGCTTTGGACCCATAATGCCTTCTGGAAATCCAGGGTAGTTTTCAACATCTGTTGTAAGAGTGAGCTGACCTCCAGCTTGGAGACCTTCAACAAGCAATGGAGAGAGATTGGCCCTAGCACAATACAAAGCAGCAGTTAGTCCAGCTGGACCCGATCCAATAATAACAACTTTATGCATTCTTAATTCCTCCAACTCTATATTGTATACAACCTGCTTTAAACAATGCAGGTTAATGACTTGTATATTGCACGAACTTCTTTTCTCAATACTCCAGGAGGTACACGTGTGTCCAATACATAATCTGCATTACGCCGTTTTTGTGAGAGCGGAAGCTGAGCATTAATACGATCCAATGCTTCCGAACGTTTTAACCCATCTCGACTCATAACCCGTTTTAGTTGGGTCTGTTTGTCAACATAAGCCACGATAATATGTTTAAATAAATCCTCCCGTTTATTTTCAAATAGAAGAGGAAGATCAAAAACTAGCATCCCAGAGGAATGGTCTCTTGAAACAGAATCTGCAATACGTTGATACTCACTATATACCCATGGATGAACGATTGAATTGAGTTGCTCTCTCTTCTTTGAGTCTTTAAATACAATTTTTCCTAATTTCTTTCGATCTATCTCGCCATGGGAATTTAAAATGGTTTCACCAAAATTAAGAATAACCTTATCCCAAGTTACCGATCCATAACTCAAGGCGTCCTTGGCAAGTACATCTGCATCAATAAGGTGTGCTCCACAATCTACCAATAGACGAGCCACCACGCTTTTACCACTAGCGATGCCCCCTGTTAGGCCTACTTTTATCAAATCACTGCCCCAAAAGTACTTAAAACAATCATCAAGCAACCATGCAAATATTAGTCATTAGAAGATACATGAGAATGAATCACAAATATTGACAGTCCAGATACGCTGTGCCAAATTATCTCCAAATGCTAGTTTTGCTTCAAAACCTACAAAAACCAATGCTTTATATTACCTTTTCGTTTACATCATACCAAACAGCGATTTATTTTCCACACATCCCTAATGACCAAAACAACACGCCCAAAACCATACAGATACCCTACTTCGAAAGCATTGGCGCAGATTCTCTATAACCAACAAACATAGCCAATATTTATTGACTTAACGCAGAAAATGTTGAAGAAAAACAACCCTATTGAATGGCCTCCACAAAATACTCAATACGTAATTATTACAATCTTAATTACCTTAGTGGGCTTTGGTATTTGGCTAGGGTGGACAATTAAACCAGAAACATCTTCAAGTCTAACAACTACCAATAATGCCCAAAGCACTCAATTGAAACCCTCAGGATTAGGTCCGGTAGGTTTTATACGTACTACAGAAAAATCAAAAACGGCTCAAGCTGCAAGATTAACATTACTAAATCAATGGAACTTTTTAAATCAAACACGTACTCCAATACTTCTAAAAGATTTTAGTGAAATGACCATTAATTTATCATCATTTAATATGTCATTACTTGATCGCCTCGATTATCCTGCATTAATTACATGGCGTGCCAAAGAAAAATCTACAATAACCACAGCTGTACTATTTTCCCTAAACGTCAATGCCGCAATAATTTTAGATCCACTCTACGGCGTACAACAAATACCGAGAAACCAACTTCCCAAACACATTTTGGGGGACACTACTATTTTATGGCGTCCATTCCTCTCACTCCCCCCCAACCAGCAAAACGATGACAGCGCGCAATTACACCAAACTATTTTAAAGTTTCTTGAACAGGCACGCTTTGTTGATCCGAAGGACATAGGACAAGAAAGAACTCGTGTGACACACGGCATTCAAAAGCTCCAGAAATTCTACGGCCTTGAACCTACTGGGAACTTTACTACAGAAGTTCACTTGATACTGGCAAAGGAGCTACGTGGGGAACAAGTGCCAAGCCTCTTACTGCCCGCAACACTTCTCTTATCTTCAAGAAACCGAGAGTCGGCATCGGTGCCATAATACCGCACGACACTCCCAGTGCATTATGGCCATACAAAAGAGAGAGTTCGTTGTTTATTTGCTGTCAGGGTTATACTATCGTGGACTTTTTCTGTAACACCCTTGATTGCCTTGATACGATATTTTCCACTTGGCAAATCAATGAACACCCACGGACCCTTTACATGTGAACCAGGAATTTGTCCCACATGGGTACCATCTTCTGCCCATACCGTAACTGCAATTAATGATAAGTAGGCCCCACCCACCTCACTAAAAACAATCTTAAGAGGAAAAGATGGATAGGTTAGCTCTCTCTCCAATTTACCAACTCCGGCTGAAAAATACTTCATCTTTCCAGACTGAAAGATTGGAATAAAATCAACAATATCTCCATTTTCAGCACTATCAATGATTTCAATAGAAGTCTCATTTGACGACAGTTTTGAAAGTGAGGCTCCTATAGCAGACAAAGCATGGCTAGCTACGGCAACACACACCACCCCAACAATTAACGATCTGATCAAGTAAACCCTTAATAAGTCCCTATTTCCATGCCTTATCATCCTGAAAAACCCATAGAATCACCTTACACCCTTGCCTACCAGGGATCAAGATGACAGTAATCCTTGACAATCAAAAGTGGACCTTTTAGCATACGTCTCAGGATGCTCTGATCATTGTGGTCAGGGCTTTTTTGTGTGGCCTATCCCCACCTTTTGAGTAGGAGAAAGATGTCTAATATCATTGTTGTAGGCACCCAGTGGGGAGATGAAGGCAAGGGTAAAATTGTCCACCTCTTGGCAAAAGATGCTGATCTTATTGTTCGTTATCAGGGTGGAGCAAATGCCGGTCACACGGTAATTGATAACCGTGCACAGTACACTTTTCATATGATCCCCTCCGGTATTCTTCATCCTGGAAAAACTTGCATCCTTGGCAATGGCATGGTCATTGATCCTGCCGCTCTAATTGAGGAAATGCAGCTCTTAGAATCTCAAGAAATTGCTGTTCGAAAAAACTTTCTAATTAGCCATCGCGCTCACTTAATCCTTCCCTATCACCGGACAATAGAACAAGCCGATGAAATGATGAAAGGTTCACGTCGAATTAATACAACAGGTCGAGGAATTGGGCCTTCATATTCCGACAAAATGGCACGTATAGGTATTCGTATGGGAGATCTTATTGAACCAAAGTTGTTTCGAACAAAACTTAAGGCTAATATTGCTGAAATAAACCGTCATGGCAAAGAAGCCATAAGTTTTGACAGCATTTTTGAAACCTACTGCTCATACGGACAAGAATTAAAACCCCATATTATTGATGTTTCCTCCGTCATTAATGATGCTATTGATAACTCTCAAATTGTTCTTTTTGAAGGAGCCCAAGGCACTCATCTTGATGTTGATCATGGGACATATCCATTTGTCACATCATCAAGCTCAACAGCAGGTGGTGCGTGTACAGGGACAGGGGTAGGACCCACTCGCATTGACGGAGTTATCGGCGTCACAAAAGCCTATACCACACGTGTTGGCAGTGGCCCATTTCCAACGGAGCTCAACGGGGCTGCAGGCGAAAGGCTCAAAACTCGTGGACAAGAGTTTGGTTCAACAACTGGTCGTCCGCGAAGATGTGGTTGGTATGATGCAATCGCAGTGAAATATGCTGTTCGCGTCAATGGCCTATCGTCTCTTGCAGTAACAAAGCTCGACGTGCTTGATGGAGAAGAAGAAATCAAAATTTGTACACGTTATAGTCACCTTGGAAAGGATTATACGACCATACCGGAAAATGAGTCTTTCTTTGACGCTTGCGACCCAGTATACGAGACAATGGAAGGCTGGAAAACCCCAACAAGTGGGATTACTAAGTACGAGGCATTACCTAAACAGGCACAAGACTACATCCGAAGAATCCAAGATCTAGCTGGATGCAAAGTCGATATTGTTTCAACAGGCTCACACGAAGATGAGACAATTATTCTCAGAAACCCTTTGACAGAAAAATAAGGAAGGACCAATTCGAACAACTACGATGCGTGAGGAAGAAGTAACAAGAAAATGCCAGGAAGGTTGCGGTGTGCGGCTAAAACACGCCACACACCACAAAGTCGCCGCGATTTACTGCTGAGATTTAATAACGTTTGAGGCCTGTGGCCCCTTTGCACCTTGAATTATCTCAAACTCAACTTCTTCCCCCTCTTTTAGGGTCTTAAAACCTTCCCCTTGGAGAGCCGAATAGTGAACAAATACATCACCACCATCTTCAAGTTTTATAAATCCAAACCCCTTCTTTTCATTAAACCATTTGACTGTTCCAGTACTCACAACTGCCTCCTTTCGATGCCAGATAACGAAGCCTTAGAGGGCATCTCTCTAAGCACGTATTGGGTGCAGGACAGAGAAAACCGTAGAAGGAGCAATCCTCCTACGGCGCATGCTATCATTAAAGACTAAAGCCAAAATATCTGCCCATACGTAAACTACTTATAAAACGGCTACAACATAGCCTAATTATTCTTTGTGGTCAAGCAAACAATTAAAAAATTTACGATTCTCCGTGTGAAAGCATACACTTTTTGACATTTATTCATATTTTTGGTGATTTTTACCCAAAACAAAGTATTTTTTAGAAAAAAAATCTCCATGCACCCGCTTTACTCATTCTAATGATATTGTAGTATCCATAATAAAAGGCATCTTGACTGAGCACACACGTGGAACATCCATGCTTAAACTAACTCTTGATAGATATATTTTTTCCCAACTATGTATTCCTTTTTCTTTTGCAATTGGAGGATTGCTATTCGTTCTAATGACACGAGAGATGACGCGCGTCACAGAACTATTAGTAGCTCAGGGAGTTTCCTTCTCTGTAGTAGTAAAATTAATACTATATATACTGCCCTCATTCATGCTCCTCACCCTTCCAATAGCTACACTACTCGCATCAACTTGTGCCTTTAGTCGCCTAACCTCTGACCATGAACTCATAGCCATACAAGCAAGTGGAGTTGGATTACCTCGCTTACTCATCCCTGTTCTTCTATTTTCTGTCTCCATCTACGTAATAGCATTTTCTCTTTCTCTATGGGCACAACCATGGAGCGGCATTTCTCTAAAAGCCTTGGCTCTCAAAGTAATTAAGGAGCAATTGACTCTCCCGCTTAATGAAGGGGTTTTTAATAGTCCTATTGATGGACTAATGATTTATATACCCCCTACTACTACAACACTGCCAGGACGGCAAGGCATACTCATTGCGGATGCGAGAACTACTCCTGAACCCAAAGTGTTTGTTGCACAAGACTGGAACTTCCTCAACGATCCAGCAACTGGACAGATAGGTCTTCGCCTGACAGACGGCAGCATCCAAATACCACCATCTACGCCTAAAGAAAAACAGCATGTCACTTTTCAAACCTACGACATGCAACTTAAGCTAGATGCTGACGCTTCCACATCAACTTCGAATATCCCCTCTCTAGAAAGTATCTATCAAACCCTAGAGCAGTCAAACTGGACTGATGTTGCTGCACTCAAAAAACTTGAGGAATATCACAGGACATGGGCAATACCTGCAGCTTGCCTTATTTTTGGTTTTATAGGTGTCCCCTTAGGTATCCGCGCCGGAACAGCAGGTAGAATTGGTGGAATTGGCATTGGAGTGGCTGGCATTCTCTTTTACTATCTCCTAAATATCTTTGGAGACTTTTTAGTTTCAACACGCATAGTCACACCATGGATTGCAGCATGGCTCCCCAATGCCATATTTGTACTCCTATCGATAATGCTTTTCCGGTGGATTATCTTTGAATCTCCACAAGCTAAGGCCAACTAAACCCACGTGTGCTATCAAATGATTGGGCGTCTCGACCTATATTTAGTAAAGAAATACCTTAAAATATTAGCTACCTCAACTCTCGCATTACTTTCAATCTACGTGACCATCGACTTTGTTGAACAGATACGTAAATATCTAAATGAAAGCACTCAACTTATTGATATTATAAGTTATTTAATATTTAAAATCCCCGGCATACTCTACCAAGTAACACCTCTCTCAATTCTGCTTTCAACACTGATTGTCCTTGGTGCATTAGCTTATGACAATGAAATTACAGCCATGCGGGCTGCAGGTATCCGCCTAGAACGCATTACAGCATCCTTTCTTTTATTTGCACTACTGATTAGCATATTTTTACTTGCTGCCGACCGTTCCTTAATTCCAACCATGAAAGAACGGGCACAAAATATTCGGACCACTGTACTCGAGCAACAAGGCCAGAAAGCACGTTTTACCAAAAACCGAGTCTGGTTAAAAGTTTCCTCAAACACATTTATGAACATACAACTTATCGACCTAACGCGGTCCACCCTCTTCGGGGTTAGCCTCTATAGGTTAAGCCAAGACTTTGTTTTAGAAGAGACAATTGTTGCCAAAGAACTCCGATATGAAGACAACCATTGGGCCTTAATATCAGGAGTTAAGAGCCGTTTTTTCAACGATGGAAGCACTCAGAGCCTATCTTTTGATAGAGAACCATTTGACTTCAAAGAAAGTCCTCTTGAACTGCAAGCACGCCTAACAGTAGACCCTAATAATCTCACCCTGAAAGAACTTAGAAACTACATAATTGGACTAAAGAAAAATGGCTATCCAACTGCAAAATACTCTGTAGAATATTATGGACGTTACGCATTTCCCTTTGCCTCACTAATTATGGCAATTATTGGTGCCTCCATAATCCTTATGGATATTGGAATTCGCCGAAAACACTTTGCCCGCAGCATAGGCTTAACCTTACTAATTGGTTTCCATTACTGGATTATTCATACGTTCTCGCTTGGGATTGGAAAGGGCAACCTTCTACCTCCAATGTTGGCAGGATGGATGGCAAATATAGTATTTTTTGGAATTGGTATATTTCTTATACTACGAATACGCCAGTGATAATTAGCGTCAACCAGAAAGATGAACTAGAGCGACCACAATACTTTCTATCCCATTACAGCCAAAATCGAGGGTAAGCAATGAGAGAAACACCTATTGAACTAAAAACCATCGCAAAGTTTGTTGATGGAGAAATTGTGGGCAACCCCGATATTTTGATTCATGGTATCTCCAGCATTACCGATGCTGCCGCTGGAGATATTACCTTTCTGAGCGACAAAAAATACCTTGAAATGGCCACAAAAACGCTAGCTTCTGCAATTATAGTTTCTGAGAGTAACCCCAAAATACAATGTTCGCAAATTATCGTTTCAAAACCATTACTTACGGCCTCAAGTATAATCAAAAAGTTTTACTATACCCCCCCCTCCCCTCCATCAGGAAACACCGAAAACATATATCATGGCAAACAGGTCAAGATTGGGCAAAACGGCACTATTGGGCCTTTTGTGACAATCGAGGACTATGTGCAAATTGGTGATCGAGTGACCATTTTCCCTGGTGTCTTTATTGGGGAAAAATCAATAATTGGTGACGACTGCCTACTATACCCCAATGTAACTGTTAGAGAAAAAAGTCAGATTGGAAAACGAGTCACAATTCATAGTGGAACAGTAATAGGGAGCGATGGATTTGGATATATTAAAAATGCCGGACAACATGAAAAAATTCATCACATTGGGAACGTCGTCATCGAAGATGACGTGGAAATTGGCGCCAATGTTACAATTGACCGTGCAACCATCGGAAAAACAGTAATTTGCAAAGGAACTAAGATTGATAACCTTGTTCAAATTGCCCATAACGTTAAAATTGGGGAAAGTAGTCTAATTGTCGCCCAAGCAGGTATTGCTGGGAGTAGCACACTGGGGAAAAACACAATTTTGGCAGGGCAAGCTGGAGTATCTGATCACATAACTATTGGGGAAAATGCTGTTATCACGGCCCAAACAGGCGTTGCCCAAAACGTTCCGGCAAAACAAGTAGTGTCAGGAACTCCAGCCACCTCACACACTCTTTGGCTTCGTATCACTCAAATTCTTCAGCGCCTTCCAGAAATGCGACAACATATTAGAGATATTGATCGCCGAATCAAGAAGATCGAAAATAAGGGATCAAAGTAAAAGTAGATGAAAGTCTTAAAAGCTGAGAACCAATGACAGGCTTGATTCTAAATTTAAATAGGCGTAATAACCGACAAGCTACCTACCGTTACCCGCCGCACTCTATGATTTAAACCATCAACAATAACTAAGTGCCCATCAGAGTCAATAATAACGTCCTGTGGTCGATTAATTTTTGCCTCTGAAGGTTCACCACCATCACCAGAAAACCCCCCACTACTCGGCATACAAGTTGGCCCACATCTCTGAGCTCGACTTGAACCTACCACTGTAGTGATCAATTCATCAGTTTCCCCGGTAATAATCTTGTCTTTACCTGGAGAAACCACACGAATACGATGGTTGAGAGTATCTGCAATATATAGATTGCCAAGATGGTCAAACGCAATGCCCTCAGGAGAACTCAGACGCGCACGCCTAGCAGCAATATCATGCCCAAAATAGCCTGCAACTTCTCCATACGGGCCACTACCAACAACAGTAGTAATGATACCGGTATCCTTATCAATACGCCGAATACGATTATTGCTAGCATCCGCAATAAACAAATGTCCAGCAGAATCAACTGCAACATCAACAGCAGCAGAAATACGCGCTGAGACAGCTAACTTTTTGTCTCTGGTAAAACCACGTTTCCCAATTCCTGCTACAGTTTCAATAGTTTCTTCTTTCGATCCCTCAATCACTCCTTCTGCGTTGGGTAAAACTTTACGTATACGAAAATTTCCAGCATCCGCAATATACATTGCACCAGAAACATCAAACGCAATGCTGGTAGGTCGATTAAGAAATGCCTTATATCCCGGCCCACCATCTCCCCCAAAACTACCTTCATTTCTACCAACAGGTCCGTGCCCGACAACCGTAGTAATATCGCCTGATGGATAATGAATTTTTCGAATTCTGTGATTACCTATATCCGGAACAAAAAGATTACCTTCCTTATCAAAGGCAGCTCTCCCTGGACCCAAGAACAAGGCCTGTGATGCAAGTTCCCCATCTCCAGCAAATCCTTTTCGGTCTCCTCCTGCAACTATATGCGCTTCTCCATTCTTTCCAATACGACTAATTGCACGTCCATCGTGCGAAATAAGCAGTTTTCCCTCTTGGTCCATAAAAATCCCAAAAGGATACTTAAGGGAATCTTTAACAAAAATTGTGTCAATAACTTTTTTGTAGTCATTGGTAAAGGCTTCAGTACCTTGTCCTATTACAAAAACTCCCATACAAAAAACAACAAGAAAAATTGTTTTAAAAATGTTCATAAAAATATCTCTCCAAAATTCATTATTACATCTTCTTAAGGCGCCGTCGCCATACTAGAAACTTCCCATTAAAATAGCCTGCAAAGGGCAAGAATATTGCAGCATAAACATTCAGGCGGCTTGTTGCAATCGGGAATATAATTGATGCTACAAGAGCCCCCGCTCCAGCGAGATAAACTCCGTAGTGTAAAAGTGGTTGAGGCTTTGGATGCTGAGTTAGATTTTGGCCTGGCTCCTTTTTTCGTCGCTTTTTGCGTCCTCCCTTGGTAAGAAGCTGAAAATGGCTCGCATAGTACTCTGGGTACAGCAAAAATAGTCTATGTTGATAACGTGCATGCCCCCATCCTAATAGGGCCCCAAAGAACAATAATCCAGTACTATCAAGTAAGGTTGTTCCTGTAAGTTTATCTGCCATGAAGGTAAAGATAATTCCACCATAACCTACAATCAATGATACCATCCCCAAAAGAACTGAAGGAACCATGATAAAGGTCTGAATGTAAGTTTTTCGTGCATCAGCCTTATTTTCACGACGCTTAGTCGTAATAAGCTTAGCCATTGTAATACGCCATCATGATATTCTTCATGTACAATCTCGCCTCTCCGTACAAAATATGGAACACAATGATCTGCAGTCACTCATCTATATAAAAGTTTTTCATGGTGATGTATACAACTACAACACATCAAAATCATAATTGCATAAAACTAAAACAATAAAATACTGTTTCAAGTAACTTCAAAGAAAAAACTTACATTGACACTATGATTTTGAACATGCTAGAACCCATTATATGCTGGTGGGCCGCTAGCTCAGTCGGCAGAGCACCTCCCTTTTAAGGAGGGTGTCCCCGGTTCGATCCCGGGGCGGCTCACCATGCCCTTTCAGCAAGTCTCCTAAGGTTTTTTACTAAAACCTAGAATCCTTTTTGCAATAACAGCAATATCATTTGCAAGAGCATTAACCAAAGACTGTTCTTTTCCTTCAACCATAACCCTTAATATAGACTCAGTACCTGAATACCTCACTAATACTCGTCCCACACCAATCAACTTCTGCTCAGCATCTTTAATAGCTTTTATAAGTTCTGTAACCTCATCTATAGGAGGCTTTTCTCTGACTTCAACATTGATTAACACCTGCGGGTATAGGCTTACAATATTTGAAAGCTCTGAAAAAGGCATACCAGATTTTTTTAGCATGCTCAAAACTTGTAACGCGGTAATCAAACCATCTCCAGTTGTATTATGCTCTAGAAAAATTACATGCCCAGAAGGCTCCCCACCAAAAACATAACCTCCCTCAAGCATTGTTTCTAAAACATGCCTGTCTCCTACCGGTGCGCGAATAACCTTAATTCCAACGTTATTCATAGCCTGAATGATCCCTAGGTTACTCATTACAGTAAAAACAACAGTATCTCCACGAAGTTTTCCTCTATGAAAAAGATCTAGAGCAAGCATACCAAGGATTTTGTCTCCATCAACAAGCTCTCCTCTTTCAGAGGAAAACATAACACGATCAGCATCACCATCATGAGCAATACCAATATGAGCCTTATTCGCCTTTACAGCTTCACACATTTTCTGAGGATACAACGCCCCAACACCAGCATTAATATTAGACCCATCTGGATCATTGGCAATAACAAAAACAGATGCACCAAGCTTTTGAAGAAGATGTCGAGTAGTCTTGTATGCAGCACCATGAGCACTATCAAGTACAATTCTCAAATCATTAAAATCAAGATCATCAGGAATAGATTTCCTGGCATAGTTAATATAGCGTTCCTCTGCATCACCTATTCGAAAGGCCTTTCCCACCTCATTTCCAATCGGCCTGATTGCATCTAATTCTCCAGATAAAACAAGATGTTCCATTTTCATTTCAAGATCATCAGGAAGCTTCACTCCATTTTTTGAAAAAAACTTTATCCCATTATCTTCAAAAGAATTATGTGAGGCTGAGATAATAATTCCTGCATCAGCTTCAAGATCCTTAGTAAGAAACGCAATAGCAGGAGTAGGCATCGGTCCTACAAGTACAACATCAACACCCATGGAACATATTCCTGAAGTTAATGCAGATTCAAGCATATAACCTGATAGCCTTGTATCCTTTCCAATAACAATTTTATTTTTCCCCGATTTTTTTTTGAGAAGATACGCAGCCGCTCGCCCAATCTTAACAACAGTCTCAGGTGTCATCGGCTCACTATTGGCTAAACCACGAATGCCATCAGTTCCAAATAATTTTTCCATAAACCCTCAATCTGATAAAAACAAGTTACAGGTAAATTTAAAGTTTTATCTTTTAGTTTATCTCTTCATTTGCATCACAAACAGCCTGCAGAACACGAACAACTTGTACCATTTCGGCAACATCATGGACCCTTACCATAGTTGCACCATGCATAATTCCTATTGATACCGCGGCAGCGGTACCCATGATTCTCTGATGAATTTCACATTGAAGAACCTCGCCAATAAATGATTTTCTCGATGGCCCGATAAGCAGTGGCCGTCCTAAGTCTTTAAAGGCTGAAAGCTGCTGCAGTAATATAAGATTATGCGCCAGTGATTTACCAAACCCTATCCCAGGATCAAGTATAATTTGTTCAGCATTAATCCCTGCTTGCTGTGCAACACAAAGTTGCCTCTGAAAAAATTCATGTATCTCCCTAACAACCGATGTATAGGTTGGCCCTTCTTGCATATTCTGAGGTGCCCCTTGCATATGCATAAGAACAAGTCCAGCAGAAAACTCAGCTACAACAGCCGCCATTTTTGAATCACCCCTGAGTGCAGTAACATCATTGACTATACTCACTCCAGCATCAAGCGCACAACGTGCAATTTCAGCCTTTGAAGTATCAATTGAAAGAGGAAGCGAGGTATGCTTTACCACTTTCTGAATGACGGGAAGAACACGCCTAACCTCATCAATCTCTGATGTGGGAACAGCACCAGGTTTTGTTGACTCTCCTCCTATATCGATAATATCGGCGCCCTCTTCCTCCATCTGTAATGCACGTTCAACTGCAGCATTAACGTCAAAAAATTTTCCTCCATCAGAGAACGAGTCAGGGGTAACATTCAAAATTCCCATTACCAAAACTTTATTTTCAAAACAGATTTCCCTATTGCGAACACGCATAGCAGGTACAACCAAAAATATAGCGATCAGGATGGAAGGGAAGGTTGAAAGCACATAAGATTTACCCAGAAAAAATAAACTGGGCAATATGATTTAAGTTTAAAATAAACCCCAGGGGAAAAACCCCCTTTAATTTGGGGCCCACTGTGGAATCGACTCTTTAAGGATCTGGTCGATTTCATGAGCGTCAAGAGCTTCTTTTTCAAGAAGTGCTTGCGCAAGTGCAATGAGAGCCGCCATATTTTCTTTCAGAGTTCGCCGAGTTCTCTCATAACTCTGTATGATTAAACTCTTGACCTCCTTATCAATGGTCATAGCAACTTCCTCACTATAATCACGGTGAGTTGAAATCTCCCGTCCAAGAAAGATCTCTTCCTCTTTCTTCCCAAAAGTTAACGGTCCAAGAGTCTCACTCATTCCCCACTCACATACCATCTTTCGAGCAAGTTCTGTCGCACGTTCAATGTCATTGCCAGCGCCAGTTGTTATATCATTAAGAACAAGTTCCTCCGCAACACGCCCTCCAAGAAGGATTGCAAGATTATTGTAGAGGAACTGCTTTGAGTGACTATATCTTTCTTCGAGAGGAAGTTGCATGGTAAGTCCAAGCGCCTGGCCTCGGGGAATAATGGTTACCTTATGTACAGGGTCTGTTCCAGGAATTAGTTTTGCCATTAGGGTGTGGCCTGCCTCGTGATAAGCAGTAATTCTTTTCTCTTCCTCGCTAATCACCATACTCTTACGTTCGGCTCCCATCAAAACTTTATCTTTCGCATGATCAAAGTCTTTTAAGCCCACTGTAGTTTTATTTTGCCGCGCAGCAAGAAGAGCTGCCTCATTAATCAAATTTTCAAGATCAGCACCCGAAAACCCTGGAGTTCCCCTCGCTATGGTATCCATTTCAACATTTTCGTCGACAGGAACATTTTTAGCATGCACTTTCAAAATTTCTAAGCGGCCTTTCAAGTCAGGCCGGCTTACCACAACTCTACGATCAAAACGCCCAGGACGAAGCAAGGCTGGATCTAAAACATCTGGTCTATTCGTCGCGGCAATGAGAATAACTCCATCCGTAGTTCCAAAACCATCCATTTCAACTAGAAGTTGATTTAAAGTCTGTTCCCGCTCATCATGTCCACCACCAAGACCCGCCCCACGCAAACGCCCAACAGCATCAATTTCATCAATAAAAATGATGCAAGGTGAATTTTTCTTTCCTTGTTCAAAAAGGTCCCGTACACGAGAAGCTCCAACTCCTACAAACATCTCAACAAAGTCAGAGCCACTGATGTTGAAAAATGGCACACCAGCCTCGCCTGCAATGGCCTTTGCAAGAAGCGTTTTTCCAGTTCCTGGAGGGCCCATAATGAGAACCCCCTTAGGGATTCGGCCTCCAAGCTTTTGGAACTTTTCTGGATCCATGAGGAAATCAACTATTTCAAGAACCTCGTTCTTTGCTTCTTCAATTCCTGCAACATCTGCAAATGTGACCTTTTTACGATCCTCAGTAAGCTGACGTGCACGACTCTTCCCAAAAGAGAGGGCCTTGTTTCCCCCAATTTGCATTTGCCGCATGAGAAAAAACCATAACCCAAGAAAAAGAATAAAAGGCCCCCAAGTTACCAAGAAAGTGATATACCAAGGATGGTCATCATCCGGCTTAGCTTCTACACGAACCCCATGTTCACGGAGCAGTGGCACAAGATCAGGATAATCTACCGCGTAAGTTGTAAACTCGTTCCCCTCCTTGAATACACCTGCAATCTTCTGATTGGTTATAGTAACTTCGCGTACTTCTCCCTGTTCCAGTTTTGAAATAAAGTCACTAAACGCAACTTCCTGAACTGGCACACGTTGAGGTGCATTAAGCAGGCTGAAGAGCAAGATCATGAACAACCCGATCACGACCCAAAAAACAAGATTCTTGCTCCGAGAATTCATCTATTCCTCCAAGCTACATATTTCTTTGCCAAAACAGATAGCCCTCAATTCTAAGTTTTTCACGGGACTTAACGAGGGAAGTGGCAAACCATCTGACTTCAAAAAGATTGCCTGATGGTAGCACACATGTGAATTTTCTGACAATGGGCCTTGAGTAATTGCTAATATCCCATTTTCCAACCGTAATCATTCCTCCAGAGAAGGTTATGTTTTCAGAATGGACAACATACAAATTACTCAATTTTCTAGCGCATTAATTGCATAATACAGGGTCGATTAGTCGTTGAACGAGCTTGAAATCGCTCATCCTGCCTATACCCAGGAATCCAAAGAATACCTTCCGGCGCAACAATTAGCGGAATCTGAGTTCGTAAATACTGAGGCACCTTCATATCAACAAAATAATCCTGCAGTTTTTTTCTCTTTCCTCCCATACCCATAGGACAGAAAACATCGCCTGCTTGCCATGGCCTAATAGTAAGAGGCAATACAAAAGTGTCTTCATCGAAAAAAGCTACCATCGGATCACGTGAAGTAAATTTCATAGAGGGAGTTATAGAATCAGTTATCAAAGAAGAGGGTTGTCTCCATGCCTTGATCCTACATCCAATAGATTGCAACTCAATCTCACCGGGGACAAAGAACTCTTGTGGCTCCCAGGTAGAAGCTTCAGCTTTCACAGCAATATTAGCCACAACAATCTCATTGCAATCATGAGAATGCACCTTTAGTCCAGCACACTCAAGAACAGATAAACGTCCAGCAGATTTCAGTATAAAATCAATGATCTGTTCAATGTGAAGAAATGTCATACCACGCACATGCCCCTTAACTTGCCTAGCCGCTTTACGAATACATCGTCTCTGCAAAGCTAATGGAAGTTGCAAAAACTTCTGTCTATTAATGTGACAGTTTTCGTTATTCACGCCATTTTTTTTATGTACAAGGAGCTCCTTAAAAACCGTGGCTGTAATATCACCAAGAACCTTTTCATCTTCAGTGACAATGGATGCAAGGTGCGCAATAGAACGTTCGATTTTAGGATTAAACCTTCTCAACAATGGTAGCAAATCTAAACGCACTCTATTTCGAAGATATGAGCGCGTATCGTTTGTAGAGTCAGTTCGGAATGCAATGTTCTGTTTACCCAAATAATTCAAGACATCAGTTCTAGTGAGTTCAATCAGTGGGCGTACAATATGATGAGAGCGCTGGATGGGAATTCCTCCAAGACCTGAAAGCCCTGTACCTCGAACAATCCACATAAGAATGGTCTCAGCTTGATCATCAGTTGTGTGTCCAGTAGCTATCTTTGATGCACTTTGTTCACTTGCAACACGATCAAAAAAACGATACCGAGCCATTCTCGCCCTCGACTGAAATGATCCTGTTCCTACCGTAGCAAGCGTAGTAGGCTCTGCACGTTCAATCGATATACCAAGAGAAAATTCTTCGGCAATCCTACAGACAAATTGCTCGTCTAGCTCTGATTCATCTCCCCGCGTAGCATAATTAAAATGGGCAAGATGTAACATTATCCCTAGAGGCTTACTCAAAGCACATAATATTGCTATAAGACATGTTGAGTCTGGACCACCCGAAGCCCCAATAATGACACGATCTCCAGAGACAAAAAGCCGATATCTCGTAATAGTCTCATAAACACGTGTAATAGCATCCTCTGCGGGGAGGTTAGTATAAGGTGTCAGCATCATCTAATAGAAAGTAATCCTAATCTAGGTCTTGAGCGCAAGATGAACATGATTTACATCATCCTCAATTTGTCTTGCAAGATCTATTTTGCTAGAGAACATCATATCCTTTCGAATAAACTCTACAAAACTTACTTGTAAGAATTTTCCATAGAGATTATCAGTAAAATCAAAAATGTGTACTTCAAGTAATCGTTCCTGTCCCTCAAAAACTGGCCGATGACCAATATAACTTATCGACGGGTAAGCGACATTATCCAGCGTAACTATCGTTGCATACACACCATTTGGCGGAATTACTCGTCCAGTAGGCAGGGAGAGATTTGCTGTAGGGTATCCTAAAGCCGCTCCATTTCCCTCGCCTTTCCGTACAATACCATCAAGTACATATGGACGACCTAAGAAACGTGATGCCTCTGAGAGTCTCCCCTCCTTCACATATTCTCGAATTGCCGAAGAGCTCACAACCTTCCCTTCAATCTCTATAGGTAAAATGGGTGTGACAAGAAATTGCATTTTTGGCCCAAAATTCAACAGGCTTTCAATAGTTCCAGTGCGGTTTTTACCGAACCTAAAACTATTACCGATAAATAACTCACAAAGCCCTATGCGACCGAGAAGCACTTCACTCACAAAGGCTTCTGCAGATAGCTCGGCAAGCTCTAATGAAAACTGAAGGCAAATAACATGTTGTATACCTGCCTGTTCAAATAAGGCATTTTTCTCATCTTGAGTTGTCAAACATTGCACATCAAGATGTGGTGCAAGAATAGCTAAAGGATGAGGCTGAAAGGTAAGCACCACGGACTCACCACCTAAAGCTTGAGCACGCATAACAACGTCTTTAAGCAGAGCCTGATGCCCAAGATGTACTCCATCAAAATTTCCTATGGTGAGAACCCTAGCATCCCTTTGGGAGAGCTGCTCGAGATCCTTGGTTATCTTCATTCGCTATAAAAGGATTAAATGGTAGCTAGCAGATAGTATAAAGTACTACGAGTCGGCATCGTTTAGATACTTAGCCGCGGCTTTTGCGAAGTAGGTGATAATCAGGTCAGCTCCCGCTCTTTGTATGGCAAGCAATGATTCTAACATTGCACGTTTTTCATCTAGCCAGCCTTGCGAAGCTGCAGCTTTAATCATACTGTACTCACCACTGACCTGATATGCCGCAAGTGGTAAGTTAAAAGATTGTCGAGTACGGCATATAATATCAAGATACGGTAATGCTGGCTTTACCATCACAATATCCGCCCCTTCTCCGATATCGGTTTCAATTTCTCGAATCGCTTCACGAGTATTGGCGGAATCCATTTGATAGGACTGACGATCCCCAAATACTGGTCCTGCCTGAGTTGCATCACGAAAAGGTGCGTAGAACGATGAGGCGTATTTGGCAGCATAAGCCATGATCGGAATATCAGTAAAACCATTAGCATCCAAGGCTGTTCGAACAGCATCTACTCTTCCATCCATCATGTCCGATGGTGCAACCATGTCAGCTCCAGCTTTAGCATGCACCAGAGCCATCTTTTGCAACAATGGAAGGGTCTCATCATTAAGAATGCGGCCATCTCGTACCACGCCACAATGACCATGTGAAGTATATTCATCAATACAGACGTCAGTAATCACAAGGAGACCTGGAAGTTTCTGCTTAAGCTTTTTAATGGCATTTGGAATTAAACCATTTGGATCCCATGCAGCACTCCCCTCCTCATCTTTTTGATCAGGAACTCCGAAAAGAAGAACTGCAGGAATTCCCAATGAAAAGATCTCCGATGCCTCTATCATAAGCTGGTCAATTGAGAGTCTGTACTGCTCCGGCATAGAAGGAATTTCTTGGCGTAAATTCGTCCCTTCCACTACAAAAATAGGCGCTATAAATCTATGAGATGCCAAGTGGGTCTCTCTGACAAGGCCCCGTAGTGCCTCTGTCTCACGAAGGCGACGCAGTCTGTCACGAGGAAAAGGCATAAGTCATCACTTTCCAAGCTGAAAGTAGTCTACAATTGAATCCACAAGAGCAGGAATAGTACTTTCAATAGGAGTAATAGTTGGGACAAGGCCAAACTCTTTTACTGTACTGGAAGTAATAGGACCAATACTCGCAATAGGTGTATTTAATAGAAGCTCGTGTACTAAATCTCGTCCGCCAAAAAGATCAACAAAATTACGAACTGTTGAAGAGCTTGTAAAAGTAATAACCGCAATATCCCTCATACGCAACATCTCTTTAGCCCATGCTACATCATGTTCAGGCTGGATTGTACGATATACTGGTGGGACTACTACAACCGCACCAAGACTACGTAAAATGTCTGGCAGTATCTCCCGTGCAACCTCAGCACGGGGGATTAGAACTTGCTTGCCCTTAAGACCAATGGGCTTTAAGGCATCTATAATGCCTTCAG
Source organism: uncultured Nitrospiraceae bacterium (assembly GCA_964463965.1). Taxonomy (GTDB): domain Bacteria; phylum Nitrospirota; class Nitrospiria; order Nitrospirales; family UBA2166; genus UBA2166. The sequence continues at coordinate 13,397 of CAYXED010000008.1, read as the reverse complement.
CTTGAAAAGTTTCTGGAATGATATCTGGTATTAAGCCATGCCTTCTAAGCTCTTCAGCTGTACGCGGCCCAATACAACACAAACTTAGACGATGCAGTATACGTAGGTCTTTATTACGGTCATGCAAATGCCTCATAAAATAGGCTACCCCATTAACACTTGTAAATATAATCCAATCATAGTCTTCAATTTCATCAATCGCACGATGAAGCTCAGAGATGTCAAGCGGGGGAATCATTTCAATCGTTGGACACTCAATCGTCTCAGCCCCATACTTATATAGAAGATCGCTACACTCACTTGCCTGTGAAAGTGCCCTAGTTATCATAACTTTTTTACCAAACAACGGGCGGCGTTCATACCAGTTTAACTTATCGCGAAGCGTCACAACATCTCCGACAACAATCACTGACGGTGGATCAATCTGGACATCCATACTTTTCTGTACAATATCTTCAAGAGTTCCAGTAATAGTGCATTGAGAGGATCGTGTGCCCCATCGGATCAGTGCGACAGGTGTAGTTGATGACTTACCCTCATTAAGCAATGCCTGGACAATTGTAGGAAGATTACGAACTCCCATTAAAATAACAAGAGTACCAGATTCTTGTGCAAATACCTTCCAGGTAACACCCAAGTCCTGTTTAGTTAGATCTTCATGGCCAGTAACAATTGAGGCAGAAGATGCCATAGTTCTATGAGTAATTGGAATTCCAGCATACGCTGGACACGCAATTGCCGAACTAATTCCTGGAACAACCTCAAACGGAATCCCTGCATTGGCGACAACTTCTGCTTCTTCGCCACCACGCCCAAATACAAAAGGATCCCCACCTTTCAGCCGGAGAACAGTTTTCCCTTTCTGAGCTTTCTCGATCAGAAGAGAATTAATTTCTGCCTGCTTTAAATAATGTCCACGTCCACGGCGTCCAACATAAATTAACTCTACAAACTCTTTCGTTGCATGCCTTAAAAGCGCAGGGTTTGCAAGATAGTCATAAATAACAACATCAGCCTCTTCTAGACATTCTTTTCCTCGAAGAGTAAGAAGTTTAGGATCACCTGGGCCAGCTCCAACAAGGTATACCCGTCCACCAGCTAACGCCAATGAAGTTCCCTTTTCTGAAACAACGCTAGTTATTATAGACCTCCGTAAGAATCTCTCCTGCACCTTTACTCAGAAGTTCTTCGGCAAGAGTAACACCTAAACCGCCCGCATCTTTAATCAGACCTGTAATTTCACTACGAATCACGCGTGTACCATCAATGGTTGCAACAAGCCCCTCCAGACGTATAGATGTATCAGTCACGACTGCATAGGCGCCAATAGGAACTTGGCAACCTCCTTCTAGCCTATCAACAAATGCCCGTTCTGCGGTAACAGCAAGCGCACTAGGAGGGTGGTTTAAAGGTGCAATATGCTCCTGTACAATCGCATCACCCTTACGACACTCAATACCAAGAACACCCTGGCCCATGGCTGGAAGACTTTGATCAACTGACAAATATGCTGTTACCTGTGATTCAAAACCTAGCCTCCGAACACCTGCTGCTGCAACAACTACTGCATCAAACTCTCCCTCTTGTAGTTTTCTCAAACGGGTATCAAGGTTACCCCTTAAAGCAGCTATTTTAAAATCAGGTCTCCGGTTTAAAAGCAATGCCTGCCGCCTAAGACTACTTGTCCCAATCGTAGCACCAGAGGGAAGCTCGTCAACATCAGTAATAGGGTAACGCGTGCTAATTGCATCCCTTGGATCTTCTCTCTCAGTCATAGAAAATATTTCAAGCAAATCAGGCAAGACGGTTGGAACATCTTTCATACTATGAACAGCAAGATCAATTTCCCCTCGAAGCAACGCTTCCTCAATTTCCTTAACAAAAAGCCCCTTCCCGCCTATTTTTGCTAATGGAACATCAAGAATTTTGTCCCCTGATGTTTTTATTTTATGAAGTGTAACTTTTACATCAGGGTTTTTTTCCAGTTGCGCCGCTACCCACTTTGCCTGCCACAAAGCAAGACGACTTGCACGGGTTCCAATTTTTAGCTCAACTTGCGACAAGACAATGCCTTCCCTTTAGTCAGATTCATTTTTAGGGTTTTCCTTATTTTGTACTGAATCATCAGGAGCATCATCTAGGGAAAAAAGTCTCCGCGTTGCATCAACATACATCGCACCATTAGCGTTAGTGGCTTCTTCTTTGAGAGTAACTAGAGGATGATGAAGAATTTTGTTTACAATTGAAGACGAAAACCCTTGAAGAATTTCTCTTTCTGGAGAAGACAAACTAGGAAGTCGAGAGAAAACCTTCTCAAGTTCTCCTTGACGAATTTCCTCTGCTCGTTTCTTTAAGGCTACAATGGTAGGCACTGTTTCAAGTGTCTTCAACCACCCCATCATTGTAATGACTTCTTCCTTGACGATATTCTCTGCAGTATGCGCAGCTTTTTGCCGCTCTTCCATGTTTACCGTTACAATTTGCTGAAGATCATCAATATTAAAGAGATAGACATTATCAATATCACGAACATCATCTTCAACATCGCGAGGAACAGCTATATCAATAATACACAATGGCTGATTTCGCCTGGCATATATAACATTCATAACATCTTGCTTAGTAATAATTGGGTAAGGAGACCCTGTTGAACAAATTACGATATCAGCACCTACCATTGCCTGCCTGAAAGTATCAAATGGCACCGGTTTTCCCTTAAATTGCTTAGAAAATTGAATAGCACGTTGATAGTTTCTTGTCGTGACCATAACATCAGTAACGCCATTATTGACTAGATGCCTTCCAGCCAACTCTCCCATCTCTCCAGCACCAACTAACATAACGGAGTGACTAGAAAGATCCTGAAAAAGTTTTTTTGCAAGTTCAACTGCCGCATAACTCACTGAAACCGCTTGTTCACCAACTGGTGTCTCAGTGCGAACTCGCTTAGCGACTGAGATGGCTTTTTTCATCACTTTATTCAGAACAACTCCTGTACAACCCTCAGCAACCGCAACTTCAACCGCATCCTTAAACTGCCCCAAAATCTGAGGTTCCCCCATAACCATAGAATCTAAGCTTGAAGCAACACGAAATAAATGTTGCACTGCCGCATCATCAATTAAAAAGTAAAGATACTCTTCTAACTGCTCAGTCTTGATAGCAGGGTTACGCTGAAGAAGAAATTGCCGTAAATGCCTAATTGCTTCATCAGTATTATTGGCAACCGCATATAGCTCAACCCTGTTACAAGTAGAGAGAAGCATCGTCTCCTGCAGAGATGAAAACCCCCTCAAAACATCTAATGCACCACTAAGATCTCCATTTGAAATAGCAAGCCCTTCACGTATCTCAATAGGTGCAGTCTTGTGATTAAGTCCAGCAGTAACAATATGCATAATGAAACTCGTTAATACTCCTTGGATAGACTGAAAGCACTCAAAACCCTAATTAATAAGCTACGCACAAGTTACCCTATAGTTGCAAAAGTGGCCAAAACTCCTACAAAACCAATAATCGTTAGGTAAGCCGCACGCTTCGCACGCCAACCCACCATAAAACGCCCAAGCAATACAACTAAGTAGAAAAACCAGGTAACTACAGTTAAAACTTGCTTTGGTTCCCAATTCCAATACGACCCCGAAGAAAAGTTTGCCCAGATAGCACCCGCGAGAATACCTAACGTAAGCAATGGGAAACCAAAAAGGATAGATTTTCGGTTGAGATCATCAAGAAAGTCTAGTGGTGGAAGCTTATGATACATGGGAATAAACTTCTTTGATTTGAGAAGGTTTTCCTGTATTAAATACATAATGCCTACTACAAAAGCGAGTGCAAAAGCCACGGTCCCAAGTACTGTCATTACAACGTGAAACCAAATATTTGAGAACACAGGTTCCAAAACCTGGAGGTCATCCCTCACCGTTGCTGCAAAAATTAATGATAGTACCCCCAGAGGCAATACAAATGAACCAAGTGATGGAATACGATAAATATACTCAGCAACAAGAAACGCTAAGACTAACCCCCACGAGAAAAAAATCATTACCTCATAAAGACTACCCAAAGGTGTATGCTCTGTACCAAAAAAAAGAGTATGAAGAACTGCAGAGTGAAGTACAAAACCAAATGCAGTAATACCAACAGCTAAACTGGACAAGACATTAGTTCTGATTGCTAAAGAAATAGCAAAAAGGGCTGCCCCAAAAAAATACAACATCAATGTTAGCTCAAAATATGGAAGACTCATATCTCTGTCCTGACAGATTCCAGATAACCTTAAGGAAGCTAAATACGCGAAGAGTTGGACAAAATGTTATCACATTAGATGCTATCCCCTCAACTAAGATGCATCATAATTATAAGCATTGATCTAATGTATGAGCATACTATTCCATACAGTTTATGGTATAAACGCAGCAACTGTAGGTGCGATCCTTTGACATTATATTCTCGCGAGAGTCAACGAAGTTAAAGTCATACAGGGATACCTAATATGAAACAACCCATTATTATCTGTCTTGACCTTGAAGGCGTTTTAGTACCTGAAGTATGGATTTCTCTTGCTGAAGCAACCAAAATTGACACACTACGCCTCACAACACGAGACATTTCAGACTATGATGAGTTAATGAAAAAGCGACTGGATATTCTCAATGCATATAGCCTGCGCATACAAGACATTCATGCAGCAGTTGAAACACTGACCCCGCTTGAAGGTGCCGTTGACTTTCTCAAAGAATTACGTAGCAAATATCAAGTTATTATTTTATCCGACACTTTCTATGAGATCATCGCGCCATTGATGAATAAACTTCAATACCCAACACTATTTAGCCACACTCTTGAAGTGGCTACCAGCGGTGAAATTACTAACTATCACCTTCGCCAGCAGGATCAAAAACGAAAAGCAGTATTAGCATTTCAAGGATTAAACTTTAGAGTATTAGCGGCTGGAGATTCATATAATGATACGACGATGCTACAAGCGGCAGATGCAGGGATTTTTTTTCGCCCTCCCAATGCAATAGTCAATGAGTTTCCTCAATTCCCCGTAACACAAACGTACTCTGAGCTAAGTCAACAACTCGATAAAGCTGCCTTACGAGCACAATAGGCATGCCTATTGCCTTAACTATCGCAGGCTCTGATAGCAGTGGAGGGGCCGGTATCCAAGCAGACCTTAAAACATTCTCTGCGTTAGGTATTTATGGAGCATCTGCAATTACTGCACTAACCGCACAAAATACCTGTGAGGTACGTGCCATACACGATCTCCCTGCTTCATTTGTGAAAACTCAACTTGAAACTATATTTTCCGATCTCAATATCAAAAGCGTGAAAACTGGAATGTTGAGCCAGCCTGAAGTAATTACAACAATTGCTAACTTTCTACATCAGTACCCTCAAATACCGCTTGTTGTAGATCCGGTAATGGTATCCAAAAGTGGCGCTGCGCTTTTAGCATCAAATGCTGTCAATGCCCTCAAAAAAGAATTAATTCCACTAGCCACTGTTATTACCCCAAACATTCCTGAAGCATCAATTTTACTAAATATTACTACCGAGGAAGTTGAGACACAAAGAGAAGAAACATGCCAAGCGCTGCTCAAGTTGGGAGCAAAATCAGTAGTCCTAAAAGGCGGTCATGCGAAAGGGCCATTGAGTGAAGATCTATTTTATGATGGGGGATCAGTAACATCACTACCCGCGCCACGCATATCGACAACTCACACCCACGGAACCGGCTGTACCTTTGCATCAGCAATTACCGCTCACCTTGCACACGGCAAACCACCCCTGTCCGCTTCACGATTTGCAAAGGAATATATTACTGGGGCTATTGCAGCGGCGGGAGGCTTACATGTTGGTCGCGGTCATGGTCCTGTGGACCATTTTTTCCGCCAAAGGAAAAAGTGATCTCCATGAGATTAAACTACAGTATCATTACAATCTATTAATTCCTTAACTTTTTTTGTTATATCATCCGCTGTTAAAATTGACTCACCAACAAGCATCGCACCAATTCCAACTGTAGCAAGTTTTTTGACGTCCTCACGAGATCTAATGCCGCTCTCACTGACAATCATAATATTTTCTTGAACATCTACTGGGATTAATGCTGCGAGCCTAACTGTTGTCTCAATGTCAGTGGAGAGAGTTGCAAGGTTTCGGTTATTAATTCCAAGAATCTTAATGTCCGGTAAGGCTTCAAAGGCCATTGACAACTCACTTTGATCATGAACTTCTACCAAAACATCAAGATGAAGTTCTCTTGCAAGATCCGCATACTCAATTAACTGTGATCGTTCGAGAATTGCTACAATCAAAAGCACCGCATCCGCACAATAAGCACGAGCTTCATAAAACTGAATTTCATCAACCATAAACTCTTTATTCAAGACAGGTAACTGTACTGACTTACTCACTGTTTTCATGATATCGAGGCTACCATTAAAGTATCGCCGATCAGTAAGCACAGATAGCGCAGCTGCCCCAGCTTCTTTGTAAGTCCTAGCTATTCCAACTGGGTCAAAAGGATCACAAAGTAAGCCCCCACTAGGTGATTGTTTTTTTATCTCAGCAATTAGACTTGGTCCTCCCTTCTTAGAGGACCAGAGCGATTTAGAAAAACTAGCAGGGGATGCCGTATCTGCAATAATGTTACGAAGATTTGATTTATATTGCGAAGACTTCCGGTCCCTTACCTCATTTAGCTTATGGGAGACAATTTCTTCTAGCATCTGAAAAAGCTAAGACCTTAAAGCAAGCGCCTGTGACTCATTAATCAAATATTCTAGCTTATGCTTTGCACGCCCAGTATCAATAGATACTCTAGCCGCGGCTATCCCTTCCTCTAGAGTACTTGCTTTACCAGCAGCCACAATAGCTGGAGCGGCGTTTAGAAGAACAATGTCACGACAAGGTCCAGGAGACCCATCCAAAACTTTCACAAGGATCGTAGCATTGTCTTTAGCCTCTCCCCCTTTTAAATCCATACTCGAACAACGCTCAAGCCCGAAATCCTCTGGCTGAACATAATAAGTTTGAATTACGCCATTTTTTCCTTCAGAGACCTTTGACCTATCTGTAAGAGTAATTTCGTCTAACCCGTCCATACCATGCACTACAAAACTATGCCTACTTCCTAGGGCAACTAAGGCATTTGCCATCAGATCCGTTAAATCTTCATGATAAACACCCAAAACCTGGCTGGTTGCACGAGCTGGATTACTTAAAGGCCCAAGAATATTAAATATTGTACGTATCCCAAGCTCTTTTCTAGGACCAGCTACCCTTGCCATTGCCGCATGAAATGTAGGCGCAAAAAGAAAGCCAATTCCTACAGTATCAATGCACGCTTTGACATCTTTAGGAGGTAAATCAATACGCACCCCTAAGTGCTTAAGGACGTCAGCACTCCCTGACTGAGATGAAACCGCACGATTGCCATGCTTAGCAACCTTAATTTCTACGCCTGATACAACAAATGCAACAGTAGTTGAAATATTAAATGTCTTCGCACCATCCCCACCCGTTCCACAAGTATCGACTACAGTAGGAGAATCAACGGCAATATCCACCGCACGAGCACGCATCGCACGCGCCGAACCAGAAACCTCCGATAAAACCTCCCCTTTCATACGAAGCGCTGTTATATAGGCAGCAATTTGAGAATCAGTAGTATGTCCATCCATAATTTCAGACATAACTACCTCGGCCTGTTCCTCTGAGAGGCTCTCCCTATTCAGAAGCATGGCAATGGCTTCTCGGATCACACAACACCCCTGTCAACAAAGTTTCGCAATAAGTCCATGCCCATGCGAGTCAATATTGATTCAGGATGAAACTGAACACCTTCAATAGGAAGTTCACGATGGCGCATTCCCATGATTTCTCCCTCTTCAGTTTTTGCAGTCAACTCTAGACAATCAGGAAGTGATTCAGCATCCACAATAAGAGAATGATAACGCGTTGCTTCAAAAGGATTAGGAAGATCGGAAAAAATTTTCCTACCATCATGCAAGATCATTGAAGTTTTTCCATGCATAAGTCGATCTGCAGGTTTAATTGCTCCTCCAAAAGCTACTGCAATTGCCTGATGTCCTAGGCAAACCCCTAAAAGTGGAATTGCTGGGGTTTTTTGAGAAAAGTGCTGGATTACTTCTATTGATATCCCAGCATTTTCAGGAGTACCAGGCCCCGGAGAAATTACGATTCGCTCGGGATGCAATGCATCAATATCCTTCACAGTTATTTTATCGTTTCGAAAAACCTTAATATCTTCACCAATTTCCCCTAGATACTGAACAAGGTTATAGGTAAAGGAATCATAATTATCAATCATCACTAACATGAAAACACTCTCATTCTAAACCAGCCTCAGCCATTTCTATTGCAGCCATCATAGCCTTTGCCTTAGAACAAGTCTCTTCAAATTCTCGCGTAGGATCAGAATCTGCGACAATACCAGCACCTGCCTGAATATACGCAGAATTTCCCTTCACTACAATTGTACGTATTCCAATACACGTATCCGTGTTACCTGAAAACCCTACATAGCCAACCGTTCCTGCATACGAACCACGCCGTGATGGTTCTAGTTCCTCAATAATCTGCATTGCTCTAATTTTAGGGGCTCCAGATACTGTGCCAGCAGGAAAACATGCCTTAATAACATCAAAAGCATCATAACCGTCTTTTAGTATTCCCTGCACGCGTGAAACAAGATGCATAACATGAGAGTAAAATTCTGTGATCATAAAATCACTAACATCAACTGTCCCGTAGCAAGCTACCCGCCCAACATCGTTTCTTCCAAGATCAACAAGCATTACATGCTCAGCACGTTCTTTTTCATCTGCTTTAAGTTCCTCCTCAAGTTGCCGATCTTCAGAGGCTGTTCTCCCTCTCGGTCGAGTACCAGCAATTGGACGAACCTCAACATGTCCCTCCTCGCATCGGACTAGAACTTCCGGAGAAGATCCAATCAAAGCCATATCCTCGATTCGTAAATAATAAAGATATGGAGAGGGATTGGTCAGTCGTAAAGCCCGGTAAATATTAAATGGTGTTGAGGTAATTTTTGTTTCCCAACGCTGCGAAAGCACCGCTTGAACAATGTCACCGGCACGTATATATCTTTTCGTTTTTTTAACCATTCCCTCAAAGGCATCCTGAGTTAGGTTTGATTTGAAAGTTACTCCCTGCGAAGATTTTGATGGCGCATCACTAGCAGGCTGTGGGCATTTTAGTCTTGAGATCATAGCTGAAATTCTCTCAAGTCCCTCTGTATAGGCTTTTGAAAGATCTTTGTTAGTCGTATAAACGCAGGCAACAACCTTAATAGTTTTCATCACATTATCAAATATAAGGAGCGTATCAGTAAGAAGAAATATGAATGGCGCCTGGTCAAGCCGTGGCTTTTTACGTTCTTGAATCTCATCTAATTTGTGGGCAATATCATAAGCTAAATATCCAACAGCACCGCCATAAAACCTAGGAAGTCCCTCAACATCCACTGGCTTATATTCAGCCATAACTGAGCGTAAAACTCCTAAAGGCGTGGCATCAGCAGGATAGGAGGTAATGCTACCTCCTTTCACAACAGAGATTCCCTCCTGATCCCCTTTTACAACTAGGAATGCCCCCGTGCCTAAAAATGAATAACGTGCCCACTGCTCTCCACCTTCAACACTTTCTAAAAGATAGGCATATCTACCATCATCAATTTTGGCCATAGCTGAAACTGGGGTCTCCATATCAGCTAAAATTTCCTTATATACAGGGATGATATTTCCCGTTTTTGCCAATGCAGAAAACTCTTCTAAACTCGGAATATATTTCGAGCGATGAAAGCGATCAGAGTTCTGTGTCATAGCAAAAAACAACCATTGTTGGAAATTTGGCTCTTCATTTAGTTATATCATCAGGAAAAGACTTAGCTTCACCGTACTGTATCTTATCTTCGAGATTGCGAAGCTGTACACTCATCTCATCAATTCGTTCATCAAAATGAGCGATACGAGATTCTAGTTTACGCTCAACATCTTCTACCTTAATTTCCATATTGCTGGAGATTAACTTTTCAACACCAGTTATTTGCTGATGAAAAGTCCCTAGTTGCTTTTCAAGCCGCTGTAACTGTATAGACACCGCATCTAGAGATTTATCTTTAAGTAATGGTCTTGCTCGTTGTAGTATTTTTTTTGCAGTCCGTTTTCTGAGTGTGTTTTTAGGTTTTTCCTGTCTCCTTACAACATTCTTTTTTAGCGTTTTAGTGGGCTTATTTTTTTTTGCTTTCTGCTGCTTGGCTTTCGCCATAAAACACCTCTCGATAGCTTTACTATAGTGTCTCTTGGAAAAATCAGCCTAGTTATGGCAATACAAACACACAAGTCACTCCAAGGAGTCGCAACACAGAATTTCACCCTGATACTAGTACGCGTAACAAAAACTGTCAAAAGAAAGAAAAGCTACGTTTTTTTGTAGTCTTTTGCATACGAAATATAGTTACTTGATGATGTCTTAATCCATTTTAATTCATCAGCAGTAAGAGCCCTTTTTGGTTTTGCGGGAGAACCCATCATAAGCGTTTTTGATGGCACAATGGTTCCTTCGGGCACTAAAGCACCGGCGGCAATAATGCAATCTTGAGCAATTTTAACGCCGTCCATAATAATTGCACCCATCCCAATCAAGCATCTATCGCCAATCTCACAACCATGTAGGACAACGCTGTGGCCAACCGTCACATCATTTCCTATGTTCAGCGAGTACAGTTCTTTCGTAACATGTAGCATACAGAGATCTTGAATGTTAGTTCTATCCCCAATACGAATATAATGTACATCACCCCTAATTACTGTATTAAACCAGACACTAGATAATTTTCCTATCACTACATCCCCCACAATTATTGCAGAGTCTTCAATAAACGCAGTCTCATCAATCGTTGGGAAAATTTCTTTAAATGGCTTAATCATGATCCCTCCAGTAAGTTGAGAGTACTGTGTTACAATACGAAATCATTTTTTGGTGCAACCATGCTTCGAGCAATCATTTTTGATTTCGACGGTGTCATAGTTGATAGTGAGCCATTACACTACTCTGCCTTTAAACATGTACTGGCTGAAAAAAATATTGGCCTCACAGAATCACAATATTATACCGACTATATAGGCATGGATGATAAGGGCTGTTTTTCAACAGTCCTTAAAAACCATGGGCATAGAACCTCGCGTAATGATATCACCACACTAATTAACAAAAAGTCAGCTTATTTTGATCAACACATTAAAAGCAACCTTCACCTCTTTAGCGGTGTTGCCAGTTTTATACGTACAGTCGCAAAACAATGGCCATTAGCAATCGTTTCTGGTGCATTACGTAATGAAATTGACTTAATTCTTAAAGAAGCTGAACTCCGTCAGTTTTTTGATACCATTATAAGCGCAGAAAACGTTGAAAAAGGGAAACCAGACCCCGAAGGTTTTCTAAAAGGCCTGGAAAGCTTAAATCAATCGATAAATGCTCTAACAGCTCGACCAAATAATTGTCTGGTTATAGAAGATTCAATTCCAGGGGTTTATGGGGCGCAGGCTGCGGGAATGAGATGCCTTGCAGTAACCAATACACACCCACCTGAACAACTTGCACATGCAGACGCCATAACAAGCTCACTAGATAACTATGCTATTGATAGCCTTGTGGAAAAACTATGGGCAAAATAGCCGATACATGACCGTCGACCAAGCACAACAATACTGCAAACTTGTTTCCAAACGCAGTGGAAGTAATTTTGTACATTCATTTTCGTTTCTTCCGCGTGAACAACGTGCAGCGATGCATGCAATCTATGCGTTTTGTCAAGAGGTTGATAACCTTGTAGATCATCCCAAAGTTTCCACCAACTGCCAACAAGAACTCAATGATTGGAAAGCGCAGATTATAGCAATAGATACCGGCACACCAAGCTTTCCCATTGCCATTGCACTTACTAGACATGTAGAAAAATTTGGAATTCCCATACAGCATTTTCAAGATTTAATCGCTGGGGTTGAGATGGACCTCACAATAGATAGATACAAAACTTTTTCTGATTTGTATCAATACTGCTACCGCGTCGCATCTGTAGTCGGTTTAATATGCATAAAAGTATTCGGCACTCAATCGGAGAATTCAAAAAAATATGCCGTCAATCTTGGTATTGCCTTTCAACTGACCAACATTCTTCGAGATATTGCCATCGATGCACAAAGAAACCGCATTTATCTTCCCCAAGAAGACCTCATTGAATACAAATACCCTGAAATTGACCTATTTGAACATAAAAATACGCCGGCTTTTCAAAAACTTATGGAGTTTCAAACCCGCCGTGCACGTGAATATTACACTAAAGCACAAGCCTCAATTGCTCCCGAAGACCAGAAAACACTCCTTGTCGCTGAAATGATGCGCGAAGTATACTTCAGAATTTTATGCAAGATAGAAAAGAACCCTGAAACTATTTACCAAAAAAGAGTTAGACTGGCCTTACCACTAAAAACCATTGTTATGGTAAAAACTTGGATCAACAATATGTTTAAAAGTATTGTGGTTATAGATCGACCGTAAAATCTATATCCGATACGATTCATGAAAAGCACCTAGAATGGAGCCAAAAGTGACACTTCATGATCTAAATGAATCATTACGTGACTGCCAGTTGTGTCGTCTTTCATCAAAACGCACGCAAGTTGTATTTGGCTCAGGGAACCCTAATGCCTCTATCATGTTTATCGGCGAAGCTCCAGGCTTCCATGAAGACAAGCAGGGAGAGCCCTTTATCGGCGCTGCAGGAAAACTCCTGACCGAATTGCTTGAATCAGCAGGTCTCTCACGCGATGATGTCTATATCGGTAATGTCATCAAATGTCGGCCACCGGATAACCGAGACCCACTCCCAGACGAAATTGCTACATGCAAGCCATTTCTTATGCAGCAAATTCAACTTGTAAAACCTGATGTAATTTGTACTCTTGGGAATTTTGCTGTGCGTACAATGCTAGGAAAACAGTTGTCAATTACCAAGATCAGAGGCCAGCATTTCAAACTTGAAGGATTTCATCTATTTCCAATGCTACATCCCGCAGCTGCTCTACACCAAGGCAATTTTAGGGCCTTAATTAAAGAGGATTTTCTGAAATTAAAGTCTTTCCTCACTGATCTTAAAAAGTTGCCAGAAAAATCAGCAGAACAAATGGGTTTATTTACTTAATACAAAAAAACAATGCGCTTTAAATGACTTCAATGACAAAAAAAGAAAAAGTTACTATAGCAATTGAGGGGATGTCTTGTGCATCATGTGTCGCACGAGTTGAAAACGGCCTACGAGATTGCTCTGGAGTAGATTCCGT
>CAYXED010000007.1:0-119523 GCA_964463965.1 uncultured Nitrospiraceae bacterium | reverse complement strand
AAAGCGGTACGCGAGCTGGGTTCAGAACGTCGTGAGACAGTTCGGTCCCTATCTGTTGTGGGCGGAGGAGATTTGAGAGGGTCTGTCTCTAGTACGAGAGGATTGAGATGGACAGACCTCTGGTGTGCCGGTTGTCGCGCCAGCGGCAGCGCCGGGTAGCTACGTCTGGTTTGGATAACCGCTGAAAGCATCTAAGCGGGAAGCCATCCTCAAGATAAGATCTCCCGGAGGGTTTACCCTCCCTTAAGGCCACTGGTAGACCACCAGTTTGATAGGCTGGAGGTGGAAGGGTCGTAAGATCTGAAGCTAACCAGTACTAATCGGCCGTGTGATTTAGACTCTCATTTGCTTCTGACAGATTATGTTTCATACGATAACCCGGTGGCACATACCGAAAGGGAAACACCCGTTCCCATCCCGAACACGGAAGTTAAGCCTTTCAGGGACGATGATACTGCAGCTGTGAGGCTGTGGGAAAGTAGTACGCTGCCGGGTCATAAAACGGAAAACCCGATGGTTTCGGCCATCGGGTTTTTTTTGTAGACACTCGGGAGAAACTTTGCGGGAAACCCTTAACGTCGTATAATATATATTATGTTACATTTTGCTATGATTTTGGCCTTATTCGCGGTTCTGTTCCTCGAATAAGGCGTTTTATATTATCTTTGTGTCTCACCCATATCACTATCGCAAGGGCCACAGCGAAAATGGTTTTTTCAGGGCTTGTATAAAAATATGCCACTATTATGGGTAAAGATGCTGAGGACAGGAGTGCGGCAAGAGCAGAAAACTTCCATATTGCCAAAGCCAGTATCCAAATACCGAGAAGCACGGTAGCTAATAGTGGATCAATCCCTGCTATTGCACCCAAGGCTGTCGCGACACCTTTTCCGCCTCTAAAAGAAAGAAATATTGGGTAACAATGCCCAATTACAACTCCAAATCCAATAAGAAGCAGTTGCGGTTCCGTGATATTGGAGATCATGCTCATTGGAAGAGCCGTAGTAGCCAGAAACCCTTTACCAACATCCCCAATTAAAGTATAAATTCCAGCTTTCTTGCTCACCGTACGGAAGACATTAGTAAAGCCTATATTGCCGCTTCCTTGGGTTCGTGGGTCAGTACCTGAGGTTGTTTTTGAAACTATTAGTCCAAATGGAATTGAACCTATGAGGTAAGCAAAGAGTATTAACAGGAAAGTATTCGCCATCAGTTTTGGGGGGCTATTTAGAGTTTGTTGCTATATGTATCCGTAACCTTAATGCATATTGGATAGCCGAAATAATTCCAAGTATCGTTGATATATATAGAAAAAGAGATCCCCAGAAGTGCATATCAAATACCAAAATAGATTCATTTTGTAGTAGTAAAAATGAGATTGCTATCACTTGGAGAAGCATTTTGTACTTGCCAGTAGTATCTGCGGGCATTATTAAGTTTTGTGTCGCCGCAAGTGCTCGAAGGGCAGTTACGAATAGTTCTCTTCCTACTATAATTATTGCAACCCAGGCAAAAACCCTATCCATATCAACCAACAAAAATAATGCAGACATGATCAAAAGTTTATCTGCCACAGGGTCCAAGAGGCGACCTAGTGTTGTTACCTGAGATCGGCGACGGGCAATGTAACCATCAAGTACATCTGTTGCAGAAGCTGTTAAAAAAACTACTGTTGCAAGAAGAAGCCCATACGGAAATGGAGTGATAACAGTTAAAATAAAGACTGGTATTAGAAGAATACGAAAAAATGTAAGAATATTTGGAAAGTTTAAGGTTGTTGTATCGTTTAAATTTTCATTACTCATAGAATGCCTGATTTTAAGATATCATGTAGGTGTAGCACTCCAATTGTGGTGTTGTCAGTTGTTACAACGAGTGAAGTAATGGAGTGATTTTCCATAATCTGTAATGCCTCAGATGCTAGAGTAGTTTTCTCAATTGTGTGTGGACTCGATGACATTATCGTTTTTGCTGGCAATGATAGAAATTCTGATGACCCTTCAATTCCACGTCTTAGATCACCATCTGTAATAATTCCAAGTAGATTTCCATTTTGGTCATCAACAGTGGCACATCCAAGTTTTTTTGATGTCATTTCAAGGATAACCGTTTTCATCGGTGTATTATCTTGGACACGAGGAATTGCTTTTCCTTGATGCATAAGATCAGAAACTTTTAACAACAATCGTCGACCTAGTACTCCACCAGGGTGAGCGCGTGCAAAATCTTGTATCTTGAATTGGCGTTTTTGCAGGAGTGCTACCGCAAGTGAATCTCCCATTGCTAAAGCTGCAGTAGTACTTGCAGTTGGCGCTAGGCCTAATGGGCAGGCTTCCTCAGCAACAGAGACATCTAAAATCGCATTGCTTTCCCTTGAAATTGTAGAATGATTGTTGCCAAGCAAGGATACAATAGGCACATTGAGCTGTTTAATAGAAGTGAGTATTTCAATTATTTCCGGGGTTTCCCCACTATTTGATATGATCAGTGCTGTGTCAGGAGAGGCTATCATTCCTACATCACCATGAAGCCCCTCTCCTCCGTGCATAAATACTGCCGGAGTTCCCGTACTTGAAAAAGTTGAGGCTATTTTTGCAGCAATCAAACCAGATTTTCCAATTCCAATGACAACAACTTTCCCTTGGCATTTATATAGTATATCGACTGCATTATTAAAGTGTGAGTCTAGTCTATCAATAAGCGCAAGAATTGCCTCGGCTTCAATTTTTAAGACTCTTTTTGCATTATCAATGTTCATGATTCAAAAGGAGAAACTGCAGTAGCAATAGCCTTGAGGCGTATAAGTAGTTCTTTAACTTCGTTGAGAGGGAGCATGTTAGGTCCATCAGAAGGAGCTGCATTTGGATTGGGGTGTACTTCCATAAATATTCCATTGCATCCTGCCGCAACAGCGGCACTTGCCAATGGAGCAATAAACTCACGTTGACCAGACGATGCTCCTTGACCTCCTCCGGGCAACTGCACGCTATGTGTTGCATCAAATATTACCGGATGTCCAAAAGTTTTCATTATCATGAGAGAGCGCATGTCAACAACTAAATTATTATATCCAAACATTGTTCCTCGTTCTGTAAGAATCACGTTTGTATTTCCCTGAGCGGTCACTTTTTTTGCTGCAAACTCTATGTCCCAAGGTGCAAGAAACTGGCCTTTTTTAATGTTGATAACTTTCCCTGTTTTCGCAGCTTCAGTTATGAGGTCTGTTTGTCTACAGAGAAAGGCAGGAATTTGTATGATATCAAGAACTTCTGATGCTGGCTTGACCTCTTCAATTGAATGTATATCCGAGAGGATTGGTACATTAAGTTTGCTTCGTATAGATTCAAGGGTTTTTAGGCCAGATAATAATCCTGGGCCACGATAGGATTCGTGGGATGTTCTGTTTGCTTTGTCATAGGATGATTTAAATACAAATGAAAACTCTAGTTCATCGGTGATATTTTTTAAAACTCTGGCAGTTTCAAAAACAAGTGCCTCGTCTTCAATCACGCAAGGGCCGGCAATGATAACGTGTGGATGTTTAGGGCCGATAGTGATTTTTCCAATAGATACAGTGTCCAGCATGGTTTTGTCAGGCAGTTGTTTTTTGAAGTGCAGCTTTAATAAATGATGAAAATAATGGATGTGGCGCTCGAGGTCGTGATTTAAACTCTGGATGAAACTGAGTTGCCAGAAACCATGGATGGTCTGGTAATTCAATAATTTCAACAAGGTTTCCATCTGGAGAAATTCCGCTCAGAGTCAATCCAAAAGAAATAAGTGCATTTCTATATTCATTATTAAATTCATATCGATGCCGATGGCGTTCCGAAATATTTTTTGTTTGATATATTTTGTAACTGAGAGTATCTGGAGTTATCTCACAAGGGTATGAACCAAGTCTCATCGTCCCCCCTTTTTCTTTTCCCTTCTGATCGTGCATTAATGCAATTACTGGAAAATGTGTTTCTTCATCGAGCTCATGACTATTAGCATTTTTAAATTTTGCCACGTTACGAGCAAATTCAACTACAGCAAGTTGCATGCCTAAACAAATTCCAAGAAACGGTATTTGTTGCTCGCGCGCATATTGAATGGCTTGGATTTTTCCTTCTGTTCCTCGGTGACCAAATCCACCTGGAATAAGAATGCCATGTACATCTGTTGCAAGGGAAGTTATGCCGTGCTTTTCAATATCATCGGTTTCAAGCCACTTAATGCTCACATGTGTGTGATTTTCAAGACCGCCATGTGCTAAGGCTTCCAAAAGACTTTTGTAGGAATCATGTAAATCCACATATTTTCCGACAATTGCAATAGTTGCATGATGTGTTGGGTTTTTAAATTTTTCAACCATAGCAGCCCAGGTTGAAAGGTTAGGAGTAGTTGTTGGAAAGTTAAAATGTTTAAGAATAAATTTATCTACGCCTTCTTTTGCGAAACATAGTGGGACTTCATATATTGTATCCACATCCATTGCTGTCATAACTGCATTGCGATCGACGTTGCCAAAGAGTGCAATTTTATTTTTAAGAGATTCTGGGAGAGGGCGATCTGTACGACAAAGTATAATGTTAGGCTGGATGCCAATTTCTCGAAGTTTATTGACACTATGCTGGGTAGGCTTTGTTTTTAACTCCCCTGCCGCATTGATATATGGAATAAGGGTTAAGTGTATATATAATACGTGTTCTCGGCCAATATCAAAAGGAATTTGTCGAATGGCCTCTAGGAAAGGAAGGCTTTCGATATCTCCGATGGTGCCTCCAATTTCCACTATCAAAACGTCTTTTCCCTCAGCGGCGTTTTTAACTGTTTCTTTAATTCTGTCAGTAATATGAGGAATAACTTGTACAGTTCCTCCTAGGTAATCTCCCCGACGCTCTTTTGAAATTACGTCAAAATATATTCTTCCAGTTGTTGTATTGTTTTCACGGGTCATGTTTAAGGATGTAAAACGTTCATAATGTCCTAGGTCAAGGTCAGTTTCTGCACCATCGTCAGTTACATATACTTCACCGTGTTGATAGGGATTCATCGTTCCAGGGTCAACATTTACATAAGGATCTAATTTTAGAAAAGATATTTTAACCCCTCGTTCTGCAAGCAAGTTTCCTATAGAGGCTGAGGCTAAGCCCTTACCCAAAGCTGATACTACACCACCAGTCACAAAAATAAATTTTGTCATTGGTTCTCCTGCGGGCTTGTGGGTTGTTGTAGAAAGTTAGAAGTTGTTTTTAAAAGTTCAGGGTTCTGGCTTTCTGCATTCACAAGGTCGGCGTGTGTGTCGATTCTAATTGATTGACGATGTGTTTCCCAAGTTTGAATTTTGATGCCAGCTTCCATCAGTCTGAGCTGTTCAAGGCTTTCTATTATTTCAAGTGTACCAGATGGCATTGCTGAAAATCTCTGAAGTAGCTCATGTTGATAAATATATATGCCAATATGTTCGTAGACAGAATGAGCTTTAAGTAATTCAATTTGATTGTTGATGTCTCGGTGAAAAGGGATTGCGCTTCTGGAAAAATAGAGAGCCTTTTCAAAATTATCAATTACAACTTTGACAACATTATGGTTGTGAAAATTGTCGATACTCGTTATAGGTCTCCGCAAAGTTCCCATTGGTACTTTGGCAGTTAAAAAAGGTTTAATAAGGTCTTCAATTAACATTGGATCAGTGAGTATTTCATCTCCTTGAATATTAACAATTATATCGGCTGAGACACGAGATGCCACTTCTGCAACTCTATCTGTTCCGCTACGAAGAGAAGATTCTGTAAGCATAACTTCTCCTTTAAAATCACGGACAGCCTGCATGATTGCTTTATTGTCTGTAGCTACAATTATACGATCAACACTTGGACAGTGCGTTACAGCTTCATAGGCCAGTTGAATTAATGGTTTTCCCCATAGTTTTGCAAGAGGCTTTCCTGGAAACCTTGACGAACCAAATCTTGCCGGAATCACTACTAGAGTTTTCACTAAGGTGATGCCTCATGTATAGATGAAGAGGATGCTTCTAGGAGTTCACTATGTGAAACAGTAGAGGTTCCAGATTTTCCCACGACAATTCCTGCGGCTAAAGTTGCTAGTCTAGCAGCGGCGTGAAACGAAGTGCCTGCCGATAGTGCAAGTGCGAGAGTTGCAATAACTGTATCTCCTGCACCTGTAACGTCAAATACTGGGCGTGCAGTAGTTTGAATGTGTCGAGGGGGAGTGTTGTCTTCAAAAATTGTCATTCCGTTTTCACCTTGTGTTATGAGAACGCACTTGCATTTTTGACTCTCAATAATAGCTTTGCCAGCCTTTCCGATAAGGTTTTTATCTGTTGTGCTTGGCGGCCACAGGCCTGATGCAAGTATTGCTTCACGTTGGTTGGGCGTGAGCATGGTAACACCTTGATAGCGAGAAAAGTGTTTAACTTTAGGATCAACAATAACGGGAATATTTTTTTGAGAAGCTATCTTCGTAATATTTTTCATAATAGGAGGGGTAATTACTCCTTTTGCATAGTCAGAAACAACAACACAGGATGACGTCATGATGTGGCCTGAAATTTTTTCAATTACTTGTGCTTCGAGATTTCCAGCGATGTCACGTGGCTCTTCGATGTCCACTCGAGCAATTTGTTGACTGTTTGCAATAATGCGTGTTTTTTTGGGTGTCGTATGAGTCGAACTTTCGCAAATCGCAAGAGTCCCTTTGTGACTATTTTCGTGACAACATGCTTCTAGGGCACTATAAAGGCGTTGGCCGGATTCATCTGAACCGAGAATGCCACATAAAGTAGCTTTTCCGCCAAGAGTTACAATGTTGTGAAAGACGTTTGCGGCTCCACCAAGAGAGGAGGATTGTGAAGTAACAGAAACTATTGGTACTGGGGCTTCTGGGGAAATTCGTTCAACCGTTCCGCAAAGGTAATCATCAAGAATGAGATCGCCAACAACAAGAACCTCATACTTGTGAAAGTTTTGAACGAAAGTCGTAAGGTTCGTCATGTCATGGCTAATGGACAGTTTTCCCTAAGCGCATCCAGCGAACTCCTGTGTTTTCACGGTCCCATGACCAGTAAATTAAAAAGGCCTTTCCTTTAATTTTTTCCCTGTTAACAAAACCCCAAAATCGACTATCAAGGCTTTGGTCGCGATTGTCTCCCATAACAAAGTATTTGTCAGGAGGGATAGTAATTGGAGCAAAGCTATCTCGTGGATGTAACCCTGAAGGAAAAACCGTTGAGTCGGTATGTTGAATATATGATTCAATTACTGGGTTTCCATTTACATATAAAACTTTATTGCGTAGTGATATTTTATCCCCTGGGGTAGCAACAATTCTCTTGATGAAGTCTTTGCTCTCATCTTCTGGGTATTTAAACACGATGATATCTGATCTCTCAGGGGCGTCAAATGAAAATATAATATGATCGGTAAAGGGAACTTTTACCCCAAAGGTAAATTTGTTTACAAGGATATGATCTCCAATCACAAGGGTGGGTATCATGGAACCAGATGGTATTTTAAATGCTTGAACAACAAAAGTTCGAATAATTAATGCGAGAATGATTGCGATGACAATTGCCTCGGCGTATTCACGTAGCAGCGATTTTGGCCGTAAAATTTCTTGGGTTGCATCTGTTTTATCCATTAAGATTCCCCGGTAACTTAAACCTATAAATTCAATAAATATTAATAAAGCTTTGAAAATAAATACTAATCATTTATTCTCAATAGAGCAAGGAAAGCTTTTTGGGGTATGGTTACTCTGCCTACCTGTTTCATTCTCTTTTTGCCCTCTTTTTGCTTTTCCCACAATTTGCGTTTTCGGGTGATATCTCCCCCATAGCATTTTGCAGTAACGTCTTTCTTTAAGGCTTTTACAGTTTCTCGTACAATAATTTTGTGACCTATTGCTGCTTGAATGGCAACCTCATAGAGTTGACGTGGTATCTCTTCTTTCATGCGCTCTGCAAGGCGACGAGCTCGATATGGTGCAATTTCTCTTGGAGAAATAAAAGAAAGTGCATCAACGGTTTCACCGTTGACTAAGATGTCTACCTTCACGACATTGGTGGCTTGATAGCCAGAAAATTCGTAGTCAAAGGAGGCGTAGCCGTGAGTACAAGATTTTAGTTTATCGTAAAAATCAAGGATAATTTCATTAAGTGGTATTTGATATGACAAGAGAATTCTTCCAACACCTGTATAGGTAAGACTATTTTGAGATCCACGGCGTTCTTGGCAGAGAGCAAGAAGTGGGCCAACATATTCTTCTGGGGTCATAATCGTAGCGTCAACGTAGGGTTCTGCAACGCTTAGCATATGGTGAGGGTCAGGAAGTTTTGCAGGATTATCAACTTCAATAATAGTTTTGTCAGTTAGGGTAACTTTATAGACTACTGTAGGCGTAGTACTGATGAGATCCAATCCATACTCTCTCTCTAGGCGTTCTTGAATAATTTCCATATGCAGTAAACCGAGGAAACCACAACGAAAACCAAAACCAAGTGCGAGTGAGTTTTCTGGCTCATAGCGTATTGACGCGTCATTGAGGCGGAGCTTTTCAAGGGAGTCCCTGAGAGATTCAAAATGTTCAGTTGCAGATGAATATAAGCCACAAAACACCATTGGTTTAGGCTCTCTGTAGCCTGGGCAGGGCTCGAGAGTTGGGTGTTCTGCTTCAGTTAAGGTATCGCCAATTGCAATATCCCCTACTCGTTTTATGCCACATACAACATATCCTACTTCTCCAGTATCTAGACTGGTGCGTTTTTCTCGTTTTGGAGTAAAAATTCCAACTTCACCAACTGTAACAGTTTTTCCTGTTGACATGACCTGTAATTTAAGTCCAGGAAAGACTTTGCCATCAATTACACGTGTTAGAACAATAACACCTTGGTAATCATCAAACCACGAGTCCATAATTAGTGCTTTTAATGGAGCTGTTGCATTACCCACGGGAGGAGGAATCTGTTTGATTATTGCTTCAAGTACTTCTTCTATTCCGCTCCCTTGTTTAGCGCTGATGTGTAGTGTCTCCGATGCGTCGAGACCAATTACATCTTCAATTTGCCTTTTCGCGCCTTCAATATCGGCATTGGGAAGGTCAATCTTGTTAAGTATTGGAATCATGCATAGGTTGTGTTCCAGTGCTAGGTATGCATTGGCAATCGTCTGAGCCTCAACTCCTTGTGCTGCGTCAACTAGAAGTAGAACCCCTTCACATGCAGAAAGACTGCGTGAAACTTCGTAGTTAAAGTCAACATGTCCTGGAGTGTCAATGAGATTAAGTTGATAGGAAGAGCCAGTTTGGTTTTGATATGTTGTTCGAACGGCGCGTGCTTTGATTGTTATGCCTCTTTCCCGTTCCAAATCCATGTCATCGAGAAATTGCTCACGAAACTCTCGGGAAGTAATGGCTCCAGTGACCTCAAGCAATCTATCGGCGAGGGTAGATTTGCCATGGTCAATATGCGCGATTATTGCAAAATTCCTGATGTGTTGCTGAATCTGAATTCCCTCGGTGACATGTTGAACGCGGGATTATAGGCGTCACATGATTTCATTGTCAAAACATGAATGAGCATCTTATAATCGTCATGTGAATAAACGACATCCCTCCACTCGATCAAAAAATAAGGCATCTAGGTTTAGCCTTCTCTCGAAAGCCACTCGGAACCGTTTGTGCCAGGATGATAATGAGTTTGTGTGGCATCCATTTACGCAAATGCAAGAATGGCAGAGTAACCCTGGAATGGTTATTGAACGTGCTGCAGGAAGGTATTTAATTGATACTGAAGGCAACCGATATTACGATGCTGTGTCCTCAATTTGGGTGAATATACATGGCCATAATAATGCTACATTGAATAGAGCACTTCACTCTCAGCTAAAAAAGGTAGCTCACTCAACTCTCTTAGGACTAAGTAACATTCCTTCAATACATCTTGCCAAGGAGCTAGTTAGGCTGTCTCCCGTTGGATTGAAAAAGGTTTTTTACTCTGACAATGGCTCAAGTGCTATGGAAATTGCAATAAAAATGGCCTACCAGTTTTGGCAGCAACAGGGAAAAGAGTTTCATCAAAAAAAGAAGTTTGTTGCATTAGATATGGGCTATCATGGAGATTCTCTTGGGAATATGAGTGTCAGTGGTATTTCTCTTTTTCATAATGCATACAAATCGCTACTTTTTAAGACTTTTAAGGTTGATCCTCCTTATTGTTACCGATGTCCGTTTCAGTTGAATTTTCCAAGTTGTCGTCTGGCCTGTATTCAGCCAATTGAAACGCTGATTCGAGAAAATCACAAAAAAATTGCCGCCTTTATAATTGAACCAATGGTTCAAGGCGTTGGGGGGATAATTGTTAGTCCTCCAGGCTATTTAAGTGCTCTAAGAGAACTTTGTACGCGCTATGATGTCTTATTAATTGCCGACGAAGTAGCAACAGGGTTTGGACGTACGGGCAAGATGTTTGCCTGTGATCATGAAGATGTGACTCCTGACCTCATGGCACTTAGCAAAGGCTTAACGGGAGGTTACATGCCTCTTGCAGCTACCTTGACGACTCAAAGAGTTTATGATGCTTTTTTAGGGCGCTACGAGGATCTAAAAACATTTTTCCATGGGCATAGCTACACGGGAAACCCTCTGGGGTGTGCGGTTGCAGTTGCAAATTTAAAGCTACTAAAAAGAAAGGATTTTTTTGCTGTTTTGCCTAAAAAAGTCAATGCCTTGAGAGATGAGTTGAAGAAAATTAAATCGCTTCCACACGTTGGAGATGTCCGTCAACTGGGGCTGATGGTGGGTATTGAGTTGGTTCAAGGCAAACGAACAAAAGAACCATATGATTTTAAAACCCGTATAGGACAACTGGTTGCTACTGAGGCGCGTGAACGCGGACTACTCATGAGGCCAATTGGAAATATTATTATTCTCATGCCTCCTGTTACTGCAACTATAGGAGAGCTTAAAATGGTAGTTGAAGTCACACGACTCGCAATAAAGGCTGTAACACAAAAATAATTTTTATCGCGTGCGGTTAATCAATAACAATTTAATTATATAGTGTCGTGGTGTCCAATTAAGGTAAGTGATGTCGCATCCAAAATAGTAATTGGAACTAATTGACCCGGCGAAAGTGACTGTCGGGTCTTTGGGAATACTGCCATAATATTTTCGTCCGTTCTTCCGACCCAATGGTCAGATGATTTCTTTGAATTTCCTTCAATTAGTACTATGCGTTTTTTTCCTATCAATGCTTTATTGAGTTCAAATGAAGTTTCACTTTGTAATTTAATAAGGCGTGAAACACGATCAACCTTTACATTGTGTGGTATATCATCATTGTAGTGTTTAGCCGCAATGGTGTTTTTTCGTTCAGAGTACATAAATGTGAAAGCAGCATTGAACTTTATAGTTTCCATAAGCGCGTAAGTATCTTGAAACTCTTCTTCTGTTTCAGAAGAAAAGCCTACAATCACATCTGTTGTTAAACTGAGTTGTGGGCAACGTTTACGCATGCTTTCGGCAAGCCTTGAAAATTCTTTTCCAGTATAAGTCCTATTCATAAGCTGAAGGATTCTGTCGTTTCCAGATTGCAACGGGAGGTGGATGTGAGGGCAAATTTTTGGATGTGTGGCAACTGCATCTATGAGTTTTTCAGGAAAGTCTTTGGGATGGGGAGAAGTAAATCTCACTCTTTCAATGCCTGGCACTTCTGCTACACGTAGAATTAGGTCGGAGAAATCGAACCCATTGACGTAATACGAGTTTACGTTTTGTCCAAGGAGGGTAACCTGTTTTATACCGCTAGCCGCTAGTTGCTTTACTTCTGTGATTACGCTGTCAGGCTCTTGACTTCGCTCCCGCCCTCTTGTGTACGGTACTACGCAGAAAGTACAAAAATTATCACAACCTCGCATAATTGAAACCCACGCAGTTACTCCATTAGTTTGTTCTGGAATGATATCCGCATAGGTCTCATACTCAGAGAGAGTAACCTCCATGGCTGATTTTTTTTGCCGGAGTGCCTGATTAAGAAGTTCTGGAAGTGTTCGGTAACTATCTGGACCAACTAGCACGTCAATAATTGAGTTTTCCTCTAGTAGGTTTTTTTTAAGGTTTTGCGCCATACACCCAAGTAACCCTATAACAAGCTCGCGTTCTCTTTTAATCCTTTTAAGCCTAGAGAGTTTCCCGTAAATTTTCTCATGAGCTGATTCGCGTATTGCACAGGTATTCATTAGCACAATGTCAGCATCGTTGATATTTAAGGTAAAGGCGAAGTTATGACGTTTCAAAATTGTACGAACAATGTCACTGTCATACTCATTCATTTGGCATCCATATGTTTCCAAGTATACAGTTCTATTCATGCCAAGACCGGTAATACTTTTTGATGGTTGTCGTGAGTAAGCAGTTCACCTAGGGCTGTCCTGCCAATAATCCCGATAATTTTAACATTTGAAATGGTGTTTTTTATATTATCATCGGTTCGTACTTTGACTCGAATATAAGTATCTGTCAGTCCGCTCCAATAGCCTTCTTTATCACGCTCTTCAAATAATACTGAAACTATTTTCCCTGTTTGTTTATGTGAGGCCGCAATTTGTTTAAATTGCGATAGGTCTCTTAGAATTTTACTACGCTCATGAATAATTGAGGGGTGGAGTTTTGAGTCTAATTTTTGGGCTGCAGTTCCTTGGCGCTCAGAATAACTGAAGACATGAAAATAGGAGAATGGAAGTTGCCGAAGTGTATCTAGGGTATCTTGAAACTCTAACGCAGTCTCTCCAGGGAAACCAACCATCACGTCAGTTCCTAGAGTGACATTTGGAACGATCTCTGTGGCTTTTTTTATAAAGTCTATATAGTCACGCGAAGAATATCGCCGTCGCATTCTTTGTAAGACATTATCATTTCCGCTTTGAAGAGGGATGTGGAGATAGGAGCAGAGAATGTGGGAAGCAGCCATATGGTTAAGTAATTTTTCTGAAATGGTTGTAGGTTCAATTGAAGAAATTCGAATGCGGTGAATTCCAGAAACTTTCTCAAGGTTAATAATTACGTCCAGTAAAGAATAGTCCTCAGAGTTATATCTGGCTATATTTACACCCGAAAGGACTATTTCTTTATGCCCACGCTTTGCAAGTAGTTGAGCTTCGCGTAGCAAGTCACTCATTTGGCGGCTACGTTCTCTGCCACGTGCAAATGGGATATTGCAAAAGGAACACATGAAATCACAGCCATCTTGTACTTTTAGTGTCGCGCGGGTGGTCTCAAAATCACCTGCTCCCTCAAGTAAAAAATCTTCTCGGGATGGATTGCCAAGGAATGTTTGTGGGACCTTTTGCTTTCGAAGAGATGTAACGAATTTTAGTAACTGCATCTTGTGTTCGCTGCCAACAATAAGGTCAACTCCTGGTATTCCTGCAAGAGTAGCTGCGCCGGTTTGTGCATAACATCCTGTTATTGCAATAAATGCGTTGGGAGAATGTTGGAGAGTTCGTCGAATGGCACGGCGACAATCAGTTTCAGCACCATGTGTCACCGAACAAGTATTTAAAATAAAAAGGTCCGTGGATTTTCCAAAGGGAACTATATCATAGCCTGTAGTTTTAAGTTGATTTGAAAAAATTGCCGTTTCTGCTTGATTAAGACGACACCCAACAGTATAGAGTGAGGCACGTGGCTTTATCATTGTTCGAGGATTGCTATAATCATTACAGCAAGTTTAAATAAATTTTCATTTTTACTTGAGAGTTTGTGATATGGCGGAGAGGGAGGGATTCGAACCCTCGGTAGGCGTTAACCTACGACGGTTTAGCAAACCGTTGCCTTCGACCACTCGGCCACCTCTCCGTTTCCTTATGTATGATATATATGGCGGAGAGGGTGGGATTCGAACCCACGGTCCCGTGAAGGACTGCGGTTTTCAAGACCGCCCGATTCGTCCACTCTCGCACCTCTCCTACCGGCCTACTATACGCTCAATTCCCCCCATATAGGGTCTTAAAACTTCTGGGACAAGAATAGACCCGTCGGCCTGCTGAAAGTTTTCAAGAATGGCCACAACAGTGCGTCCAATAGCAACTCCAGAGGCATTTAAGGTGTGAAGAAAGTCTGCCTTCCCACCCTTCTTTTTCCATTTAATTTTGGCACGACGTGCCTGAAAAGCTTCAAAGTTTGAGCAGGATGAAATTTCACGAAATAGCTGCTGTGAAGGCATCCATACTTCGAGGTCGTATGTTTTTGATGCTGAAAACCCCATATCTCCAGAACACAAAGTAACTATGCGATAGTGTAGTCCAAGTTGTTGTAGGACTGTTTCAACATTTCCAAGAATACGTTCCAGTTCATTATAAGAATCTTCTGGCGTCGTAAAAGCAACTAACTCGACTTTATTAAACTGATGTTGGCGAATTAAACCACGAGTATCTTTTCCATACGAACCTGCCTCTCGACGAAAGCAGGGGGTGGCAGCAACATAGCGTACTGGAAGTTTGTCGGCATCAATTACCTCTTCACGATGAATATTTGTAATTGACACTTCAGCTGTTGGGATAAGAAAAAAGTCATCGCTTGGAATATGAAACAAGTCGGACTCAAACTTTGGAAGTTGTCCTGTCCCAATCATTGCATGTCTATTGACTAGATATGGAGGTATGACTTCAGTATAGCCATGTTGTTGAGTATGTAAATCAAGCATATAATTTGTAAGAGCTCGCTCTAGTTTTGCACCTGTCCCTTTGTATAAAGAAAATCGACTTCCGGACATCCTTGCGGCGCGTTTGAAGTCTAATATGTCTAGTGATTCTCCAAGGTCTATATGAGATGAAGGTAGAAATGTCATTTTAGGGGGGGCTCCCCAGCGTTTATATTCTTTATTCTGGGTTTCATCTCTACCTATAGGCACTGTATTATGAGGTAAGTTTGGTATCTGAAACAATATTGCATTTAATTCATCTTCTAGAGGCTTGATCTTTGTTTCTTGCGTTTTGATAATGTGTGCCAGGTTTTTAACTTCTGCGAGCAGCTCCAAATTATCTGGCAAGCCTTCCCTCTTTTGGGAAGTAATCTCTGTTAGGAGGGTTTTCCTCCTATGACGTTCTTTTTCAGTGGCTGTAAGTAACTCACGACGGATGTTGTCAAGCTGTATTATCTTGTCCCAATTGACCTCTTTTCCTCTATGACCCAACTGATCACGAATTTCTTCAAGAGAGTCTCTAAGTATACGGATGTTAAGCATTTTGCTAAAAGGAAAAAACAGTCCTGTTATAGTTGAACTACTTGATATTGTTAATATATTGGTTTACTGCGTTATCATCAACATCAATAGAAGCTTTGCTATGGAGGGTATCGAGTTGATGTTGGAATAGTTCTCTGCGAATAAGTTGCCGGTCATTTTCCCCTAATGTATCAAAATCTTTAGGCTCTTGAATTTCTTGCAGGCGAATTAGATGGTACCCAAATTTTGTTTGAATTGGGCCCTTTAACTCGTTTACTTTCATCGAGAAAACAGCGTCTGCAAAAGCTGGCACCATCGTTTGATGTGTAAAAAATCCAAGGTCTCCACCGTTAGAAGCGGCTGAAGGGTCTTTTGATATTTTTTTTGCAACAGCTGCAAAATCCGCTCCTTGTTCTAGCATAGCGCGTGCTTTCTCTATATCGTCTGGTGTGTCGACCAAGATGTGACTCGCACGGACTTTTTTGTAGGACGATTTATTAGCTGTATAGTGTTTACGTATAGCTTCGATATTACCTTGTTCTTCAAGCATGAAGTTTGCCATTTCCTCGACCATCGCATCTCTGCGGGCCTGTGCAACAATATCAAGGACCCTGGTGAGGCGGTCAAGATCTTTGAGTTTTGCTTCTTGGTACATTACCTCCTCTGCAATTACCTGTTGCAGGAGAATTTGCATCCCTTGTGTGCTTCTTGCACGCTGCTGTTCCTGTGCCGAGAGAGAGCTTATAATGCGATCGAGCCTATCAGAGGAGATCGAAACTCCATTTACCTTAGCAATAGTCTCTGCCTGGACATCAAAAGCAAAAAGTAAAAATACTGCCAACCCGAGTGGTACGAGTCTAATGGATAGTGTCATCATATTACGCATTACATTTCCTCCCATTTGCTGCACATAAGCTATACAGGTCCAAAAGATGACAGAATACCCTACATCCTGCAATATTGCCCTTACAAAGGCAAGGTTGACTCTTCATATTACGATTGACTTTACAAAACTATGGGTTATGATGCGCACAACATGACTATTCAGAGAATGCATTGCTTTGCCTTTTTGACCCTTCTAGTCATTTCCTCCGGAGTGCTTGGGTGTGCGAGTGTCACGAAAGTGCGCAATACCGTACTGGTGCACACTATGGCGCCAGTTTTGGAAGCAGCACTTCCATCCTTAGAGGTAGAAGAAGATTTTGAGCTTGCGCGGGATGCTATACCAGCCCAGTTAAAATTGCTTGAAGGTTTTCTTGAGTCTAATCCGAATAACCCAATTATATTGGAGCTTTTGGCACGTGGATGGGGAAATTATGCGTTTGGCTTTATTGAAGATGGCATTGAGATGTCCAAAAATACAAACCCAGAACGTGCCGAGCAACTTACTATCCGTGGGAGGGGCTTGTATCTTCGTGGGATGAATTATGGACTTCGTCTTTTGGCACGTTATGATGATCGTTTTCCAATGGTTATGGAAAAATCCCCTGAAGAGCTTAGGAAGGTACTAGAAAGCATCGACGACCCAGAACTTGTTCCCGCCTTGTTTTGGACAGGATTTGGGCTTGCTGGAGCAGTAAATCTTGGCCGGGATCAGCCAGACCTTATTGTACGTCTGCCACAAGTTGAGCTTTTGTTTCAGCGAGTTCTGCAGCTAAACGAAGATTTCTTTTATGCTGGTCCTCATCTTGCTCTTGGCTCCTTTTATGCCTCTCGAATTGCATTATTTGGAGGAAACTTGGAGCAAGGACGTGACCACTTCGAGAAAGCTATTGTACTAAGTAATGGTAGGTTCCTTATGCATAAGGTTCTGTATGCACTTTATTATGCCCACCATACTCAAAATAGGGCGCTGTTTGAGAGGTTACTTAAAGAGGTTTTGGCAGCACCCGACAATGTTCTTCCTGAGCAGCGGCTAGCAAATGTTATTGCCAAGCGACGTGCTCAACGATATCTCACCTGGGTAGACGACCTGTTTTAAGAATTTTTTTGACTCGCCTAATTGCAAGACCCTATCTAGATGTTAATCTAGAGGACTGCCAAAGATAGAGTATCCAATATGTGTGGGAGCCAAAGGCTGCAAGCCAGATAAACCATTCAAGCTTGCCTGCCACAGCAAGGATAAAAACTATAATAGAAAAATCTCTATTTGCTAGGCTTGCTACTAGATAATCTATGCGCGAGTTGCTCTTGGGTGCAGATATGCAACAATTGCCCAATCTATCGATTATCTCCGGCTGGCTACTTCTGAACATCACTAAAAAATCAATCAGTATGCCAATAACAGCTATTAGTCCTAATAGAAGATAAAGCGATCCTTTTGCAAGATATGCAACCCAAGCGATACTTACAACAATAGCAACGTGTACTGTGTTGTCTGCAAAAACATCAAAGAAATCGCCAAAAGAAGATTCAAGGTTTTTAATCCGTGCTACTTCACCGTCACAACAGTCCAAGATTGAAGACAACTGAAATAGAAGTGCTGCTAAAATTCCTGCTGTGTAAGTGCCATGTAAAAATATCGCAGCAGAAAGGAGTCCCGTAGATAGTGCAATTACGGTGATTGAGTTAGGTGATATGGAAGTTTTAAGAAAAACCCTGGTGAGATAACGCGAACATTTTCTATTAAGATAGCGGTCAAGTAATCCGTCAGTACGCACAAAAGATGGCATCAGTTAAATCTCTATCACTATGTGTACTGGGTTGCGTCAATCAAACTTTACTTAAATTGGCAAAATGAGTTAGGAATTTACAGAAAACTTATTCCAAGTATCCCCAGTATCTCATAATTTTAGTTGGGTCCTCTTCAATATAGGCAAGATACTTTAGAATAGTATCAAGTCCATCACAGGTGCGTGGGAGAGTAGTTTCAGAGTTTGGAAAATCTCCCCAGCCACTTTCATTTTTGTTTTCAATAATCCATGACATTCCTGCCTGTATTGCTGGATCACACTCTCTCTCTATGCCTAACATTCTAGAAACTAACATCAAGGCACGTATGCAGGACGTAGTATGGTGTACATTTTCAGTATTCCAAGAGCCATTTTCAGATTGGAGAGAAAGCAGGAGTTGTGCTCCTCTTCGGCATGGACGGCTAACTGCCATGACATTTTCTATCATCACGTCAGCAACTAAAGCATCTTGAATTACATTTGCGGTAATGGAAACATTGGATAAATCAAACCTTTCGTCATACCAGCCACCGTCTGCTGATTGATTGGACAGAAGAAACTGGATGCCATTTTCCCATGATTTTTTTACTTTGGTGAGTATTGTTTTTCCGTAGTCCTTTCCAAGAACTAATACAACATTAAAAAAACTTAGGGAATAAGCTGTTGTATCGAAATCAGAGTATAAAGGGTCTACCCATCTACCATCAGGTTGCTGAGTATCGAGAAAATAGCGTATCGCTAATTGCACTGACCCCCGGAGTCGCTCGTAGTTTAAAGGTTGGTTTCCTCGAATGAGCATAAGAGCACAAAAAGCTGCTAAAGAGGGCTTGCTCTCAGTATCGGTGGCAGTTTCTCCCCAGCCACCATCTTCATTCTGCTGTGCACCTAAAGTAATCAGCTCAGCAGTGGAGGTTTCAATAACTTTTTTGTTGATTAAAACACGTAGTGCATCAGTAACTACCCCTAAGTGATGGTCATCCCTTGTAGTGGGGCTCCAGGTATCATATAGGGATCGAAAATACCCATATTCACTTTCAATAATTGGCTCAAGTTCTTCAGGTGTCATGGGTCAGTCCCTTCTAGGTTATATTTTCTCAGCAGTAGTATTTATGCGTTGAATTTTTGGAAGAACAATCTCAAGGGCACGATTTCTATCATCTGTCGAATCCATTTCTATCCATGGAAGCGTGCCAATTTCTTCGTATCCAACATAAACCTTATTAAAAAATTCGTCGAGCGCATGTTCATATTCTACGTCAAGATTCCCATTTTCTATATATGGGGATAATGCTTCAATAATATATTTTGTGTATGGTAACGCAACCTTTAGAAAGCCTACTCCTTCTCCATGTGAAGCAGCACCGGGAGGGGGAGTTTTCGTTATAGAACGCACACGACCACTGTCAGTAACAACCATGCATTCCTCATCACTTTGAGTAACAGTTTGATCTATAAGGAGAGCATTGGCATGTTTAGAATTCAGTAAACGCGTTAAAAATACTTTGGGGAATAAAATATCCGCATCCATAATGAGCATATCGTCGTCAAAAGCTGCTTGAGCAAGCCATAATGAGTATATACTGCCACGTAAAAACTGGTCATTTGTGATCCATTGGAAAGTAGGCTCAGGGGCTATAGAGTGGATTTCAGCTACTATCTGATCTTTACGATACCCAACAACAATGGCAATATCAGAGATCCCGATGAATTGAAGTGCCTCAATATACCACGCAAGAAGCGAGCGCCCATTAAAGTCCATAAGGCATTTGGGTATAGAGTCACTGATTGGGGCCATGCGACGGCCGCGTCCTGCTGCTAAAATAACTCCCTTCATCATACCCTGTTGTATTGATTTAAGTATCGTTCTAAGTGCTCAATGAAGTTTTCAAAATCTGATTGTTGAAGTGCCCCCATATTTGCAACACGAAAAATATTTGAATAGAGGGAACCTTGCCCAGCATAAATAATATAACCACATGCTTTAAGATGATCATGAAGTTCAAGGTATGTATGCGTTTTAGGGATTTTTACAGCAGTGATTGTGTTCGATGCGTACTCTTTTGGAATCAGGCAAGATAAGCGTAGTTTTTCAAAAGATTTTCTAAGAAAACAAGCTGCTCTGTTATATCGTCTAATTCGTCTATCAACTCCCTCTTCAAGGAGTTCACGAAGAGCCTCATAAAACGCGTAATAAACCTGAATTGAAGGGGTAAAAGGGATTCCAACCTCATTTCCGTGATTAGAATATGCAGGCATGTGAAGAAATATGGAACGTTTAGGGTAACTTTTAATTTTTTCCATAAGACTAGCCCGTACTAGGCAAAAAGAAACACCAGGAACTCCTTGGATGCATTTCCCGGCTGTTCCAACGAGAACATCAATGGAGGATTTTCTGAGGTTAATTATTTCACCTCCAATAGAGCTTACAGCGTCGACAAGAAAGGTCTTTTGGTACTTTTCTGCCAAAACACCGATAGCTTCTATGGGGTTTAGTAATCCTGTAGTAGTTTCGTGATGTACGAGTGCTACAAGTTCAATGGAAGGATTATTTTTTAATGTGGTTTCAATTTCCAAAATTGAAGGTTGTTCAGTCCAAGAAAACTCTAGTTCAATGGTGTTTAGTTGATATGCACGAGCAATTTCAGAAATGCGTTCACCGTAAACACCATTTTTGACAATTAAAATTTTTTTGTTAGGGGGTAACGCAGACGTGATTGCACTTTCCACTGCGGCAGTTCCCGATGCCGAAATGACAATCGGAAGATAGTCTTCATTGTCCACAAAAGCATCGAGTAGTTTCTGGTGAATGTTCTTAAGTAACGTTGAAAACTCTTCTTCACGATGGCATATATCTTGACCGTGTAGAGCTTTCCGTACACGTAAAGAGATATTAACTGGACCTGGATTTAGGAGAACCATCAGGGATTTCCTTTAGCAGCACCGCGAAATCGAGTTGTCATTGCCGGAGGGTCAATAGAGACTCGTGGAGTGTTTTTTGCATCACGCGACACCTTTACCAAAAGAAAACCTGGTTTTGGAGCGGTAAGGATTTCATCAATAGTACGTAAGAGGGATGTTTGATCAAGGCTTTTTTTTACTGTGACGTAACCACACGATCGTGCTACTTCATCCAATAAAACCTTTTCAGAAATAGTAGCTTGATTCCCCGTACTCCCATAAGCCTCATTATCAAATACAATGTGCAAGAGGTTTTTAGGCTGATGTGCAGCGATTGTTGCAAGGCTTCCCATATTCATTAAAAGGTTTCCATCACCATCAAGCACCACAACGGTATGTGAAGGATTTGCAAAAGCAAGCCCAGCACCTATCGCAGGCGCAAGCCCCATGGAACCAATCATATAAAAATGCTTAGGAGAATCTCTAAATGCAAACGCTTCGCGAGATGGAAAACCGTTACAAACAACGACTAGTTCATTGTTGAGTTTCTCTAAAACTATATGAATGGCTTCGGCGCGAGTCATTTGAGGGTGGCTTGTGTTAGCATTAGGGCGACTGGCACATTGTTAGCCTCGATTTGAGTCTTTGCCCATGTAATATCTTCTACAATGCTATTTCTCTGTATCACTCGGTGGGCAATGGATACGGCACTAAGAATTTCTGTGCAACATTCCCCCATGATCAGATGCTCAGGAGCATCGTTGCCTTGATATCCTCTCCAAGAAATAAGTAAAAGACATGGGATTGAATAGATAAGGTTAAGAGAGGTAAGAGCGTTTAGGGAGTTCCCCAACCCAGAATTTTGCATCAAAACCACGGGGCTTTTTCCGGCAAGAAATGCTCCCGCAGCAATCCCTATGGCTTCATCTTCCCGGACAGATGAGAGGTATCTATTTTGCTGAGTTAACTCTTCAATAATTCCTGCAAGAGTAGAGTCTGGGACCCCAGTAAAAAAATTAAATCCTTTCGATACAAGTACTTGTACGATTTTTAGTGAAGTATCCATTTACATTTTACCGCCAAGTTTTCTAATGAAATTTATATTAAACTCCGGGAAAAAGTCTTTTTATTCGTCGCAAATTAACATTGCCCTTAGTGTTGTGATGCATCCCGGACAATATAGCATCACGACTCTTCTTGGGCCAGATAAGATTTTTTGCCTATCCTATGGCATACTTGTATTGGCGTCAAAATAAGCTATGAACTTTATTAGATATACTTCTACATATGAGATTTCGAGAATACTCCCCGTGTAGGCATTATGTGTGGCCGTTACTCTCTTACCTCACCTAAGGCACTCATAGCGAATTTGCTTGAAGCTGACACTTCCGTGGAGTTTTCACCTCACTATAATATTGCACCACGACGGGAAGTCCCTGTATGCCGAATCTCTAGCAGCAAACAACGCGAAATAGTTTTAATGCGCTGGGGGCTTATCCCAGCATGGTTTACAAAAAATAAAATAGATGATGGCATTATTAATGCCCGTGCTGAAACTATAAGATTTAAGCCCTCTTTTCGTGGACCATTTTTAAATCGACGTTGTCTAATTCCAGCGGATGGCTACTATGAATGGCAGTTACTCGATAAAGGAAAACAGCCATATCATATTCGAATGAAAGATGTATCTCCTTTTTCGTTTGCTGGGATATGGGACCTCTGGGGGGATGGAACTGGCAGAACTGCAGTTGAGTCATGCGCCATTATTACAATTGATGCAAATGAATTATTGAAACCTATTCACGCACGAATGCCACTTATAATTTCCCAAGAGGACTATGCTACTTGGCTCAATCATGATTCATATGCATTAGACTCCTTACAAAGACTTCTATTACCCTATTCTCCAGAAAGCATGGAAGCCTATTCCGTAAGTCGTATTGTAAACAACCCAGAAAATAATATGCCGCGCTGTAGCTTGAGAGTGACTAAGCCAGATATTTACTAACGGAGCGCATATGTTAAAGAAAAAAATACTCCAGAGAGGATTGTATGCGATATTATTCTTATGTGTTACTCCTCTTCAAGGACTGCCTCAGGAGAACCTTCCACTTCTTACACTAACACCAATTATTTCTGGGCTGGAAAGTCCTGTTGAAATAGTCAACTCCGAAAATTATTCTGGGAGACTATTTATTATTTTGCAGTCTGGGCAAGTAGTAATTTTAGATAATAATAGTCTGCTTGAAATTCCTTTCCTCGATATCAGAAACCGAGTTCAAAATTCAGGGAGACAAGGTGATGAAAGGGGCTTACTGGGTTTCGCTTTTCATCCACAATATGCATCAAATAGATTTTTTTACGTAAACTATACAAACTCCCGAGGGGACACAGTGATTTCAAGGTTTACAGCAAACGAAAGTTTCAAAACTGCTAAAGAAAACTCTGAACATAAACTACTCACTATAGAACAACCCTTTTCGAATCATAATGGTGGCCAAATTAAGTTTGGCCCAGATAATTTTCTGTATATTGCAACTGGAGATGGTGGAGCTGCTGGAGATCCACAAAACCACGCTCAAAACCTTCAAAGCCTCTTGGGGAAAATTCTTCGTATTGACGTTAATGGAGATGATTTCCCCGCTAATCAAGAGCGAAATTATTCAATTCCAAAAACAAATCCTTTTATTCAGGTATCTACAGCCATGAACGAAATTTGGGCCTATGGGCTTCGCAACCCATGGAAGTTTTCGTTTGATCAATTGACAGGGGCACTCTTTATTGGAGATGTTGGACAAAGGCAATGGGAAGAGGTTAATTGGCAATCACCTAACAGTTCTGGAGGAGAAAATTATGGTTGGCGATTGATGGAAGGTAATCATTGCTTCATACCTGAAAATAATTGTCCGAAGAATGACAAAATTCTTCCCATTATCGAATATCCCCACAAGCGTGGAGAAGAATTTATTGGATGTTCAATCATTGGAGGCTATCAATATCGAGGGGCATCAATTCCACAGCTATTTGGAACCTATCTCTACGGAGACTTTTGTTCAGGAAAAATCTGGGGTGCTCATAAAGTAAATGGGAAATG
Organism: uncultured Nitrospiraceae bacterium; assembly: GCA_964463965.1. Classification (GTDB taxonomy): domain Bacteria; phylum Nitrospirota; class Nitrospiria; order Nitrospirales; family UBA2166; genus UBA2166. Next base: position 95,636 of record CAYXED010000007.1, on the reverse strand, counting down.
GGAAGCTAATCTCCTATTTGATACTGACCTATCAATTACAAGCTTTGGCGAGGATGAGGCTGGCACAATTTACATTAGTGACCTCGCCACTGGTTCTATCTTACAATTAGTTGGCCCAAGCGTCGGTGGATGCGTTACTTTTGACGGAGGTCCTTTAGCTAACAGAAAGGTAAATCTTAAACAGGAACAAGAAAACAAACAAAAAACTCAAACTGATGCCGAAGGTTGTTTTTCATTTGACCATCTCGCCCACGGAAAAAAATTTGAGATTACAATTAAGGGGCCTAGAGCACCTTAAAAATTATTATACTATTAGATGTAACCCTTTACTTTGTAAACTGCTAGGGCTATGAACTCTCTAATAGCCCCCGTGACCATACTTAACCCCCCAACTGATGGTAAAAATTGAAAGAAATCCATCTCAATTTGACCAGGAGTGCGAAAATCAACAGGGTAAACCTCTGGGAAAATCCCTTGTTTATTAAAAGCACCTCTAGCACGACGCATATGAAATGATGATGTTACTAATAAGTATTTTGTGAATCCATATTCCTGAATTATTGTCGTGCTATTTAGGGCATTTTCATAAGTATTACGAGAGATTTCGTCAATTAATATTTGCTCAGGGGAAACCCCAAACTTAACTGAAAAAATTTTAAGCAACTTTGCTTCTCGTTTGCTTTGATTAAAGACTTTGCCACTGCCTCCAGAAATCAAAAGGTGTTGTGCTACTCCATTTTTCACTAAATTAATGCCTGCAAGGATACGATCAACTCCTTCATGAAATTCGAGTCTTTCCACTGTGCTTAAATCTTGGTTAAGCATTCCTGTAAGAACTATCACTACATCAAATGTTTGTAAGTATATTTCGTTACTAGAGGGAGGTTCTTCCAAGTATGCCATTAAAATATTTCCTGTAAGCGGTATAGTAAGTATGTAGAAAAGTAGAATTAAGCCTCCCAGGAGGTATTTTGCTGTGCGATGCGGGTATATGAAAAATATTAAAATTAACGCTAAAAATAGAAGTGTCAAAGGAAAGATGAAATATTGGAACGTTTTTGAGATATAAAAAAACATAGGAGGTAGCCTCTATGGTGGATTGGAGGACTTCGAAGTATACCTTGCCTTGGATTGGATTTCCTCTTATTATAGGGTTCGAGTAGCCTAATGGATCAAGTTACAGAAAAAGAATCTTGTCTGATTTTGAGAAAAGGCATCTTTCTGATTGCTGACCCAAGACTTAAAGATCCGAATTTTTCTCAAACTGTTATTTTGCTTTGTGAACATAATGATAAAGGGTCTCTAGGAGTTATTGTAAATCGCCCTACTTTGCTCAAAGTTGCTGAGGCGATTCCAAACATAAAATCTTTATCCTCAACATCCAATGTCATATACTCAGGCGGACCAGTAGAAACTCATCAAGTTATGACATTATGTCGAACCACTGAGCAAATCCCAGACTCAAAATATGTTGGAGATGGAATGTATCTTGGTGGCACCCTTCAGGCTTTGGAAGACATGCTTTCTTCAAAAGCATCAAGAGCCTCTATTAGAGCCTATATGGGATACGCTGGTTGGAGTTCAAATCAGCTAGAGTCTGAGCTAGAGGAATCATCATGGAAAGTAGTTCCTGCAAATCAAAAGTTTGTTTTTGATATTGAACCTACCGAAGTATGGCCAACCTTACTTGCGACTTTGGGAAAAGAGTATGCAATTTATAAGACTATGCCACGCGACCCTTCAATGAATTAGTCCCAAGTACCTTTCTTTTTGACCTCATATGGCCAAACCGCACAGGTTGAGCCTTCCTTTTGTGTCTGAACACATTCATAGCAATCAGGAATACAGTGTAAGAGGTCTGCAGCACGCCCTTCTTGTGCCTTAAGAACCCAATCAGGATCAGCAAACATCCCTCGAGCCACAACTATTCCATCAGCAATCCCCCTTGTGAGAGCAGTTTCGGCTAATGCAGGATCATAAATTCTTCCACCCGCAAATACTGGAGTTCCACGAATTCCACGACTAAATTGTTTAATCATAGCCACTTGATATGTTTCAATTTGCAAAGTTTGTCGTACCTCAGGATCGTTCCAGGACTCGATGGTTCCTCCTTGTGGAATAAAGTAATCAATGCCTTCTTTCTGAAGCTGCTGGGCAAACTGCCCTGATTCTGGAAAGTCCCATCCATCGGTAATCCATTCTTTTGCAAGATATTGGCAACCAACAATAAAATTTGCACCGACGGCGTTTCGCACTGCAGTATATACCTCAAGGGGAAATTTGATGCGATTTTCAAATGCTCCACCGTACTCATCTTCTCTTTTATTCATTCGCGGGGAAAGAAATTGGCTTAAGAGGTAGCCTGTTGCACCATGAATCTCAACACCATCAAAACCTGCCTTCTTAAGTAAACTAGCGGCATTAGCAAAAGCTTCAATGGTTTCCTGTATTTCTTCAAGAGTCATTTCTTGTGGAGTGACTTCCATGTCCCCAAATAGCGGAAATGGTGTTGCAGAAGGGGCCAAGCGCCTTGATTTTTTGTATTTTTCCCAAGGTCCTGCATATCGTCCCGCATGGTAAATTTGTGCAATGGCAACTGGTCCATGCTTTTTAATTCGTTGCGCAAGTTCTGTAAGCCCTGGCAAGGATTCTTTTTGAGATAGAAGCACCATATTTTCAAATTGGGCTCCAGAAGCATTAACAGGCATATGCTCAGTAATCAGCATTGCGGGACCGCCTTTCGCCCTTCGTTCATAATGTGCGAGCATCTTATCTGAAACAGTCCCATCTGCATTGGCATAGCCAACGAACATTGGGCCATAAATCAACCGACTCTTTAGCTTTAGATTTCCGGTATCTAATGAGCGAAAAATTACTCTATATGGGGAACGTAGCATCGGATTATCTCTCATTAAAGGTCATAAAAACATAGCTTCTCATGAAAACCTCGTAAATGGAGCACGTCATTCTAACACACCCTGGGGAGTAACTAATAAGTGAGCGTACTAAAAAAATAAACTGTATGATTTGTTACGAAAGATTCCTTCTTAAGAGAAATTTCTTTAAAATAAGCCAAGATCATATTTTATGTGACGCCAAAATGTATATAACTATATTAGGATCTGGTACTAATCTTCATCCAAGCCGTGCTGCAGCGGGTTATATGCTTGAAACCGACCACGCATTTTTGGTTGATTTTGGACCAGGTACCTTAAAAAACTTAACGCGTACTGACATTGATCGACACAGCATTGATCATTTACTTTTTACTCATCACCATCCTGATCATCTATCGGACTTTATCCCATTTTTTTTTGATGCCGTAATTGCTTCAAAGCTGAGAAACCAGAAAATGCTCAGAAAGTACTTACACATATTAGGGCCTGTCGGTACACGGAAAATATTTGGAAGTATTTTGCGAACCTTTCCATCATTTCATCCTCCGCCCTTTGAGGTAAAAATACAAAACCTTAATGAAACAGTTTTCTATCTTGGAAAAACAAAAATTACTACTAGGTACATGAAACATAGCTCTATATTGCCTGCCCTAGGATATCGTATTGAATATGAAGGAAAAATATTAGTTTATTCAGGGGATGCAGAATATTCTGAAAATCTTAAAGAGCTATGTCATAATGCAGATATAGCAATTTTAGATTGTTCATTTCCAAGTAATATTCCAAAAACGAATCACATGAACGCTCTAGAGTGTGGGAGGATTGCTAAAGAGGCGGATGTCAAGACACTCATTCTTTCACATTTTTATCCAATTTGTGAAAAGCATAACCTTATAAAGGAATCTTCATCAGTATTTCATGGGAAAATCTTACTGGCGACAGATTGCTTAAGAGTCAAGGTTTAGTTGTTTAAATGTTAAATATTAAGCGTCGTTTATGTTTTGTTATTTTCCTTGTAATCCTCGGAAGTGGCTTGCTGGCTTCGGAAGGATCGACGGAACCTCCACAGATTAAAATTACGCTGGATAAAAGTTCCATAAACAAGCTGCTGTCTCACTTTCAAGGCACAACGTTTTCAAATACTTGGAAGGAAATGCCATTTCGCCCGACGCTATTTCTTAAAATACATTCAGCCCAAGTAACTAATTTTTTCCCCAAGGATAGGCAAATAGGCTTGGATATTAAAGGAAGAGCTAAGCTTGAGTATTTTATTCTTGGAAGCCAAAACAACTCTGCCATAGAGTTTGTGGCAAAGGTAAGGTCTAGTCCCCGATATACGAAAGATGAAACTTTCCTTCAAATACTACATGTAGATATTACCTTTCCTAATCAAGAGCTTTCAGAACAGATAGATATTCTTCCAATTGAAGAACTAATACAAACTATTCTCTTGCCAGAATTTATACCACTTTTTTCTTTTAACGACCTGCAGAAACTGAGCATACCTCTTCCAGGTAAAGCTCCAGTAATACTCATTCCTAAAAATAAAAAAATTCGTCTTGGAAAAGAGCGATTAATCGTAATTATAAGTCTTCAAATTCAACCGGCTTAGAGGTTTTTTGTATCAGATATTGTTCAAATTTTGCACGCAGCCATCGCTTAAATAGCAACCTACTTGCTGGGACTAAAACACACACCCCAATAAAGTCAGTTAAAAATCCAGGCGTCAGTAGCAACACTCCTGCAATGCAAATCAATACAGAATCCACCAGTTCCTCTGCAGGCATTTGACCGATGTTAATTTGCTGCTGCATACGACGCAAGGTCCTTAATCCTTCAAGTTTTGTAAAAAATGCACCAGTAACGGCAGTCAAAATTACGAGAGCAACTGTAGTCAATGCCCCAAGAAAGGTACCTACCTCAAGTATGACATAAAGTTCAAGAAGAGGTACTATTATGAAAATAGCAAGAAGTTTTGAAAACACGATAGAGTTCTCCAGCCATGACGTGCTATGCTAAAATTATCTTTTAAAGTTACTATATACTGCATTTTGACTATCGGAGGATTATATGGCTCGCATCAGACTTTATTTGGGTAAAAAACAATATGCCGGTTACTATACCGATGTCCCCCATGAGGTATGTACAAAAAAAATGAAAGTGAAGATTTCAAGTTGGTCAAGTGACCCGATTAACATTCCAGTTGAGGAGTCAATGCACGCATTAAAAGGCGCTACAGTTGAGTTTCAAGAGGCTGACTTTGAAGTTGATACAGAAGCTGAATCTCCTCAATCCCCACCACCGGCAAACATCAAAGTTGGTTTTTATCAACTAGACGCCGCACCAGAAAAAATAAGCGCCTTTTGTCGAAAAAACAACTACTCTTTTGTTGAAGCCTCATGGCCAAATTAAATAACAACCACGTTCTAATTTACTTCTAATAGAAAAGATTAATATTTGCTTTAGCTAACGTAGGGTGTATTTTATCTTTTTCTGAGATAATTGGGGCCTCAATTGGCCAAGTAATATCAATTGTTGGGTCATTCCAGATAATCCCACGTTCATGTGTAGTTGAATACTCACTTGACATCTTATACATGATAAGTGCGTCATTACCAATCACACAAAAACCATGCGCAAAACCCTCTGGGATATATATAGACTGAAAGTTTTCTTCTGATAGTGTTGCGGAAACCCACTCACCGAATGTTGGGGAGTTCTTTCTCAAATCAACGGCAACATCGTAAATCGCTCCACGCAAAACAGTGATTAGTTTTGCCTGGGCATAGGGTGTTAGTTGATAATGAAGCCCTCGTAGGGTATTTGCTTTTGAAGCAACGTAATTATCCTGAACAAACTCTTCTCTAATTCCTTTTGAAAAAAACTCTGTTTTCCGATAGCTTTCCAGCAAAGTTCCGCGATGATCTTGAAATGTTGCTGGTTTAATTAAAATTACATCAGGTACTCGAAGTTTTTCAAAGATAAATCCCACCTTCATCCCCAAATGATATTATAGCTCACCCAGCAGCAATATATATAATTATTTACTTCTCTAAAAGCAATATAGAAAATGCATACATATTATTATGGTGTGCTAAGAGAAAATCCTAATTTTTCAAGTATTTTTTTAGTTTCAATGTTATCAGAAAGAAGAGAAACTGTTGCCGTCTCAAATTCACTGTGAATTGGATAGTTGATGCGTAATTGGTCAAATGAATTTTGTCGAAGAGAGTCATCATGTGCCCATGTTACTCGAAAACGACAGTCATCCTCTCGTATATCATAAACAGAGTGCACCGCATGTACAAGTGCATCATAAGTGTCCATGTCAGAATTTATATCTACCATCGTCTTCGGTCGAATATATCCAATTTTTTGTGGATCCCATGGGGTAGAGTTTCCAATAAATTTTCCGACGGATTCATATGCCATTTGCGTTCCATTAACTTTTCCATCTATCGAATGACCTGCAATGTGAGGAGTAGCCAAAGTAAGTGAGTGTAGTAGCAGAAGATCAATATCTGGTTCTCCTTCAAAAACGTCTAAAATTGCCCCAGCAATTTTTTTCCTTTCTAAGGTTTCAAGCAAGGCGCGGTTATCAACTACTGCACCTCGAGATGAGTTTACAAGGATTCCATGTGACCTCATAAAACTTAAGTTGTTATGGTTGAGGAGATGATGGGTAGGATCCGGTCCGGTTGTTGAAATTGGTACATGGCATGTCACTATATCACTTTCAGCAAGCAGCGTTCGTAGGTCAACAAAGTTCCGATAGCCAGTTTTACGTTGTAATGGAGGATCATATTGCAAGGTTTTCATACCTAAAGCCTCTGCTTTTTTAACAACAATACTTCCGATATTTCCAACACCAATAACTCCAAGCGTGGTTTTCTGATAAAAAGATTTCCCAAGTGAAAGAAGCGCCGAGATAACATACTCTGCAACTGAATTTGCATTACTTCCCTTTGCTGAAGAAAATTCTATCCCTCGTTTTGCTAAATAATTGCGGTCTATATGATCTTCGCCCGCTGAACAGTTTGCAATAAAACGCACAGCTGTGTTGTCAAGAAGGGCAGCGTTGATTGGAGTGGTGGATCTGATTACTAAAATATCAACATCATGAAGGTCCTTTTGAGCCAGAGATCTCCCTGGAATACAGTGGACTTCTCCAAAGGTTTCAAAAGCTTCTTTAACAAAAGGTATGATAGGATCTGCAATTATTTTCATTTCTTAAGATGAACTTTCGATAAGCTATTTTGTATCAGAAGGCCCAGATGTTTGCTTCTCTTCATTAGAAGCTCTCGCATATAAAGAGGCATAAAGTCCTTTATTTGTTAGTAGAGAGCCGTGTGATCCTTCCTCAATAATATTCCCTTTATCAACCACAAGAATTCTGTTAGCCGATTGGATTGAAGTTAATCTGTGGGCAACTACGATAATTATTTTTGAGCTCATCACTTGAAATAAGCCATTATATACTCTCATTTCCGAATCATAATCTAAGGAAGAGGTCGCCTCGTCGAGTAGAAGTACTTGAGGGTTTTTTATAATTGCACGTGCTATTGCAATACGTTGTCGTTGACCTCCTGACAGCGTAATGCCTTTTTCCCCTACAATCGTTTCATACCCAAACGGCGTGTCCTCAATAAAACTATGAACATCAGCAATTTTACTTGCAGAAAAAACCTCTTCATCTGTCGCACGGCGACTTCCATAGCGAATATTTTCGAATATGGTCCCCCCAAAAAGTATAGTTTCCTGAGGGACAAGAGCAATTTGCTGATAGAGTGACTCAAGACGTATAGTAGGTAAATCTTTCCCATTAATGGTGATATTTCCAGTATCGGGGTCATAGAAGCGATGTATCAAGTTCAGTATAGTGCTTTTCCCTCCCCCAGTTGGTCCAACAATGGCAATGACTTCACCCGGATTGGCAAGAAAAGAAATACTATTCAATACAGGCGACGTAGTATTATATGAAAAAGAGATATTTGAGAGGCAAATTTTTCCTGAGGCAAGAGAGACATCAGTAGCTTCCTGAGCATCAAAGATCGCGGGTTTGGTATTTAAAATTTCAAATATTCGCTCCATTGCACCTTGGGCTTCTTTGATTTTTGAAAAGAGTCTTGCCATACCTCCAACCGGTCCAATAAGAATCCCTGCAAAAAGCACAAACGCAAATAATTCCCCTGGAGTCATTGCCCCTTCAATAACTTGAGATCCTCCATAGAAAAAGACAGCAGCCGCCGCCGAAAAGGTTAAAAAAGTGATTACGGGTATAAAAGTGGCCAGTATCATTGCGCGACTTAATCCTAAGAGAACCCCTTCGGAAAGAACTCGAGAAAATCGTTGTTGTTCAAATTGGTCCTGAAGAAAGGATTTTACAACTCGGATAGAAGCAATGACTTCCTCTACAATGACCGACAATGCGGCAGTTTGATCTTGAATCTTTATCGATAAGATCTTCAGGCGCTTTCCAAAGAATCTCCCTACTAAAGTAAGTAGAGGAAGGAGGAAAACAATTACCACACAAAGCTTCCAATTCATGTAAATTAAAAACCCAGTCGCTCCTAGTAGAATAACAATATGTTTTGCAATATCAATGGGAGTTTCGGTAGCAACTGCTTGAAGAGTACCTACATCATTCATTAAACGGGACATAAGCTCTCCGGTACGGCGTTGAGAAAAAAAACTTAAGGATAGTTTTTGTAGATGATTAAATAGGTACTGCCTTATATCGGCAATTACATGCTGTGAAACCCATGCCTGGAGATATAAATGCCCCACAGTGAGCAGAGCTTGAAGAAAAAAAAGAGCTACAAGGAGCAAAGCTGTTATTGCTACTAACTTACTATCACGATGAACTGTAAGGGCATCCCAAAGAGGTGCTGTAAGACGGATCATTAATAGATTAATGACCGCGACACTCATTACTAAGAAAACCGTTACAAAAAATTTCAGCCTATATGGGCGTAAAAATGGCAATAGGTTTTTAAAGACAAACATTAAGAGCTACTTTTTTGGGAGCATTGCTTCTTCTCGAATACTTTGAATACACTCATCCATGTCACGAGGTAATGAAACTTCATACTTGCAATACTTCCCAGTAAGGGGATGAATAAATCCAAGAAGGGCGGCATGCAACATGGGGCGTTCAAATGTAATATCCTCTAGAACATGTGATGCACGGAATCCATAAACTGTATCTCCTACTACTGGATGACCAATGGATGAGAGATGTACTCGAATTTGATGAGTCCTCCCTGTATGAGGTCGTATCTCAAGAAGTGTCCCAATTTTTGCAATCCTCTCAATTACCTTAAATTCAGTAATTGAATTTCGTGGCTTTGCAGTCCTAGACGATATTTTTTTTCTTTCTTTTATGTCACGTCCAATTGCAAGATCAATTACCCCGTGTGATTTTCGTATACGTCCGGCAACAATAGTTATATACCGACGCGTAATTGTATGTGATTTAAATTGTTTCGAGAGAAAGTGATGAGCCTCATCAGTTTTTGCTATCACCATGACCCCCGAGGTCCCTTTATCAAGGCGATGCACTAAACCTGGACGTTCACGTCCTCCAACTGATGAAAGGTTGCCAAGGTGCCCTAACAGGCCGTTGACTAATGTCCCACTCCAATTTCCAGGGGCAGGATGAACGACAATTCCAGGGGCTTTATTAAGTACTAACAAAACTTCATCTTCATAGAGAATGTCTAAGGGTATTACCTCTGGCTGGATATCAATAGGGATGGGTCGTGGAACATTTACAGTAATCACATCAAATGGACGAATGCGATAACTTGCTTTCACAGAGGTCCCATTTACCATTATCTCGGCTTCTTTGACTAACCGCTGAATTGACATGCGTGTTAAAGAAAGCCCCTGAAGCATCAAGTAGTGATCCAAGCGCTTAGGGGTTTCACCTGAAGAAACAGTAAAAGATTGGGAAATGGGGTCCACTAGAGATATATTCGGCTAATTACTCCTTGGCCGCCTTGGAGAAGAATCTGAGGGCAGAGTTTCAGATAATGGCCCAAATGAAAAATTCAAGATAAGTGCAAGAACACCAATTGTAATAGCAGAATCTGCAACGTTGAATGCAGGCCAGTGGTAATTCCTTATGAAAAAGTCAAGAAAGTCAATTACTTCACCAAGACGAATTCGGTCAATAAGGTTGCCCAGAGCCCCTCCAAAAATTGATGCAACACTTAAGTGGCCCGCCCAATCATCATCTGGGAAACGTATAAAAATAATCCATAACAGAATAAGTGCAATAGTAGATGTAATTAAAAAAAAGAAAAACCTGACAATAGCACTGCCATCCGCCATAATTCCAAAGGCAGCGCCAGGATTTCTAATATAGGTAAGGTGAAAAAACCCTTCAATTACTGGGATAGACTGATAGAGGTGCATTGAAACATGAATGACATGCTTTGTGAATTGATCGAGAGAAATGATGCCTAGTACCAGAATGGTTAACAGAAGATATTTTTTCCAAAGTTTCATATAAGTTAGTTTTTAATGCTAGTTAATTGCATCTAAGCATCTTGTACATAATTCTGGGTGCTCTGGATGTGAGTGCAAAGTCAGATGATACATCCAGCATCTTACACACTTTTTTCCCTCAGCACGTATAACATCAATGCCAATCTTTTCAAGATGACTTCCATCTTTAAGGGCCAAAGGGATTACTTCAACTGTTGAGGGAATGTCATCAAAAGCTAAAATATTTAACTGTGAAACAATAAAAAGTGGAATCAATTCAGATGTTATTTCGTCAAGAAATTTCTTCAAAGTTTTACTAACATATAATGTCACATTTGCTTCAAGTGCCGAACCAATAATTTGAGTTCTCCGTGCATCCTCGAGCTTTGCACTAACTGCACTACGCATCACTAAAAGACGGTCCCAGCGGTCAGAAACTTTACCCGAGCAGTACTGCTGTGAAACAGCAGGAAACCTTGAAAAGAACACGCCATTCTCATCTCGAAGAGTCTCTGGCAATGAACGCTCAACCTCATCCATCGTAAATGGGAAAATAGGTGTCAAAAGCTTCATAGAGGAAATTAGGATTTCATAAATGACAGTCTGGGCAGCTCGCCGCTCCCGTGATGATTTTCCATAGGTATATAACCTATCTTTAATGACATCAAAATAAATTGAACTTAAATCGACAGAAAAAAAATGATTAATTCGATGGAAAATGAGATGAAACTCAAAGTCATCATATGCCTTGATTATACGTTCAATACAGTCGTGTAGCTTTAATAGAGCCCAACGATCTATGTCAATTAAATTGTCATATGATATAAGGTCTTCCTTTGGGTCAAAATCTGACAAATTACCAAGCATAAAGCGAAAAGTATTACGCATCTTTCTATATGCTTCTGCATGTTGCTTTAAAATATCAGGGGAAATTCTTATGTCTTCTTTATAATTCTGTGCAGCAACCCAAAGTCTTAAAATTTCACTGCCGTATTGCTTGATAACTTCTTGAGGAGAAATTACATTGCCTGAAGATTTTGACATCTTCTTGCCCTCCCCATCAACAACAAAACCATGAGTCAATACCGCATGATATGGCGCCTGATTATCCGCAATTACCCCACTAAGCAGGGAACTTTGAAACCAACCACGATGTTGATCTGAACCTTCTAAATAGAGGTCTGCAGGCCACCAACCTTTGTCTTTTAGTACTGCAGCATGAGTAACTCCAGACTCAAACCATACATCAAGAATGTCCGTTGTTAATTCCCATGATGAAGAGGCACAATTTTCATTCGAGCATATGGAGGCAAACTCTTTGGGTAACATTTTTCGAATCTTACCGTTGAACCAGATATCAGCTCCATGCTGTTTTACGAGTGCCGCAACATCAGTAATGAAACTAACTTCCATTTTTGTTTGTTTACAAGCTTCACATCTAAGGGCAGGTATAGGAACCCCCCAGACTCTTTGCCTGGACAAACACCAATCCGGGCGAGCTTCAATAGTTCCAGCCATTCGATCTTCACCCCATGAAGGTATCCAATGAACTTTTTTTACTTCTTCAAGTGCCATTGCACGTAACTTTTGTGTTTCCATGGAAACAAACCATTGTTCTGTAGCTCGAAAAATTACAGGTTTTTTACATCTCCAACAATGCGGATATGAATGATGAAACTCTTTAGCAGCAACTAATGTTTTGTAACTGGAAAGGGTGTTGATAATTTTATTATTTGCCTCAAAAACTTGCTCTGAAAGTATAAAATTAAAATCTTTAGGAATATCAGAAGTAAAGTATCCCTTATGGTCAACTGGAGCCCATGGTTCAAGACCAAACTCCCTACCGATCTCATAATCCTCTTGACCATGCCCTGGTGCAGTATGAACACAACCAGTGCCCTGCTCAGCAGTTACATGAGATCCAAGAATTACAAGAGAAGATTTTCCTCTTCCTAAATCCTCCCCTGAGGAGATACTTAGGGGGTGTTTACAAACTAATGAATCAAAATCCCTTCCCTTGTATGTCCTCAATATAATATGGTCAAAAGCAGTAAGAGTCTCTGAAAGAAGAGGCAAACAGTCTTTAGCAATAATCCATGTTTCGTCATCTGAAATATTAAGAAGGGAATATTCAAAGTCTGGATGAAGAGATACTGCCTGGTTTGCTATTAATGTCCATGGTGTAGTAGTCCATATAATAAATGACACTTTACGCCCATCTACATCGTCTAGAAGCCAATTAGGAGGATTTTGTATGGTAAATTTAACATAGATTGAAGGAGAAATATGGTCTTCATACTCAACTTCAGCTTCTGCCAACGCTGTCTCACAAGACGCGCACCATAAGACTGGCTTTTTCCCTCGGTATACCACACCTTTGCTGACAAATTTTGCAAGTTCTAGAAGAATACTAGCCTCATAGTCAGGCGTCATTGTCAGATATGGATTGGCCCAGTCTCCAAGTACTCCAAGGCGTTTAAACTCATCGCATTGAATATCAACATACTTCTTTGCATAGTCTCGACAGATCTTTCTAATCTGGTCATTTGAAAGATCTTTTCGCTTATTTCCAAGCTCTTTCAAAACTTGATGTTCAATAGGTAATCCATGACAATCCCACCCAGGAACAAATGGAGCGTCATAGCCATTCATCGTTTTTGATTTTATAATAATATCCTTCAGTATCTTGTTAACCGCATGCCCCAAATGAAGATGTCCATTTGCATAAGGAGGTCCATCATGAAGAGTGTAGAGGGGACTCCCATCTACTGCGGCTCGAATTTTCTGGTAGAGCGATTCCTTCTCCCACCTTGCTAATGTTTCAGGCTCACGCAGAGGCAAACTGCCTCTCATAGGAAAGGAGGTTGTCGGGAGATTGAGAGTTGACTTATAGTCCATGAGTTTTAACTGTGCAGAGTGAAGTCGCTTCGGGTTAACTACTTAAAGCCATCATGCGCTCAAGTGCACACCCAGCCCAAAGCTTGTCGTTGGCAGGAACAGAAATACGGTTAACCACATGTCCATTTACCAAGTTTTCAAGCGCCCAAAGTAAATGGATAGGATCGATACGATACATAGTTGAACATTGACAGACAGTAGGAGAAAGGAAAAAAATCTTTTTATCAACCTGTAGACTCTTAAGCCTATTAACCAAATTCAACTCTGTACCAATTGCCCATGCTGTGCCAGGAGCTGCCTCACTTACTGTTCGAATAATAAATTCAGTGGATCCCACAAGATCAGCTTGCTCAACAACCCCATCACAGCATTCTGGATGAACAATTACTTTTAAATCTGGATAGTTTGCCCGGAATCCGCGCACATGTTCGGGACGAAACATTTGGTGAACACTGCAAAAGCCTTTCCAAAGTAGAACCTTAGCTTTCTGAATAGATTCTTTTGTATGTCCTCCAGTAGGCAAAGACGGGTCCCATATAATCAAATCTTCTTCAGTTAGTCCGATGTTTTTAGCAGTAAAACGGCCAAGATGTTCATCAGGGAAAAACAATATTTTCTCTCGTTGTTTAAAGGCCCAGTGAAAAATTTCGCTAGCATTTGAAGACGTACAAGTAATTCCTCCATGTTGTCCACAAAATGCCTTTAGGTCTGCTGCAGAGTTTACATAGACAACTGGCGTTATCTCATCTTCAACATTTAAGATGGCCGACAGGGATTCCCAAGTTTCTTCAACCTGGTCGAGAGTAGCCATATCTGCCATAGAACAGCCTGCTGCAAGGTCAGGTAGAATTACAGCTTGGTCTGCAGCACTAAGTATATCTGCAGTTTCTGCCATAAAAGATACACCACAAAAAACGATATATTCTCTATCTGTGAGTTGGGAGGAAATTTTTGCTAGTTTTAATGAATCGCCTTGGAAATCTGAGAACTCAATAATTTCATCACGTTGATAATTGTGCCCTAAGATAACCAGGCGGTTTTGAAGCGCCTCTTTTGCTTTTAAAGTACGCTTGTAAATTTCCTGCGGAGAAAGGTTTTGATATTCTCCAATATCTTTGGCCGGAGTCTGTAGGACTGCTGATATGCTCATTTTAATCGTATCTCACTCAAATTATCTCGGTATGGAAAGACTATGGTGTTTTGGCTAATTTAACCATTCTATTTGAGTAGTATAAATCATGTCAATTAGCATGGTTATAAAAATAAAATATCACATAGAATTCCCATTGACAAAATAATTATGAGCTTCACAGTTTGATATAAAAAGCATGTATTTGTCTTTTAAAACCTTGAATTGACACCTTTTAAACCTTGTGTTAACAATGCCTTTGTTTGGAGGCATAACATGGGTGGACATTCACATTGGGCAACTACAAAGCGCCACAAGGCGGTCGTTGATGCAAAACGAGGGAAGGTCTTCAGTAAAATTATTAGGGAAATCACTATTGCAGCTCGACTTGGCGGAGGCGATCCTGACGCAAATCCGAGACTTCGTCTTGTAATATCAAAAGCTAAAGATGCCAATATGCCAGCGGATAACATTAAAAAGGCTATCCAACGCGGCACTGGAGAATTACCAGGGGTTGTCTATGAAGAAACAATTCTTGAAGGCTATGGCCCAAGTGGCGTCGCAGTATTAGTTGAGGTAGCAACTGACAATCGAAATAGAACTGTTGCCGAACTTCGCCATATTTTCAATAAAAATGGAGGAGCCTTAGCAGAGGCAGGAGCTGTAGCATGGCAATTTCAAAAAAAGGGATGCATCATCACTGATACTAGCAAGATTGATGAAGAATCTCTAATGATGATTGCACTTGATGCTGGCGCAGATGACCTACGCGTTGAAGGTAGTACCTACACTATTTTCACTGAACCCTCAGCCTTTGAGTCAGTAAAACAGGCACTTACAAATAACACCATTGAAATTCAACATGCAGAACTTACATCTGTACCTACCAATACTGTACCCATTGATGAAAAACCTGCAGAGCAAATTCTACGGCTTATTGATAAGATTGAAGACAACGATGATGTACAGAAAGTACACGCAAATTACGATATTTCAAACGAAATCATGGAGAAAGTTGCATCTCTAGTATAAACGATGTATGTGATCTCTATTCCAACTGTGAGAAGAGCTGTTTTCAGGTTGCTACCCTCAATATACTATTAGAGATGTAATCGCCACTATGTCTCCTTATATGACATGATTGCTTCGCTGACTGGCCAACTATTATCAAAAACGCCAATCTCTGTAGTTATTGACAACCATGGCATTGCATATGAGCTCTCAATTCCATTGAGCACTTTTTTTCACCTTCCAGAACCTCCCGCACAAGTTACTTTAAACACCTATATCACTCTAAAAAACGATACCGTACAGTTTTATGGATTTCTCACCACAGCAGAGAAAAACACCTTTTTAGTATTAATCAATATCTCTGGAATTGGGCCAAAATCCGCACTTGCGGTTCTTTCAACCCTTTCGATTCCTGATTTAGTAACAGCAGTACATGACAATAACACTGCCGCAATTTCTGCCGTACCAGGAATTGGAAAAAAATCCGCACAACGATTGGCTCTTGAGCTTAAGGACAAAATGGAAGGATTAATTTCCAAAGACACTGACGCATTAACCCACTTTTCTATTGACTCTGATCATATGCTTCTCGACGCTCAATCCGCATTAGTCAATCTTGGGTATAAACCACTTGAAGCGAAAAAAAACCTTAAGGACCTTCGTGATCAACATGATAACCTACAAGACTTAATTAATGCTGTGCTAAAAAAGCTTGCAAAATAACATTAGAATGACATGATTGAAGATACCACTACGGCAAATACTGACGATCATGAACGTGTTTTTGATCTAACTCTCCGGCCTAAAACACTTGAGGAGTATGTAGGACAAAGCCTCTTAAAGGAACAGCTCTATGTCTCCATCCAAGCTGCGCTCTCTCGAAAAGAAGCCCTAGATCATGCAATTTTTTATGGCCCTCCTGGACTAGGTAAAACGACTATTGCGCATGTTATAGCCAATGAGCTTGGCGTGAAAATTCGTGCAACATCGGGAGTGGCACTGACTCATGCCGGAGATCTTGCAGCTATTCTCAGTACACTTACCGATCGCGAGGTTCTCTTTGTAGACGAGATACATCGTTTATCACGAACTGTTGAAGAAGCATTTTACCCAGCAATGGAGGATTATCATCTTGATCTTTTGATAGGAAAAGGTCCTGGAGCACGGACAATGAAACTTGATATTCCTCCCTTTACCTTGATTGGAGCAACAACTCAGGCGGGTCAGCTTACCTCCCCTCTCCGTGATCGCTTTGGCCTAGTACATAGGCTTGAGTTTTACCTCCCCGACGACCTTGAGAATATTATTGGGAGATCTGCTAGAATTCTTGATATTATAATAGATGACGATGGGGCAGCTCTTATTGCACGGCGATCACGTGGCACACCACGGATCGCAAATCGAATTCTTAAACGTGTTAGAGATTTTGCCCAGGTAAAAGCAAATGGTAAAATTACCGCATCAGTTGCCCAAAAAGCTCTTGCATGGTTAGGAATAGACTCTGAAGGCTTTGACTCTATGGATCAAAAACTGTTACTTACAATTATAAAACGTTTTTCGGGAGGACCAGTTGGAATCGACACCCTCTCTGCTGCTATGAGTGAAGAAAAATCAACGATAGAAGATATATATGAGCCTTACTTGTTGCAAGCAGGTTTTCTTGAACGCACCACACGAGGTAGAATTGCCACTGCTAAAGCATTTGACCACTTTGGGCATACACCGATACCACAACAACAGTTATTTCCTGAAGGAAAAAACTAAAGTATATCTGCTCATGACACTCTCTATTAAAATAATCTTTCGAAACTTTCTTTTTTCCCTTTTTGTCTTCCTGTTCACTGCAGCAACAATGGGTTGTTCTGACACTTCACCGATTGAACAACTTAAGGCACAGCTCGCATCTGGCCCTGATTACTCTATTATTCTTGAGGATATGCAAGAATCAGGAACCTTTATTCCTTACTATTACCACAAATACCGTATAATCCAAGGAGAACGTGCTATCACCACAGACTGGTTGCAAGTTTCACAATCATTCTATGATGCAAATCAACAGTTTCTTGGTATGACGTTAGTAGCAAAAGGCTCGGATGGTGTCGATGGAAAACCTCAACCTCCCGGCTACAGCTACGTTGGAAATCCACAATATGGGTCCTGGCAAACAGGCAGTGGAGGCTCATTCTGGGTATTCTATGGTCAATATGCATTAATGAGGGACTTACTTGGTATGGGACGTGGCCCAATTTTTCAACGGGATTACAATACCTATCGCAACTATCGCACGCAAGGCCGCACCTATCATGGACCAAACAAAGAATATGGCACACGGGGCACTGTTACACGACAAACTAAACCAACTTTTTTTGATCGCCGTGTTGCAAAAGATAGAATGAAACGGGACAATTTTAAAAATAAGTTTAAACGGCGTGCAGGTCGAAGCACTTTTCCTAGCCGAGGCGGTGGGTTTGGATTTGGAAAATAAAGTGTCATTACAGGTCCCGCTATGACTCTCGATGTGCTTATCTTAGCAATTGTCTATTTAATCTCATCGTATACGTTATTTTGGATGGGCAAGGCAGCTTTTGATCTTATCCATAGAGACTTTAAAGTTAATGAAGAATTGCTCGAGAAAGATAATGCTGCACTTGCAATCACTCTTTCTGGATACTATTTTGGTCTGATACTTGTTATCGGAGGCGTTCTTGTAGGTCCCTCAAGCGGTTTACTTGATGATCTTATTGATATTTTTTTCTACGGCGTCCTCGCGATTTTCCTGCTCAACATTTCAACTGTAATTAATGATCGCTTGATTCTCTATCAATTTAACAATACTAAGGAAATCATTCATGACCAAAATGCTGGAACAGGGGTTGTTGTAGGTGCAACATACATCGCAACCGGCTTAATCTTGTATGGTGCAATATCTGGAGAAGGGGGAAATATATGGACAGCAGTTGTCTTTTGGGGGCTTGGACAGCTTGCTCTCGTCCTAGTTAGCCTTCTCTACGAGCGCATTACCCCCTACAGCATCCATGAACACATTGAAGGCAACAATACGGCTGTTGGTGTAGCCTTTGCAGGTGCCCTCATTGGGATGGGAAATATCCTTCGTTATGCAGTAAGCGGTGATTTCCAATCTTGGAATACGAACCTTGTAACCTTTGGACTATATGCCATTATAGGCCTTCTTGCTCTCCCACTTATACGCATCGCAACTGACAAGATTCTATTGCCCGGTGCAAGTATGGCTGCTGAATTAGTTGACCAGGAACGTCCAAATCTTGGTGCAGCCTACATCATTATGTTTTCCTATATTGGATCGTCTTTCATCATCGGTTGGTGTCTCTAACCTTTTAAAAATCTCCCTTTTTGCCACAGGGTTTGCTGGCATTGTGGCGGAGTTTGTCCTTTGTACTCTTGCTACCTATCTCATAGGTAATGCGGTTCTTCAATGGACCCTTATTATCTCCTTTATGCTTTTTGCAATGGGTGCAGGAAGTCGTTTAAGTAGGCATTTCAAAAAGAATTTACTCGAAACCTTTATTCTTTTAGAGCTTTTGCTTTCGGTATTATGTGCAACATCTGCAGTCATAGCCTATGGACTCTCACCATTTCTGCGAACTATTGAAATTCTTATTTACCCATGGGCTATTGGTATAGGGTTTCTAATAGGCCTAGAAATACCTCTCATTACACGTATTAATGCCGCCTATGAAGACCTTCGAACTAATATTTCAGGAGTAATGGAAAAAGACTATTATGGTGCACTTTTTGGTGGGTTGTTTTTTGCACTAATTGCCCTTCCGTACATCGGACTCACCTATACTCCCATAATTCTGGGATCAATTAACGCAATAGCTGCATTATTACTACTTATTAAATCGTTTCAAAATATAAAAATTTCCAATATTTTAGCAGGGGCAGTTACTATGACAGGTCTTTTGCTAATTACTCTTCTGATAACAGCCAATCCAATCGTTCTTTATGGGGAAAAGTCAAAATACAGGGACACTATTATTTTCTCAGAGCAATCAAAGTATCAAAAAATTGTTATGACTCGTTGGAAGAATGAGTATGCATTATTTTTAAATGGCAATCAGCAATTTAGCACCTATGATGAAGAAAGATATCATGAACCGCTTGTACATCCAGCCTTGTCACTGTTAAATCACAAAGAAAATGTTTTGATTATAGGCGGAGGCGATGGTCTAGCAGTCCGTGAAGTTTTAAAATACCGTGACATAGACACTGTTACACTTATTGACCTAGATCCAAGTGTAACAAAGCTTGGTCTAACACATAGAGTCTTGATAGAAATCAATCACGACTCACTAAATGACCCTCGCGTGTCAGTAATCAATCAAGATGGAGCATCATTCCTTCAAGGTACCACTGAAAAATTTGATGCAATTATCATAGATCTTCCCGACCCACAATCAGTTGATCTTGCCCGAATGTATTCATTGAACTTTTATAGGCTAGCAAAAAAACACTTAAACCGCGGCGGTGTACTTGTAACACAAGCAACAAGTCCATTTTTTTCTCCACTTGCATTTCTCTCAATTAAAAAAACCATAGCAGAAGCCGGCTTTACAACCCTCCCCTATCACATCAATATACCTTCACTTGGAGATTGGGGGTTCATCTTAGCTGTGCCAAGTAATGCAATGACAGAGAGCGCACTGCGGAATGATGTGCTAAATTTATCTTTTGAAGGCATAGAAACGCGCTATCTTAATACAAAAGTAGTCATAGGAATGCTTCAGTTTGGAAAAGGCTTATTTGAAAAAGATGAAGACGTTAAAATTAACCGTCAGAGCCAGCCAGTCTTTCCTCTCTATTACAATAAAGGTCGCTGGGATATATATTAGCTACAGTGAAGGGAACACAATGTAATAATTTTTATTTTAGTCAAGGCTGACAATAGAAATTGTATATAGATATTGTTTGCAAAACTTAAATCTTTGGCAAGCTCTTTGAATGCATAAGAAAATTCTTCCTCAATTAACAGTCTGTAGTAGTTGGAGGGCTGCACATAAATACCTAATTGAAGCAATTACTAAAAAGCTTCGCTACAATCAAGTTTTGACAAAAAACACAGTATTACTGGTACCTAGTGCAATAGCAAAGACTCTTTTAAGTGAAAAGATATCCCAAAGTATAAAAAAAGAACCCGCCCTAGAAATACTGACTTTTTATGAGCTTCTTGAGACATTATCAACTACACCATCTTCCCAAGTTCAGATTATTGATCCACTCTTGAGAGAGGCTCTTTTAGATCAAGCATTTACTGTAGCCTCAGAGTCCGGTCATCCTCCCCCATTTACTGTCCGAGCGGGTTTATCAAGAATTGTTTTTTCTCTTTACGATTCTCTTTCTCTCAAAGGGTATAACTTCGAGGAATTTTCAAAAAAAATACTGAATGAATTCGATATTTTAGGGGATGTAGGGGCTGAACGCATGGTCCAACAAACAAATTTCTTACTGTACAGCTTCCGTTATTACCAAAAAGAGCTTCAAAGATTAAAGCTCGATGATACAGTAACGATTCACCAATCACTAATTAACTCCCAAATCAAAAACAATTATGGGAACATTTTTATTTTTGGGGAAAAACCCCTCCAATACAGCGAAATTTCGTTTCTTTTATCTTTTCCTAAAATTGATCACCTTGAAATTATTCTTCCAGAAAGCATGGAGGAAATACATTCAATTCAAATTTTGACTACGAAAATAACATTTTCCATTACACGCCATAAGGACTCTCAAAGGAATTCCCCGACATTTCTTGTGCCTTCGAGAGAAAAAGATATAGTTTTTACGGCCAGAGACCGTGAAGAAGTATTCACCTCTATTGCAAAACTACTTAAGCTGCTAAAGAGAAATAATACACTACCACAGCTTAACCGAATCGCAATTATCGTACCTGACCCCTTGCCATATCTTTACCTCGCAAAACAAGTATTTGGCCAATCAGGAATACCCTACCAACTAAAAAATGGTTTTCCTTTAAGTACAGAGCCCTACCTTGCTGCTTTCGATCTTATTTTTGATTTTCTTGAAGATGATGCAAGCCATGCAACCAGTTTTTCACTTTTGAGAAATCCATTTTTTAAATTTTCCAATATCGACAATGAAGCATTCGAAGCGTTGGCATATGAATACAATACCAAAAAATCCCTTTATGGGGCGGATGCGTGGAAAAAAATTCGCAACCAGAACCAACAAACCCAAAAATCACGACAACTTGAAATTCCACACCTACAACCACGCAATAATCTTTCC
The DNA here is from genome assembly GCA_964463965.1 of uncultured Nitrospiraceae bacterium. Taxonomy (GTDB): domain Bacteria; phylum Nitrospirota; class Nitrospiria; order Nitrospirales; family UBA2166; genus UBA2166. The sequence goes on along the minus strand of CAYXED010000007.1, from coordinate 73,922 downwards.
CTCTTGCATGCTATCTTAGAAACTATAGAAACTATAGAAGTTTTTCTAGCCCCTGCAAAAAATCCCTTAACCTCTACAATAACAAAAATAAACTGTCTTCAAGCCTTTCTTTCACATTATGAAGAAAAAACTCTTTCAAAAAAACACTATCGCTCAAAAGGTGCGTTACATGAAATACTCACTAGATTAAAAAGAATCGACGAAATTATTGGAGAGGCTCCAGTTGCAATAACAGCACTTAGAAAAACCATTCACCAGGCTATCCGAGCACATACTTTTTCTGTACAAACTGGTGACACTGGGATACACGTTCTTGATTCATCTTCTGCAATTTATGGAGACTTTGATCTAACTATACTCGTAGGGCTAAATGAAGGTGAATGGCCTACCAAACGAAAGCACAATATTTTTTATCCTGAATGGCTACTTCATGACTTTGGATGGCCATCAGACACAGAGAGCATTCATACGGAGCGTGTGACATTTTCAGAACTTACACATAGTTCTCAGGAGCATCTTGCCCTCTTTCGACATCAACTGGAGGATGAATCCCCGACAATTCCATCTCAATTTTTAGAAAACCTTGCAGTAACTGAAACTGAGGAGGTTTCAATTAATCTTATGCAGTCTCTTGTAATCTCCTATAACCAATTACTACGAGAAGGCCTTGCTAAGACTAAATACCATAAAGAACATTACACACCAGGATTACTCACGCATAAATTTTCTTCGCTAGAACCAATTTCCTCAACTGCCTTTGAATTATATATGCTTTGCCCTTTTAAGTATTTTTCAAGGTACATTTTAAATATTTCCGAAGACCAAAATACTGATGAAGGACTAACTCCACTTCAACGCGGGAGAATTGTGCATGAGATTCTACGTCAAGGATTTAAAAAATTAGATAAAACAACACGGTTCCCTCTAAAATTAACCGAAGAAAACTACACACATGCGTATGCAATATTCATGACTCTTGCAAAGGAAAAAATTCCTTACAAGTATCAGCACCTTGAAATCCCATGGTTATTTGGTGGATTGGGGCATATTGGAGCTTTAGAATGGCTTCTCCGAAATGAAACTACGAGACCAGCAATTGAAGAACGTCGTCTTGAGTATCCATTTCGGACACATTTAAAGCTTGATGAGGGTCCTAAAGGAGAAAAACCATGGTATATAGATGTAAAAGGTCGTGTCGATAGGCTTGATATCGAGAGAGATGGCACTCTTTCTATATTTGATTACAAAACTGGAAAAGCGCCAGATTCAAAAATCACATTGCAAGCTCCCTTATATGCCATGTGCCTTACTCAAGAGTTTCGTTCAAAAACAGCCCATGCAAGCTACTTAAGTCTTCGAGATAAAAAAAATGTCCGGCGGGAGGACTATACAAAAACTGCCAAGAAGTTGCGCGAGGTTTATCAAGGAATTTCCGAAGGAGATTTTCGCCCACGCCCCTACCATGACCATCTTTGCAATAACTGTGGTTATGTAGGGATTTGCCGAAAAGAAATCAACCATGATTTTAAACTTCGCGGTAGCGAGGATGAAACTTAGTTCTATGAGCTTTAAAAGTCCATTGCTAGATACTCAAGCTCGCACTGATGCCAAAAACCCTCATTACAATATTACACTTGAGGCATCAGCTGGTACTGGAAAAACAAGCGTATTAGTAGATCGGTACGTCTCTCTTATTCAAGCAGGGGCGGCTCCTAAAAATATTCTTGCAATCACATTTACTAGAAAAGCTGCAGCTGAAATGAAACATCGATTGTTAGAAGAGCTAAGATCTCGAAACCTTATTCGAAAAGATTTTCTTGATAAATTTTTTGAAATACATGTTTCCACAATAGATGCGTTTTGTCTTGGATTACTCAAGGAGTTTCCTTTAGAAGCCGACCTAGACCCAGATATCGACCTTATTACTGACATCGACCTCGATGTACTTCTTCGGGAAACTATAGCAGTATCGTTATCTAATCCAATCACTGGTGAGGATTTGAGTCCTGACCTTCCATTCTTAATTTCACATTTTGGCAAAAACATCCTTCAAAAAAGCATACGGGACTTCATCCAAAATCGCCTTGTAAAAACCCCTCTCATTGAGTCATATTTACGGCAACATTCTCCAAAATCCATAAACATCGCAAGTACATTAAAAAAAACATCTCGGAATATTCAAAAGTCCCTCAAAACGTGTGATTGGAGTTATATTCCCTCATCTTTTCAAAAAATCATAAGTGATATCACGATAACGCCACTTGATCTTCAAGAAGTAGAATCATATTTTTTAACTAAAGATGGAAAACCTAGAAAAAAACTTTCCAGCGCCTGCAAAAAGTCAAACTTTGATACTGCTTTCTTATATGAGAAACATCGAAACCAAATACTCTCTTTAGCCCCATTAATTAAAGAAAACATCGCCACATGGGAAAGAGAACTTGACTTATATGCAGTTCAAGAACTATGGAAAATTTACCAAAAATCATTGGAATTCTTTTCGGGTTTAAAGAAAACGAGAGGTGTTCTTGACTTTCAAGACATACTTATGCATGCAGTAAAACTTCTAAAGCAGCGCGAACTATTTTCACAGAGTCGATTTCGATTAGAGTCTCGTTACCACCACATTTTAATTGATGAATTTCAAGACACTAACGAAATGCAATGGGAGATAATTCAAAGCCTAATTGAGTCTTGGGGAGAAGGCTCAGGACTTGTACAAGATATAATGGCGAAAGCACAGAAACTGGGCTCTACCAAACCTCCTTTACAAGAACCCACAATTTTCCTTGTTGGTGACAGAAAACAGTCAATTTATGGTTGGAGAGATGCACGAATTGAAATAATGCACAAAGCTACAAAATACTTAAAAAAAATCAGAAACAATGGTTCTAAAATGCTTCATATTCAACAAAGCTTTCGTTCTAATCCTGCCTTATTAAGTTTTCTAAATGATTTCTTTCGCGGGCTTCCAAAACTACGAGGAAATATCCCCTGGGCATTTCGATACACAAAAGATGATCAGTTCCCAGTATTTGATTTTCCAACCACCGATGCGTCCGTTGGTATCGCCATTGGAGAAACTCGTTTAACAATAGCTGAAGCAATTGCCGACGAAATTACCAGGCTACTTAAGAAAGCCGAATATCAACCACGAGATATAGCAATTTGTTTTCGTAGCCGAACTCATTACCAAGTTTATGAACAGGCATTAATCTCACGAGGAATTCCCACTCATGTGTATCGAGGACTAGGGTTTTATGACTCACAAGAAGTTCGAGATATTTCATCTCTAATACGTTACCTTGCAGATCCAATTTCAGAACTACATGCGGCGGAGTTTTTACGTTCTCGCTTCATTGGTCTCTCAGACAATACACTAGCAGTAATTGCAAATAGTTTCCTTAGAGAGAAAAGAAGAACACCATTTCTTCAACTTCTAAAAGACCCATATTCTGGACTAACACTACCTATTGATATTCCAAAAAGAGATTTGCATATTATCTCTACATTGCTTTTTAAGGCCCAAAACTGGGTTCGCCTTACCGACACAGTCCCTCCATCAGATCTAGTTCAAAAGATTCTTGAAGAAACTGATTATTTTTCTTTATTTTCTGAAAATGGAGGTAGGCAAGGCACAGAGAACTTAAAGAAAATTCTGGAAATTTTGCGCCGTGCACAAAATCGTGGGTACATGACATTTACAAAACTTTCAAAATACCTTGATCACGCCTCTGGAGGGGAAGATTCACTTGCAATTCTAGAACCTATTAATGCAATTAACCTTATGACAATCCATGCATCAAAAGGGCTAGAGTTCAAGGCCGTGTTTGTAGTAAATTTAGATCAAAAAATTCGCAAAGACACATCATTGCCTCGGATCACAGAGTACAGTGATGGCAGTATTGAAATTTCAGCAATAACTAAAAACCCTAATACCACCCCTAACCGTGTGTGCGAAGAAGAAAAACGACTTTTATACGTGGCTCTTACTCGAGCAAGGGAATATTTAGTACTCTCTGCACTTGATACCAATCGGGCTAGAAGTTACACAGCATTTACAGACCTTTTACCCAAAACCCTTCAGGAAATATTTTCTTCGATTTCAACTACAACGCAAGAAGAATTATTTTGGTCCACAGGTCACGCACGACATAAGCTGCGAATAATACGAGCAAATCCACAGCCAGCCCATTTTCAAATCCAACCTTTCCACTCAGAAAAAAACATTTCACTGACCCCACTCTCAAACCCAGATATTTCCATAAGCCCTTCCGAAAAAAAATAATTTCTATATGCTATTTTGGTCTATGCTGCAGATTAGATACTATGAGAGCTCCAAGGTCAAATTGATCGTCATAACGTAAAACAATATGGGTATTAACTCCGACCCATAACAAGTCATGAGAAAATTGGCTTTCATCTTTTCCTTGACCAAATCTATCAGTCAATGCAATTACTAATGCATGATATTGTTCTCCACCCTGAAACTTAACAGTGGCCCGAATGAACCTCTCATCTTGAAAAACATAAAGAATTTTTTCGACATCGATTCCACTAATGCTACGAGGTTCATTTGGAAAATAATAGGTTTTCGACACTGCATTGTCGCTAGAAGCTCCCCATAGTACTAGACCAGAGAATTCCTCTATACTTGTATTCCAAGTAAAACCTTTAAACCCATTTGGGTCATTTTCTAAAACTCCATTGCTGGCAAAGGCAAATGGAGTAAAAAGCAATAGAAGCGCTCCCATAATTGCCAATTTGGTTTTTTTTAAAACTATAATATAGATTCCTAATGTCACAATTGCCTCCTTTCTTCTAAGCAAACCTTGAAGCATTCCTCTCCGTCCCATCAAAGGCATCAGCATTATTAAATTCTGACACAGAAATAGATATAGAAGGAATTACAGGTTAAAGCCCCTACACCTTCTAATATTCTTCTGAATATCTTTTCAGCGAGAGGAGGTAATAGAAAGATGCTCTTTAACTTCACTAGCGTATGATTTAAAGGGATTAATCATAGGAAAAACTGCATGCCCCTGAACTTGAAAAGCTGCCCAATTGATAACATATTGAGGCTGTTGTGTCTCATTGATTACCGGAAAAGTGTCTTGAAATAGAGTGTCAAGAAGATATTTGATCAGTTCCCCTCGGCCAAAAGCACGTGTATTTCGTGGAGGATTTTTCATGGCAAGATTAATAATAGAATCGGTAGTCAGGCGAGGAGCCTTACCTTCAGCTTCTAAGCCAAAATAGAGTCCAGAGTTTTGATTAATATTATGATATTCTAAGTCCAGACTGCGCAGCCAAGGATCATCCCACAAAATATTTTCGGCCAAACAGAAAGACTCTAATAACCACAACTTGGAGGCCCAATCAACACGTCCTACAACTTTATCATAACCGTTTCTTAAGTCAGATAATACCAAACGCCATTCTTGCAGTACCCAATTAGTTTCATCATCCTGGCCCGAATATTGCTTTTCGGCAGCACATAAATACTCTTCCTGAATATCAAATGCCGAAAATACTTGTCCGGCACGAGATGTTACAAGCCACTCTCGCTTCTGATCTCTCGAAATAGCTCTCAATGCCTGGACAGGGTCATCAAGTTCTAAACCTTGCGGCGCATATCCATCTTCAATAAGCTGTAATACAAGACCAGTTGTTCCAATCTTTAAGGCAGTTGCAAACTCCGCGAGATTTGAATCTCCAAGTAAAAGATGAATCCTTCTAAATTTATTTGGATCAGCTAGAGGCTCATCTCTAGTGTTTACAATTGCTCGATTGTGTTGAACCCATTCAAAAAAATCGTTTACAATATGATCTGATCGTTGTGATATTTGGAAAAAAAAGGCATTTGGGTCAAGCTTTGTATGAAGTGGGGAGTGTTCCTCTTCAAATGACTCAAGTGGAAACCAACCATCTGGAGTATCAGTCAAACCCACCCGCCCTGCACCTGTGAAAATTTGTCTAGTAACTAAAAATGGAATAAGCAAATCAAGTCCTTGGAGATGAAAAGGAAATTTTTGTGTTACCAAATAATTTTCATGAGAACCAAAGGTAGCATCAGTCTCGTGATCAATATTATTTTTGATAAATGAAACCGTTTCTTGAAGACCAAGGTCATTAAGTGCTTGCTGAATCAGTTGATCACCTGCACGATCAACTGCAAGTAGATCGGCAAGAGTGTGGCACTCTGGAGTAGCAAACTCGATGTGCCCCATATCAACATATAAACGCCCAGCATTACGAAGAAACCCCCCATTCCCAGGCGGTTCATCGTAGCCTCTATGGTGTTGGTCAAGGACTCCATGTCGTTTAGTGTAAAAAATGTGGTCAATAATACGTCGCGCTAACCATGATGGGGACTGAGTTGGATCCTCAGTATTAATCAAGAGGCCATATTCAGTCTCAAGTCCAAAAATACGATTTAGCATTTTCTTAAATAATTTACATGTTATTTGATTAAATATTGTAGAGATTTTGGAAGAAGAGTCACAAGTTCATCACGATAAATTTCTCGGTATTGGGAGGCCTGAGAAGCAGTTCGGTTCAGAAAAACACACTCAAGAGACATATCCCGCAAGGACATTTCAAGGTATTCAATAATATTTTTCTCATCTGGATACTTTGAAGGATCAGATAAGTTACTCTGAGAAGCATCCTCCGTCTGGCAAAGCCCTCCCACTGCCCAAGTAAAGAGCGCTGATAAAAAAACAGAGTTTAGGTCTAAAGTGATTTCCTTAAGCGATCCCTTAAGATACCGTTCCATTGTGGATTCAATTTCAGGGGTAGCAGCAGCAATTGCAAGCTCACTCGACTCATCAAACGCACCATCATAACCTAAACGCACAAAGTGATCAGAATCAGGACGGCTCTTCAATTCACAAATAAGAACCTTGCTAATGTATGGTGCCTTAAAAACTTCCTCAAAGGCATCTTTAACAACAGGGGCAATTCCATACTTTACCAAACGTGAGCCAGTAACATCTGATGGTGATCGCTTAAAACCTTCAACATGAGCTAAATCTAGTAACTGAAAACGAAGTTTTTCAAGATCGGCAGGATGCCCTATACCACCAAAAGCAATACGATCATAAATTTCATATAGTTTTAAAGTTCCTCTATTAAACGTCAGAACAAGAATTCCATCACCACAGGACAGTGAAACAATAGGGGTTCCTTTTTTTAACTGATCACTAAGGTATTGGCGTCGATTTTCAATTGCCTCAACCCAGCGATAAGGTTCTTCATACATTTTGAAGTACCCGCTGTTCAAAAATTGACTTCAAGTTACTATCATCAATAATGGAAATTCCTTCTTTCGTAATTTTTTTTACTAGTGGATAAAGACCCGCATTATGGTCAACTCCCCCAGTTGCAGCATCAAACTCAGCTGCACTTGTCAAAAGGCGTAAAACGAGAGTAACCGCTTCATCTTCAGAAAATTTATTGATGGGAGTACCTCCCCAACGATTAATATAGTGCAAAATCCCTTTAATTGTTGATGACCCTGAACCTGACATTGCATGCTCAACGCCCTCAAACTCTGCCCCAAGAATATCATAAAAATATATTTTCGTAGCTTCTCTTTCCTTATCATAACCAGCAAAAATTGGTGCCACTGCACCAGTCCCAGCCAAGGCTGCAGGAACATTTTCCTTTAATAGATTACTTAACGCACGAAGTTTACCCTCAAAGGAAAGGTCTTGTAGTTGACTTCGCCGATAATATTTAAAGGAATGCTCAAGGATGCGAGCCATTTCAAAAGCTGTAGCTGGAACTCCAGCTATAGCCATAATGGTGTAACGATCAATATCAATGACTTTATCAGTTCGATCATACATTACCATGTTACCCGCAGTTGCTCGACGGTCTCCAGCAACAATAACACCCTCAGAGTATTTCACAGCTAATACAGTAGTCCCAGTAGTTAGAGGGAGGTCTGTTTTATGAGAAAAAGTGTCCAGACTTTTGGAATAAGTAGCAAAATTATGCCCACTAGACTTTAATAACTGGAAAAAATCCCCTTGCCGCAACATAGTCATTCCCCCGTTCTCTGACGGTATCGCTCTGCTTGTTTCGGATCTACTTTTCGCATACGTTTTAGAAGTTCGTCTTTCTCCGGAGAGGTAGAGTCTGGTTTTTTTGGGCCAACATCATCTTTTGGAGATATGGGACGAGGCCCAGGGTCAATGGGATGCTCACGTCGTTCCATGGCAAACAAATAATGACTTCCCTTTCCAGGGTCACCATAAAATGGATATTTATTATACATTGTCATCTCCTTCTGATAAGGATAGGCCTAGTAATCACAAAGAACAGATGGGCTTGACGTCTCCATGACGGCAGCACGTAACTTTTTTATATCATCTAGGTCAAAGAGGTCTCCCATCTCTAAGACATTTTTCGAGGAACCTTCCCCTTTAAAAAATATTCTTTCCCATTGAACAGCTTCAACTTTATCACTAAATTTTGAGATACATAGACCTCGAATACCAGCACGTGTATCTAATGGCCCAGTATTCATTGCTGCGTGAATTTGATCATCGGTACATATTCGACGAGTATTTCCTGTATTTTCAAGCGATAAAAAAAGTCCTTGTTTAGGATCAATATTATGATATTCGAGATCAAGACTTACTAACCATGGATCTGTCCAATCAATCTTTTCGCTCTCGATAAATGTTTCAAGCAACCAATATTTGGTAACCCAATCTAGTGAGCCAACTAAAGCAGTGCGGTCATTTACAAGCAAATCAAGCACATTACCCCACTCGCAAAGTATCCAATCAGTTTCCTCATCACATCCAGAAATCTCTTTAAGAGCAACATCAAGATAGCGTCGTTGCACATCAATAGCAGAAAGAGGATTCATGTTTTTACATGGCAAAAGAAGCTCAAGCATTGTGTCTTGAGATATCTCTTTCATAGCACGAACAGGATCCTGTAAGTCGATGAGTGGACAAACACCTTTATTAATCATTTCCAAGATTACACGAGTAATACCTACTTTTAATGCTGTCGCGTACTCTGCCATGTTTGAATCCCCAGATATGAGATGCAAACGCCGAAACTTTTCTCTATTTGCATGAGGCTCATCTCGTGTATTTAGAATTGGCCTGTCATGCATGGTATCAACACTATACAAAGTTTCCATGAAATCAGCTCGTTGCGAAACCTGAAAAATCCCATTGTGTATGGTATGGTCTTGGGCTTCAATCCCAGTCTTTCCAGCACCTATAATAATTTGCCGTGTAACTAGAAATGCCATAAGCAAAGCAGCAAGTTTTTCAAAGTTAATGGTTCGAGAAATAAGATAATTTTCGTGACAACCATATGAATGCCCATGATAATCTGTATTATTCTTATAAAGTTTAACTGGTGATGAGTTAAGAAGTTGATTCCGTTGCTTTGCTGAAGCTAGGAGTATTCTCTCGCCGGCACGATCATGTGCGACAAGATCCATTACTGAACGGCATTCAGGTGTTGAATACTCTGGATGCGTGTGATCATTATAGTACCGTGCACCATTTGTAAGAACTAGGTCGCTTTTCATTTCTCGAAAAGAAAAAGGTCTTTCTGAATCATACTTTGCAAACTCAGCTTCCTCAGAATCCTGCTGAAGACTTGATACCCTAAAGCCCCGTTGATCTATGTGAGGGTCCTCTCCTGCATAATCCCAAGACTGCTTGAAGGGGGAAGGAACATATGAACGTACTAGCTCCATAGATTCTACGACAGGATCAAGATGGGATAACCCATCACGGGTAATCCCATATTCAGTTTCGATACCAAATATAGGAACCATGTAAACTAAACCCCTAAAAGAAATTAAAGTTAGTGGGTAAAAAAGAAATAGAACGCTCAGCAGTCTTCATTAGACGATATTTTTGACTAGTAATTCCTGCTCCATCCCAAAGTTTCGAAGCGGGGAAATTCCCACAACTTGATCAGGATGATGATCAAGAAGTTTAAGCCACTCTTCCGCGGAGTCATCAGGGGGAAGAATTCCTCCTTCGGCATACTCATTTTCGACGGCAAGTGAAACATCATCGCGCAAAATTCCAGCAGACGAATCTACAATCGTTCTTTTAATTGCAAGCTCTTTTATTCGACAAACTATGGACGCTAAAATTGCGCCACTTATCACATCATCACGGTAAAGAATTTCACGCTTCCCATTACGTAAACGTATCGAAAGAACACGAGATTTTTTATCGCGAGAATAAACTTTTCCTAGAATATCATCAATCAAAGTATCCCTAACACAATCTGAGTCATTGTTTAGGGTTTTTAAAAGTCTTTTATCAAAGGGAAGAGTGGATGGTAAATAAATTCTCAGAATGTTTTCCGCTTCCCTTCTACTTGGCCGTCGAACTTTAATTTTCCGATCAATTCGCCCTGGGCGAAGAATAGCAGGGTCAATAAGATCAGGTCTGTTCGATGCCAAAATCACCACAACATCATGAAGCGACTCAATCCCATCTAACTCTGCACAAAACATTGGAACAAGAGTATTTGAAATATTATATGATCGCATAGCTCGGCGAGTTCCAAGAATTGACTCTGCTTCATCAATAAAAAGGAATGGTAAAGCTCCTGCCTTTCGTCGTTCGCGTGCTTGTTGAAAAAGGCCTCGAATAATTCGCTCAGACTCCCCTACCCACATATTCAAAATTTCAGGCCCTTTAATATGGAGAAAAGCCCCAGATGAAATTGCATTAGTGAAAGAGCCTTCGTGTACAAAGTTCTCAGTTGGAGGGTCTTTTAATAATTGGGCCAAACTATTTGCTGTCGCCTGTCCAATAAGTGTTTTGCCACATCCAGGTGGTCCATAAAGAAGAAAGCCTTTTGGTTGGGAAAAATCGTATTGTGAAAATATACCCGCGTGTAAAAGGGGATGCTCTATTGCTCGTCGAATTGATGAAATTGCTTCTTCCTGACCACCTATTTCTTCCCATGACACACTTGGAGGCTCATCGAGCAAATGCTGCTGTGATTTAGATGATGAGACATACTCAATTGCAAGCCTGTGACTGGGATCAAGTCGAATTTCGTCACCAGGCTTTAGATGCAATCCTTCCAAATCAGATCCTCTACCTAAAAAAACTCCTGGACGTCCAGGTTCTTGATCAATCCGCAAACGACCATCCTTCAATACATCACCAATTTTTACAATTGGACCACTTCGATCATATCCTAAGGTTTTAATTACGGCATACGACTCATTAATCAATACCTGAGCACCACGCTTCAATTCAGTGCTTGATAAGCGAGGATCAAGATTAGTATAAAACTCGCTTCCTCCTACAAAAATTTGGACAAGACCGTCTGTATGTATATCAAGAAGTGTTCCAATGCGATTGGCAGGAGCAGTGAGTTTTTCAACAACCGTCTCAAGTTTTTTAAGTTCTGTTTTTTGATGGTCGTATTTTGCACCTTCCTGTAAAAGGTGATGGCGAATCTTATACAACTGTTCCTGATGGGGTGAGTCCTCAGAAATCGAAGCTAGACACTCATCAAGTAGAGAAAATACATTCTCATCAGTACTTTCATCCTGAGAGGAAATTTTATTTTTATTTCCAGGAAATGTTTTTTTGGGCTTGTCACTCATACGCTTCCAGTACCCTAGCAATTAGGGAGAATATTGTCGAATAATAGCCAAAAAACAAATCGCATAAAAATATTAGTTTTGATTAAAGACATTGATAGAAATTATTAAATATTTTAGTGAGATTACAAGCACTATGTTACAATAAATTCAGAAGAATCACTCTTCTTCGAGTCTTCCAGACTGAGGAAGGCGAACCACGCGTTGGTCGACGGCGGGTCAGCCCGTGGGTTCACGCAAGGTCTGGGCCGGCGTGATGCAATGCATCGCCGAATGGAAGGAGGTGATCCAATGGGAAGTGAGTGTAGTAACCCTGCGGCGAGTGAGGTGGCAATGTCCTAGCCGCACACCTTTTTCTTCGGTGAAACCTGGGACGTATTCCCAGCGCCACCGGCCCGGAAGCGCGGGCGCCGGAGCCGCATTAGGATTTTCGGATCTGCTTCCGGGCTTCTTATTGCCTTCAATTATCCTCTTCTTTAATCATCTTCTGCCTTAGGTTTATATTGTTCAACAATCTGTTGCTGAATATTTGCAGGAACTGCCTCATAATGACTTAATTGCATTGTGTATGAGCCTTGTCCTGCAGTAACAGCTTTTAACTGAGATTGATATTGCCCTAATTCTGCCAATGGTGCTTGAGCACTGATATGAAGCATAGATCCAGGCAAAGTATCAGACCCTTGTAAACGGCCTCGCTTACTAGACAAATCTCCAGCAATATCACCCATATTACCTTCGGGAACAATAATATCCATATGTACAATGGGTTCAAGAATAACAGGTTTTGATTTTTGAATAGCATCAATAAAAGCTTTTTTAGCAGCCATCACAAATGCTACTTCCTTGCTATCCACAGGATGATGTTTGCCATCATATACACTTACCTTAATATCTTGTAGGGCGTAACCTGCAATAGCACCATGCTCCATAACCTGTCTAACACCCTTCTCCACTGCAGGAACAAATTGCCGAGGAATTGAACCGCCAAAAGTATCATTTACAAATTCGAAACCATTTCCTCTCTCCAACGGAGAAATTCGTAAAAATACTTCACCAAACTGACCTGCACCTCCTGTCTGTTTTTTATGACGATGATGGCCCTCTCCGTTACCCGTAATTGTCTCTCTATAGGCAATTTTGGGTGGATGAGTTGCAACTTCAACTCCATACCTGTTCTTCATTTTTGTTAAAATCACACGAAGATGCATATCACCAAGTCCATAAATAACAGTCTCACTTGTTAATGTATTGCGTTCAACTATAAAACAGGGATCTTCAGCCTCCATCCCAACTAATGCCTTTCCAATCTTCTGCTCATCCCCACGCGTTTTTGCTTCAATTGCAAAACCATTCATTGGCTGAGGAAACTCTATGGGCTTTAAAGTGATAGCCCCCCCATCAATATTTTCCCTCAAAACAGCATCGAATCTAATTTCATCTATTTTTGCAACTGCACAAATATCACCTGGAATTCCTGCATCAATCTCCAGATGATCTTTTCCACGAAGCTTGAAGAGATGCCCGACTTTAAAGGTTTTCTTCTCAGTAGCAATATGCAGTTGAGTCTCTTTTTTTACAGTTCCTTGAAAAATTCGAAATACCCCCAGTTTGCCTATAAATGGATCAGCGGTCACCTTAAAGACATGAGCAAGAATTGATTTAGAAGGATCTGGTGAAATTTCAAAAGGCTCCATGCCATCGTCAAGTTGTCGCAAAAACTCTTGTGCATTCCCTTCAATTGGATTTGGCATCATAGTAGAAAAAACTTCAAGTAGCTCTGGAACACCTGTGCCATGTCTCCCAGAAACAAAGCAAATTGGGACAAGATGGCCTTCCTTCAAAGCATTTGTAAAAGGTACATGCAACTGCTCAGGGCTCACTTCTCCCTTATCAAGATATACAGCCATAAGATCCTCATCCATTTCGACTACTTGTTCTACGATTGCAGTATGCGCATCCGAAACAGAGCCAAAATCAACATCTCCCTCAGCATTAGTAAATACATCAACAACATCTGTACCTCCCTTACTAGGGAGATTAATAGGCAAACATTCTTTTCCAAATGATTCTTGAATTTGACTTACCACCTCTTCTAAATTTGTTTCCAATAGATCAATCTTATTAACAATAATAAGCCGACATAGTTTTCTTTCTGAAGCACGTTCCATAATTCGCCGTGCAATTACATCGACTCCATGTTGTGCCGTAACAACAACTGCTGCTGTCTCGACAGCCGCAAGAGAGGCTAACGCATGGCCAGAAAACTCAATCATGCCAGGAGTATCAATCAGATTAATATGATGTCCAGCATGATCACAGCTGACAAGTGCAGAGTTTAAAGAATGCTGATGCTCCTTCTCCTCAGGGTCAAAATCGCATACAGTATTCTTCTTTTCAATGATGCCGGGAACAGATATTGCTCCAGTTTGATGTAAAAGCGCTTCGATCAAAGTAGTCTTTCCCGCAGCGCCTTGTCCGAGAAGTGAAATATTTCGAATGTCTTGAGTCGTATATTTCGGCACAATCCAATCCTCCTATTAAGTATTGGTCAAGTTGCCCTAATAACACGTACTCCTATTTTTTAATCTTAACTTTTAACGTCTGCTTCCCCCATTTCAGTGCTTTTTTTTTAGTAGAAAAATATACATCTAGCCTATTAGGGCCTTTAATCGCTCCTCCGATATCTTCAACAACACCTTTTCCATAGCCAGGAATTACCATAATAGTTCCATAGGGATAGTATTTTGTGTCAGCAGCAATTGTCCCTACCCTAGCTTTTACACCACTAGAGGTGATACCTACTTTTTTCGGTTTACCTGCATTGGGACCACTTGCAATAATTGTTCTCCAAAAAAAGACTGGGTGTCGTTTCCAATTGGTACTATAAGGATCTGATGAGTAAGCAGTAACAAGCATTTCTCTAGTTTCATAAGACGCCATGCAACCAGAGAAAAAAACAGCCGTAGCAAGAAAAATACTGACAACAAAAGTAGCAGTTTTCTTCAAATCTACTCTTTTCCTTTCAGTCGGAACTAAGCAAGTATTCTAACAAATATTACGCGTAAATATTCATAATCCAATAACTAGTTTATGGAGATAGCCACTATTGGGGAGTAAAAGACGCGCGCGATCAAGAAACTCTGTCCTTTTTTGATAATTTTTCTTTCGTTTTTCCCAGTTTGCTTGTAAAAGCAAGTTTCCCGCAAGCGAAGCGTCATAGTATTGGCTCTTTCTTGTCTTAGATTCTGCTAAAAGATCGTCAAAAAATTGAATTAAGGTGTCTCCCAAAAACTGCTGCTTAGAAATGTGACTGATCGGTGCAAGGTACTCAATAAGTGGGTAATTATCAGAATTAATTGGAGCATTTTTCACCAATCCATGAAGGGAATCTTGATCACCTGCATATAAGAGAAACATACTTGGCAAATCCACTAAGTAAGGGTCTTTGGTATATTTAGAAGTTACATCATGAGTTTTACCTAAAATATTTTTTTCAAGATCAATTTTCGCATTTGACCCAATCAAGGCAAGCATCGGATAACGGGGATTGCTTGACCCCCGCCATACTTGAACATGTGGGAATACCTTTTGAAAAGTATTTGCAATAATTTTAAACTCTTCTGGTCCCAACTGATATAAGGGAAGCCACTGAGAGAAAACACCCTTAGGCATTAGCCTATTACGTACTTCACTATAAAACTCTCTCGTATAAAGAGATCCAGCATTCGCGTGCCAAGGAGTGACAAGATCTAAAGTAATTACATCAAAATATTCGTCTGAGGTACTTAAAATATGCCTACCATCACCAATACGAACTTCAAGGCGGGTATCAGAAAGAACATCTCCTGTATATTTCTTAAATATATTGGCCGCTTCAAGCACTTCTGGTAACAACTCGATAGCAAGTACCCGTTGAATTTTTTCTCCAATGTTCGTAAGATTTACTGCACTCAGAGTAATTCCTGTTGCAACTCCAATGAAAGCAACGGCTTTAGGATCTCCATGCAATAGCAGAGGCAAGTGTCCCATACGCCTTTCTTGAATTTCCCCTGCAGAGCCACCAAGACCATAAGTATTATTTACCTTGAGTTTTAAATGATTATTTTTTTGTTTCACTACCGCCACAGATGCGCTCTTTCCCTCTTTATGGTAAGCAAGTTTTTCACCATCACGTAATAGCTGTAGTGAACCAAGGGATTTAGGGATAAGAAAGGCTCCAGTTAGTAGAAAAATTGCCACAGCCCACGAAATAACACGATGAGAGAAGGTAAAATGATTTCCCTCAGAAAAGCCTTCTCGAGATGTCCAAAATATTACAAAAATTGAAAGCAGTGCGTAGGAAAGTGCTATAAAAAATAAACTTTGCCACAACCCAACGAGTGGAATAAGAAGAAATCCCGACATTAATGCTCCGATAATGGACCCAAGAAGATTTATTGCCACTACTCGCCCAAGACGCCTTCCAACATTTGAACCTTCTCCCCCAGTTAACAGTTTTGGAGCATAAAGGTGCCACAGTAAAGGGAGAATCATGCCAGCTACAATAATTGGAAGTGCTGTAACAATGGTAGTAGTACTTGCTGCCCAAAGTAATGGCCAAGCAGTTACATCCCCATGCGGTTCACGTTCAAGCCCAGTAAGAAGAATAAATAGTGGACCAGATAGACTAATTAACAACCCTGCGAGAGAAAGTGTCCAGGTAACAAGCTTCCAAGGATTATTTTGCACCCATTCAACTTCATTGATGAGTTTTGCTGCAAAAAATGTTCCAATGGCAAGACCTAGCAAAAATGTTACGACGATAGTAGTAAAACTAAATACTGAATTATGAAAAACAAGTGCAAACATCCGAGTCCAGATTACTTGAAGTGCTAAAGTCAAAAGCCCTGAGAAAAATGAAAGTACAAAAACAAGCGAATACGTATTATCTGAATAATAATAGTTAGGCTTATTTTGAGACTGAAGTCCCTGAGAATTCACAGCACTTATTAAGGTACTTGAGGTGCTCTTTTGAAGCCAAAAAAACACCAAAACAGCAACTGTGCAATTAATAAAAATTGCAAGAATATAGGTATTCCATACTCCAATGTATAGCGGCAAAAATGCTCCCGTTAAAAACGCTCCGATAGCTGCCCCAAAAGTGTTAATTGCGTAGAGACGTCCGCCAGAAAATGCCACAGCATCTCTTGTTTTAGTTGCTATTTCCCTCCCCAGTGCAGGAAGAGTACCACCCATAAGAATTGCAGAAGGGAGAATCGTACACACCGAAAGAATTGCTAAAGTAAATAACCCTGTAGTAGTTGAAGAGGAAAACGGTAAAGACTTTAACCAATCAAGTAAAAATGGGGCAGGGAAAGCTGCAGCTGCAATACCAATTTCGAGAAATGCATAGAAAGAAAGAACAGACTGTCGCTGATCGACATATTTGCCAATATAGTGATTGCCAATAGCTAAACCGGCAAAAAACCCTCCAAGCACTAAGGCCGTTGCATATACCACATTTCCAAACAGGAGGTTAAAATAACGAAACCAGAGTATTTCATAGATTAAAGCTGCAACCCCAGAGAAAAAAAACAGGATCGCAAAAAATAAACGCGGCGTCACGTCAAAAAATAATCGATTAAGGGCCGAAAATAATAGGGTTTAGTCTTGAGGAAAATGGACGCCTATGGCGTGTGATGTCCGGGATCATGCCCATGGTCCCCCAAATCATCCATCCCCTCTCTGACATCAAGATCAGCACTGGAAACGAGAACAATTGTATGTGGGTCTAAACCATCAACCTGAATTGTATCCAAGAGCTCGCGTGTAGCAACATCAATGACTGAAACACTCCCCTTTTCCTTGGATAATGAATTCAACACATATACACGAGTTTGGTCAGTGTTCATAACAAAATTTTGAGCTTGAGAATTGAGTCCAAGTGAAACTCTAGAAACTTCTTGTAGAGCAAATGGCACAGAAGCATCAATTAGCAGAACCTCCCCGCTCCCTTCTAATCCGGAAACAAATAATAGAGCATTATTTGCTTCAATAATTCTGTTTGGTAAAAATTCTGAAATAGTGAGTTTTGACAGAACAGAATTTGTCCTTGCATCGATAGCAGCAATACCATCAGAAAAAGCTACCCAAAGAAAACTTCCGTCATTACTCACGCGAATGAACCTTACTTGAGAAAGTTCATCTGAATCTATACCTCGGGGAATTCCTGACAAAACCTCTGCTTTTCCAAGGGCATCTGCATCAAGAATTGCAATACTATCTGCAGCCGTTGGAAAGTTCAGGATCACATAAAGATGCCCAGAAATTGGTGAATATTCGAGTTGCCCAGGAGAGGGTCCAAGTTCTATCGATTGGGTCACTGACAAAAAGGTATCAAGATTACTTGAATCAAGATCAATAACAGAAACAGTTCCAGAACGTCTATTACTTACAAAGGCGCGATTACGCTGTGTGCTCAATGTAATATCATACGGATCATCTTCAACTGCCACTTTGGCAATAGATTGCAAAAATGTAGTAGTCGTTGGATTGACATCAACGATGGAAATTGAATCTTTCCGGGAGTCGCCTATTCCACCCTGATTCAGAACAAAGAGAAATTGTTGATTTGGGTCAAAGAGCAAGGCCCCAGGAGAAGAACCAACACGTACGATACCCTCTAATGCTCCTGTAGCTGTAGAAAATACAGTAAGGGTCCCCTGCTCAGGATTATTTGTATAAACAAACCCACCCACCGCAAGTGCATGCATTCCAGCAAAAGGAATCTCTATAGGATCTTCAGACTTGAGAGCTGTAGCCCCATCAAATAGCTCATATTCATCTAGCGTTACGGGTTTAAAAGGAACAAGAAGGCCTCCAGTCGCGTCAGAGTTTGTTGCTGAAACCCCTGCCCCTATGACAACAATTTTTTCAGTTCCAGAGCTTCCTTCAGATTCTTCAAAAGGATTGGGAACATGTTCAAGATCTCCGCCACAACTAGCAAAGTAAAAACATAGAAAAATAGCAGGCAAGAAATATAGTTTTTTTATTGAACAAAAATTCATAGTCAAACCTTCACGGAGTTTTTTAGCCGTGAGTCTTACTCAGATAGTGAATAACCGTCTTATGTATATCTTCTTGAGTCATAGTACGTCCGAAAACACGCTCGCCAATGGTGCCATTTTGATTAACGAAAAAGCTTAATGGGAGGCCTAATACGCGGTAATCAGCTGCAACATTTCCTCGTCGATCCATAACAACAGGAAATGTAATATTAAAACGTTTAATTACTTCTCTTACCTTGGACTCACTCTCACCGAAATTTACTGCAATCACTTGGAAGCCGTCTTCATTATACTGTTCAAACGAACTTTGAACATCAGGCATTTCTTTCATACATGGATGACACCATGACGCCCAAAACATTACCAATGTTACTTTTCCTTTAGCCTCGGCAAGTGAAATTTCCTGGTCCAAAATATTCGGTAAAGTAAATTCAGGGGCTAGTTCCCCAACATCAAGTGGATCTGGACGAGTAGCCATAGCTGCAAAGATAACTACAAAAAAAACAGCCCTAAACACGCCGCGCAGGATTAGAAAAGGGGTACAGTGAATCATGATTCTCCAGACAACAATCCAAAGGTTTTTGAAAAGCCAAAAAGAATCCCCCAACTTGGCACAAGATTACTTTCATTAACACGCTGATAAACGGGAATCTGCCCAAAGGCATATAACTGAGTTGTGGAGTTAGGTTGTAAACGGACTCCAGGAGTCAAGTTAACCCACTCTCCTCCCGTTCCATCAACATGTTGTCCAATAAATTGATCATGTGGCTGAATACGCGCATTTATTTGCCCACTAAGATATAAATACGGCAATGCTTGATATCCTATGCCCCCATTAAGCAAGGTAGTATTTCCAAAAAGATACTCGCGACTATTCTCCGAATTAAACTGATACGAGCCAGAAAAAAAAGCTTCCAGCTCATGAGGAAATATCTGATACGCATAAAAAACACTAGCAAGAGCATCTAAAGACCCTGTTCCAGGCATCAAAGTTGGCTCGTTAATAGCCCCAAATGAGTCCCGAAGGTTAGATTCACCTGTCGGTAACTTTACTCCAAGCCCTCCAATAACAAGATGCTTTGTTGTTGTTAATAGGTTATATTTTCCAATGACCCTAACATCTCCAAATCCATCCGTCCCATCTGATCTAAAAAACGTGCCGTCAGGATTCGAAGTACTTAACCCATCAAAGTGCTCATGCACACGTTGATTAAAAAATGGAACGGCCAGCTGAATAGTTAAATCAGTAGTTACACCATAGCTAAGATCGAGTTGGGCAAGATTATTCAGCGTCTTAACTTCTCGATGATGATTGGGTTCCAAAAGGTTCCCTTCAAAATTTACCTTTGGTGTAAATACCTGATCAATCCTTTCTGTTCCTCGTTGACCCCGATCAAGAGCAACATGGCGAAATGAAATATCTGCAATAAATTGTCCTTTGGGGGAAAGTCCTTCCTGAGTCCCTGTCACAAGAAAACAATTAGCGGCCCCACAACTAGCAAAAACAGGGGTATTCAAGGCAAAAAATATAGCCAGTAGCGCTCCTAGAAGGAGATTTTTTTTCAGAATTCCCCCCTGCCAAGGGCTTAGAGAAACTCGGTTTAGAGAGAGCACCTGCCTATTACTTCTCAGTATCAACAGTTCCAAAAATCACCCCTCCAAAATGCTCTCGTGCATTTCTAGGACTTGAAACATCTCCCTCAGTAAAGAACATATTTGTCACTTGTATAGGACTCACATCAAACCAAATATCAAGCCTGGAAGGATTCTTCATGCCTCCACCAGACAAAATCAGTTCAATAGGTTCTGGCATAAAATGCTTGTGCCCATCACCACCAATAGTTGCCATTCCAATCACATGTAGCTTTTCGCCACCCATATTAATCACACTACCCTGAGTCATCTCAATTTGCATCGCATGCCAACTACGGTCAGTCCCAGCAGAAGCCAATGGTTTATTAGGTTCCTCAATCCTAATCATGGAGAAATTTGCTTTAAACTTCTCAACCGATCGATCTCCATCAGTAAGTGGACCAAGTTTAAGTTTCCAATTTCCTTGAAAAACCCATGGCCCCGAGGGGACTGTATTTAACTCAATCAATCGTTGACTGTTAGTCGGTAATCCAGGCTGTGTGATATGAAAAATTGCCCCTTTAAATACAGTTGAAGCAGCGGAAATATGATCATGGTCGCTGTCTGAAGTAGTACCACCCGTACTTGCAGGAACATCATGAGTACTTGGATCATGCTGTGCAAAAGATAAACTTGCATCCATTTTCGACATCGAATGAATATGCACAGCATATGCTACTAGCATTGTTGCAAAAACTATTATTCCAAATTGTCTGAAAATCTTCATGTCACTAAAACCTCACCTTATTCAAAGGGTTAAAGAAATGCAGTCATGCCATCAACAAAACATGACAAGGCACAACACGAAAACAGCAAAATTTTATTAGGAATTACTGTATCTAGATAAGCGGTGGTGCGCGAGGCTGGGCAATTGAAGTAAGATTTCGAGAATATAAAATTTCTGAACGCGTGCCTCCAAAAAACACTGGGAGTGACACTTCTGGTGAAAGGAAAATTTCCTGCACAGCAAATGAAGACGCCGCACACGTCCATAGACATTCAAGAGTAGCGTGAGATGCCGAATGATCATGGCCTGAAAAATGATTATGCCCGGTAACAAGGAGCGGCGTGGAAAGAAAAAACACTGTTACGATGAGGGTAAGCAACAGCACAACAGGTTTTTGACGGAGCATCATAGGCATATCTTATCCCAGGGGAATATAGTATAGTCAAAAAGTCGTCAGATCAAGTATTATGCGTCACAAATGTACTTTTAGGACATTTTGGTCTCATCAGACTAGTTTTTAGTGAAAAGGGTAGCAATATATGGAATATCAGACCGACGACATACACATTAAGGAAATTAAAGAATTACTGCCCCCAAACACCCTACTTGAAAAATTTCCACTGACAAAAACTGCGGCTAAAACAGCATTTGAAGCTCGGCAGACAATTCATAATTTTCTTAAAGACAAAGATGACCGCATTTTAGTTATTGCTGGACCCTGCTCCATTCATGACGATAAAGCCGCCAGGGAATATGGAGAAAAACTATATGACATGAGGAAACTCTTCAAAGATTCCCTAGAAATTGTCATGCGAGTTTACTTTGAAAAACCTCGTACAACCATTGGCTGGAAAGGCTTAATTAACGACCCTTACCTTGATAACAGTTTTCGTATTAACGACGGCTTGAGAATTGCTCGCAAT
This sequence comes from uncultured Nitrospiraceae bacterium, assembly GCA_964463965.1. Classification (GTDB taxonomy): domain Bacteria; phylum Nitrospirota; class Nitrospiria; order Nitrospirales; family UBA2166; genus UBA2166. The sequence goes on along the minus strand of CAYXED010000007.1, from coordinate 51,974 downwards.
CTTCTTCTCGACCTCAATGAAATGGGCCTTCCTACGGCTGGAGAATTTCTCGACATGATAACTCCACAGTATGTTGGAGATGTCATGAGTTGGGGTGCCATTGGCGCAAGAACTACGGAATCGCAAGTCCACCGAGAGCTCGCCTCAGGTCTCTCCTGTCCAGTTGGCTTTAAAAATGCCACAGATGGAACGGTAAAGGTTGCCATTGACGCGATTCGAGCAGCCAGTGTGCCTCATCATTTCCTCTCAGTTACTAAGGAGGGAAGATCTGCCATCGTCTCAACTGCAGGAAACCCTGATTGTCACATTATCCTCCGAGGTGGGAAAAAGCCAAACTATAATGCAAGTCATGTTAAAGAAGTGACGGGAATGCTTACTAAAGCCTCCCTCCCCCTGAAGGTAATGATTGATTTTAGCCACTCTAATAGCAACAAACAGCATGACAAGCAACAAGATGTATGCTTAGACGTTTCACAGCAAATAAGCTCCGGTAATAGCGAAATTTTTGGAGTAATGCTTGAAAGTCACCTTCTTGAAGGCCGCCAAGACCTTGTTGAAGGAACTCCACCAACCTATGGGCAAAGTATTACAGATGCATGCATTGGCTGGGAAACAACTGAAATACTCCTGCATACCCTAGCCAATGCAGTCAAGACCCGTAGAAAATTATCCTAGATACTGTTTAAATTAAATAGAAAACTCCTCTCCACAGAATACTCAGGTCTCTACAGTAAAAATGAGAGAACGTGTTTAGGAGGGAGATGCTCCATAGAGCAAGGCGTAGAGCTCAAACACGTTCTCACACGAGAACTAAAGTAGGAGGACCCTAGGGTATGCTACCAATTAGAATAGGTCTACATATCTATGCCAATGCATGCAACACTTTCGAGTAACTGTCGTAATTAAATGGGAAACCTTATATCTAATTTTAAAAAATTTCGTATATACAAAGTCGGTGTAAATGCCCATAATAATGCACACTCTGATCTATCACATCCTACATTTTGGCTTTTACAACATTAATTTTTTTTGCTATCAAAGCATCTCCTCGCCTGGATTTGACGACATCAATCGTAACTACTTGCCCTGAAGTCAGATCACCATATCCCATCACCCCTTCGCCTTCAACTACTGTCGAAAGAGATACTTTTAGCTCAACAACAGAGCCACTAGCCTCTTCCACCGTCATTAGCGGACCATCTATATGTTTAATAGTTCCAGTTACTAGATTTTGAGCACTTGCTACATTAGCCCCAATAGCAAGTAAAATTAAAAGAAGATTGGAAAATAAATAAATTTTAAAATTAAATACCATAACTCCTCCTTAAATTATCAAAGAGCATAACTGGAAAAAAATAATTTTCATTTTTCTGAAACTATTTTCCCTGCTGAAATGTCTGCAGCTGACTTTCTTCTTCTAAAAGAGCGGTGCCTTTTAACGTCAGACTATAGGGACCTACTCCTGAGGCAGCAATAACAATAAGTTCAATGTTTACAGGTTCATCAATGACCTCAACTTCAAAAACACAGTCTTCTGGTAAAGCGATACTTTCACAAACTGCGAGAATCTCTTCAGTGTCAACCATAGCAACTGACAAATCAAAGTCAGACTGCTCTCCATGGTTTAAAAAAGCCTGAACACGCAAAGATTCTTTTACACGCACACGGTAGCGATCAATGTCACGGAGAGGTCCTGAAGAAGCATCTGAAAACATTGTTCCTGCAAGTAAAACACAGTAATCACGCTTGAGCGAACCAAGATTATCTTCTTGCCCGAAATCATCATTGGGTTCGTCTTCACGCAAAAAAAGATCAGAAATGCAATCGGGTTGTCCAATTTTTCGAACAATAGCCACCCCAGTGCCTTCTTTCTCAAAAATTTCCCGCACAGTCCCAATAGTAATAATTGCAAACTTGCCCTCTAATTCTTCTGCGCGTGAAAATTTCAATTTTGTTCGAACAGGCATCCCAATCATTCCAGGAGCACGCTCATAATCACTAATTACCTCTTCAACAAGAAACCGATCTCCTGGTTCAAAAATAGGATCATCCGAAAGCCAGAGCGCCACCGGCCGAGGGTCCTCAGAGCCTATATCGTTGACAACTACATTGACTCTCAATATATCCGTAGTTAGTTTAGTTTTGTGTTTAAATTTAATAACCTCCCCAAGCAATTCTTCAGAAAACACCCCACTTGGCAATAAAAAACCTGTCATACAAAAGAATATGCTAAGTGCCAGAAAGAAAAATCTCATGTTTATAGCTCCATTATTGCAAAGAGGGTGTGGCAGAACCTTGAAGAATATTTAGTACATCTCTTAAACAATTAAACATTTCACTCCACACAGAAGTAGAAAGAATAATTTCAATTGATTGTGGAGAAGAAAACCTGACTTTATTCCCATACTTTTTAATAAGATTTGGCACCCCATCTGTGACAGGTGCTTGATTAGTTGCAAAATGAAAGTTCATGTCGTATGAGGTGACTTCACACCGTTCTAACCCCAATGCTTTCGCCAAAATTTTTATTTCCATAACCTGAAACAAATGCTCAAATGATTCTGGAATTGGGCCATACCTGTCAAGAGTTTCCCCATAAAGCAACGCGAGATCACTTATTGTCCCACAGGACGACAATCGTTTATATAATGACAAACGTTGATGGGGGTCCTCAACGTAGTCATCTCCAATATATGCCGAGACTGGAAGCTTAATTTGAGGATCTAAGGGTTCCTGAACAGTTTCCCCTCGACGCTCTCGTACGGCCTGTTCCAGCATTTGGACATATAACTCAAAACCAACTGCTTCAATCTGCCCTGACTGTTGTTTACCGAGTAAATTTCCTGCACCTCGAATCTCAAGATCTCTGGCTGCAATTCGAAACCCAGACCCCATTTCACAAAATTCTTCAATTGCTTGCAAACGCCGCTTTGCATCACTGGAAATAACTGCCTCATTAGGAACCAACATATAGGCATATGCCTGCTGACCACCACGCCCAACCCGGCCACGCAACTGATATAGCTGTGCAAGGCCAAACTGGTCTGCACGGTTTACAATTATGGTATTTGCCGAGGGGATATCTAAGCCTGATTGAATAATCGCAGTTGCAATAAGCACAGTAATATCTTTCTCTAAAAATTGCAGCATAACAGACTCGAGAGCACGCGTATCCATTTGTCCATGCGCAATGCCAATTTTTGCCTCAGGAACTAATTTGGTTATCCAAAGTCCAATTTGCTCGATCGATGCAACTTTATTGTGTACAAAAAAAACCTGCCCTCCCCGCCTCAATTCCCAGTGAATTGCTTCTCGCACAACGCGATCATCTGTACGTAACACTTGAGTCTTGATAGCAAGTCTTCCAGGCGGTGGAGTATCAATAACAGAAAGATCACGTAATGCCGACATTGAGAGCTGAAGAGTCCGTGGGATAGGTGTAGCGGTTAGCGTCAGTACATCAACTGCATGGCGAAGCTGCTTGAGTCGCTCCTTATGCCTAACTCCAAACCATTGTTCTTCATCAATTATAACTAAACCAAGATTTTTAAAGTTTACATCTTTCTGTAAGAGGCGGTGAGTTCCAATTAAAATATCAATGCCACCAGCCTTCACTGAAGCAAGAGTGCTGCTCTGCTCCTTAGAGGACTGAAAGCGGCTGAGAATACCAATTGTTACTGCAAATGGCGCAAAGCGGCGAGAAAAGTTCTGAAAGTGTTGATTGGCAAGCAAGGTTGTTGGAACCAAAATCGCTACCTGACGGTTATCCAAAACCGCCTTAAATGCAGCGCGCATAGCAACCTCCGTCTTTCCATAACCTACATCCCCACAGACCAAACGATCCATAGGACGAGAAGATTCCATGTTTTGTTTTACGTCATCTATCGCTCTCAATTGATCCGTCGTTGCCTCATACTCAAATGCCGCATCAAACTCATGAGAAAGTAGGGTATCTTCCCCATATTGAAAACCGTCAACTAGTTCACGTCTTGAGTAAAGATCAAGCAGTTCCTCTGCCATATCTTCAATACTTTTCTTAACACGTGATTTAGTTTGATTCCAACGTGTACCTCGAAGACTATCCAGACGAGGCACACGTCCTTCTTGAGTTTGATAACGCTGAACTTGATTCATTCGATCAAGAGGCACATAAACAATATCATTTCCGGCATATTCCACCTTAAAAAACTCTTGTTCATAATCTGAAATTTCAAGCCGCCCAAGTCCTGCAAAACGACCAATCCCGTGTTGAACATATACCACAAGATCCCCAATTTTCATGTCTTCCACGGATGGGAGAAAATGTGTATTTTTTGAGTGCCGTTGCGGCCGGTAAGGGGTCGATTTAGCAAATAAATCTTCTTCACGAATCATTGCCCCAAAGCCAGCAATAAAAAAACCACTAGATAAAACGCCATGTGAAACATAAATTGGGTTTGTCTTATTTGAAGATCGAAAAAGGTTCAGATCATCTGAAGTCCAAAGTTTAGTAGGTAAATTATGCTCGCCAAATAATGTGATTAAGCGATTGGCTTGTCCATTACTACGCGCAATAACAAAAACTAACCCACGAGATCGAAGCTCTTCAATAGTCTCAATAAGAGCTGAGAAAGACGCTCCTTGTACACCAAGACCAAAACTCTCAAGTGAACGACAAGCTAAATCGATGCACACAGGTGAATTATTTTTATCATGCGTCGAAAACGCATATGCATGAGGAATTTGCTCTGTAACAATAAAAGCCTTACCGTCTCTTTCAGTAGTCAGTGATTCAAATGAGGCATACCACTCTTCTGGAGAAGGAAATTCTTCACTCCAGTTTTCTTTGGCATTATGCTCTAAATATTTACTTTCTTGTAAAAGTTCCTTGGGTTCATCGAGAACAATGATGGGAGGATCAGAACAATAATCACTTAATGTTGCCATCGAGGGATAGTGGGTAGGTGCCATCCAATCAATCCCGACTTGAAAGGCTTCTTCATAAAATTCATTAAGAATGTATTCTCTGGCAGGCAAAAGCAAAGCACTTTTTTGCTCATGCCCTGAAATCTGTGAATCAATATCAAAAGGTCGAATTGACTCGAGTGTATCTCCCAGAAATTCTAAACGAAGAGGAAAATCGTGCGCGGTAGAAAAAATATCAACAAGACCCCCACGAACACTGAACTCTCCAGGATCCTGCACGATTGACACATTCCGATAACCTGAACATAAACAGTGCTTTACTAAAGTCTCACGTGCAAGGGATTTTCCAGAAGCTAAATCCAGGCAACTTTTCCGAAATATGTTTTGAGGTAAAATTTTTCTTACCAAGCTTGCAATACTCGCCACAACCACTACAGGATGGCCTAGAGACAGTTGATTAAGAGTTTGCATACGAAGTGCTACATGGTCAATTGAAGGTATAGCAACTTGATAAGGCGAAAGATCCCAATCGGGAAAACGATGTAGCGGAGGAGTAGGTCCCTGAAAAAAGCCTTTAAAAAACAAAAGATCCTCAAAAGCGGCGTCTGCTTCTGCCTCTGTACGTGTGACAATTAGTGTCGTACGTAAAGTCTGCTGCGCCAAGCGAAGCAAAAAAAGTGACTTTGCAGCACTGGTATAGCCAGTAATCGTGGGAGCCTGGGAGGAAGCATTAAGGAGAGAGATAACTTTCTGCAGAAGACCGTCAAAATGGTTGAATACGTTTGCCTCAGATGAAAGTATCCTCATTGAAGCAAATTTTGTATACGTTGGATCAATATGGTAGTAGATATACCGCCAACTTCAGGGGTAGATGTGACAATACCTCCTCTCGCTTCAACAACATCTCGGCCAATAATCATCTTGGGGTCCCAATCAGCACTTTTCACTAAAAAGTCTGGCTTCACGGCAGTGATAAGCTTCAGAGGATCATCTTCAGAAAAGGCTACAATGTAGTCAACACAAGCAAGAGCTGCCAATACCTCACTACGATGATTTTCTTCAACGATGGGCCTATCCGGTCCTTTTAAACGAGCAACTGAGTTATCACTATTCAATCCAACAACAAGGAGATCCCCTAAAGCACGCGCGGCTTCTAGAGAACGCACATGTCCAACATGAAGCAAATCAAAGCAACCATTCGTAAAAACAATTTTTTTACTATTTCGTCGCAAAGGTCCTATTAAAGCCTTTAACTTTTCAAGTGAAACGACTTTTTCACTCATGATTTTCCTCAAATATGTTTTATATAAGAATCTACATTAAAAATGGTGCTACTTAAAGATTCTGCAGCTGAGGAAAAACTAGTTTCATGCCAACTTGAAGGCCTTCTTCAGCATACCGTCCTGCAGAAATCTCTAAAGCAAATAATGATACGTGTGTAGGGTAATAAAGTGGGCATGGTGCCGTTTTGCATGGTTGCATATTCTCTGCAACATCAACAATCCTTCCATTGGAATCCATCCAAATAACATCAAGAGGGATTAGGGTGTTTTTCATCCAAAACGCCCAGATTTGCTCGCGTTCAAAAACAAACAACATACCCCGATCTGGTGGCAAGTGATCACGATGCATAAGACCCTGTTCTCTAAGCTGATCAGTATTTGCAATTTCAACGAGAAACTTCGTTCCATTTGGAAGAGCAACAGAAACAAGATTTTCTTGATTTTTATGTTCCTCCTGCAAGTCTCCTATGCAGCCGAATCCGAAAATAAGCAGAAGAGTAGTTAAAAGAAAAAAGCTGACAGTTATTGGTTTCATTACTCAACAGTGTTGAAAGAAAGCACGCTCTTGTCAAGAGGACCCTAGATGATAGCCATTAGCTGGAGGAGGTTTCTACATTTAAAGCAAAGATTTCTTCGAGGACTTGAATAGAGCCTCTACACATGAGATAGTTTTCCATACTTTCTCACAAAAAACCATACGACAACCATTGTTAAAAAAAACCTCAACAAATACGCCACCCCCTAGCCATTCTCCAGAGGAAGGAAAGATACTACGTGCATCCGCTCTAATCAGTGGTGCCACTTTCCTCAGCCGAATCCTAGGCTTTATCCGTGACATTGTCCTAGCACGACTATTTGGAGCGAGCCTCGCGGCTGATGCTTTTTTTGTTGCCTACCGCATTCCAAATATGCTTCGTGAACTCTTTGCAGAAGGCTCCATGTCTGCCGCATTCATTCCAGTCTTTAGCGAGTATGTAAAACGTCACCCACATAAGATAGTAAAAGACCTAGCAAACACAGCATTCACTACATTTCTCTTAATACTGACTACAGTCTGTATTTTGGGCGTTCTAGGAGCCCCTATCATTGTAGATATCATGGCCATGGGCTTTGCCGACAACCCGGAGAAGCGGACTCTAACTATAGAATTAACTCGCATAATGTTTCCTTACTTAATTTTCATAGGTCTTTCTGCCCTAGCAATGGGGATACTCAACACTATACGAAGCTTCGGTGCTCCTGCCTTTGCCCCAGTGATCTTTAACCTAACCATCATCGCATCTGCCTTTCTACTCGCTCCCCAACTTTCAAATCCAATTTATGCGATTGCTATAGGAGTAACACTTGGTGGCGCTGCTCAATTCCTATTTCAACTTCCAAGTCTTACCAAACACAACTTTTCTCTCTCGTTTCACTGGGACCTTCAGCATACTGCAGTAAAAAAAATTGGGAGATTAATTCTCCCAACAATTTTCGGCCTCGGAGTTACACAAATAAATTTACTTATCAATACAATTCTCGCGTCGTTCTTAGCCACAGGAAGCATTACATTTTTATTCTATGGGATGAGGTTGATACACTTTCCTCTAGGTTTAGTTGGAATAGCCTTGGCTACCGCCATACTGCCTTCACTAAGTGGACTGAGTATTGACGGCACACGTGACGAACTGAGTAGGCGCATAGAGTTTGGGCTGCGACATGTATTTTTTCTTATGCTTCCAGCCACAATAGGCCTCATTATGCTCCGAACTCCGCTTATTCAGCTATTTTTTGAACATGGAGAGTTCACATCAGAAGCCACACACGGCACTGCGCAAGCAGTACTATTTTATGCACTTGGCTTGTGGGCGTTTGGAGCAATTCGAATTATAGTATCTGCATTTTATGCATTACAAGACACACTCACACCAGTTCGCATAGCAGTAGTCGCATTATTATGTAACCTTACTTTTTCACTACTATTGATTGGTCCTCTTAAACATGGGGGATTAGCGTTAGCAACATCACTTGCCACAACAATCAACGTTACTATTCTCATATTCATACTTACAAAACGAATAGGCCCTCTCAACTGGGGCAGCCTTGTTGCCTCACTATTTCGCACGACTCTCGGATGTTCTGCAGTTATATTTATTTGTCAGTGGGCTGCAGACCATACCATTTGGACCGACAACGCAACATGGTCAGCAAAGGCACTTCTTCTTGCATCGGCAGTACTATTAAGCATTACTGGGTACCTTGGAATACATTTATTGCTGCGCTCTTCAGAACTTATCGCAATAAAAGATGCTCTTATTAAAAAACAAACTACTAAAAAATAAACAATTTTCCCTCTTGACATTTTTAAGAGATGAAAGGAGTATGCGCTTGTGTCTCCGAGAAAACCAAAACATAGCCACGCGCTCGAGGAATCACTCGGCAATAAAGTACGCGACTTTGCTATCCGCATGACGAGAAGTGATGCAAAGAATCTTCATCCATTAGTAATTCGAGCGGTAGAGCGCCCTCTAATTACGCAAATCCTAATCGAGATGAACTGGAATCAGGTACAGGCCGCACAAACTCTTGGAATTAACCGAAATACTCTTCGGAAAAAAATCCATGACCTCAAAATCAACCGCCCAAAAACAATTGACATGCCGATTCGAAAAAAATCGTAATACAACGATTTTTAAATGAAAACCCTTTCCTATACTCCCCCTTCAAAGCCCAAATTTCCTTGACCCTTGAGTGCCAGACTGCTATATTTCACCGAGATTTTTTACGATATGTCTACTCAATATTTTGAATCGCTCTTCTCGACAGCATAATGGTTTAGGCGCGTAGCTCAGGGGGAGAGCGCTACCTTGACACGGTAGAGGTCGGCGGTTCAAAACCGCCCGCGCCTACCACTGTCACTCCAGCAACTCACCCATCTAACCCAACTTATGGTCATGATTAAAGTAACTTATCCAGATAATTCTGAACGTTCTTACGAGCAGGGAACTACCGTTTCTGAGGCTTTAAAAGACTACCCACACTCCGGAAACCGTGCGCTTTTAGCAGCAGATATTAATGGCGTTGTTGTTGACCTCTCTACTACATTAACAACAGATGTTGCAATAACCCCTCTAACTTTCGACACTCCGATGGGAAAAGACGTTTATTGGCATACAAGCGCTCACATTCTCGCGCAGGCTGTAAAAACAGTCTTCCCAAGCGCAAAACTAGCTATTGGCCCTCCAATTGATGCTGGCTTTTACTATGACTTTGGGTTTGAACGCCCATTTACCCCTGATGACTTAGAAAAAATTGAAGAAGAAGTTCATTCTATCATGCAAGCAAATTACCCACTCGAACGCATGGAATCTTCGAATAAGGATGCTATTCCCTTCTTTAAAGATCGCGGCGAATCATACAAAGTTGAAATTATTGAAAGCATCCCTGATGAATCAATATCAATGTACCGTCAAGGAAACTTTGTTGATCTTTGCCGGGGCCCACATGTACCTTCAACCGGAATGATCGGCGCATTTAAGGTTTTATCAGGTGCAGGAGCCTATTGGCGTGGTGACGAACACAATGTCATGCTTCAGCGCATATATGGAATTTCCTTTCCAACGAAAAAAGAACTTGACACGCACCTGCATCTCTTAGAAGAAGCAAAACGTCGGGACCATCGAAAAATTGGGAAAGAACTTGAACTGTTTTCTGTTAGTGATGAAACAGGACCAGGACTAATTTTATGGCATCCGAAAGGAGCGATGGTTAGGCACCTAATTGAGACCTTTTGGCGAGAACAACATATTACACGTGGTTACGAGCTCGTTTACTCCCCACATGTTGCGAGACTGGACCTATGGAAACAAAGTGGGCACTTGGATTTTTATCAAGAAAACATGTTTACGGCAATGCAAATCGAAGGCAATCCTTATCAACTAAAACCGATGAACTGCCCATTTCACATCGTAATATATAAATCGCGCCTAAGAAGTTATCGCGATCTACCACTACGATGGGCAGAACTTGGCACCGTTTATCGGCATGAACGCTCTGGGGTTCTCCATGGGCTCCTCAGAGTGCGTGGCTTTACACAAGACGACGCACACATTTTTTGCCGCCCAGATCAATTAGCTACCGAAGTAAGTAATATTATAGAGTTTACATTTTCAACATTGCAGCGTTTTGGTTTTGACAAATTTGAGACTTATCTCTCTACTCGCCCAGAACATGCTGTGGGGTCTGATAAAGACTGGGAACATGCTACTACATCCCTAGAGTCTGCCTTGCAAAACCTTAATGTCTCGTATACTACTGACCCTGGAGAGGGCGTTTTTTATGGACCAAAAATTGATATTAAAATACGAGATGTCTTGGGAAGAGCGTGGCAATGTTCAACAATTCAATTAGACTTTAACCTCCCACATCGCTTTGGCTTGTCATACACCGGTTCTGATGGCAAATCCCATCAACCAATCATGATTCACAGAGCAGTACTAGGTTCCATTGAGCGATTCATGGGAATTCTAGTTGAACACTTTGCTGGTGCTTTCCCCACATGGCTGGCGCCAATTCAAGTGAGAATTCTCACCCTTGGAGATACCCAAGTCCCCTATGCCACTACACTTCTTACGCAGCTACGTGAACATGGCTTTAGAGCTGAACTTGACTCACGGTCAGAAAAAATGAACCTCAAGATAAGGGAAGCCCAAACTTCGAAAATACCATATATGCTTATCATTGGAGACCGAGAGGTAGAAGCAGACACAATCTCCATTCGCAAAAGAAAAGAAGGTCCCATAGGATCAATGACTCTGAGTCAATTTATTGATATGCTACAGGAAGAGGCCCTGGAAAAGCCTTTGGCATCCATGACGCCAGAATCAACATAGCAATAACCCAAGGAGGTGCTTTATCGTTCAGAAACTTCGTGTTAATCAACGTATCCGGACGCCTGAGGTTCGCGTTATAGGATCAGAAGGTGAACAACTGGGAATCCTTCAAACTTCCGAGGCAATTCGACAAGCATTTGAGACTGGGTATGATTTGGTAGAGGTCGCACCTCAAGCTCAGCCTCCCGTTTGCCGAATTATGGATTATGGCAAGTACAAGTATGAAGCAAACAAAAAACAACATGCGAGCCGCTCGAACCAAAAGTCCACTCAGGTAAAAGAGGCCAAGATACGTCTTAGAACTGGCATACATGACCTAGAAACAAAAATTAAACATATAAATTCATTTCTAGCTCATGGCCATAAAACAAAGGTTATTCTTGTATTTAGGGGACGTGAAATGGAACATGCGGACCGAGGAAAACTCCTAATGGAAAAGGTTGTAGAAGGCACGGCTGATCATGGACAAGTGGAGCAACCCTATCGAATCGAAGGTCGATTTATGGTAATGCTCTTGTCACCAAAAACATCGTAACCCTATGAGGAAGAATAATGGCTGGATTTAAACTAAAAACACATCGTGGCACTGCAAAACGCGTTAAAGTTACCGCATCAGGGAAATATATACGGCGAAAAGCATCACTTCGTCATATTCTAACTACAAAGTCTCGTGACCAAAAACGAAATCTTAAAGGGCCAGCAGCGGTTGACTCTAGCGTTAACAGAATGATGGGACGCTTGTTGCCACATCAATAGTTACAAATATTTCACGCAATCACTTAACTAAGAATTATAAGGAGTTATACAATGCCTAGGGCAAAAGGGGGTCCAAAAACACATTTACGTAGAAAAAAACGTCTTAAATTGGCGAAAGGCTATTTTGGAAGCCGAAGCCGCCTCTACCGTCAAGCAACCGAAGCAGTTGATAGAGCACTCAGGTTTGCGTACCGAGGGCGAAAAGTAAAAAAGAGGACTTTTCGTCGTTTGTGGATTGCACGTATTAACGCTGCAACACGGGCTCATGGATTAACTTATAGCGAGCTTATATCGCAACTTAAAACTGCAAACCTAACACTTAACAGGAAAGTCCTTGCTGATATGGCAATGAATGACGCAGAAGCTTTTGCGCAATTGATAAACTCCATGAAAGCTGCTCCAGCACCAGCGTCGAACTAAGCAGCGAGACGAGCTTTTCTCCGTTGAGCTACCCCAAAACACTGGTTTTTACAACAGTTATTCTCTCCTGTATTACGATCTACGCGCAGGCAGGAATAGAGCCCCGTCATACTCTTCGGGACATTGGAGTCTTCATAGGCACACTTTCTCCTGGAAAATTTAACGCTATAACAGATGTGCCAGGTGTCCTGGTAGGCCACACCACTATCCACGAAGGGCACGGGTCTCTCGTACCAGGAAAGGGCCCCGTCCGAACGGGCGTGACTGTGATTATCCCTAGAGAAGATATTTGGAACAAGAAAGTCCCTGCGGCAGGATTTGTTTTTAATGGTACTGGCGAGATGACCGGCTTATCATGGATTGAAGAAGCTGGATTTCTTGAGTATCCAATAGCGTTAACAAATACGCTAAATGCTCCAATTGTTGCTAACGGTATAATCAATTGGATGATCAAACAATATCCCAAGATTGGCATTACAGACGACACTCTGACACCTGTGGTTGCAGAATGTGATGACAGCTATCTAAATGACGCTCAAGGCCGCCATGTCACTGAAAAACATGTCGAGCATGCCTTAGCAATTGCAAAATCTGGAATTGTAGAACAAGGATCAGTTGGGGCGGGTACGGGTATGCGAAGTTACGGTTTTAAAGGTGGAATTGGTACATCCTCACGCCTATTATCAACTAAAGACGGTGGATATACTGTAGGAGTACTCGTAAACGCGAATCATGGGCGCCGAACTCAACTTACCATTCGTGGAAAACGTATTGGACATCACTTTTCAAAGGTTAATAGTCTACCTCAAACACGAGAAGGTTCTATTATCATCATTGTTGCTACTGATGCGCCTCTAACAAGTCGCCAACTAAAACGAGTTTCAAAACGGGCAACGTTAGGATTGGCTAGAACCGGGACGATTGGGCGCCACGGTAGTGGGGACTTTGTCCTTTCATTTTCAACAGGAAATATCATCCCACACTACCCTGATAAGCCCACTTATTCCATGACCATTATTTCTGATACTCACTTAAACCCTCTTTTTTCTGCCGTGGTCGAGGCTACAGAAGAGGCAATTTTTAATGCCCTCACTCTCGCCACAACTGTCATTGGTCGTGATAATCATCGTGCCGAAGCAATTCCACTGGAAACCTTACAGCAATTGCTTACACCATCTCTTCCATTGCAATAAAAAACAACTACAAAAGACTATTAACGAATCGTCACCGTCATCTCAATGCGTTCGTTTGGTAAATCTCGAGAGTTTCTCTCTTGAGAAACAATTAAATCAACTACGTCCATACCCTTAACAACTTTCCCAAATACCGTATACTTACCATTTAGAAAACTTGAAGGGGAAACCACAATGAAAAACTGAGATCCAGCACTATTTGGATCACCTCCGCGAGCCATAGACAAAATGCCTCTTCCATGGGGACGATTGTTAAATTCTTCTTTTAAATTATAGCCTGGACCACCTAATCCATAACTAGCTACATCATCACCCTTCGTATTTGGATCACCTCCTTGAATCATAAACCCAGGGATTATGCGATGAAAGATAGTCCCATCATAGAATCCTTCTCGAGATAACTTCAAAAAATTTTCAACATGCTTGGGTGCTTTATTTGGAAAAAAAGTCAGCTCAATTGAGCCAAACTTTGTATCAATTATGGCTCGAGGCACGTCAGTATCTGCATGCACCTCAGCAAAACTGATAATACCAAAAACAATAAATGCGCCAGCACTCATGCCTAGGAAACGAAAAAACATGTCAAACCCTCCCAGCTTCGGCTATATTTTTTCTCTACGAAGATGCTCTAGCGCTTCTTTTGCGGCTTGCCGTTCAGCTTCCTTCTTTGTCATCCCAACCCCGACCCCCCTTCTTTTCTCTTTAAGATATACTTCAACTTCAAACTTTAAACGGTGATCAGGACCAGATAAATCTCGAAGGTGATAGGTGGGGATTAAAGAAAATTTTTTCTGACAGAATACCTGCAACTGACTTTTATAGTCTTCAGATTCAAGGCCACAATCAAGCAGGTTTAGCTCCTCGCTATAAAGAGCCAATACTACACGTTGCATAGACTCAAAATCCCCATCAAAATATACAGCAGCAATAAGTGCCTCCAAAGTATCAGCAAGAAGAGACGGCTTTTCTCTTCCTCCATTTAGATCTTCCCCTCTTCCAAGAATAATAAATGAGCCCAATGATATTTTTTTTGCTACTCGAAAAAGCGTTGGTTTGCTCACCAGAGATGCCTTCATTTTTGAAAGATCCCCCTCTGTAGCATCTGGGAATCGGTTAAAAAGATATTTGGTAATAACAAAACCTAAAGCAGAGTCTCCAAAAAACTCAAGCCTTTCATTATGAGAAAATAATGGGGCTTTTTCATTTACTGAAGATGCATGGGTAAGAGCTTGTCGAAGAAATCCCTCATTTTTGAAAGAATATGATAGCTCTGATTGCAAGCTCGAGAGTTCACGATGAAGCATCTGTGAAAATTTTATACTAGAGCTCATGCCGCTTAAATAGCAAAGACCCATTCGTGCCTCCAAAACCAAACGAATTTGAGAGCACTGCATCAATTTTCGAGACTTTACCGGCAGTATGAACATGATTTAGTTGAATATTGTCTTCAGGATTATCAAGGTTAATGGTTGGTGGCAAGACTTCTCTGTTAATTGCCAAGATAGCAAATGCGGCCTCAACTCCTCCTGCAGCTCCAAGAAGGTGGCCGGTCATTGATTTTGTTGAACTTACGGGGATCTGGGAGGATAACTCACCAAATACTTTTCGAATTGCAAGTGCCTCAAGCCCATCCGCCATTGTAGAAGTTGCATGAGCATTGATATACCCAACATCAGGAGCAGACAAAGCAGCATCCTTAAGTGTCAACTCCATACATCGCACAGCTCCATCTGCATCACTTGGAGGAGCTGTAATATGATAGGCATCAGCTGTCATACCATAACCGACAAGTTCTGCATAAATTCGCGCATTGCGCTTAATCGCATGATCCCTTTCTTCAAGAAATAGGACCCCACCCCCTTCACCAACAACAAATCCATCTCGATCTCTATCAAAAGGTCGACTGGCGGCTTCCGGATCATGATTTCGCTTTGAAAGAGCCTTGGCAGCAGCAAACCCTGCGAGAGTTAGTGGAGTAACTGCGGCTTCGGTTCCGCCAGCAATGATAGCATCTGCTCGATCATATTGGATCATGCGGTAGGCGTCTCCAATACTATGAGTTCCAGTTGCACACGCTGTAACCGTACCAGAATTAGGCCCCTTTGCTCCCAAAAGAATAGAAACAAACCCTGATGCCATATTTATGATGACCATAGGAATAAAAAACGGTGTGACACGGGTGGGGCCTTTTTCTTGTAGCAAGAGTGCTGTTTGTTCTATCCCTTGAATTCCACCAATACCTGATCCAATCACAACGCCAACACGATGCGCATTCTGGTCTGAAATTGAAAAATTGGCATCAGCAATTGCCATACGACTTGCTGCAATAGCATATTGAATAAAGGTATCCATTTTTTTAACATCTTTTTTATCAACATAGTCGGTAGGAACAAAATCAGGAACTTCAGCTGCAATTTGCGATGGAAATTCCGTAGCATCAAACCTAGTAATTTTTCTTACACCAGATTTTCCCTTACAGAGTGCTTGCCAGTTTTCTTCAAGACCTATGCCAAGAGGTGTAACAAGACCAATTCCTGTAACTACAACTCTACGTTTAGGTTGAATATTTGAATCCAACATGTCTTGCAGGGTGCTCATCCTATAGCCTCACCTTAACCTTACTGACACCCGCCTAGCATCAGACATCAGGTAAGCTCACTGAAAAATTAAACTATTGACGAGGCATTATAGTCTTTGCTTAATATAATCCACTGCGTTTTGGACTGTTAATATTTTTTCAGCAGCTTCATCGGGAATCTGAACGTCAAAAGCTTCTTCAAACGCCATAACTAATTCAACTGTATCCAAAGAGTCAGCACCAAGATCATCAACAAAAGCTGCTTCTGGAGTAACATCATCCTCGTCAACCCCTAAGCGTTCTACAATAATCTTTCGTACACGACTACTTGTATCATCAGTCATATCAGCTGACATGTGAATCTCCTCCTTTTATTAAATACATATTAAACTTACGTGGATCATACCATCAACATCCCACCATTTACATGGAGGACTTGTCCATTAATATAGTTCGCCTCCTTCGAAACTAAAAAGGAAACAGCATAAGCAATATCTTCGGGAGTACCTAAGCGCTGAGCTGGTATTTGTTTAATCAGAGAGTCTTGTGCTTCAGAGGGCATTGACTTTGTCATTGCTGTATCAATAAAACCAGGTGCAATAGCATTTGAGGTTATACCCCGACTTGCATATTCACGTGCTACCACTTTTGTAAATGATATTAACCCTCCCTTTGAAGCTGCATAATTCGCCTGCCCTATATTGCCCATTGCACCCACAATTGATGCAATATTGACAACACGCCCAGATCGCTTCTTAACCATACTAGGCAAAACTGCCTTTGTACAGTGGAAGGCTCCTGTCAGGTTCACGGCCAAAACCTGCTCCCAAGCATCTTCATGCAGGCGCAGCAGTAAACCATCTTTTGTAATACCAGCATTGTTGATCAAGATATCAATTCTACCAAATTTTACAACAATTTCATTTATAGTAGATTTAACAGAATCATGCTTAGCAACATCAAGAGTGACACCAACGGCCTGATTACCTGGTTGAGAAATTTCATCAGCAGTTGATCCTGCCAGATCCCCATTAAGATCTGCAAGAACAACGAAAGCTCCATTGGCAAGCAGTTTAGCCGCAATAGCTTTCCCAATACCTTGTGCTCCACCTGTAACTAATGCAATTTGACCCTGAAGCATTGCAACTCCTTATCAAGACTGAAAAATTGCATCAACTGTTAAATTTAAACTTTCTGGATCATTTACAGCAAACGTTTGCACATGTGAATCTATAGTTTTCATCAGACGTGATAATATACTTCCTGGGCCAATTTCAATAACAAAGTCCACTCCAAGAGAAATCAACGTTTTCATTGACTCTTCCCATAACACGGCAGAGGGTAGTTGTGCAAGAAGCGAATGCCGCACATCCCCACTCAAACGAATAGATTGGGCATTGACATTGGCGATTAAGGGTACTTCTAAATCTTGTAAAGCAACGGAGCTAAGATCGACTTCAAGTCGATTTGCCGCTTCTGCCATAAGAGGCGTATGCACTGGAACGCTAATTGGTAACCGAACAATACGTCCTTTATGCTGTTCCTGAATTAAACGTATTGCAGCCTCAACTGCAACTGTTTCTCCTGCAATAACCACTTGGCGAGAAGTATTAAAGTTTGCTGGACAAACTATTCCATAAGATGAGGCCTCTATACAGGATTTAAGGATTAAATCTTTAGGAACACCCAATACAGCGGCAACGACACCATGCCCGCTATGAGCTGCCTCTTGCATATAACGTCCACGTTTTTTAACCAGTTGAACTGCATCTAAAAAATCCATGCCACCAGCTGCAACGACCGCACTCCATTCACCAAGACTATGTCCAGCAACTACTGCTGGGGCAATTCCTCTTCTCGTGAGAGAATGTAATATCGCGATACTAACAGTAAGTATTGCAGGTTGGGTATTTTCAGTGAGATTTAATTGATCATCAGGTCCATTAAAACAAAGATCAGAAATATCAAACCCTAAAACAGCACTTGCGGATTTAAATAAATCAACAACCTCAGTATCAGTTTCAAAAAATAGTTTTCCCATCCCAAGTGATTGTGAGCCTTGTCCCGGAAATAAAAAAGCAATACGAGGTGACCTTGGTAGAGAACCACTATCCAACAATAAACTCCCCTCCATCAACTGCTATGACATTGCCAGTCATCCAATCTGTCTTTCGTTGACTTAAAACATTAATTACTTTTGCTACATCTTCAGGTAAGGTTAGCCTCCGAGAAGGGTTTTTTTGTAATGCTTTTTCAAGCATTTCAGAGGAGCCGGGAATCTTCCTCAAAGCAGGCGTATCAGTGACCCCTGCCATAATAGCGTTAGCTGTAATCTCGAGAGGAGCAAGTTCTAAAGCAAGCTGCCTAATATGAGACTCTAATGCGGCTTTCGCGGCAGAAACAGCGCCATAACTTGGCCATACTTTTGCCCCTCCGGCACTAGTTAAGGCAAAAATACGGCCTCCTTTACCTAGAAGGTCTTTCCTTACAAGATCCTGCACCCAATAAACTAAACTATTTGCCATAACATCAACGGTCATATCAACCTGTGCTTTTGTTACTGCTGTCTTTTCCGTTGAAGGAATAAAATCCTTCAATGTTCCAAAAGCAAGGGAATGGAGTAAAACTCGAAGCTGTGGCTCTCCATCATTTGAAGAAATTTTTTCAGTGATGGCACTGATAATCTCTCCTCTTTTTTCCTCATCTGCAGCATTAACGTTAAAAAAAATGGCCTCACAACCTTTTTCTTGAATTTTAGTTACAAGAGAGTCTACTTGAGCTAGTGTTGCTTTACGATCCAAATGTACTCCAATAATATTCACCCCTTCAGAAGCAAGTTCAAGTGCGCAAGCTGCCCCAAAACCACTTGAAGCACCTAAAATCAATGCCCATTTCCCTTTAAGATCGTCGTGTTTTTTCATAGCTTTTACCTATCACCATCGAATGAAGGTTGATGCCCATGTCAAGCCACTCCCAAAGGCAGCCAAAAGAACATTTGAGCCGTCTATAATTTTTTTCCCCTTTACCATTTCGTCAAGTGCTAGCGGTATAGAGGCCGCCGATGTGTTTCCATACTTAGAAATATTCATAACTACTTTGTCCAGAGGTAGCTGTAATCGCTCAGCAGTCGCTGCTATTATTCTTGAATTTGCCTGGTGTGGAATAAATAAATCAATATCATCTACCTTCAAATTGTTTGTTGTCAAAACTTCATGAACAGATTGCTCCATTAATCTAACAGCGAGTTTAAAAGTAGCACTTCCCCTCATTTTAACAAAATTAAGTCGCTCATTTAGAACAGACTCTGATAGTGGTTGTTTCGACCCCCCTCCAGGCACGCAGATTAAATCCCACTGTTTCCCATCAGAATGAAGATGGTTCGAAAGAATACCTTTTTCATCCGTAGTGGCTTGTAAAACAGCAGCGCCAGCAGCATCTCCAAAAAGAATACAGGTTGTACGGTCACTCCAATCAGTAACCGAAGACATTACTTCTGTCCCAACCACTAAAACATTATGATAAGTTTTGCTTCTAATATAGTGATCTGCAATTGAAAGAATAAATAAAAATCCCGAACAAGCTGCAGAGACATCAAAGGCAGCGGCTTTTGAGGCCCCAAGTGCCGCCTGAATTAAGCACGCAGTTGAGGGAAAAGGCATATCCGGCGTACATGTAGCAACTATAATAAGATCTAAGTCTTCTGCAATAAGGCCAGAGGACTCCAAAGCACTTCTAGCAGCTTTTATACCCAGAGAGGAGCTTCCCTGACCTGAAGAAGCCACGTGTCGGGTTTTTATACCTGTACGTTCCTGAATCCATTCGTCTGAAGTATCAATAAGCCGTTCGAGATCGGCATTAGCGATCGACTTAGAAGGGACATATGAACCAGTACCTATAATTTTAGCCCGCATTAAAAGGCCCACACAGACACATTAAGTTTAAAATTTCTCACTGCAAGATATTGTATTTTGTATTTGAGTATTAAATTTTTGGTCAACTAAAACAGATGCAAGACGTACCGCGCTGCAAATCGCCTTTGGGGATGACCTTCCGTGGCAAATCACCGCTGTTCCATTTACTCCAAGCAACGGGGCACCCCCAAACTCTGCATAATCAATTTGTTTTTTAAAAGCATGAAATGCTGGTCGGAGTAAAAAGTAACCAAGTTTCCCTAAATGAGAGGCGCTAATATTCCTGACTAACATTTTCGTCATGGTCTCCGCAACACCTTCACTAATTTTCAATGCGACATTCCCAATAAAACCATCACAAACAATTACATCAACTAACCCAGTATATACATCACGCCCTTCAACATTTCCAATAAAATTCAACGAACTATTTTTCATCAAAGTAAAGGCTTCACGAGTCAGCTCATTGCCTTTTCCATCTTCTTCTCCAATACTCAAAAGACCCACCTTAGGCTCTAATTTTCCAAGAACCTGCTTTGCATACTCATGCCCCATGACGGCGAATTGATAGAGTTGCGCCGGCAAACAGTCAACGGTTGCACCAACATCAAGCAAAATTGCTTGCCCTTTTAAGGTCGGAAGAGTTGCAGCTATGGCTGGCCTCTCAATACCTTTCAATGCTCCCAAAAGGAAGAAGGCAGAAACCATCGTTGCTCCTGTATTTCCAGCACTAATCAGGGCTTCAGCCTCACCAGTACGCACAAGCTCCGTCGCAACCCATATCGAAGAATCACGTTTTTTGCGTGCTACAGATGAGGGAGGATCATGCATTTCTACTCGTTGAGTAGAATGCTTAACTGTTATATTAGCAGGTATTTTCCCAGCAACAGTTTCTAAGTGCTGATAAAGTAGGTCTTCATTTCCAACAAGAATGAGATGAACGGCAAGCTCTTTGGAGGCGAGGCATGCCCCCTCAACTACCTGGAGCGGTGCCCGGTCCCCCCCCATAGCATCAACTGCAATTTTCATGTTACTAGACGTAAGGAAAAGGAAAAGGAGTTACGACTCTTTGGTCGCAATAACCTCATTCCCCTTATAAGTGCCACAAGCTAGACATGCGTAGTGAGGCATCTTCGGTTCATGACATTGTGGGCAATTTGAAAAGGAGGGGAGACGAAGCCTATCATGGGTACGACGCTTATCCCTCCTCATTTTAGTGTGTCGATGTTTTGGATTAGCCATTTGATTTATCCCAATCTCCGCTTCAGGGATCCAAGTTTTTCAAATCGAGGATCAGTTTGAATAGTAAAACACGCACACAAGTCAATATTCAAATCCTGTCCGCACTTTACACATAAACCCTTACAGTGAGGACGACAATAAATATATGGAGGCACTGAAAGTACTACCTGCTCACGAATAATTGGTTTAAGGTTGACTGAATCCCCCAAGTAGCTGTAAACAGTATCATCAGGAAAGACCTCACCGGTCGGCGACAAATCAACCAAAGGATCACTCGTGGGGAAACACCTAAGCTCCATTGCGTTATGCAGGGGTTGTTCAACTAGCACAAGGCATCTGCAACATTGAAGGTTGACTGTTGTAGAAAAATCTCCACTGAACATGAGAATCTCTCTTTCTCTCCAAAGTGAAAATTTTCCATCAACATTACTGGTAACATGAAGTTCATTCTCAAAAAAACCTAATGACTCTGGTGACTCCGAGAAAGATTCATTAAAAGCACTTGCAGGTCCTTCAGGTATATCGCGAATAAGATAGTTCACGGCAGGAAAAAAAACCCATCAACGCTGCTCTTCCGCAAACGAGAGAAGCGCAATATTCCTCGCACGCTTTATTTCGAGAGTCAATGCTCTTTGATGACGCATACAATTCCCAGAAACTCTCCTAGGGATAATTCTTCCACGTTCAGTGAGAAAAACCTTTAACATGGAGATATCCTTATAATCTATTAACATTTTTTCATGGCAGAACCTACAGATTCTACTTCTACTAAACCTTGCTCGCTCCAATAGAACTTCTCCTTCAATAGGTTAGTTATTTTAAGCTTTTATGCTTCGCTATCAGGAGACTCTGTAGCCGAGTACCCATACTCATCCTCGACATCTCGGCCAACAACAGATTCCTGTCTTTTTGGCATAAAAGTAACATTCATAGCAACTATCTCATGCTTATTTCTCTTTTGTCCTTCAGCGGTCTCCCAGCGCCGTTGGTTTAGGCGACCGTCGATAATGACACCATTACCCTTTGTCAGATACTGGCTGCAATGCTCTGCTTGCTTTCCAAAAACCACAATATCAACAAAGCAAACTTCATCCCGCGACTCATCCCCTTGGCGAAATCGCC
Source organism: uncultured Nitrospiraceae bacterium (assembly GCA_964463965.1). Classification (GTDB taxonomy): domain Bacteria; phylum Nitrospirota; class Nitrospiria; order Nitrospirales; family UBA2166; genus UBA2166. The sequence goes on along the minus strand of CAYXED010000007.1, from coordinate 29,693 downwards.
TGCTAACGGCAAGGCCAAACTCCGAAACTGAGACTCCTTTTGGGGTATACCTCAACTCAGGGTCTCTGGTAAGATTGCCCATGAGAATTACCTTATTAAACGACGGCACTCTCCGGTTCCTCCGATGTATTATCTTCGGCAGCTTGCTCCACAACCTCGTCAATTCGAATTGTCATGGATTTTAAAATCGAATCATCAATCCGGTTTGCCGCCTCAAGAGGTTGAACAACAGCCCCTAAACCCCGAAACGAAAAACAGAGATAAGTAGCTTTTCGTTCACCGTTTATCTCATACGCAAGCTTCCGCTTTCCCCAATTATCCACCTTGATCAAAACACTGCCTCCCTGCTCAATTCGAGCAGTATAATCACTGATAAACTTTTCAAGGTTAGCTTCAGCGACCGAAGTCCGGAGAATAACTACAGACTCGTATGTTCTCATTTCATCATGACTCATTTTATACACACACTCCCTTGGAAAAGAATCCTTTTATCTTACAATATGGGATTCACTCTTTATACGCGTTAAAATGGCACATCGCCTGAGCCCGCCCATCAGACACAAGACATCGTACCGCATCCACCGCATGTTCCGCTACTTGGGTGAAATCATTTTGAGCTTCTTTTAAAATAGGCTCTAGAACATAATCTGCACTAGTCATCCCATCTGGTTGACGACCAACTCCAATTCTCACCCGTGTAAACTGATTATCTGCAAGGCAATTGATGATAGAACGAACTCCACGATGACCACCATCCCCTCCACCATACTGAATCTTTACTCGACCAGAGGAAAGATCTAAATCATCATGAACAACAAGCAAGTTATCAGTAGAAACATTAAAATTCTCATATAGTCTTTTCAAGACACGACCGCTATCATTCATAAAGGTTTGGGGCTTTACAAGAATAACGCGATCGTCTTTGTGCTTAGTAAGTCCCATTAAACAACCTACACCACGATCAAAGGACACATTTAGTTTACTCGCAAGCAAATCAATAACCATAAACCCAAAATTGTGCCGGGTAAATACATAAGGTTCGCCAGGGTTCCCCAGTCCTAAGATCAGATGTGTAGTGATAAGAAAGTATCCTCACTAAACTCCTAAGTTGCAGGTGCATCCGGAGAAGGAGTTTCCTCCGTAGTTTCCTCAGCTTCACCTTCTTCTTTCTCTGCCTCAACAAGTTTCTTTTTCATAGTGAGCGTGATAATCACTTTTTCAGGATCATCCTGAGGCGTAAGGGTTTTCTCAAGTGGAAGATCCTTTAACTTAACAAGTTGCCCAATCTCTAAATTTGAGGCGTCAAAAGACACAGTATCCGGAATATCTCCAGGAAGGCCCTCCAAAGACAGATACCGTTCTCTCTGACGCAAGACTCCCCCTAAAGTTACACCAACAGGAATATTTCCTGTCACAACAATTGGAATACTAACTTTAATTGGCTTATCCATAACAACTTCAAAAAAATCAACATGGAGAACATCCCCTGTTAGGGGATCATATTGCACCTCTTTCAGTATCGCATTACGCTCAGTCTTCCCCTTTGCAGGCTTGTCAGATAGAGCGATCAGAACATAGCCTTGCTGCTTCGCCTGCATTACTTTGGAAAACTCAATTGGATCTAAAGAAATTGAAACAGCCTCCCCCTGTCCATAGAGAACTCCTGGGACCTTCCCTTCTCTTCGTAGTTGCCTGGCAGGCCCTTTACCAAATTCAGTGCGTCTAGTTAATGTTATATTACATTTCATCAGTCTAATATCCTATATATCGTTCTAATAATAATATAAAGCTTGCACTTACACTCTACCCAAAGAGAGAGCTAACTGATTCCTCCGCATGAATACGTGCCACAGCTTCACCCAACAACGCCGCCACAGAAAGGACTTTTAGCTTGGAACATTGTTGAGCCTTCTCATGGAGAGGAATTGTATTTGTAACAATAACCTCTTCCAAGTTACTTGCATTAAGACGATCAAGAGCTGCTCCCGAAAGAGTGGCATGAGTACATGCTGCCTTCACTCGCTTGGCACCCTGCTGAGCACAGGCCTCGGCTCCTTGAACAATAGTACCTGCAGTATCTATCATATCATCAAGTAACAGCACATCGTGCCCCTTAACATTTCCAATAATATTCATCACCTCAGCCCGGTTTGGCCCTTCTCTCCTCTTATCAATGATTGCAAGATTAAACTGTCTACGTTTGGCAAATGCGCGGGCCCGCTCTACCCCTCCCGCATCAGGAGACACAACTACCAAATCGTCATACCCCGCAGCATCAACATAGTCCAAAATCACTGGCGTCCCATAAAGATGATCAACTGGAATATTAAAAAAACCTTGTATCTGGCCTACATGAAGATCCATTGTTAAAACACGATCAGCCCCAGCAGTTGTAATAAGATCAGCAAGTAACTTTGCGGATATAGGAACTCGAGACTGCATCTTTCTATCTTGCCTGGCATAACCATAATACGGAATCACAGCGGTAATACGGCGAGGAGAAGACCTCTTAGCAGCATCCATCATGATCAATAATTCCATGATATGCCGGTTAACCGGAACTGAGCAAGACTGTATCAAAAAAACATCAGCACCTCTAATATTTTCGTCAATCCGAACCTGTATCTCACCATCACTAAACCTAGAAACTTCTGCTTGCCCTAATGGAATGTCTAAATATTGACAGACCTCTCTAGCCAATTCAGGGTTAGAATTACCGGAAAAAACTTTTAGATTATCATTCAATTACCCATCCCCACCTACAGGAATGCAACTCAAAATCCACTCAACGTATCTGATATTAAAACCCTTGTCAATACAAGCTTTTGTTTAACGATACTTTAAGAAATCTTCATCTGAGTGACAAAAGCTTGACAGTCATTTTCATCAAAAAACTTCTGTCGGGCCTTTAATGCCAGTGATTTAGTTGGATAGACTCCAAAAACGCTAGAACCACTACCAGAAAGCATAGCAGTATCAGCCCCAAAGCTCAGATGGGCTTTTCGAAGTGCTTCTAGGAGGGGAAACTTTGCTTCCATAAGGTCTTGAAAAGAATTCAAAAAATAAGGATACAATTCTTCTGAAGATCGAGGCAGGGCCAAAAATTCTTGACAGATTAAATCATTTACAAACAGCCCCTTTTGATCCCTGGAGGACCTCCATGAGTCAAGCTCTCGGTACGCCCACGCAGTCGCAATGTCAATAGAAGGCTTAACTAAAACCACCCAAGATGCTGTTGTGATTTTAACGGGAAAAACTTTTTCGCCTCCCCCAGAAACAATTGAGGTAGGACCATAGAAAAAAAAGGGGACATCGCTACCAAGTGATGCACCTACTCTTGCACAATCATCAAGTTCCCACCCAAGACCAAAAATGCCATTTAAGGCCTGGATAGTTGCTGCAGCATCACTACTTCCACCACCAAGACCTGCCGCCACTGGAATACGTTTTGTAATTTGAATATGTAACTTTCTATAAAGACCTACTTCGAGCATAACCGCACGCACAGCACGCAACACAAGATTATCCTCATCAGTTGGTATAGGAATTCCAAAAGACTCGAAAAAAATTGGCGCCGTCTTTAAATCTGCAGGTGAAAGCATCAAAGAATTTACATTTTGATCCCATGAAAAGGTAATAGAATCATGCAAATCAAGCATTTGCATGACAGACCAAATGTCATGATAGCCATCAGGGCGATGTTCCCCAACAGAAAGAATAAGATTAATCTTTGCAGGAGCTGCTATTTGAAAGTCTTCCATCAGAGGAATTAGGCTCACCTAACTTTACATTCATATTCTTGTAAAAGTGTATCGGTTAGGCGGTTAAATACATTAAGGCCTAGTAGATTCAAAAGCATTAAGAAGTGCCCGTTGCATAACATCAATAGGAGCCTGTACTCCAGTCCACAAATTAAATGCGAGTGCCCCTTGATGAGCCAACATACCTAAACCATTCATCACAAGTGATCCTGCTTCTTCAGCCATGCTGAGTAGTGGGGTACGAGGTGGATTATAGATTAAATCACACACAACCATATTCGAAGAAAAAAAATCTATAGGAACTAAGTGCGGATCATTAGGTTGAAGTCCAACTGAAGTAGCATTAATCAGCACATCAGGAGAGAAGTTATTTTCTGAAAAATCTTTAAATGAGCAAAGTGTCGTCTTCACATCACGATGTTCGACAAGTAAGTCATCAAGCATCTTTGTAGCACGCGCTAAGGTACGAGAAAGAATTATTATATCTTTAACGTTTTCCTTAAGAAGTTGAATAAAGACAGCACGAGCAGCGCCACCAGCTCCACAAAGCATTACCTGCTGCCCAGCAAGGGGCCTGGCAATTTCTTGGGCAAAAGCGTTCCCAAAACCTTGCGCGTCAGTATTATACCCAACCAAATGTCCCTCCTTAAGTAAAATGGTATTAACCGCGCCAATACGCCTTGCATCTATATCAATCTCATCAAGGAAAGGAAGCACAGATTCTTTGTGTGGGATGGTAACATTTACACCAGACACTCCTAGTGCAATAAGTCCAGTAAGAGCACTTTCAATATTTTCAGGTCTCACCTCAAAGGGCACATACTGCGCATCAATACCAAGCTCACAAAATGCGGCATTATGCATAATTGGAGAGAGGGTGTGCGTTATGGGGTACCCTAATATCCCAAGGGTTTTAGTCATAGGTGTTTTTCCTTAAATTCCCTTCCACACAAAACACATCTTCCCCTCATAGCACCTCATAAACTATGACAGAAATTATATAAAAATACACTAACAGCAATTTGAAGTATATAAGTAGTGATTTTAAAATCCTATAAGTCACCTAGCAACTTGATCATCACTAACCATATACCCATCATCAAGAGTAAGTATATGATTAGCCAATGACGACAAAGCAGTATCATGAGTTACAATGACAAGTGTGGTGCCATATTCGTCATTAAAACGGAGTAACAAATCAATAACTTGATGACTCGATGAAGTGTCAAGGTTGCCTGTAGGTTCATCTGCAAGCAAAATTGAAGGACGGTTTGCAAATGCCCTCGCAAGTGCAACTCTTTGCTGTTCCCCACCAGATAATTGAATCGGATAGTGATGAGCTCGAGAAATAAGCCCAACATCAGCCAAAAGTTCGCGTGCATATCCAAAAGCATCTGTATTGCCACACAATTCCAGGGGCAATGCTATATTTTCAACTGCAGTTAATGTCGGAATTAAATGATATGACTGAAATACATATCCAATATTTTTCAATCTGAAGCTAGCAAGTTCTTCTTCATTGAGTTTGCCTAGATCCACGCCATTTATATAAATTTCACCAGAGGAGGGCGCATCTAAACCAGCTAAAAGACCGAGCAAGGTAGATTTTCCACTACCTGATCGGCCTATAATGGCAAATCGCTCCTTTGCTAAAACTGAGAAGGTAATACTGGACAAAACCTGAACGTTTTGTCCTCCACTTGCCAAAGACATGGATAAGTCTTTTACACTAATAATAGACACAAATCACCAAGGACCTAGCGTGAATCAATACAACACACAACAGACCAAAAAATTACTGCTCACCATACTCTACTTCACCCTCACGTTTATCTTAATTACAGGATGTGACAGTAGGCAAGAAAACTCTGAGAACAACAAACAGCCTTCCCTTTCTCAGAAACCCCTAGATTCTCTTCAAAACAACGCTCTCATTGTTGCGTTTGGAAATAGCCTAACAGCAGGCCTTGGAGTAACCATCGATGAAGCATACCCTGCACAACTCCAAAAAAAGCTTACTGCAAATGGCTATAAGCATCATGTACTTAATATGGGGATTAGTGGGGAAACCACAGCTGGTGCTCTACGTCGCCTTCCTTCTATCACAAAATTACAGCCTAAAGTAGTAATACTTGAACTTGGGGCTAATGATGGTTTGCGAGGCCTACGTATTGAAGAAACTAAAAATAACCTCTCACACATCATTGAACAACTACATAAACATGAGATTACCGTACTACTAACGGGGATGAAACTTCCGCCAAACTATGGGCCTATATATTCAGAATCGTTTACTAAAATATTTTCTACCTTGGCTGAAAAACACGGCACTCCATTCATGCCATTTTTTCTAAAAGATGTAGCTACAAAACCGGCATTGAATCAGAGGGACGGGATACATCCTACAAAAGAAGGATACACTATTATTACAAAGAACCTATGGCCAATTCTTATTCCACTCCTCGAAAAACCTTAAATTATCCTTTTCTCTACAATCCGCCTCAGATTAAGGACAGTTTTCACACAAAAGGAAGGACTAGATGAGGAAAAAAATGTTTCAGGAGGAGACTAAAAGGAGCCCGTCGCTGCATCTGGTCCCACATACCAACCAATTCCATAATCAGTCAATATGCGAGTAAACTGCGCAAAAGAGTTCGTATAGATCATAACACCAACCAAAACTAAAAATACTCCACTTACAGCTGAGACCGCCCACATGTACGTCCTTACTTTTTTAAAGTAATTTAAAAATGAATCTACTCCTAAGGCTGCTAAAAAAAGAGGAATTCCCAAACCTAAAGAGTATATTCCGAGAAGCTGAACCCCAGTCATCATGGAATCACTGGTCGCCGCAAGTGCTAAAATAGAACCAAGGATTGGGCCGACGCAGGGAGTCCATGCGGCACCAAACACCATTCCAATTAACACTGAGCCGACATATCCTGCAGGCCGCGTAGAAAGGTGCATCTTTTTTTCCACCGACAAAAATCTTAATTTAAATACTCCCATTACATAAAGGCCAAATATAATGATTAATATTCCACCAATTTTCTGCAGGTAGTCATGGTATGCAAACAATAATTGTCCTGCAAAACTTGCCGAAGCGCCAAACGCCATAAAAACGGCAGAGAAGCCTCCAATGAACAAAACTGAATTAGTCATAATCGTACCGCGAAGCTTTTTTCGATTGTCTTCGCTTGTTAACTGATCAAGAGAAAGTCCTGTTATATAGCTTAAGTAGGAAGGGACCAATGGCAAAACGCAGGGAGATATGAAAGAAAGAAAGCCCGCAATAAACGCTATAGTGAAAGATACTTGAGCTTCAAACATAATTACACAGTTAGATCTCTACTCATGACGCATCCAACAGTTGTTGGATCATCCCACGTGCCTTATCACTATACCAATCCCTCGCCCCAGGAACTCGATAGGTAATCACTCCATCTTTTCCAATTAAGAGAGATGCGGGAATTGAACGGATACGATAGGCAGCATTAACATCCTGTTCAAGGTCGTGCAATATTGGAAACGTCAGCTCATACTGCTCTTTAAATGGTTTTGTCACACGTGAACCCTGAAAGTCACTTGATAAAGCTAAAATTTCAAAACCTTGATCATTAAACTCCCGATATAACTCCTCCATAGAGGGCATTTCAAGAGTACATGGTCCACACCATGTCGCCCAAAAGTTCAGGAGAATTACCTTTCCTCGAAGATCTTCAAGTTTCACCATTTTCCCGTCGATGTCCGGAAGAGTAAATGAAGGTGCGCGAAAACCCACACGAGGACTCTCTGGTATCGATGCAGAAGCGATAGACCTATCTTCTTTTGCCTCTACAATTGCTCCAGGTATTTCATCACAGGACATTAACCCTAGAACAAGGAGAAAAAGGCAAAGAAAGAAAAAGCTACTCCGAAACATCTGATATACGACTATCCGTCTCCTAAAGATGATTTCGGCGAAAAAGGTTGCAAAAGATTCATTACACTTTGAATATTTTTTGGAACATCCCACTCTCGTGGCCCAATAACCTTTTCCACCAAGTTGCCTGCTTGATCAATTATATAAGTCTCTGGAACACCCATAATTTTATAAATTCTATCCACCTTCCCCCAGCGATCATGAAGGACAGGAAAGGTCAGTTTATACTTTGCCATAAACGCAGGAATGTCATCAGCAGATTTATCAATACTGACTGCTAGCATTACGAAACGGTCAGAAAACTTAGCTTCAAGGTCCTGATGTAGTCGCTCCATTGAAGGCATTTCTTCCTGACAAGGCTTACACCAGGTAGCCCAAAAATTTAAAAATACAACCTGCCCTTTATAGTCTGATAACTCTACCGCATTCCCGTTGATGTCTTTTAATTCAAAGTTAGGTGCGGCTTTTCCAACAAGAACAGGCTCATATTTTGCACCCTGCATCCAAACAAGCCCAAACGCAATCGCAGAAATAACCAATACACCAAAAATTACTGGGAGCTTTGAAGTACTCTTGGTATTCTGAGGCACGCCAGCCTCCGTTTGAGGAACAGGCGAATCAGAAACAACCTCCGAGTCATCTAGATTAGGCATAGGCATGAAGTCCTGAGAGAAGAAAATTTACCCCCCAAAAACAGAAGATTACCATCAAGAAACCAAATATCGCATAAATTGCCGCACGATGACCGCCCCACCCTCTGGTCATTCTGGCATGAATATACGCACCGTAAATTAGCCAAACGATCAACGACCAAGTTTCCTTAGGGTCCCAACTCCAGTAACCGCCCCAAGCATAATTTGCCCACATAGCTCCTAAAATAATTCCAAATGCAAGTAGGGGAAACCCAATAGTAATGGCCTTATATCCAAGTTCGTCAATGGTCTCAAGGCTTGGGAAGGCAGAGGTAAGAGAAGAAGTGTTGCCATTGAGTTCAGCCCTCTCCTTTAAGAGATACATAACACCTAAACCAGCAGCCATAGCAAACGCGGCATAGCTAGTGAGGGTAACGGAGACATGGATATAAATCCAATAGCTGTTTAGCGCCGGAACAAGCGGCTCAGCTGTTTGATATCGGTATGGAAGCAAGGACGCCGCACCCATAGCAATAAACCCAATTGAAACAACAAACGCACCAATGGCCTTAATCCCATACTTAAACTCTAGAATGAGATAGCCAACGATAATTGACCACGCCACAAAAGCCATAGCTTCAAATTGATTTGACCATGGCGCAAACGTTCCAGTAAGTTGATACCTTTCGTAGGCACGCGTCCCGAGCGCAAGAGTATTTACAAACACACCTACGAAAGTAATCATGGTCGCAAGTTGCCCGACAGGAGCCGAATAGTCCGACGTCGAGAGATTTCCAGTTCCGGCACCTGCCACCTGTACGCTAGTCCGTCCAAGCGCCACGTAACCTATATACAAGCCTACAGCGGCTAAATATAACCAGAAGGTTAAATCAAATAAGAAAAGCGACGTGAACATATTCCCTCCTCATTTAGAAAAACAGCCTCTTAATGTCCTACCCAATATGCCTAATACGGTCTGTCAAGGTTGCGAACTCACGTGAAAAATCAATTTGTCCCTTATGGGTATTACCCCCAATATAAAGTTTCGAATTATCTCCATCTTTCTGAATGTTAACCCACAGCCGTCGATGAAACACGAAAGAAGAAAGTGCCATTCCAACAACAATCAATAAACAACCAGTCCACACAATAGTTATACCAGGATTATGCCCCATCTGAAGTCCTGTATATTTTGACGGTAAATAACCCACAATTTCAAATGCATAAGAAGAGTCTGGAATATCAATTATTCCTGGAAAGTCAACAAAAAACCATGGATTAAAGGTCTTATCTCCTTCAGTAATAGTAATTTGAACAGCAGGATTTTTATGTTCACTTGTCTTTGAAGAAACCTGCTTTGTCTCAGAATCAAATGCAAAATCAGCGGCAAATCCAGTAACCCGAAGTCCAAGGTCAATGTCGGGAACCCTCAGAGGCTCTCCCCAATCTAACATAACATCACCAACTACATTTTCAGAACCCTTCTCAGTAATCATAACTCGTGCCTTATCAACCTTATCCCAATGGTCACCGTAGGACGATTGATACAACCATATGTCGTTGTATACAAGTGGATCGTTAACAGATATTGTTTTTGTAAATTTTTCCTGTCCCTTATCCACCACAGTTAAGGTGCTATTGTATGACTTAATTGCACCGTTTTCATAATAATCCATCCAAAATTTTTCTACTTTTAAGCTAAAATCCCCTTGCGGAATATAATAAGTTTCACCGGGAAGCCCAATTCCAAAGTCTCTAAACCCCGCTACCGACCCTATCAAGCCCCCAAGCACAATGATAGCGGCACTAACATGAGCAACGTGAGCACCCACTCTTCCCATAATTCCTTTTGTAGCGAAGACAGATATATTATCCTTGGCTCGACTCACGGAAACTCGATACCCTCTTCCACCCAGGATATCAATCATCTCCTCAGCGACTTTGCCACTGTCACTTTTCAGAGGGACCTCAACATGTTGTTTCAAACCCTCAATAAATGTTGATGGGACAGCAATATTGCTCTGTCTCATAGAACGCCAAATCCCCGGAAATCGTTTATAAAAACAAGTCAGTGAGTTAACAATTAACAACCCAAGGACTGCTCGGAACCACGTCTGAGCGTAAACATCGGTAAAGCCAAAAGTCTGAAACCACCCATACATTGGCTCCCCGTATTCCTTAATATAAAATTCTGGTGTTTCTCCTTGCTGAATTATCGTTCCAATCGTCGAGAGAATGGCTAAGGCAATGAAAAGAGAAATTGCAAGTCTAAGCGAACTCAGTGTATCTACAACTTTGCCTGGTAATCCAGCCCAATTAAAACGACTCCAACCTGGGAGTTCTGAAGACTTTTTGCTCAACGGTTCTTCAGTGATAGAATTAGCCAAGCCATTCCCCTTCTAAACACCTGTTATTACGCAGAAAATCTATTCTACTACTACCAAAAAATACGTTTTGATCTTACCCAACGCGAAAGATGAGTGTCAAGGAGCAGACGCACACCTTCCTTGACAGAAACTAGATGATCTGCGATACCATCTGCAGGGTGGACAGCACTACTACCTTGATTAGCCTGACCAACTCTTCCCCTTTATGAAGGAGCTGTGACTATGAATCAATCCTTTCTTTTTACTTCTGAGTCCGTAACAGAAGGACACCCCGACAAAGTATCCGATCAAATATCAGACGCCATTTTAGACGCAATTATCGCGCAGGACCCAACATGTCGTGTAGCATGTGAGGCTCTTGTTACAACCGGATTGGCATTTGTAGCAGGAGAAATAACTACGACAGGCTACGTTGAAGTACCTGACATTGTGAGGGAAACAATCAAAGAAATAGGCTATACAAAAGCAAAATATGGCTTTGACTATGAAACATGCGCAGTACTGACATCAATTCATAGCCAATCACCAGACATATCACAGGGAGTCGATGTGGGAGGCGCAGGTGACCAGGGCTTAATGTTTGGGTACGCCACAAACGAAACTAAGGAACTGATGCCAATGCCAATAGTGCTTGCACATAAAATCACTCGTCGGCTCAGCGAAGCTCGCAAGCAAAACCTTCTTCCCTACCTCAGGCCCGATGGAAAATCACAAGTCACTATCGAATACAAAAATGGGCGTCCAGTTAATATTTCAACGATTGTGGTTTCAACTCAACACAGTCCAGAGGTAACCTTGAAGGAGATCCAAGACGATATCATCGAGCACGTTATTCACCCGGTAATGCCACGTGATCTCTTCGATGAAAAAACCGTTTCATACCACATCAATCCGACAGGACGGTTTGTAGTTGGTGGACCAATGGGGGATACAGGACTTACAGGTAGAAAAATAATTGTAGACACCTACGGTGGAGTTGGCAGTCATGGCGGTGGTGCGTTTTCCGGAAAAGACCCAAGTAAAGTTGATCGATCCGCATCATACATGGCTCGCTATATTGCTAAAAACGTTGTGGCAGCTGAACTTGCCTCTCGATGTGAAGTACAAGTTGCATATGCAATTGGAGTCGCCGAACCTGTATCGGTTCTTGCCAATACACATGGAACTGAAACGGTTCCAGTTGATAAGCTAGTTAAGGCTATACGAAAGATCTTCCCTCTAACTCCAAATGGAATGATTGAGCATTTAAAGTTGCGTCGACCAATATACAAGCCAACTGCCGCCTACGGGCACTTTGGCCGAGACGAAGAAGGATTTACATGGGAAGAGACCAACATGGTTGAAGCACTTCGACGAGAGGCATGCACTTAATATAAACCACTACTGGCGAGAAAAAATACAGAAGATAGAAGCTACTTAAAATCTTTCGTATTCTTCGGAATAAGGCGTCTGCTGTTCAAGCACCTCTTGATGCGCGTGGTCCTCGTGGAAAGGCTCTTTGTCCTCTTCAATCACATCCACATCTCGATGGCCATTGGAGGCAACTACCATATCACACGTACCACTAATCAGAACCCCTTCCTCAATAGAAAGAAGCGGAGTTTGAACACTCCCCATCAAAACACATGGAGTGAGTAGTTTTACACGTTCACTAGCCATAACGTCTCCGGTAATGTTTCCGGAACTTACAACAGCCTCAGCGATAACATCCCCTTTTATCAACGCACTCTTTCCAACAACCAACGTGCCTTGAACATGCACTTTACCTTCAATTATCCCGTCAACGCGGGCAGATCCAGCGACGTGAATAGTTCCCTTAAGCTCCGCCCCCTTCCCCAAAAAAGTAAGAGGGGCACTCTCCCCTTCAAGAGCATCGTCTTCGCCACTCTTCCAAAAGTCCCACATAGGAATTGTCTCTAGAAACTAAAAGGTTTACTACTCAATAATGTATTTTCGAGGATCAACGCGCGTTTTATTGACGATTACCTCATAATGTAGATGGGGGCCAGTTGAAAGTCCAGTATTTCCAACTGTTCCAATCACATCACCACGATCTACTCTCTTACCAACTTTCACGTCCATCGTATGCAAATGCCCATATCGTGTCGATATGCCGTAACCATGAGCAATCGTGACAACTTTTCCAAATCCAGTATCATGTTTTCGCCGCACAACAGTACCTGAAGCAGTCGCAACAACAGGCGTTCCAATCTCACCCCTGATATCAATACCATGATGATTGGAAGGCCTTCCAGTAAATGGTGAAACCCTCGGTCCAAAACCAGACGTTACCCATCCTTTAACAGGCCAAATCGCAGGCGTTGACTCCCATTGGGTTCGTCGGTCTTCTACGGTTTCAACCAAGGCCCGTAAATCACGATGTTCCACCTTTGCGTCGCTTCGCAACCACCTTAGCTCCTGCTGCATATCTGAAAGAGATCGATGCTCATCATCCTTCCCCTCCTCATGACCCGCCAGAGAAGTACGTTTGCTGAACGTTGCGAGAACATCCTCACCGCCCTGCCCAGACACAGCACCGTCAAAGTCGTGCTGGAGACCCAACATCTCCCTTACCTTGTCACTAAGGTCTTTCATATCTGCCAACTGCAAACGCAGCTTTTGAATAGCTGAGTTAGCCGCAGAGGCCTCACGCTCACTGATCTCGAGATCTACTTTGAGTTGATCAAGTTGATCAAGCTTTTGCCTTTGATCAAGAAATTGCGAAAAGAAAACCCACTGCCCCCCCAGAAGGAGCAATAGCAAAACCAGCAAAACCCTAACGGTTTTTTTCTTGATGGAGAATTGCTTTGGCTGAGATGAGTGGTGACGAAACACCACCACTGTATAAGAATCCTCTTGACTCATTATCCTCGAGGAATAGCTAGTAACTATAAGACTTATCTACGCTTCACTTACCACGGTGAAGGTACCAGAGTCTTACAAAACCGTCAATGCAAAAAAATGCCAGATACGCCTATATATTGTGCATTGATGGAATCATCCACCTATATCCTGACAATACATTGACGCAACCTTGAAAACAGCGCTAAAGTATTGATTATACTTGCAAAAAACAACTACTTCCTGTAGCATGACCGACGTATCTTGTTGAAAATTCTATTGATTTACGCCGCATGCCACCCCTCGACCCCTACAGATTAGCCATAGATAAAATAGACGATCAAATTCTCTCCCTATTAAGTGAGCGTGCCAAGGCAGTCATTGCAATTGGAGAAATAAAGCGCGAGAAAGGGGCAGACATTAATCTCCACACTGCTGGCCGTGAAGAGAGAATCTTCCAACGACTATTCAACAACAACGCAGGACCTTACCCAAACAAAGCCATAGAGTACATTTTCAGGGAAATTATGTCGGCATCATTGTGCCTTGAGGGCTCCATAAAAGTTTCGTACCTTGGTCCAAAAGGTACTTTCACTCATCTTGCTGCAATGCGTAAGCTTGGCTCATCAGCCGAATATACACCAATGACCAGTATCAAGGGAGTCTTCGAGTCGGTGTCCAGGGGTGAAACAAACTTTGGGGTTGTACCCATTGAAAACTCAACAGAGGGCATCGTAAATCACACGCTTGACATGTTTTTTGACTCTACTCTCACCATTTATGGGGAGGTTTCTCAAGAAATCTCCCATAATCTGCTTTCAAAAGCCTCTTCACTTGAAGCAATAAAAACAATTTACTCTCACCCTCAAGCAGCAGCGCAATGCCGAAATTGGATTGAGCAAAATGTTCCTAATGCTCCAGTAATTGATGTCTTTAGTACGGGACGAGCAGCTGAACTAGCCATAGATGATTTCACAGCTGCTGCAGTTGGATCTGAATTGGCAGCTTCCCTCTACAATCTCGAAATTTTGGGGAAACATATAGAGGACAAAATCAATAATCACACACGTTTTCTCGTACTAGCAACCCACATCCCTGAGAAAACAAAAAAAAGCAAAACATCCCTAATGATCTATGCTAAAGACTGCCCTGGTGGGCTTTGTAACCTATTGCGCCCTTTTTCAACGCACGCTGTAAATCTGACACGTATTGAGTCTCGCCCCTCAAAACAAAAAGCTTGGGAATATGTATTTTTTATCGATATTGAAGGGCACGTTGAAGATGAGAGCGTTGCAAAGGCATTAAGCGAGCTAGAGGGCCAAACACTAGGGATGAAACTCCTTGGTTCGTTTCCAACAGATGACTAGTTATTCTACAAAAATATTCTTAACAAAATAAACCGTTTAGGATTCGTATGAGCATTAACATCCACCCAGCAATCACGGCAATCAACCCCTACGTTCCAGGGAGATTAGCTGAAGACGTTGAGAGAGAGTTTGGCATCGTTCCAGCCACAAAGCTTGCGTCAAACGAAAATGCACTTGGACCTTCTCCCTCGGCCCTAGCAACAATGCAGAACATGAAAGATTCACTCAACAGGTATCCTGATGGCACAGGAAATGCCTTGAGGAAGGCTCTTGCCCAAAAATATAAAGTAGAAATTGGCCAAGTCATCCTAGGCAACGGCTCTGATGAGCTTATTTCACTTCTCGTAAAAGTCTCAATCTCACCCGGAGATGACGCTATAACTGCAACACCTTCCTTCTCAATCTACGACAAAGCTGTAAGAGCTGGCCTAGGAAACATCATATCTCTCCCTCTTACAAATTATGCATACGACCTCTCCGCTATGCACAAGGCTATTACTCCACGCACTAAAGTGCTGTTCATCTGTAATCCGAATAACCCCACGGGTACTATTGTAAATACCAAACAACTTTGCTCGCTTTTACATAAAATCCCTAAACACATTCTTGTAGTCCTTGATGAAGCGTATGCTGAATACGTAACAGACCCAAACTATCCGGACAGCATTACACTCCAAACCAAAGGCCATTCACTCATTGTGCTTCGTACGTTCTCTAAAATTTACGGGTTAGCCGGACTTAGAATTGGATATGCAATTGCCCCATCAAACCTTGCTGATGCAATGAATAAAGTAAGAATGCCTTTCAACACAAACACATTGGCCCAAAATGCCGCCCTGGCTGCACTCAACGACATTGATCATATAAACGCGAGTAACGACAACAATCAGCGTGGAAAGTTGCTTTTGTATAAAACCTTTGATGAACTCAGCCTTCCCTTTATCCCTTCGGAAGCAAACTTTATATACTTTGATACTAAGAAAAATGGGAAAACAGTTTTTGAAGCACTTTTACGTTTTGGGGTTATAGTACGGCATATTGATGGCTCAATGTTACGTGTGACAATCGGCCTCCCAGAAGAAAATGAAAAATTTATTCTCGCGTTACGCACCATCATACAAAACCCCTCCCCTGTTCATACAAACGGAATAAAATAGCTGAGAATTATGCATATAAACCAGCCTCTACTTATCTTGCGAGCCTATGAAAACTGATTTTAAAAAAATTTCAATTGTAGGCACTGGTCTAATTGGAGCCTCGATAGGCCTCGCAATCAAACAAGCAGGCCTTGTTTCCAAAGTTATCGGAACAGACATAGACATCAAGGCGCTCAATCATGCGACAGAAATAGGCGCAATAGATGAAAAGGAACCTATATTAAGCCACGCGATTCAAGACTCATCCTTGATAATTCTTGCTTCTCCTGTTCAAACCCTTGAAGAAATTGTTACGTCAACTGTTAACTATGCCTCCAAGAATACAATCCTCAGTGACGTAGGAAGCGTAAAGGGACAACTCGTAAAAAACATTGATGCCATCGTGGCACCAAATATCCATTTTGTTGGAGCACACCCAATTGCCGGAAGCGAAAAATCAAGCGCCCTGGCAAGCCGTGCAGATCTTTTTATGGGCAAACACTGCATTTTGACACCAACTCAAAACACAAGCACCAACGCCCTTAATACGGTTCATCAATTTTGGGAATTAATTGGCGCAAAAGTAACAACGATGGACCCATTTTTACATGACATGATTTTCGGTGCCGTAAGTCATTTTCCACATGTGGTCTCATATACAATGCTCAATACTATTACGCGTATTAAAGAGACCCTCTTCCCAAGCGTAGATCCATATGCTTACGCCCCATCAAGCTTAAAAGACATGACTAGAATTGCCTCAAGCGCGCCATCCCTATGGAGCGAAATTTGTCTCCATAATGCCGAAAATATGCTTCCAATGCTAAAAAAATTTCAAGATGAACTAGACACATTAATCACGCTCCTTCAGCAGAAAGATAAACATGCCCTTCAAGATACCTTTGCAAAAGCCAAAAAAACTCGGGAGCAATTACACTGATGACGCAACTTACTATTACGCCTTCGGGTCCAGTAAGCGGAGAAATTTCAATCCCCGGAGACAAATCGGTTACCCATCGGGCGGTTATTTTTGGCGCGATGGCTGAGGGGACCTCTATAATTCGTGATTACTGTGACGGAGAAGACTGCTTACATACAATTCGTGCTATTCAAGCACTTGGAATACCGATTGAAATTACTCAATCTGAATTACGCATACTTGGGAAAGGCCTATGGGGGTTTTCTGAACCTCAACAAATTATTGACTGCGGCAACTCTGGAACCAGTATGCGATTACTTGCAGGACTACTCTCTGGACAAAGTTTCTTTTCAATCTTAACAGGAGATACCTCACTACGAAACCGCCCGATGGGTCGAATAGTCAATCCATTACGCCAAATGGGAGCAACCATAGGCGGTCGAAATAAAGGGGCTTTGTCTCCACTTGCAATTCAAGGCTCTCCCTTGCAAGGAATCTCATATGACTCTTCAATTTCAAGCGCACAAGTAAAGTCTGGGATCCTCATTGCAGGACTACTTGCTAAAGGCACAACAACATTTCATGAGCCTGCCTCCTCTCGTGATCACACGGAAAAACTATTAAAATATTTTGGTGGCCGCCTTACTCGAAAAGACCCTACAACAGTTTCTCTCGAACCGTCTACCTTAACCTCACATGATGTAAAAGTTCCAGGAGACTTTTCTTCAGCTGCCTTCTTCCTTGTAGCAGCACTGATACTTCCAGGATCAAATCTTACAATACGTAACGTCGGACTAAATACAACCAGAGTTGGTCTCCTAGAAATACTCTGTAAAATGGGGGCTTCGATACAAACGTCAAATGTTCATGAAACCTCGGGGGAATTAACAGGGGATCTAAACGTTAAATCCTCAACGCTCACTGGCATTGATGTTGACCCGAATGATATGTTGCGTGCAATTGATGAGTTTCCCATCTTATGTGTTGCCGCCTCATTTGCAAAAGGAAAAACTCGAATCAGCGGAATGAAAGAACTCCGCGTCAAGGAGAGTGATAGAATTGCTACAATGACAGAAGTGCTTATGCGTCTTGGAGTAGAGGTTGATGAACAGCCAGATGGTCTAATCCTTCAAGGCACCTCCAGCCTTCAAGGAGCAGAATGTCCTAGCTATGGAGACCATCGAATTGCTATGTCCATGGCCATCGCTGGACTGCATGCCTCACAAACTACTATAGTCACAAACATTGATTGCATCCAAACATCTTTTCCAACATTTATAGATAAACTTCAAAGCATTGCGCCTTCATGTAAAATTGAGACGATATGCAACGCCTAACTATAACTATTGATGGCCCAGCCGGGGCAGGAAAAAGCACTGTAGCCCAAACTCTTGCCAACCATCTTGGGCTTGCATACTTAAATAGCGGCGCACTCTATCGTGCAGTCGCATGGACCGTTTCAAAGAATCAGGTAAACCCAGACGATGAAAACGCTATTTTAAGTCTTTGTAAAAAAACAAAGTTTCTTCTCTCAAATAACGACGGAGGTCAAACGGTTGAAGTTGATGGGGAATTATTGACTAACGAATTGAGGACTCCTCACATAAGCACAATAGCCTCAAAAATATCCCCTCATCCTAACGTGCGGGCATTCTTGCTCCCCTTACAACGCAGCTTCGGAGAAAAAAATGGCATAGTTGCTGAAGGCCGTGATATGGGAACACACGTGTTTGTCGATGCTGACATCAAACTTTTTCTTACCGCTTCTCCAGCCATTAGGGCTCAGAGAAGGTTTCACGAAATGCAAAGAGCTCAAGTTTCTATCTCATGTGAAAAAATACAAACAGACCTGCTAGAACGAGATACTCGCGACACAATACGAAGTGCTGCCCCATTAGAGGCAGCATCAGATGCAACAATTATTGATACAACTAACTTATCAGAATCCCAAGTTATTGATACCATACTTGAACTGATTAGAGAGAGCCAACTACGCCATCGTGCCAATCCTCAGTTTCCAGGAACACTAGAGGAAAAATCGTCGGCGCCTTACTAACCTTCAACCTTTTTTAGGAGCAAGTGATTTAACCATGGAACAACAAGCAACCACAACAGACTCTTTACCGGACACTGAACTATCTTTAGCAGAATTATATGAAGAGTCCTTTCGTCCTTTTAAAGAGCGTTCAGTCATGGATGGCGAAGTAGTCAGCATTGGAAAAGATAAAATCCTCGTCGATATTGGTTATAAATCAGATGGGATAGTTTCGATAAAAGAGCTTTCGGATCAGGAACTCGAAAGCCTCAATGTTGGCGATAGAATGCTCGTGCTTATTGAGCAAAAAGAAGATCATGAGGGCAATCTAATTCTTTCCAAGGAAAAAGCCGATAAAATGAAGGTTTGGGAAGAACTAGAAGAGGCCTATCAAGAGGAACGCCTAATTGAAAGTCGAATTATTTCTCGCATTAAAGGCGGGATGATGGTTGATATTGGCGTTAAAGCCTTTCTTCCAGGCTCTCAAGTAAACCTGCATCCGGTAAGAGACCTGGAGGCTCTCATTGGAAAATCCTTCCCTATGAAAATCATCAAGTTTAATCACCAACGTGGCAGCATTGTAGTATCACGTCGAGTTGTCTTGGAAGAAGCTCGTGCTACTAAAAGACAACATACCCTTGCCTCTCTTACTGAAGGGCAAATCATCGAAGGTACAGTCAAAAACATTACAGCATACGGCGCATTTATCGACCTCGGCGGAATTGACGGTCTTTTGCATATTACAGATATGTCATGGGGCAGAGTTACTCATCCGGCTGAAGTATGTGTTGTTGGAGATAAAATTGAAGTAATGGTTCTAAAGTATGACCGCGAAACCTCTCGGGTGTCTTTAGGCCTTAAACAACGTTCCTCAGATCCATGGATTCATGTGACGGAGAAATATCCAATTGGAAGTCGCCACCAAGGGAAAGTCGTAAGTCTTGCTGACTATGGAGCATTTGTCGAACTTGAGCCTGGAATTGAAGGCCTTGTTCACGTATCCGAAATGTCCTGGACACAAGAAATCAGGCATCCCTCAAAAGTGCTCTCCGTTGGTACCCAAATTGAGATCACAGTTCTTCACGTTGAACAAGGAGGACGAAAAATATCACTTGGCCTCAAACAAACAGAACCAAACCCTTGGGACCTTATTGAAAACAAGTATGCAGTGGGAACCACAATTTCAGGCAAAGTCAAAAGTCTTACTGATTTTGGTGCCTTCATCGGCCTAGAGGAAGGCATTGATGGTCTTATCCATATCTCAGACATGTCATGGACAAAACATGTAAAGCATCCTTCAGAAATTTTCAAAAAAGGGGCTAAAACAGAGGCAGTGGTCCTGAAAATTGACCGAGAGAAGGAAAGGCTATCTTTAGGATTTAAACAGTTAGCCCCTAATCCATGGGACGAGTTTATTCCAACAAACTACCACGTAGGCCAGACATCAAAAGGATTGATTACAAAAGTTACCGATTTTGGTATTTTCGTAGAACTTGAAGGCGGAGTGGAAGGCCTCATACATGTCAGTGAAGCTGACCTCGATGGATCCACTAAGATAGAAGATCAATTCGTCATTAACTCTACTGTTGAGGCAAAATTAATCAAAGTCGATACGGAAGAACGGAAAATTGCACTCAGTATCCGTGAACACCGCCAAGACCTTGAACGCGAGCAGATTGAAACATTTAACCAGACTCAGGAGGTTCCAGAAGCTCCCCCCGCTACTTCGCCAGACAACTCACCAAGTGAGGCTAGCTCGGATTAACACTGATGGAACACTCTAATCACGAATACAATCAATCTTCTTCATTGGGCAGGGGTTTTCGAACTCTTGCCCTAGTTATCATAGGGTTTTTTGTACTAGTCTTGGGAATTACCCTACTTGTAGAAACAATACCTATTACTAGCGAAAACAGCATTGCTTTAATACGCATTGAAGGTGTGATCCTTGATCCAAATGAGATCATTGACCAAATTGAACTCTTTTCTGAGAACCCTTCAGTCCAAGCGATTGTTGTTCGTATTGACAGTCCAGGCGGCGCAGTTGTTCCATCACAAGAAATATATGCGGCATTAAAGGAAGTTCGTGATAAGGAAGAAAAAACAATAGTCACTTCCATGGGTAACATGGCTGCCTCCGGAGGGTACTATATTGCTTCGGCCTCAAATCAAATTGTTGCTAATCCTGGGACTATTACTGGAAGCATTGGTGTCATTATGGAAATGACAAATGTTGAGGAGCTGCTTGCCAAATTAGGGGTTGAAAGTGTCGTTGTAAAAAGTGGGCTACACAAAGACCTTGCTTCCCCCTTTCGTCCTCTTGACAATACCTCTCGAAAAATCTTGCAAGATGTAATGGATGATGTTCATAACCAATTTGTTCATGCAGTTGCCGATGGACGCGGGATGGATATTGAGAAGATACATACTCTTGCCGATGGACGAATCTTCACTGGGCGACAAGCATTAGAACAAAACTTAGTTGACCACCTGGGGACCCTTAAAGATGCAATTCAATTAGCTGCAGACCTTGAAGGAATTTCAAGTGAGCCGTCGATTATTGAGATTGAACCACGTTTTTCGGTGAGAGACTTGCTGAGAACACAACTGAAAAGCATCTTATCATTGTTCACTGTTCCAAATAATTTTAGCCTCAAGTTTGAGTTCACTCTGTGATATAGGGTTTCTATATTTACCCCGTTACAGGTTTTTTTCAGCAATAATCTGGAAAGAACCTACCGCTACATGGGTCAATTCGGAGAAACTATCTATGACAAAAGCTGAACTAATTGCTAAACTCACAAACCAAATTCCATCACTGACAAAACGGCAACTTGAAGTTGTGGTCAATACAATTTTTGATTCTATGAGGGCGGCACTGACTCATGGAGATAAAATTGAAATACGAGGCTTTGGAAGTTTTAAGCTACGAGCGCGAAAAATGAAAGAAGGGAGAAACCCGAAAACTGGAGAATCAGTACTAGTACCTCCTAAAAAAATCCCGTTCTTCAAAGTTGGAAAAGAGTTAAGACATATGGTCAATGGCACAACTTCACCTTCTACGACTAAAAAAGATCAGCCATAATGTTGGTCTATGTAGAACGTCACACATGCCAATTTTAATTATTTATAAAAACTCCGTGTCCAGAAAAACCTTTCCATATCCACCACCACCTGGCGTACTAATCTCCAAAACATCATTGGCTTCAAGCACCACATAAGTTTTCCCACCAATATCTTCTGTCATACCATTTGCTCGAAAAATGAGGTTTTTGCCTAAGGCTCCAGCCTCACCCCCACAGAGACCAAAGGGCCTGCATACACGTCGCTCACTTAGCACAGTGAGAGCTGTAGGTTGAAGAAAACGATACGACCTGACAACCCCATCTCCACCTCGCCATTTTCCTTTCCCACCTGAGTTCTTTCTAATCTGAAACTTTTCAATACGTATGTAGGGAAAACGTTCTTCAATAACTTCGATGTCCGTCATTCTAGTATTAGTCATGTGTACTTGAACTGCAGAAGCTCCATCAAAACCCTCAATTGCCCCTGCGCCTCCTGCTACAGTTTCATAATACTGTGCTCCAGTACCATCAGGAGAGGCAAAAAGAATATTGTTCATCGTTCCTTGTGATGCTGCAGCAATGTTCAACGCTCCATAAAGAACATCAACAATACGCTGTGATGTCTCAACATTTCCTCCAACAACAGCTGCATTAGGAGCAGGCATAAGAAGGCTCTTTTCAGGAATTTTTATCCTAATTGGTGCTAGAGATCCATCATTTAATGGTATGGTTTTCTTGTGCAAGGTTCTGAAAACGTATAAAACTGCTGCACGAGTCACTGCGGGAGGTGCATTCAGGTTTCCAGAAACTTGTTCACTCGTCCCAGTGAAGTCAAGCTCGGCTTCAAAGCCTCCTGAAGGGTTTCTTTGGATACAGATTCCTACTCGTATAATAGTTCCATCATCCATGTAATCAGCAAAACTAAAGTATCTTTTCTTTTCACCATTTAATAGATGACAGAGGGTATCACCTGTCACACTAGCGGCATGTTTTCTTATATAACTCATATACGCTTCTACAATATCAGTCTTAAATTCGTTACAAAGGGAAGACAACTCCTCATTACCTTTTCGCAAAGATGCTATTTGCGCACAAAAATCAGAAACTCTTTCTGAAATGTTTCTTGCAGGATAAGGAGGAGAGTTTAAAATTGATAAAACACTCTTCTCTTGAAAAACATATCTCTTCACACATACAAGAGAATCAATAACAATACCTTCCTCCTCCAAAAGCCTTGAGAAGGGTGGCATTGAACCCGGAACGACCCCTCCAATATCAACGTGATGTGCTCGGCAAGCAAGATAAAACTGTGGAGTGTTATTTCGAAATACTGCAGAAACAAGTGTAATGTCTGGAAGATGAGAGCCTCCCATATGAGGATTATTGCTAGCTACTACATCCCCTTCTTCAAAGTCCATGCTCTTAATAAGGTGTCGTACTGTTTCACCCATTGCTCCTAAATGGACAGGAATATGTGGGGCATTTGCAACAAGCTCTCCTTCTGAATCAAAAATAGCACATGAAAAATCTCGTCTTTCCTTAATAGTAATTGAGTTTGCTGTACGTACAAGTGTATCTCCCATTTGCTCCGCGATACCCATAAACCTATGATTGAAAACCTCAAGAAGTACTGGATCATAGTCACCAGAAAACTTTTCTTCTTTTTGAGTACGGAGTGATAATAGAAGACTCCCATCATCTCCAATCATCGCATCAAACCCTGGTTCAACAAGTGTTGTGGAGTAACTTTCTACTATGACTGCAGGTCCAGAAACAACAAAGCCAGAAGCAAGCGAATTACGGTGATAGACAGGCACTTCATGTGATCTCGAAGACTCAAACCATACCGTTGTTTTCTCAACCTCTTTGAAATGTTTGAAGACCTTATTAGCAAAAAAACTCTTGGCATCACCTGAGGGTTCGTCTAAATAAACTTCAACACGAAGATGAAGAAGCTCAAGTTTCCCATTAGGAGGCTCACACCCAAAACGATTCTGATACTGTATTAAAAATGCACTTTTTAGCGCATGTGGGTTTTCATACCAAGGAATTGTTATTGCGTGATCTGTGCCAAAAACACGAACATCAAGAAATACATTTTGTACAAAATTTTTCGTAACAGATTCACTCAAATCATGCTGCTCACAAATTTCCTCTTTAAGAACTTTTGCAATACAGACGGCACGTTTATATGCATGCTGCAAACCATCACGATTTGCATGGTAAGGTACAGTTTCAACACATATACGTCGAAGCGATGCCTTTGCAATTCCATATGCAGAAAAAACTCCAGAATTTTCAGGAATACGAATTTTTGATATTCCAAGAATGCGTGCTATTCCACACGCATGTTGCCCTGCAGCAGCGCCAAAACAGAGCAATACATGTTTCCGAATATCATGTCCTTGAGTTATCGAAAGCTCTTTAATTGGACGACACATGGCCTCATTTGCGATTCGAACATAACCCAAAGCAAGATCAATCTCGCTCATCGATTGATTTAAAACCTGATTCACCTTTAATAAGATTTTCCTCAATTGCACACGTGAAGCCTCAACATTCAGAGGTGAACGCTGTTCTCTACCAAATACAGACGGCAGGTAGCGTGGGAGGATACGACCTAAAAGTAAATTTGCATCAGTCAATGCTGCAGGCCCATCATGCCCATAGCATGCTGGGCCAGGATTAGCGCCTGAAGAATCTGGCCCCACAGTAAGTTTATAATTATCAAATGCAAGAATTGATCCTCCTCCAGCTGCAACCGTTTTGATGCGAAGCATTGGAGCATAAAAATTCCACCCTTTAAAGTTTACTTCAAGGTCTTGCTCTAATGCCCCTGCATAACGGGATACATCAGTTGAAGTCCCTCCCATATCAAATCCAATTACAGCTTCATCTTGATAGGTATTTGCATTCTCTGCTACAGCGATCACACCACCAGCTGGTCCAGAAAATACGGCATCTTTCCCAGAAAAAATTTCAGGAGGAAGAAGCTCTCCTGCACTCCCCATAAAAAAAATAGGAATCTTTCCAATTGAACGCCGTAGATGCTTTATATAGCGATATAGAACCGGCCCAAGATAGGCATCAAGTAAAGTCGTTTGACCTCGACCCACAGCTTGGATCATAGAAATTGTTTGGTGTGAAACCGCAACATATGAAAACTGATACTCACGTGCAATATCAGCAGCAATATTCTCGTGAGTTGAATTCTTCCATGAATGAAGAAAGACGATTGCAATTGACTCAATATTTAAGTCTTGAAATTTCCTAAACGCTTTTCTTAGAGCATTACAGTCAAGTGAAGAGATAATTGATCCATCGGCGCTTACACGTTCAGAAATTTCAATTACTTCTGTATAAAGAACTTCTGGTTTTGCAATTGCAAGTGAAAAAAGATGAGGTCTTTGTTGTGTAGCAATTTCAAGAAGATCTCGAAAGCCTTTCGTAATAATTAGTCCAGTTGATGCCCCTTTACTTTCCAATAATGCATTCGTGCCTATAGTTGTTCCAAAACGAATTGATGAAATTTGATCAGATGGAAGAAGTTGATCAGACGACAACTTCAAAATTTGACGTATGCCTTCAATGGAAGGATCAGAATAGTGAGGAGAATCAGAGAGAAGCTTTAAGGTGTGAACTTTATTACGAGGGTCATGAGCAACGACATCAGTAAATGTCCCACCACGATCTACAGCAAATCGCCATTTTCCGAGAGAAGCATCAATAGGAAATACCTCGGCATTTATGCACATCACCAAGCATAGTACTGCTATACTTTAAGATAGATTTGAACAGTTAGCCAGTTTCTGGCCCACAATCTATCCCATTACAATCGGCACACATATAGGCCCCATCAACCCACATTGTAGGTTCATCGCACATAGGACAATTTGGTGGAGGTCCTGGAGAACCCGTAATGGCACTCAAATCAAAATCAAGGTTTGCGTCTACAGAATCATCATCCAGTATCATAATGAAATTAACCTCACAGTTATAGTATCAGTAATTTAAATTTTAACATCATCAAGTATCCTGCAAGAAGTTAAGCATACTAAGAAGTGTTTTTTTCAGTGGCCTGCAACTCAAGATGCATGCCTTTTAAGAGACTTATAGATAAAACTACAAGCACAATTGCAAATGGTAAACCAGTTAGAATAGAGGCAGTACGTAAAGCAAGCAACCCTCCCCCTACGAGGAAAATAGCTGCTAAAATACTTACTAACACAGCCCATAAAACTCGCAACGCAACAGAAGGGGTTTCCTTTCCACCAGCAGCAATCATCCCAAGCACATAAGCTCCAGAATCTGCCGAAGTTATAAAAAATACGACAATTAAGAAGACCGCGAGAATTGAAGTAAACTCGGCAAATGGATAGCGATCTAACAAAGAGAATAAACCAAAAGCAGAATTTTCAATAATCGCATCCCCTAAACCTCCAGAGGAAAATAGTTCCTCATACAAAGCGCTATTTCCAAAAACTGTCAGCCAAAGAAGGGTCATTAAAAATGGGACAGAAACCACCCCAATGACAAACTCTTGAATAGTTCTCCCTCGAGAGATTCTAGCAATAAAGCTTCCTACAAATGGCGACCATGCAATCCACCACGCCCAATAGAATATAGTCCAATCGTTTTGCCAATTTGTTCCTGTATAGGCTTCAGTCCAGAAGCTAATCTGAGGAAGGTAATATAAATACAAACCAATATTTTCAACAAACGCATTAAAGAGGAATAATGTCGGCCCGCCAATTGTGACAAAAACCAAGAGTGCTCCTGCCAAAGTAATATTTAATTGACTAAGTCGACGAATGCCACGATCAAGTCCAAGAACAACAGAGAGAAGAGTAACAGCGGTAATGGTCATAATAAGAAGAACCTGAACAACAAGCGTTTCTGGAAAATTGAAGATAAAGCTTAAGCCAGCATTAATCTGCTGTACTCCTAACCCGAGAGATGTTACAAGTCCAAAAATAGTTGCAACAGATGCAAGAGTATCAATGCCGTAGCCCACTGGCCCATGAATTTTATCTCCAAGAAGCGGAAAGAACGCGGAACGAACTGTTAACGGAAGCCCCCTATTGAATGCAAAAAAAGCAAGAGCTAAACCAAGTAACGCATAGATGCCCCATGCATGAACACCCCAATGTAAAAGAGTTATTCCCATTGAAAGACGTGCCGATTCGAGAGTTCCGCCTTCACCAAGTGGTGGAGACATATAGTGTAAAACTGGTTCCGCAACACTCCAAAAGACCAACCCAATGCCCATCCCTGCACTAAATAACATGCTAAACCAACCCCAGTAAGTAAAATCTGGCAGTGCTGTTGCTCCTCCAATACGAATTTTTCGATATTTTCCGAGTGCTAAATAAACGACAACTCCTAAAATGATATTCACAAGAAGCACTAAAAACCACCCAGCAATATTTGCAACAGCTTCTTGGAGAGCTACAAGAGTATCAATACTTCCTGACAGATTAAAAAATGAAAAGATAAGAAGAAGAAGAAGAATGGAGAGAGTACTCCAAAAGACTGGTGGCAAAATATCCCTTAGGTATCTACCAGCAGCCTCCTGCGATATATTTCGCTTGTAGAGGTTCATCTATAGGGAGAGGGAAAAGGCTAAGGTTTACGGAACAGAAGAATGCCCCACGTGAGATAGCCATTATTACCAGCATCAACCCAATGTTGAAGACCAGATTTCATGCGATCCAAGTACTCGGAGCTACAACTCTTCAGCAAAGTTCTCACATTTGGAGCTATTGCTTCACGAACTTTGGCATAGTGTTGTGGCAAATTTCCAGAAAGATCCGTCACCGAAACTTGTTCAAAGCCAACCTCCTCGGCAACACGAGAGTAATAGTCAATTGACCCAAGATTTTTAAGGTGTATTCGGTCAAGAATAGGCTGAAGGACGTTTTCCGGGCACGCCGCGCTCTGCATTGGATCTGTAAAAATAAACCTTCCACCTTTGGAAAGAACGCGAAATACTTCTTGAAAAACTTGTTTCCTATTAGCGCTATGCAGGATAGCATCCTGAGACCAGACAATATCAACCGATTCATCAGGAAGCAAAATATCTTCAAAGTTTCCATCAACTACATTTACTAACAATTCTAGCCCATCACTAATATTACGATCGCGATTGCGCCTATTCTGGACCTCGCTAAGATTCAAACAAGTTACATGGCAAGAATATTTTTTTGCAAGATACCGCGCCGACCCTCCGTAGCCAGCGCCAATATCTAAAACTCTCTGCCGTCCATCAATCGGGTCAAGAAGCGAGGACATTGCCTCAACCGTTTTATGACTTGCTTCTAGAATTGAAGTCACTCCATTGTCGTACAACCCGATATGGATATCTTCCCCACCCCATATTTTGGCATAAAATGTGTCCGCATCATCGCTGTTATAGTAATCTCGCGCGGTAGTTACCACAGCCGAATATGATGCAGTAGAATTCTTTTTCGCTACTGGTTTTTCAGTTGAATATCGCTTTTCAGCTACATGCACAAAAAAGTCAGGGTCTTCTATTGCGTAGGTTTCTTGAAAATCACCATACGTATGAACTTGCTGAAAACCAACTTCTTGCATCAGTAATCGAGTGTAATCCTTACGAAGAGGAAACATATTTAGATGATATTTAGTTCCATCGGGAAATAGATATTGAAATCGAGCTAAACCTTCATCGACATACTCTGGTTCAGCTTTTACATTCTCACCACAGTAGTAGAAAATATGTTTTGACTTGAAACCATGATCAAGAATTGCATCATAATTTCGCTGATCCAAAACAAGGATCCCGTCATGGGTCAACGCTGCATAGAACTCGGCAAGAGCTTTTCGCCTATCACGATCTGAAAAAAGATGGGTAAGCGAGTTTCCAAGGCAAATCACCGCATCAAATTTCGTATGCACATCACGACTCAACCACCGCCAATCCGCATGGACCGCCTGAAGAACAAAACCACATTCTCGTGCATTCGTAAAAGCTTGTGATAGCATTTCAGGACTTCCATCGGCACTGACCACTTCAAAACCCGCACGAAGAAGCCTTACAGAATGAAAACCTGTTCCTGTTGCAACATCGAGCACTCTCTTAACCCCACGGTCCTTGAGTAGCCTGATGAAAAAGTCACCCTCGCTCGCTGCACGGGCTTCCCAATTGATTAAGTCATCCCATACCTTTACAAAATTGTGAACATACTCTTCCTTATAGAGATCAGTCTCCCGCTGTAGTAAGGGATTTTCTCCATAATCTTGATTTTCTTTCATCGCCTACACTCCATTAATGACAACACCGCATAAGTGGGCCCAAAACAAAACGCTACTCAAGGGTTATAAGGGAAGAATGGTACGTTAACACAGCAAAAATGCTTTATCAAGCAGCCTAACAGGCACCTACTAAGGAAAAAACTCAGTCAAATAGACGATTTTAGGAGTGTATTCGTTTTAAAAACATAGACTTATGGGTCTTGAATATGAAAACTACCCTGCTTTGACTCAAATGTTACGGGGTGCTAGGAGATGCGGGTTGGTTGCGGGGACAGGATTTGAACCTGCGACCTTTGGGTTATGAGCCCAACGAGCTACCAGACTGCTCCACCCCGCGATCGCAATACTAGCGC
>CAYXED010000006.1:0-125117 GCA_964463965.1 uncultured Nitrospiraceae bacterium | reverse complement strand
TAAAGTGGCTGTGCCACTCTATTCACCACCGCTCTATACCGGTCCGCAGCCGTAATAGAAAT
Organism: uncultured Nitrospiraceae bacterium; assembly: GCA_964463965.1. Taxonomy (GTDB): domain Bacteria; phylum Nitrospirota; class Nitrospiria; order Nitrospirales; family UBA2166; genus UBA2166. The sequence continues at coordinate 125,055 of CAYXED010000006.1, read as the reverse complement.
TTTAAACACTTAGACGCTGGCTGCCTCGCAATCTAAGGGTAGCCAGCGTTCAAGCTCTAAACACTTCCATTTAAATTGATATTTTTCAAATCTAAGACCATTCTAATTTTCTCCTAATCTTCTTTTCATATTTACATGATACTTATTTTAGTCATAGCACCTTAGTTACTTGAGAGACCCTAATTGTGAATGAAAAACCGAAAATTGGAGTTAGTGCTTGTCTGTTGGGACAACCATTTCGTCATAATGGAGATCCCGCCGAAGATCAATTTCTGACCAATACCCTTAGCAAGTATGTAGACTGGGTATCAGTGTGCCCAGAAGTTGAAGCAGGTCTTGGGACACCACGAGAACCGATGGAACTAATAGGCACCCCTTTAAATCCAACGATTATTAGCAAGCAAACAAGAACAAATCATACCAAGACCTTAAAAACCTACACGGATGAAAAACTAAATTCTAGAGAACTTGAATCCCTATCTGGCTATGTTTTCAAAACTAAATCGATAACTTGTGGAATCAATCACATCCCGATCACTCAGGAGAATGGAAGCATTGAGTCAATCGGAATGGGAGTTTTTTCACGTGCTTTCAAGTCAAAATACCCCCTGATCCCTGTTACCGATGAACGTGACCTTCACAATCGTGCACTTCGACTCCATTTCTTTGAACAAGTCTTTTGTTATTATCGTTGGAAAAAACTCATGCATTCCCGTGTGACTAAAGGATCGATCGTTGGGTTCCACACTCGGCATAAATATCTTTTGATGGCTTATAGCCCGAAACATTATCAGTCTCTTGGACAACTCGTCGCAAAAAGCCAAGACTATGACGCTACAGCCCTTGCATATGAATATGGAGAAGAGTTGATGGCCGCCGTCAGAGAAAAACCAACACCTCGCAAGCACGCAAATGTGCTATACCATATGGTAGGTCACCTTACGGAATGCCTCGAAAAAGATGAACGAACTGATCTGCACGACATAATTACACAGTTTCATCGTGGAGCAATTCCTTTACAAGAACCAATACAACGCATTCGTCACTATGCCCGGACCTTTCATGTTGATTATCTTTGTACCCAGGCTTACCTCAATCCATATCCCGATGCACTTATGAAATGAACTGCTGTGATTGTTCAATAAACTCCCTCTGCCCGCTAGACGATATTTCATATTGCGGTAAGGTATAAGGAGACAGCCAATGCTCAAAATACTACGCAACATCAAATATTTCTTAATTTTTTCAATAATTCTTGGAAGTATTACCTCGTACACATTTGCAAAAAGCCTTGAGGACACAGTAGATCACATAGATGAGATGCAAAGCCACTCAAGTGATGCAATCATGCACGGAGAATTAGGCCATGCGAGTGATGCTGCAGCACACGCAAAAACAGCCATCACTCACGGCAAAGCTGCCATTCAAACACTTCCAAATGACCACAAAAGTTCCAAGGTTGCCCTGCCTCACCTTAGGGACTCAATCCACCACCTTTCAGAAGCTGTCTCGCATGGAGAACAGGGGCATGCCAATCAAGCAACAACTCATGCACAACAGGGGCTTGCACATGCAGAAGCAGCCGCACTTCAATTTGAAGCAATAAGGGATTGATAGAATGAGACAGCATGATCATTTTTTTTCATTTACCTGGATTATTTTAATACCAAGTCTATTTTTGTTCTCTTTACCCGTTCACGCAGATGAAGGACAAGAGGCTTTAAAAAACATATCCTATTCAGTGTCCCATGCAGATGAAGCTCTGGCGCTCGAACCTGAAGAAGTGTGGCTGATTTCACGCCATGTACAAGATTCCGTATCACATGCCAAGGATGCAATTAAGCTGATGCCAAAAGACAAACTAAATGGGAAACTTGCCATTACACACCTTAAAGATGCCCTACGGCACCTTGAACTAGCAATTCCACAGGGCGATCAAAGGCATACCGCACATGGAAGAGAAAGTCTAAAATTTGCCGAGAGAGCAACAGTAAAACTCGTAAACTGATTAAAGTAATAAACATCTTAAAAGACGCTAGCGTGATTTTCCTGATAGGCCATTGGATGAATTCCAAAATTTAGAGGCGTATTTTTTATGATCAAGAATCACAAAAAACCGCTGATGGCAACACTTATATTTTTTGTAATTGTACTTTGCCATGGAACAGGCATAGCAAACTCTCAAAACCATTTCACAGCGGGACAACGTGCCTATGATTTGGGAAACTATGTGAGTGCTGCAAAGGAAATGCAATTGGCAGCCCAAGCTGGCCACAGTGAAGCACAGTTTTTTCTTGGTGGATTATATGAATTTGGTGTTGGTGTAGAGCAGAACTATCAAACCACGTTATCTTGGTGGAAAAAAGCTGCCAAACAAAACCATAGCATGGCGCAAAACAATCTAGGTGTTTTTTATCTCGAAGGACATGGCGTTTCACAAAACTTTGAAGAAGCTGTGCAGTGGTTTAAACAAGCTGCACTTAATAGCTTGCCACTAGCCCAATTTAATCTTGCCAGAATGTATGCAAATGGTTTGGGTGTCTCGCAAGATGGAGCCAAAGCAGCAGAATGGTTCGAAAAATCGGCGACACAAGGCTACATGAAGGCCCAGTTGTTTTTAGGAGAGATGTATGACCAAGGACAGGATGTTGAGAAAAACCCTGAGGCAGCACTACACTGGTACCGTCGAGCGGCCAATCAAGGCCATCCAACCGCCCAAAATAATATTGGAGTCATGTATCATACTGGACGTGGCGTTTCACAGAGCTTTGAAAAGGCTGAGATCTGGTTTCGACGTGCTGCAGAACGTGGCCACGCAATGGCACAGTTCAATCTTGGGCTCATTCTCCTTAAGGGAAACGGAATCACGAAAAACAATCAACACGCTTATGCATGGTTTAATCTCAGCCTCCTAGGTGGCACATCACCTGCTGCAAAATACCTACAACAACTAGAAGAAGATATGAACTCCGTGCAAATTGAGAAAGCTAAACAACTTATGAAAACCCTACGACAACGCATCCACCAAGAGCTTCCTGACCCACATACAATCAGGAGTGGTCCAGGAGCCCTTTAACCCTAAAATAGGCTATAGAGCTCCCTATGGAACATTCTCATGGAAATGCCTATAGCAAAGCATGTTATTCGTGATAGAGTATTTGCTTAACCCTACTTGAAAATACGTAATCAGCCACACGGTCTGACCATGTGCATATATTTTACGATTACGAGATATTTAGCATGGAGGTTTTTATGCGACACATGACCAATTTTTCGTTTCTGCAAAATTTCGCTATCTCTGCGACTACATTTGTCCTTGTATTATTGCTTGTTACGCCTGGGCACAGCAGTGCAGCTTCCGCTTTGGAAGGGCTAGAAATTTTGGAGTCTGCTTCGGCATCATTAATTAAACTTGCAGAGCGAGTAAACCCTGCAATCGTCAATATCTCTCGCGATACCAGCCTAAAAGCATCTGGACAAAGACCATCAGGCTCTAGACGGCCTGCCCCAGGAACAGGATCCGGTGCAATTATTGACGCTAAAGGCTTTATTGTTACCAATAACCACGTGGTAGGCGATGCAGATACAGTCAATGTTCGTCTCTGGAACAAGTCAAGTTTTGTTGGGAAGGTCATTGGGAAAGACCCAGATTCTGACCTTGCTGTCATCAAAATTGATCCAGAGGAAGAACTTACTGCCATGCCCTTAGGGGACTCTTCAAAAGTACGCGTAGGACAGTTTGTACTTGCGGTCGGGAACCCTTTTGGACTGGATCATACTGTAACGCTTGGAGTAGTCAGTGGCCTTGGCCGTCAAAATATGAATATCACAAGATATGAGCAGTTTATTCAGACTGATGCCTCTATTAACCCTGGAAACAGCGGTGGCCCATTGTTTAACCTTCAAGGAGAAGTAATAGGCATCAACACTGCAATTATTCAAGCGGCACAAGGCATCGGGTTTTCTATTCCATCTAATATGGTAAGTCAGATTACTTCACAACTTATCAGTACAGGAAAAGTAACTCGAGGCTGGTTGGGAATAGGCATACAACAATTGAATGATGACCTCGCTGAAAAACTAGGGGTTGAAGATGTTAAAGGTGTATTGATTAGTGATGTTTTTGAGGGTGACCCAGGCTTTGAAGCCGGCCTGAAGCCAGGAGACATTATCACAAGCGTCAATGGAGAAACCCTATTAACTCCCAATGATCTTTCTATAAAAATTGCCAGCATGATTCCATCAGAAGTGGTGAAAATTGCAATTGTCAGAGACTCAGAAAACATGACCATTGATGTAACTCTTGGTCAAAGAAAAGAAGGGGCAACAACAGCATCAATTCCGCCCCAAGATCTTAGTAAAAACATTCGAGAAAAAATTGGCCTCCAACTTCATGACCTGACTGGAGAGTTAGAAGAGCGTTATAAAAACAAAACTGGCGTTGTTGTGATGGACGTTGATAAAGACAGCCCTGCAGAAATGGCAGGTCTGCGCAAAGGCGACCTTATTCGAGAGATCGACAAAAATGCCATCACAAGTCTTAAAGAGTTCACCGAAGCGATGAAGAATATTGGGCCTGGAGTTGACATTCTCCTACGTGTAATGAGAGAAGATAGAGCGTTTTTTGTGATTTTACGAACCGCTGAGGGCTAATTGCATAAGAGCATCAGACGTGCAGAAAAAAATTGAGTTCAATGGCTGTCAATCCAGTACCTATTGCAGACAATAGGTATTGGATTGACAGACTTGCAATAACTAATATAAATATAGTCCACAAGAGGGCTATGCTACCTAAACGATCATGGTAAAAATTATTTCCTACATTCGGCTAATTACCAAACTAGCACTAGTCGGAGCCGCTTTCTTCACCTTGTTCGCATGCAAGTCTACCCCTCCTCCAACACCATTACCTGCTCCACCTGAAGCACTTCCTGCTGCGGCATCCCATAACAAAGATGGTCGGAAACTATTTTCTGAAGGAAAGATCGACCTGGCCAGAAATGCTTTTAAAGCTGCACTGGACGCAGACCCTACTATGGCAGAAGCTCATTATAATCTTGCAATTACTCTTACATCACCAGGGAGTCGTGACGAGGCCGAACATCATTTCCTTGAAGCTGCAAATCTGGCCCCTGGTCACAAGATTATCTGGGACTCCCCTGTACTACGTCCCTATGGTTCTCCTCGCTTATTCCCCACAACAGAAGATTTTTCAGATACCGCCGCGGATATGCCTAACGCACTTGACAATATGTTCTAAAAAAATGCGAAGGCGCCTCCATAGCTAACTAACCTAGTAATTGTGATTGGTCTTCCTATTGCTTAGGCCGTTACTTGTAATTTTCTTGAACATAAGGTAGTCATTACACATGCCTTTTGCGTTCACAGCCTCATGCCTAAGGAATGTATAAACAAGAAACTCGATGGAAAACCGCATAGCACTTGTCACCGGCGGCACTCGAGGGATAGGTAAAGCCATTGCGATACATCTGGCTCGCAATGGATGGAACATTGCAGTCTGTTACCATACCAATCATGCTACTGCTGAACAGACAGTTAAAGAAATCCGCTCTATCAGTAATAAAGTAATGTCACTTCAGTGCGATGTCTCAAACCCTACTGCATCAACTAACCTAGTCAATCATATCCTCGACACATGGCAACGTATTGATGCATTAATTAATTGTGCAGGTCTTTATCACAAAGTTCCATTACTTGATGAGACTGTTGATGGTTGGAATGCAATGTTTGAGCATAACTTGAATCCTATTTTCTACCTCAGTAAGTCCGTTGCAGAAACAATGAAGACCCATCAGTGGGGAAGAATCATTAATTTCGGAATAGCGAATGCCGATCAAATGATCGCTCAAACAAATATAACCGCTCACTATATTTCAAAAACAGGTGTCCTGATCCTTACACGTTCTTTAGCAAAAGTATTGGGACCATATGGAATCACCGTAAACTCTATCTCTCCAGGCTTTATTAATTCTGAGAATACACACTCTGAAGAAATGAATAAAATGAAACCGCATATTCCAGTGGGGTATTTGGGGAAGGCTGATGATATTGTGGATGCAGTAAAGTTTTTACTTTCAGATGAAGCTCGTTACATAAATGGAACAAACATTCACGTTAGTGGTGGATGGGGAATCTAACAACATATAGAGTTCCAAGTTCAATTTTGTTAGTATTTCGGCTAACACTCAGCTCCTATAAATAGGAGCTGAGTGTTTCGCAGGCGGTCAAAAATAAGACTTTATAAGAGAATTGAGGGCGATTAGCTCAGGGGGAGAGCGCTTGCTTCACACGCAAGAGGTCACTGGTTCGAAACCAGTATCGCCCACCACTGCCTTGGTGTCTTATAGGATTATTTTCCTGGTACATTATTTCTCTTCATCACCATACAGCACTCTCTAGATAACTTATAAACTTACCACTCCAAATGATTATGTTTCCATTACGCATGGCACTAAGAGAAGTTCATGTCGGATGGGCACATACTAATTACTTTATTTTATGTATTGCGCTCGGAGTTGGGTCTATCGTTGGCATAGAGGCACTTTCACAAAACCTAAAATCCTCCGTAGATCAAAATGCTCGTTCTCTTATGGCCAGCGACGTGGAAATTAGCACTAGACTAGATTTAAATCCTCAAGACAAGAAATTTTTACTTTCATTAACAAAAGATAATATACGATGGATTCATATTAATGAAATGCTCTCGATGGCATCAAGCAGCGATCAACAAGCATCACAACTAGTTGAACTGAAAGCCATTGATAATGGATACCCCTTCTATGGAACGTTTAAAAGCACACCAAAAGAATCGCTAAATAATCTTCTTGGACCACAACCAAGCACATTCGATAAATATGGCGTGCTAGTCCAAAAAGACTTGTTATTTAAACTCAACCTTAAAGTAGGGAACCAACTCCTATTAGGACACGCATTATTCATTATTACAGGAACCATTGAGCATGAGCCTGATCGTATTGCTAACGCATTCAGCCTAGGTCCTCGTGTACTCATTTCAAAAGATGGATTAACCGCATCACAACTTCTAAAACCAGCTAGTAGGGTTCATCACCGCTACCTCTTTAAAGTTCCTGCCTCAATACCGCCTGGCGCATTAAAAGAAATTCTGGAAAAAGAATTGTCCCAAAACGGACTTAAGATAAAAACATTCCATGAAGTTCGTCCACGAGTTCAAGAGTTCCTTAAAAATTTGACGTTTTACCTAGGTTTCATAGGACTAATGACACTGCTTATTGCTGGAATTGGAGTTGTGGAAAGCATGCGATCTTTGATTCGAAAATACCTTAAAAGCATTGCTATACTGAAATGCCTGGGCGCATCATCGAAACAGATTATGGCTATTTATCTGTTTCAAGCATTGATTATCGGAATGATAGGAAGTCTTATTGGGATAGTATTAGGTACCATAATTCAGTTTACACTTCCCTTATTACTTAACACTCTCTTCGCCTTTAATGTTTCGCATCAACTCTCCTACATTTCGATAGTTAAAGGTCTATTAATTGGCGTCACTACTGCAGTTGTATGCACATCTTGGCCACTATTAGAAATCAAGCATATCGGTCCATATAGTATCTTTAGACGCTACACAGAGGCTGCAACAGGACCACTATACTCATCCCTTCGATTCAGACTAAATCAAAGTCTTCTTCCAGCAACTTTAATCTTTCTTGCTATGTTTGGAGTTATATATAGTCACACACAATCTATTCCTTTGGGGATCATTTTCATTGGATTTTTATTAACTTCCATCATCATATTAATTTGTACAACTTACTGCGTTATCTACATAACTAAAAGAACTCCCAAAATGTGTTCTTTGATATGGCACCACGGCCTAAACAATCTCTCTCGCCCCGGGAATCACACCATGCCAACTATTATCGCAATTGGACTCAGTGTCATGTTGATCATGAGTATTCTGTTAATCAAAAACAACTTACTCACACATATTGGGACACATCGTCCAGACACCACACCAAGTTTTTTCTTCATTGATATCCAACCAGATCAAAAATCACTGTTTATTAAAACAACCAAATCATTCATAGATAAGTTTCCTGATTTGTCAACAAAGGACATTAAGAGTGTATCTACGATTTATCCATTAATCCGTTCTCGCCTCACACATATCAATGAAACCCCTATTGAAATTGAAAAAATTAAACACGAAGAAAACAGCTGGTATTTTAGTCGAGAATACGTTCTAACTTTTAGCGATACCCTGCCAGAGCACAATACCATTCTCCGAGGGAAATGGTGGTCAAAAAATTATAGCGGGAACGAAAACTTAGTCTCTATCGAAGAGGATGTTGCACAACACTTAGGAGTTGATTTAGGATCTACAATCAGCCTTGATGTTCAAGGTATACCTATAAGAGGAACAGTCACAAGCATACGACGTGTCAATTGGAATTCTCTAACAACAAATTTTTATATAATCTTTTCCCCCGGCGCCCTCAAAAAAACTCCAATGACCTATGCTGCAACAATCCAAATACCTCCTGAAGTTGAAACAACGCTACAACGGCACCTTATTACTGCAATACCAAATATCACAGCAATTCGCGTTCGTGAAGTACTGGAATTGGTCACTCATGTAATTGAACATATCAGTCTATCTATACATTTCATGGGATTATTTGGCATTGTGGCTAGCATGATTGTTCTTGCAAGCGCATTGGCAGCGACACGACATCAACGTTTATATGATGCGTCTATCTTTAAAACTCTCGGAGCTACCCGAGTAATGATTTCAAAGACTTTGGCAGTTGAATATACCGTAACAGGAGCAAGCGCAGGTATTATAGGAATAATACTTGCCGTATTCTTAAGTTGGGCCATATTGACATTTATTATGAAAATTCCATGGATTTTTTACCCATCGACCCTATTCTATGGACTAATTACGACTATTGTACTTACAGCCACGATAGGGTTTTTCAGTACATTTCATATCCTTAACCAAAAACCCCTCAAAATTCTTCGTGAGGACTAGACCACCACTAGCGTCGCCGCCCACGAGCCCCTTGTTTTGTAGGAGCAGGAAGGTAAACAATGATCGTCGTAGCTTGCCCTGGACCACTTGCGACGGAAACCTTCCCTCCGTGGTCAGCAATAATTTGGCTCGCAATAGGAAATGCAACCCAATCTTCACTCTGGTGCTGTGAAGTTCCATTATCAAAAATTTTCTGTTCACATTGACACTTTAGGGTTAAGAGAAGTCCCTTTCTATATGCTGCAACATCAAGATAGATAATACCGGTTGCTTGAATCACTTCCTCTGCACAACGAAATAAGCTTACCAGCGCACTTTTCATCTTCGCCTTGTCACACCTAACTAATGGTAGCGGAGTATGATATTCAGGGACAATTTGAATATTTTTCACGGCTAAATCATCATGTACAAAAGAAACTGCTTCTTCAAGTAATGGAATAGTTTGGCAGGGTGTACGGCTAAGCTTTAGCGGTTTTCCATACTCCAACACTTGAGACAAAACATCTCCAAGTCGACTAACTTTGAGTGCAACACGTTCAACTGTAGTACGTGACTGCTCTGGCAAACCTTTCATACGTGTCATGTCTATTAGTGCTCCATGGACTGTTACAAGGGGTCGACGAACCTCACTTGTCAAAATACGTCTGAGATCCTCTACGCTATGCATGCGTCCCATCAATGTCTCTGAAACAGTCTCTGGAGAAAACGGTGTACTATCAGCATCCCGCATCTCCATCATATATACAGCCAGTTTTCGTACAACAGAATCCAGCAAAGAAGTTTGGTCACGAGAATACTGATCAGGAAACTTTGAGGCAATACTCAAAGTCCCCATAATTCGATCCTCCCCACGGAGAGGCAATACCATCATTGACTTATATTGTTGTTTGTAGAGTGAACACTGGTCCATAAATCTTCCCTGTGTTGATGCAAGGTTTAAATCAACACGAGGCTTCTTATGTCTGATAACCCAACCTGACGCGGATGCATCGAGTGGATATTGCTGCCCAAGCTTTGGTTCAGTCTGTCCAGGAACAAAAAGATGGGATATCTTCACACTCGAGGCATTAAGCGAATATTCCGATAGCCAGCCTTGATCAAATTGCACCGTTTTTTGCAGTTCCCCTACCAAAGCATCTATTACCACCACAGCTGGCTCATCAGAAGAGGCACTTGAATCCCCCAATCCAATGTCAAGACCAACATCGTAAAACAACTCAAGAACCGCAGTGGAAAGATGTTTAAGAAAAACCTGTTCTTTTTTTGTAATATCAACCCCAGTTTTTCTTCCGACAAGAATGGCAATAGATACTTGGTTTGAGTTCTGAAATAGCGTACCAGCCAACCATTTGTGGTCAGGCGCAGAAATGCGAAGCTTAAAACGATTGTCACTCTTACCCAAATCCCCATTTGAGGATCTCAGCCTTTCCTGCAAGGAAATTGAACGGAGGAGTGCTTGAATCTCTCGTGGTGTCAAACCACGATAAGCCTGCGCCACAAATGATGTAGCATCACGCGCGGAGGAAGCGATAAACCCCACGCCCATAGGCACATCATCCAATAACTTCATAATTTTCTGCTGAAAAGCTGTCATCTTAGCCACACTGGATGACTCTCACGGTAGTTTATCTTTCCAACAATACGATAATAGCCGTCAATCAACGGTACGATCTGACTCTTGTGAAGCTTTAAAATAACGAGATCGTCGATACACAAGTGGCAAGAGGCTTAACAAAACGACAAGGATAACACCAATTATGAGCTTAGGGTTGATTGATCCCTCTAAAATATCAAATATAGACGCTCCAAATAAAACATAAGCAACAGTCACTGGAAGCATAGCCAGCCACGACACAACAATGTATGTCACAAACCTAATCTTGGTCAAGCCAAAACCAAAATTAAGCGCTTCGAAAGGAAATAAAGGAATTAGCCGAGTGATTGCAAGATAAATCCATCCATATCTCTCAACGTTACTATCGAGTACCTTCATCCGACCATGAAGATGTTTTTCCACATATGGCCTTGCAAAAGACCTTGAAATAGCAAATGGGAGCAATGTCCCTAATGTTGATCCAATAGAAGCCAATACGATGCCCCAACCCGTCCCAAAGAGCAATCCAGCGGCCATGGTAATTGGAAAGCTTGGGATCAATAATGTTGGTGCAATAGCATAAAAAAGCAAATAAAGTAATGGCCCAGCATTTCCATAGCCTTCGATAAATGATGAAATTTCTTCTTCAGTGGGAAGATTGATGTCACTGAAAAAACCTTTTAAACTTGCCACTCCAATTACGATAAGGATCGTAAGAATTGCTAACCCCCAAAAAAAACTTTTTCGGCTAATACTAATCACAGAATATAACTACAGTAGGAAAATGTTAGAAAATCCACTTAAGTACAGCAAGTCGATTCATCTACATCTCGAGGTGGAGAATCTAGTGGAAGAATCATAGGGGGGATATCGTAAGAGGTTGCCTCAGAAGCAATCACCGCAAAAACAGAAGCATAAGGGCCTGATTTTAACCTTTCTGCAGTCTCAACTGACACCATCGTCGCCTCACCACGATGATAGACAGTACCATTTTCATCAAGCACGGTTTTCATTGGCCCCTTATAAATAGCTACATAACCATTGTTTGACGACTTAGAACAAACTTCATACTTATAGCCCCTAACAGTCACAGAATTGAATTTATACCCCTCGACATCACGATATACAACTTTCTGAAGAAGCTCAATCCCATAAAAACCGGCTTCTTCAAGAGACGCAACAAACTCTTCCTCCGTCAATGCCCCCGCAATACATTCACCCCATAATTGGTTATTAACTTTAATTTCAGGTGGAATGGGCCCTTCAGAAACAATATCAGATATCACAATACGCCCACCATCTTTGAGAATCCGCCAAATTTCAGAAAAAACGGCCTTTTTATCTGGAGAAAGATTGATTACACAATTGGAAGTTACAAGGTCTACAAGCTTACTCTCCACAGGAATCTCTTCTAAAAAGCCTTTACGAAATTCGACAACATCATAACCAAGTGATACAGCAACTGGTTGGCGATTACGTTCGGCAACCTGAAGCATGTTATCCGTCATATCAATACCGATAATCCTACCAGAGGAGCCTGTCTTCCGAGCAGCAATAAAACAATCGATACCTCCCCCAGAACCAAGATCAACAACAGTCTCCCCTTCAATAACTCGTGCACTTCTCATAGGAGACCCGCATCCATAAAATCGTTCACGAACTTCTTTGGGTATATGAGAGAGCTCCTCTTCTGAATATCCATCAATGGTACAACACAGTTCTGCTTGAGGAGTCTCCGCAGCTTTTCCGTAAAAATCTTGAATAATCCCATGTGGAGTTTCAACATCGAAAGCAAGAACACAATTTGAATGAAGTGTGGTCACCGGCGTATCCCAAAAATGGCTCCCACAAGTTGCCATTCCTTCTCCCATCACATGAAACAGGACAGGGCCTACAAATCCAGATTTTATATTGAAGGTCGTACGCTTTGATCTTGCAAGGTCTATCATGGTGTCTTTACATAATTCTACATACAAGCTGTAATAAGGATCCACATCTAGCACATGGCTTTCTCCAGGATGCTGTTCTGAAAAGAAATAGCTGTGCTCAATATCACCACCCCCAAGCATAAAACGAAATGGATCTGTCGATACCCCAACCTTATTGGCCACTGTTGCACTTCGAATATTCTTTGAGACCCCACTTTCCAGCCATAACGACTGTAACGACTCTGTCCTGGTATCTCCGAGATCAAGTGCAGGATGCCCGGCAAATGATGCAGAGGGATAAACATGCCCATCATAACTCAAACACAGGCTGTCCCAGCAGGCATTACTAAGATCAAATTTAACACCTGGACGCCCATTTACTCTTCCATGAAACGACTCCATATTGTCCAATGTTACACCACACTGACTTGCATTATTTTTTATCGCTCGCATCGACGTTAACATCTCATCGTTACTCGGAAACTCTAGATCATTATGCTCTAAGACCCTGCCACGACGATGCATCCACATAACATGAATAGATGAAACTCCAAGAGATTTTGCCAAAAACGGCAGCTTTGGAAGATCAGTTAAATTTGTTCTAGTTAGTACGGCAGTCAGTGATATATCAATTCCCAAATCAGCAACAGTCTTGATCCCTCGTGTAATATTTTCAAAAGTTTTTTCTCCACGAATAGGGTCATTTACCTCCGGTGTCGCACCATCAAGGCTAATCTGGAACTTTAGACGTGTTCTATCAATCTCTCGAAGCTGTTTAAGTACGGTCCCACGAAACAACGTCGCATTTGTAAGCACAATAAGCTCAGCATTAAGGTCAACAGTAACATGCTTGATCAGTTCAAAAGCATCTTTACGAAGAAATGGTTCACCTCCGGTAAAATAAAACCGTGAAACCCCAAGCTCCTTTGCTTCTGTCATAACTCGAAGGAGATGGTCAGTCTCTGGACCAGGATCCGCACCGGGATGCGAAGAAACGAGGCAATGTGCACAAGTAAGGTTACATGAGTTATTGGTATGTACCCAAAACTCATTCAAAGCAGAAGGCTGAAGGTATGATGAGCGTCCAGCATAAACGTCTGACACAACTGGTTCATCGGAAAGGATCTCACATCGAAGTCCTGCCTGAACATATGAGCGAACATGCAGCCATGCCTGTGAACGTTCAATCCCAACCTCATCACCATATGCACACACAATGTCCTGCAGTGTTCGATGTCCATTAACCAGACGCAGCAATGTTGCACCACGCCAATCTGTTGCGATCCAATTAGGCCGATCGCCATCAACAAAAAAATACAAGCCATCATGATCAAAAGTGGTGCACGTTGGACGATATAAAATGGTAGTATCCTTGAGCATATTCAAGCTATAAACGGGTCTCAGTATGGGGAGCCAATGCGATTAAAAACTACGGGTGGCAACTACCGTTGCAGGCACTCTCAACAACCAACTGTAATATGTAAACCAAAAAAATGGGTTAATGCGCATGATCGCCTCCACCATCATGCGCATGTGCAGCGTCTTCAGCATGACCAGAATGCGTAGAAGAAGTTGATACAGGCAAGGCTCGAGCAACATTAGCATTGACTGAGAAATCGATAGATGCTTGCCGTTTAGTCTTCGTATCCAATGGGTCAAAGTTAGCTACAATTTCCTGTGTTTTATTCCCAACTGCCACAGCTATAGTCGCTCCAACATCAGCATTATGGAGGTGGATAAAAGCTTCATAGTATCCTTGCTCATTAGTTGTGGCAGATGCTCCATGACTACCATCTTGAGTTGGCCTAGCCGCAACCTTTACATTTTCAACAGGTTGCCCATGCTCATCACGCACATAACCGTATACTGTAAACCCGTGTTGCACTTGATCCTTAAGGAAAATAGGCTTTGGCGTTATAAAGGAAGGGTTTTTGAGAGACATCAAATACGTAGTGAGTGTTGTAAGTTCTTCATCGGTCATAAGCTCACGATATTTTCCTGGCATCACACCCTTTTTATGCTCCTTTTCAAAACCCTCTGCATAAAAATAAGGATCTGCCTTTGTACTAAGAATCTTTTTAGTAGTTTGTTGTGCAGTCAAAACATTGCCAAGATTTCCAAGTTCAGGGCCTCGTTTTTTTGTTCCCCCTTCACCTCCAATCTTATGACAATTGTAACACTCGTATAACTGGTAAACTTCCTTACCTCTTTCAAGTGGAGTTAGGGTCGCTCCTACCATAGCAACAACTGGGGCCGTTGTTCCTTGAAGCTTCGCGACACGCCCCATCAATGCATTTGCTCTTTCTGATAATACTTCTGCTCTTTTCATGAGCTCCTCAGTATTCTTAGGACGCTCAAATTGCGCACGCCGATGTTTTAAAATTTTCTGAATTTTCTCTTCCTCAACCGTTGGGTCATACTGCGGTAAAATCGCTCCACCGGCTAAAAAAACGCCAGAGGTGAGCAAGTAAAAAACAAGAACACCTATAATTGCCTTGCCTCCACGTAAAAGAGGCATACTTGGTGCCGCGAGCAGAAGAAAAACTCCAGTCCCTAGTGCGACATAGAAGACGAACATCCACTGAAATACACGCGGAAAGTGAAGCATCCCAGCAACTATCCAAATCGCACCCGCAGAAAGAGTTCCGATGATTAATGGCCACGCTAATTTAGGCACAACACCCCCTCATACTTCATTTTTCAAAAAAATTGCCTTGTCAACAAATAATCGAGAATCATTATACGATGTTCTCGGTCTCTGATCTAGTAGGAATCTTCACCAATACCAATTTTATCTTGGGTAAAAGACCTCAGAATTTACCACCGTACGTCAATCGCCCGAAGCATCTGCATCGTGGAATCTGCTTCTGCAGCAAGCCTCGGGACAGTTATCGATGGTATTTTGATTGCAGATAGTGGCTTTACTGATCCAGTAGAAACGTCAGGCATCAATGGAATTTCGTACGCATTTTGAACTAATAAGCCTTGCCCTGTGGGTGATAATACAAAGTCAATAAATTTTTTCGCCTGTG
This sequence comes from uncultured Nitrospiraceae bacterium, assembly GCA_964463965.1. Lineage (GTDB taxonomy): Bacteria > Nitrospirota > Nitrospiria > Nitrospirales > UBA2166 > UBA2166. Next base: position 109,464 of record CAYXED010000006.1, on the reverse strand, counting down.
CTTCTCTCGCTCCCCCTTTAACCAAGGCAATTGCGTTTAAGTTGAGCAGCGTCCCAATTGTTTCTTGATCTGGGTATAGAACGCCAACAGGCAACCCAGCTTTTTTAGCTAAGTGGTAATTTGGAGAATTTGTTAAACCAATCACAAACTCTCCACGACCAACCCCACGCCACACTTCGGAGTTATCAGAAAGAATCGTCAACCCGTTTGCACCTAATCGTTCAAAGTAATGCTGGATTTGGTCTTGCCCTTTTTCAGAAACTAACCATGAAGCCCAGCTCAAAGTGGTCCGTTCTCTTGTTCCAGCAATAGCAATTCTATCTCTCCATTTTTCATCAGTCAGTTCAAAGACTGATTTGGGTGCATCATTCGTCTTAAGGAGATCGCTATTGTAAATCAATACCCGCGCTCTCCCAGAAATACCTGTCCAGTAGCCAGATGAATCCTTGAATTCATTCGGCAAGCCATCAGAAAATGGCGATTTGTAAGAATCCAAAACCCCTTTATCAGTCAAAATTTTCATAACTCCACCCACAGTTGCAATGAACACATCTGCGCGAGGTCTCGTACTTTCAAGAATAAGGGTATTAGCCAAACCAGATGTTTTGCCTGTTTTTAAAGCAACAGAAATGCCCGTTTGTGCAGAAAAAGCATCAACAACAGGCCTAATGGCCTTTTCTTTACGGCCAGAGTACAAAACCAGGTCAGATGCCAAGGCTGGGACAACTAGCCAAAAAACCATCACAAGCAATAACACTAAACTGCAAGGAAGTGATAAATAGCTTGCTATACCTAAGGCCCTTTTGGAAAAAACCACATTTGCATTCACTTTTTTCTCCTGTCGCAATTCTAACGAAAACGCTTCTGATTATTATTATCATTAAAGCAGAGCGAGAAAGCGGCCGTCAACCCGCATTATGATTGCCTTTGAATCAAAAAATGGCAACAGATTTTCTGTAAATATTAGGGAAACTGCCTCTTTCATTTTGACCAGGCATCTACATTTGCTATAGTGTCGTCTATTAAAATTCTCTTCACTTATACTACTTTCAGGCTATTTTGAGCTCTCGACCGTGAATAAAAAACAGCTCGCAGGAAAACGCGTAGTGCTTGGAGTTGGTGGCAGCATTGCATGTTACAAGGCAATACTTTTACTTCGCCAGTTAACCACTCTTGGCGCTGATGTTGAAGTCATAATGACCGCATCAGCACGTGAATTTGTCACACCTCTTACTTTCCAAACCTTGTCGGGTCACCAAGTCTATACCAATGTATTTGATCCAAATGACACTATGGCCCATCTTCGTCTAGCAGAAAGTGCTGATCTTATTCTTGTTAGTCCTGCGACCGCAAACTTGATTGGGCGCTTCGCACAGGGACTAGCTGACGACCTCCTATCAACAGTAATTCTAGCCTCTCACGCTCCACTACTAGTTGTTCCTGCAATGGATGGAGGTATGTGGCAACACCCACTTGTACAGCATAATGTAAAAATACTTCGCGAAAATGGAGTCAACATTCTAGACCCAGAGTTTGGTGCCCTAGCTTCTGGACAGATTGGGTGGGGACGTTTTCCATCTGAAGAAACGATCATGCTATCTATCATTGCCCTCCTCAGTGTAACAAACGACTATTCTGAAAAAGCCGTTCTCATTACGGCGGGCCCCACACACGAAATGATTGATCCCGTAAGATTTATCACGAATCGATCATCAGGAAAAATGGGATATGCACTTGCCCAAGCCGCACAAAAGCGTGGCGCACGTGTCACTCTAATCACAGGCCCTACATCACTTATGCATCCACATGGTGTATGCACAATTCCAGTTTTAACGGCACAGGAAATGCAAAGTGCGGTCGAACAACACTTTGCAAGCTCAGAAGTTGTTATCATGGCTGCAGCAGTTGCAGACTACACCCCCACAAGCCCATCATCGGCAAAACTCAAAAAAATAGGGAGAGAACACATTTCACTACAAATGCATTCTACGCCAGATATTCTAAGCGGATTAATGAAAAAAAAGTCTGGCCAGTTTGTAGTGGGTTTTGCTGCAGAAACAGATGACCTAATGAATAAAGCTTCTGAAAAGCTCAAGGTGAAAGCATTAGACTTGATCGTAGCCAATGATATTACCCAAGCTGGAGCAGGATTTGATTCTGATACCAATGCTGCAATGGTCTTAGATGCACATGGAATAGTTGAAGATATTCCTCTCATGTCAAAACGCGATGTCGCAATGAGGATACTTGACCTTATTCACCCCCGCCTATAAGGAGCGCAACTATTGCATCGACAATGATTCAACTCTATGGCGTTACGAAAAACTTCTCAAGGGGGAGACAAACCCTTTCCATACTACAGGACATTACTCTACATGTTGCGAGAGGTGTTTTTCTTGCAATCATGGGCCCAAGTGGTAGCGGAAAGAGCACTCTTATAAATTTGGTTGCAGGGCTTGATTCGCCGACTGCAGGAGAGATTGTTATTGATGGTAAAACAACAAATAAGTTTCATGATGATGCGTGGACAGTCTTACGCAATACAAAAATTGGAATTGTATTTCAATTTTTTAACCTTCTACCCACACTCTCAGTAATTGAAAATGTTAGCCTTCCACTCCGACTACAGGGCATAACAGGCCCAGAGGTAATCAGGCGAACAAAAGTATGGCTCGATAAAGTCGACCTACATGGAAGGGATGACCACTACCCTTATGAATTATCAGGAGGAGAGCAGCAACGCGCAGCAATAGCTCGTGGTTTAATACACGAACCAAAAATTCTTCTTGCTGATGAACCAACTGGAAACCTTGACACAACACATGGTCGAGAAATTATTGAGCTAATGCGTACTCTTACAAAAACATCTGCTCAAACAGTTATGATGGTTACTCATAACAATGAGGCAGCGGCAATGGCTGACAAAACCATGATAATGACTGATGGACAACTGACCACATGAACCTATCCACTAACATAGCAGGAGTTTCCTTCCAAACTTGCATAATGAATGCAGCTGGTGCTCACTGCGTAACAGCTGAAGAACTCAAATCGATTGGACATTCTTACGCAGGAGCAATCGTCACAAAGTCAATGACACTCCATGCGAGAGAAGGCAACCCATCTCCACGGTATATTGCTTTTTCTGGAAGCTCAATCAACTCAATGGGGCTCCCCAACCTTGGATATCAAGCGTATATAGCCCTAATCCCAACCCTAAAAAAATTTAAAAAACCAATTATCGCCAGCATTGCAGGATTTAGTCCGGATGAATTCATTGAAATAACCATGGCAATTGATGCTGCAAAGCCTGATTTGATTGAAATCAACCTCTCTTGCCCCAACATTGAAGGACATCCGCAGATTGCATATGACTTTGCCACAGCCGAGCAATTACTCACTCGCTTGCGAAAAATTACCACTTGTCCAATTGGCACAAAACTCCCCCCATACTTTGACCCTGTTCATCATGATCAAATGGCAAAAATCCTTATGCGGTGTAACATAGATTTTGTGTCTGCCATCAATTCGGTAGGAAACGGCTTGGTTATAGACTCTCAAACAGACACTGCGGTGATAAAACCTAAAAATGGATTTGGTGGACTTGGTGGAGCCATTATCAAATCGGTCGCACTGGCCAATGTGCGCGCATTTTCCCTCAGGCTAGGTCGAAAAATTCCAGTAATAGGAGTTGGGGGAATCAGAACCGGAATGGACATTTATCAACACTTACTCGCAGGAGCATCCGCGGTACAAATTGGAACAACTCTAGTAGAGGAGGGGCCAAAGGTCTTCAGTCGTCTGGAACAAGAACTTGTTACGATAGGAGAAAAAAAAGGGGTTCACTCTGTCTCAGAGGCTGTTGGAAGCTTGAAGGAGCTATAACACAACACCTTCCTATCATACTCTACAAAATCTAACCCAAATATTTTTTCGCGCTATGCAAGCATTGTGCTGTAAAAATATCTACTTAATATAGTTTCAAAATTTTTGAATACAACACCTTACTCACCTCAAGCAGTTACAGTATTTAGCAAGATTTGATAGAATTCACCCCCTTTACTATACAAATCAATAGCACCAATTCATATAATGAGAATTTTGCATACGGAAAGCTCCACGGGTTTGGGAGGGCAAGAATTTAGGACCCTCTTGGAATCTGAGTTTATGGCCAAAAGGAGCCATGACATCCTACTTGTAACTCAAACTGGCAGTCTCATGGAGCCGTTAGCACGAAAGGTCGGTATTGCAGTACAACCTGTAAACATGAATCGATGGATGCTGCCATATGGGATCAAAAAACTCTATAGCATTATCAACGAGTTTTCGCCAGATATCGTTCATACACATGGATCAACCGACACATGGGTAGCCGGCATTGCAGCCCGCCTATCACCTCGACAACCAATTCTAATTCGAACCCGCCATAAAGCCACACCGATATCCACGGGACATCTAAGTCGTTTTCTTTACGAAAAACTCGCTGATCGTATCGTTACCACAGGAGAAACTATTCGACAGGCCATGCACCTTCGAAATGGATTTGACCAAGCTCGCATGCTATCCATCCCAACAGGAGTAGACCTTGACGGACTTAGGCATCGCAGCCAAAGCTCTCTCTTGAAAGAAGAACTTTCACTCCCATCCAATGCCACACTTATTGGTATGGTTAGTTTTCTTCGTTTTGAAAAAGGCCCTTTATATTTTCTTGAATCCGCAAAACACATCCTTAAGTCGAATAAAAATTGTTGGTTTTGTATCGCAGGCGATGGTCCAATTAGAGAAAAGGTTAGAATACGCATCAAGGAACTCAATCTTGAAGATCGAGTATATTTACTCGGATACAGAGAAGATGTTCCTAAGATTCTGGCAGCTCTTGACGTCCTTGTTCTACCATCAACGGGGACTGAAGGCATATCACAGGTTCTACTTCAAGCATTGGCCTTGGGAAAACCTGTGGTTGCAACAGATACGGGTGGGACTAAAGAAGTCATTATACATGAGCACACTGGGCTACTTGTTCCACCAGCGAATGCACTTGCATTAGCAAAAAATGTTGAAAAAATACTTTCTAATTCAATAGCAAAAGCGACAATGGGAAAAAATGGAAAAGACCTGATAGAAAAAAACTATAGTCTCACACATATGATTGAAAAGACTGAGTTACTCTACCAAAACACTAAAGCTGAGCTTCGTCCGACAAAGCTTCTCCCGGTCTCATGTTAGACAAAATACAGGCAATAAGGAGCCGACATGAACAATCGAGTTATAGTAGCTGACCTTGAAGAAATGAGTATCCATGGTGCAAAACACGTTACTGAACTTATTGAACGCTCTATCAAGGACAACAAAAAATGCATGATTGCCCTGTCAGGCGGGAATACCCCAAAAAAACTGTATGAGCGGCTCGCCACTGAAGAATTCTCATCTCGTATTCCTTGGGATCTTACTTATTGGTTTTTTGGAGATGAACGTCATGTTCCACCAGACCATGAAAGGAGCAACTACAAACTTGCCTCTGAAACTTTACTATCAAAGGTTCCTATTCCTCACAATAACATCTATCGCATTATGACGGAAAAACCCGACCCCCCAGCAATCGCAGCGAACTATGAATTGACACTTATGAAAGCATTCCATTTAGCTCCTGGAGAGCTTCCAATTTTTGACTTAATGTTCCTTGGGATAGGGGCTGATGGTCATACAGCATCATTATTTCCACACAGTGACGCTCTTCAGATTACAACACGCATGACTACCGCAAACAACATTCCGAAAACAGAGGAGTGGCGGATTACAATGACTTTTCCAGTCATTAATGCCGCAAAGAATCTTCTATTTCTTGTCTCTGGAAAAGAGAAAGCAGAGGCGCTTAATCAAGTCATTAATGGAAAAAGCAATCCGGAAGAATACCCCGCACAATTAATACGTCAAAAGCGCGGTTTCCAGCTTTGGTTAATTGAGCAGTCTGCCGCAGCACTGTTAACCAAATGATTGATACCAGCGACAGCTATAGAGAACACCATATTAGTATTCCATCAAAAATCCTACGTTCACATGTAATAGGGAAAAAACATCTTCGATCTATGCTCAACACTATCCAAAAGCGAGAAGTCGCATATGGGTAACACCGGCACGCGCCTCCACACATTTCTCGAGGAAAAACAACAAACACCTCTTGAGGCTGGAGCTGGATTAACTGCGATTCTCTCTCAAATAGCACAGGCTGGGAAAATTATTTCGCACACAATGAGACAAGCAGGTCTGGGAAGTACACTGGGAGGTACAGGCAATATAAACATACATGGTGAAGCCGTCAAAAAAATGGACATATATGCAAATAATGCTTTTAAAAAATCATTTGAAGGTGCTAGCCAAGTTGTTGCCATGATTACAGAAGAAGATGAAAAACCAGTCATATTTTCAGAAAACCTCTCATCAGGGCAATATATTGTTTACCTAGACCCCTTGGATGGATCATCAAATATTGACGTCAATGGGCCGGTCGGATCAATTTTTTCTATTCACAAACTTGAAACTCCCGCAACAAACTCACTCTCCACGGGAAAACAAAAAAACGAAGACGAAATTAACGCCTCCCTTTTAAGAAAAGGGGTAGATCAAATTTCTGCAGGCTATATTCTATACAGTTCAAGTACTATGCTGGTCTATTCCTCTGGGAAAGGGGTTCATGGCTTTACACTTGACCCAGATAGGGAAGAGTTTCTATTGTCTGACGAAAATATAAAAATTCCTAAGCGTGGGAAAACCTACAGCGTAAACCAAGGAAACTACCAAAAGTGGTTTTCACCAACGAAACGATATATTGACCATCTACTCGAACATGCTCCTGATGATGGACGTCCATATTCAAGTCGCTATATAGGAGCACTTATCGCTGATGTCCATCGAACGCTCTTAAACGGGGGAATATATCTTTACCCAGGAGAGGTTGAAAAGCCAGAGGGGAAAATTCGCCTTCTCTATGAATCAGCTCCAATGAGCTATATTGTCGAACAAGCAGGAGGAAAAGGTAGTACTGGAATGGAACGAATTCTAAATATCCAACCCACCGCAATCCATCAGCGCACTCCTATTTTGATTGGAAGCTATAATGACGTGGCACTGGCGGAAGAATTTATGCGGAACGAATAAGGAGGAACGGCAGTGAATGCGCGTATTCGTGAAATTATCGGCTACTATCAGGGAACTAATCCAGGAGTACTTACCAACCTAGCACGAATCCTTAACCATGGAACACTTGCTGGAACTGGTAAGCTGGTGATTCTCCCAGTTGATCAAGGATTTGAACATGGTCCAGCACGAAGCTTCGCACCAAATACTCCTGCATATACACCTCAATACCATTTTGACTTTGCAATCACAGCAGGCTGTAACGCCTATGCCGCACCATTAGGATTTCTAGAATCAGGGGCTGCGGAGTTTGCGGGGGATATCCCTCTAATTCTCAAGCTCAATAACAACGACAGCCTTTATGCAACCAAAGACCCTTGCTCCTCAGTAACTGGTAGTGTAAAGGATGCATTGCGTCTTGGATGCTCTGCAGTTGGCTACACAATCTACCCAGGATCAGCTTACGCTAAAGATATGTATGAAAATCTTCGAGAAATTTCTGAAGAAGCTAAATCCTATGGTTTAGCCATAGTTGTATGGTCTTATCCACGCGGATCAGGCCTTAGTAAAGAAGGGGAAACAGCCATTGACGTTGTTGCCTACGCCGCGCAAATAGCTGCACAGCTTGGGGCACATATTGTTAAGGTTAAAATACCTTCTTCGCATATAGAACAACCAGAGGCAAAAAAAGCATATGCTGCATGCAAAGTGCCAATCAAAACCACAACTCAGCGTATCCAACACGTGGTACAAAGTACATTCAATGGTCAAAGAATTCTAATTTTCTCCGGGGGTGCAAAAGGAGAAGACACTAAGATATTTGACGAGGTGCGTGCTATCAGGGACGGTGGAGGGTTTGGATCGATTATAGGAAGAAATGCTTTCCAGCGCCCTAAACGCACTGCATTAAAATTTCTTGATACAATTATGAAAATTTATGCAGGGAAAAGACGGTAGCTCATATAACGAGGCACACTATCTAGTCAACTATATACTGAATGGGCTTATTGTATTAGAGAGTACTGTCCTTCTCAACAGACGGATCAACAGGAGCTGAGACTCTTTTAGTAAAGGCCTTTACTTTCCTTTCCTGCACCAAATACGTGCCAGCATCTGCATTACCGCGAACATAGAATAAATCTTTATCGTTTTTTCCTCCAACTAGAAGAGTTGCAGTTTTATTAGATTCAAAAGTTACTCTAATTTCAAGTGTTGGACGATTAAACCCTAACTCAACACTAGATTCCACATTTTCCACATATGTACTACCAGTCATAGTCGATAGAGCTTGAAGCATCTCCTCAACAGCATGACTCGAGACTTGAAGACCTTTCATTGAAGAAGCTTTGTCTTCAACCTGAACCCACTTACCATCATCGTTTTTGAACGTCCATTGATCTAACTTTGATGTAATTGAAAACTGAGTTACTTCCTCAGGATCAAAGTCCATAAGAGTCAACGATCGAAAATGCGTTAACGGTACCTGAAATGCATTTGAGGCAATAGTGGTAATTAAAATAAATTTTTCCCCATTAACTTCTGCATAATAACTCTTTCCATCGCTATAAAGATTTCCTAACCGAAGAGTATAGGTCTCTGAGTTCTTTAACGTAAGAGTGTATGTATCACGAGCATTGTCAAATCCCAACCCAGAGGTTGAAGGATCCGGAGACATAGCCAAGACGTCAGCTGCACGTAGGGTCAAAAATGCCGAAACATACTCTTCTATCCTAGAGCTATCAAGCCGAAACTCTTCCGGCAACACAGATGGATCACCCAGAACCCATTGCTTATTTTCTCCAGCAACAATATCAACATTTCTCCCAGCACTAGTTTCAACTTTCAACGCTGCAACATCAGAAAGCTCAATATCAAAGACTGCTAAGTCCTTCCATTGCTCCCTCTCGGTAACAAAATGTGTAGCCACAGTTGATCTCTTGAGAAGAAATATATCATCAGAATCTGCAAGACGAATGTATGTTCCACCCATGGTCTTTGCGGCCATCCCAATGAAAAAATCCAGTATAGATTTCTCATTAGAAAATATTGTTACTCGCATGCCTTTTTCTTCATTCGCGTCATACTCTGCATGTCGCCTGGGGTTGCTGGATACCAAGTCATTTGAATGAAGAGTACTTAAACTCTCTAATGCCCCTTGAACTCGACTTTCATCTGCCAGACGTCCATCATCAAGGAGCCAGACCTCTCCTTCCTTGGTAATTTCAAACTGTTCATTGTTGGTGGAAAAAATAATTTTCTCTACCTCATTGGTCGAAACTATTGGTACAGCAAGCCTGCTCAAGTTTCGCTCTTTCGGCTTTAGTACAGTCGTCATAACTAAAGCGAGTAAACCCAAGAAAACAATAAAGGCAATAATAGTTTGCTTACTCATAAACAGTACCTAGAAAGGTTACAAAACTAGCCCATGCCGCCGTGTCTCTCTAATACGCCACCGGACAAGGCCAAACATAACAAGGAGTGCAGGCAATCCAAACATATTTCCATACTTCAAGACATTACGCGTCGTGTCAGACACTTCATCAAGAGGCGCAACCGTTAACCCTCGAGTACGAATTGATAACAATGCATCATCCAAGAGCATCCAATCAAGCAAATTTAGAATAAAAACTTGATTAGATTCCGATGTATACTGATCTCGGAGCAATGCAGAGCCTCCAATCACTACAACTCTTGCGTCATTAGTTTCTGCACGAAATGATATTACTGGATCATCAGAGTTATTGAGAACATTTGAATCTTTGTCTTGATCAAACGCAGCTTTAAGCTGCCCAGAGATAATTGCAACAAGATTCTGTTTACCTTTGAAATCATCATCCTCAACTCCCCATTGCTGCATGGGTGAGATATTAAAAGGTTTTTCCCTAATCCAACTTTTTTCAGATGAGGTTACAAGCATATCAATAGTAGCCTTAGAGAGTTCCGATTGGACACTTTCTAATGGGCTCATAAATGGAAAAGCAACAGTAATTAGGCCTCGTGTTAATGGATGCTCAGGGTCCAGTTGTTTTGACACAGGAATGTATGGGTATGGAACAGGTTGAGTAATCTGCATAAAACCCTGCTGGCGAGACACATTAACCATTGAAGACTCAACATCCAACACCAAACCATCTCCAATTTTTACCCCATAGCTTTGAAGTAAGGTATCAAGTTCGTGGTCAGCGTTTTGAATGTCAAGTGTTCCCACATCAACTATTACTCGATCAAGAAGAAATGCTGCACCTTTTCCAGTCATAATAAACTGATCAATAGCACGTTGCTCTGCATCGTTAAATGGTGTTACCGCACCTGCAACAATAATCCCATCAACGCTATCAGGAATATTTGGTTCTTCAGCAAGATTAATCTCTTCAACATCATAAAGTTCCTCAATGAGACCATAGGTCCTTCCAAGGTCCTGTCGTAAATCTGGCCCACCATGCCCAGTAATAAAGCCAACCACTGGCGTATCCAATCTCACCAGTTTCCTGATCAGAGAGGTTAAATCATACTCAAGGTTAGAAGTATTTTGTACCAGAGGAATAACCTCATGTTTATCCCCATACCGTAATACAATCCCCATGTAAGCCTGTTTTACCTCAAGTTTATCACCTTCGTTAACACGAATCTGTACTGAAGGAATACCCAAACTCAAGAGCTCAAATTCTTTTGTCGTTCGCTCGCGAACAGAGCGGCCAAAAATATCCTGTTTAACCTCTTTACGCTTCAGTTTATCTTCTTCCGTCTCTGCCTTAAGAGGGTCAATAAACTCATACTGCAACATGCCATTGGAATACGTAGCATACTCGTCAAGCAAATCCTTTACATACCGTGAATTTGAAGAGTATGGAGCCGGAAGATCTGAAGTAAAATATGCTCGAATTGATATAGGATCCTGAAGAGACTCAACCGTTTGTCTCGATGCCTCAGAAAGAGAATAAAGCCCATCTTTTGTCAAATCAGCCCGCATAAACCAGCCCACTCCCAAAATATTGACAAGAACGACAATACCAATAACAGCAAACGCATAACTAGTGCGATCACCAATACCTTTTGTACTACCTAATGCCAACGGCGATCTAGGCATGACGTCGTCTTACAGACTCCACAGTGAGGAAAAGACCAATTATGATCATCCCAAAGTAAAAAAGAATATCCCGCGTATCAATGACCCCTCTGGCAATATTCCGAAAATGATAATCGACTGAGAGATATTGAAATATTGCTCCAAGGTACTCTGGCAAGAAAAAAGTTACTTTGTCTAGTATGTAGAAAATGAAACAAAACGTCACACCAATGATGAATGCAACAATTTGGTTTTCAGTTAAACTTGAAGCAAACATCCCCACAGAAAGAAGTGCTCCCGCAAGCAAAAGAAGCCCCAAATACCCTCCAATTACTGGACCCCAATCGAGTGTCCCAATCATTTCCACAGAAATTGGATATGGAATAGTAAAAACCAAGGCAACTCCAATTAAAGCAAGAGAGGCAAGAAATTTTCCCAAAACCATTTCAAAGTCTCGTAGTGGCATAGAGCTCAACCACTCCAAGGTTCCAGTTTTAAGCTCCTCCGCAATTAGCCGCATAGTGATGGCGGGAATAAACACAATGAACAGTGCTGGGGCAAATGAAAAGAACCCACGAAGGCTCGAGCGTCCAATAAGAAAGAGTGGAGTAAAGAAAAACCATCCAGCTAAAAGCAAAAAAACACTGATCACTATATAGGCAATAGGAGAATTGAAATAACTTTGAAATTCACGCTTGGCAATACTAAAGGTACGGTAAAAAAATATCATGCGCTAGCCTCATTTTCATCCACACCTCTGGTCAACTGACGAAAAGTCTCTTCCAAACTAACCTGTTCGCGATGCATTTCTAAAAGAGGGAAACCGTGTGCTACTATCGCCTTAAACAACACCGAGCGAGGATCGGCCTCACCATCTACGTCAACAGAAAACCCAACCGTACTCTCACTTTCATTAACTCGTGAAGACACACTACGTACCACAGAAATATTGGCTAAAGTTTCTTGAATCTTTAGAGAGTCTCTTGAGACATCAACTGACGGACCAAACAGGAGAGTGACACGGGAAGCTGTACCCCTGGTCATCAAAGCATCTGGGGTATCGTCAGCAACTAATTTCCCATCCGAAATAATGATAACGCGATCACAGGATGCCTGCACTTCAGGCAAGATATGTGTTGACAAAATCACTGTCTTTTCTTTCCCAAGCTCCCTGATTAACGCTCGTATTTCAAGAATCTGATTTGGGTCTAAGCCAGATGTGGGTTCATCAAGAAGGAGAAGGGCAGGATCTCCAATGATTGCCTGTGCAAGTCCCACGCGCTGTCTATAACCTTTTGACAATTGCCCAATGTCTTTTCCCAAAACTGGAGAGATCCCACACCGATCACAAATTGGGCGCAGCCTTTCATTTTGCCGAGATGGAGGAATCATGCGAAGCTCAGCAACAAAATGGAGAAAATCTAACACCATCATGTCATCGTATAGTGGGCAGTTTTCTGGAAGATAACCAATTTTCTTCCTTGCAGCTAAGGGATCATCACCAACTGCTACTCCATCAATAATAGCCTGTCCTTTGCTCGGCTCTAAATACCCTGCAAGCATTCGAAGGGTACTTGTCTTCCCCGCTCCATTTGGCCCAAGAAACCCCACGATCTGTCCAATTGGCACAGAAAATGATACCCCAGAAACTGCACACGTCTCTCCAAAATTCTTATACAAGTCACGTGCCTCTACCATTGATTTTGACATCATCACTACTGCCTTATATTTTCTTCACGGCGCAAAAGCGCTTATCACAAAATAAAGAACCCCTTTTTGAAGATAGTGAAAAAAACAACGGGTAGGATACTAACAAAAATAAAAAAAGAGGGTCAAGAGGTCATATGTGCATCTACATTTAAATGGTGGAGGGTATGGGAGTCGAACCCACGACCTCCAGAGTGCGATTCTGGCGCTCTCCCAACTGAGCTAACCCCCCACATTTTTAAAGCGAGTTACTATTTACAACCTAAGCCCCTTATCATTATTTGCTGTTTTATACCATGGAACAAATAACAAAAATCAGCCCATAAGAAAATCGGTCATATTTGACTAATTTCCACACAACGTCCAACTACCTTTATCCGGCCTTCGCTATAAAGCTGCAGAGCTCTAGGTAAAATTATATGTTCTTGCTCAAGGATTCGTGTGGATAAAGTCTCTTCGGTATCGTCATATTCAACTGAAACGGTTGATTGAAGAATAATAGGACCTGCATCAACATCTTCCTCAACAAAATGCACCGTGCATCCTGCCTTTTTAACTCCATACTCTAAGGCTTGTCGCTGGGCATGTAGCCCAGGAAATGAGGGAAGCAGTGACGGATGAATATTCATCATACGATTGCGATATGCGGCAATCAATACAAACGACACAATCTTCATATAACCCGCCAGCACTACAAGCTGAACCTCATACTTCCTCAGGGTTTCAAGAATGGCTGCATCATATTCTTGTGTTGTTTGATATTTTTTTGGGTCAAGGAAAACTGCAGGCACACCACGAGAACGAGCCCTCAAAAGACCCTCAGACTTTTCCCGATTGCTAATCACAACAGCAACCTTCACATTCAGCTCCCCTGACTGAGCATCATCAAGAATTTTGTGTAAATTCGTACCCCGTCCAGAAACTAGTACGCCAATGATCAGCTTTTGGCTCACTCGGTAACGTCATACCTCACAAGAAGCCTTCTAAACATTACAATAAGTCCAGAAAAACCTAGTTAAAATAGATCACTAACAATTTTTGCTCCCGCAATATACGTGCCTAGTGCAGATCCAAGTGTTCCAAAGAAAAAAACGAGCAAAACACGAGAAACGCCATTTGTCCACCATTTTTTAATCTGAGTTAAATCAGCACGAAGAGATTCAAATTCGGCCACTTTGGGTTTCCGAATCCACGCCTCGACCGCCCCAGTCACCATTCCAGCACCAATAGTTGGATTTAATGACGTCAACGGTGCTGCAAAAAACCCTGATAAAACTGTCAATGGATGTCCTCGTGCGATCAGAACCCCAAGAGCACAAAGTGTCCCATTAACTAAAACCCAAGTCAGCATCATAGATAAACCAAGTTCTGGAGAGCGTGAATACCCTACTATAAATGCCGACAAAATAACTGCCACAATACCCCAACCAATGTATAAACCAACCTGACTTTTTGGAGGCACTTCACACAATGCCTCCATCCTCTCCGCATTAGGCGGAGCAGCAGCACACAATTCCATACCAGAAACATGCCCGGCACCAACAACCGCAAGAATATGCTGAGGAGGTGATGTACCAACTGCAAGAGCTTCAAGTTTACCAGTCATATACGTGTCTCGTTCGTCAATAAGTGCCTCACGAATTCCAGGAAATGCTGTTCCAAATTCTTCCATTACTGCTTTGAGCATGTCACCTTGTTTTAACTCTTCAATTTGTTCTTCTTCAATCTCCTGACGACTGAAGGCTGATCCTAGTAACCCTGAGAGAATGGTTATTTTCTGCCACCACCTTACTCTTACCGCTACACGACTAAGAGTAGTTCGAACATCTCTATCAATGAGTTCTAACCTCAACCCTCGCTGCTGCGCTTCAGCAATGGCAATTCTAAACTCTTGTCCTGCCTCAATGCCAAATCTATGTGCTAATCGACTCTGATATGAAGAAATAGCTAAACTTAGTAGTAGCATACCAGCTTGACGCCTCCGAAGCACTTGGAATATATCCAAGTTTTTCCAAGCGGTATCGTCAAATAAGTTTCTATATCGGTCACTGCAGAGCTCTACAGCAATACAGTCATACTCGCCAGTAGAAATCATTTCGGCGATAAGATCTGCACTCGCTTTAGAAACATGCGCAGTCCCCACAAGAGTTACCTTTGTTAAACCAAACACAAGATTTCTAGTCATAACTTAAACCATATAGCAGTCAAAAGTTGGTCCTAAAATAGGTACCCATTAGCAATTTGATATTACAGTGGTTGTTACTCTTTAACATCTTTCAAATCTACTAAACCACGCTGCAAAGCCTCCCAAAATAAACGGCGAACTTCAGAAGCGCCGCGTTCATTTGGTTCAATTGTTGAAGTGAACCAATACGTTGAATCATCCTTACTAAAATATGGGTTGTCAATATCTGCATGATGCGAACCATGCCCAAGAAAATGCTTGTGGATATCGACAAGATAAATACGAGGCAGCCTAGCAAACGATCGAATATGCACATTGATAGTATCAAGCATTTCAAGCGCATCGGGTAATCGTTGCCCTGGCTCAAAAAGATCACCTACCCCATCAGTGGGATCATAGATCGTCCCCAACAAAACAAGAGAACTTGGGTACATTGTTTGTACAATAGTTATAATTCGATCAATATTTTTTACTATTTTTGTAGTGTAAGTGCTCATCTGCTGTGGAGTCCCATGAATTGCCCGCAGCAAATCATTCCCTCCAATCGTGAGAGTGACTAGTGTAATTCCAGGAGAACTTGGAGGCAAACTTGACAGCTGTGCGTGCAGAACGGTTTCAGTCGTTGCCCCATTACTCGCAGCAAGTGTAAATTGAATGCCAGCATTTAGAGCCATAAGGTCTTTATCCTGAAACTCAGGAAAACGCTCATCATCATTCAAATAAAAAAGCGACACAGCACCACGATCAGGTCCAGGATAATCATCTGTTGAAATGCTATCGCCAAGAGCAACATATTGGCTAACTTGATGAGGTTGATTTACAGTATAAATAGTTGAGTCAACCGTTTGGCACCCGCCCACTCCAACTAAACCAACACAACAAAAAAACACGATTGACAAAGGCAGATCTAGAGTTTTCATAGTACAGTTAGCATCATTAACGATATCGATTTATTTACATCAAACTTGAAACATGCCATTGTATGCTGGTTTTTTATATTTTGATAAATCTACAATCTATCAATTGCATCAGCGGGCTCATGCAAACGTTTCATACCACTATCAATAACTTTATGAAAAAACCTCAGAATGTCAGCAAGATCCAACCAAAAACCACAATTCAAACACCGCGCATATATACGTCGGTTAATACGCGTATAGTGTCGCTCAACCATCATATAACCTTGACATCTGCAACAGACCATCCGTTTCGTATCCATAACAACCTAATATTCTTCCGTCTACACTTATATACCCCAGACCATCGTAAACAATATCACTACCATCATTGTATCCAAGTCCCAATCGTAGGTGCAATCGCAGTAAATACTCCCACAAATACTGCCCGGCTTCCTCATTCTATCATAGGGTGCAATCATTAACGGTCATCTAGAAAAATCTCTGTTAGGTAATCTTCTTAAGAGCGTATCCCGTTCTTTCTATCTAACGCTTTCCATAATACCTAGTTCTATACGCACTCAAGTGGGACTCGCATACCTTTTCGCACGTGCAGCAGATACAATTGCTGATACAGATCAAATTGATATATCGAAAAGACAACACTGCCTAGATATTCTTAAGGCCCAATTTGAAACTCCAGGGCGATCGCCACAGGATTTAATTTCGATACACAACGCCCTCAATTTTGATAAAACAATTAAAGCAGACATTATTTTACTCACAAGACTTCATGAATGTTTTGCATTATTTCAGACTTTATCAAAAGACGACCAAAATAAGATCAATACTCTCATGCTTACATTAATCAACGGAATGAACATGGATATTACTATCTTTCCTCCCCCATCATCATCCCAGATTACCGCGTTACCCACATTGGAAGCGCTTGACTTATACACCTACCATGTAGCCGGTTGCGTTGGAGAGTTTTGGACAAATCTCAGTACAGCCCATATCCCTTCATTACATCAGTGGGACATAGAAAAAATGTCCGCGAGAGGCATTCGATTTGGGAAAGGCCTTCAATTGACAAATATATTGAAGGATATTTCTAACGACCTAAGAAAAGGACGCTGTTACATTCCCAACTCTCTGCTTCAGCAGCATAAATTATCTCCCAAAGATTTACTTACAAGAGATGGCTTTCGTGCTTCTCGTCCCATTCTTAATGACCTTATCAATCTTGCCATAGACCACCTTGAGGCGGGATGGGAATACACGCTAAAAATTCCACGAAACTGCATACGACTACGTCTTGGCTGCCTATGGCCAATTCTGCTTGCTATCAAAACTCTCAGACATACTGCAAACTCAATTGATGAATACGACCCTAACATCACCCCTAAGATCACTAAAAGAGAAGTATATGAGGCAATAATGTTTTCCAGCATTGCAGTAACTTCAAATACAGTCCTTACAAAGTATTATCGTCACCAATCAAATATCGTATTTAAATCGTCCTAATAGATTGAGTGAGCCCTATGAGAATAATGGAAAACGGTCAACAAATTCACATGGTAGATCGTAAAAACCGTCATTACGCTCTGACGTTAAAACCAGGCGATACATTCCAACACAGCGGAGAAACTATTCCTCATGATGAATTGATTGGAAAAGCAGACGGAACTATGGTCTCACTATCTCGTGGCACAAAGATGCTCGCAATCCACGCAACATTTTCAGACTACATAGTAAAAATGCCCCGTGGAGCTCAAATTCTTTATCCAAAAGATCTCGCTACAATTGTCATGTGGGCTGACATTTATCCAGGGGCTACTGTCTTTGAATCTGGATGCGGCTCTGGCGCTTTAACAATGGCCTTACTTCGAGCTGTGGGTGAGACAGGCCAGGTCATTTCTCATGAAATTAGGGAAGACTTTCTTAAAATTGCAACGAAAAACATCGCGCGCTACCTTGGACCTACTCCTAACCTTTCGTTAATCCACAACAATGTGTATGAAGGCATAAATGAAGTCAACGTTGATCGCGTTGTACTAGACCTTCCTGAACCATGGAAAGTTATTCCTCATGCAGCGAAAATCCTTCGCTCAGGAGGAATTTTCCTGAGTTTTGTACCAACTGTTCCCCAAATAGTTACCACAGTAGACGCGCTCAATCAGGAAGCTATCTTCACAATGGTTGAGACCGTTGAAGTTTTAGTACGAACCTGGAACGTCGCAGGAAGAAGTGTGAGACCAGACCACCGCATGGTGGCACATACTGGATTTATTACAATTGCAAGAAAAATTACGCCAAAAGACTAGCAGGCTTGAAATAAGCGTATAAATGGCTGCACAGACTTTCTCATGCAAGAACACATCTAAGCCATGCTGCAATATGTTGCACTTCTTGCATACAAACAGAATGTTGCATAGTATAATTATGCCATTCAACAGGGTACCCACGAGCCTCCAATGCTGCCTTAGACCGTTCTGCACGCATCAACGGTATGATAGGATCCTCGCTTCCATGAGCCATAAAAACGGGCACACCTTCATTTTGGGGGTGAGCTTCAAATTCCAAGTCTTCCAACAGAGGCAAATATGTTGAAAGTGCAAGAATTCCAGCAAGCCTCTCTTCATACCGCAAGCCAGCATGAAGAGCCACCGCACCACCTTGGGAAAACCCAGCTAGTACAATACGTTGTGGATCTCTGCCATCTTCAATTTCCCTCTTGATCAACGCATGCACCTTTTGGGATGACTGTCTAATCCCCACAGAATCCTCACGGTTTACTAAATCCCCATCACGAATATCATACCAAGCACGCATCACCATCCCACCATTGAGGGTAACAGGTATATGTGGAGCATGCGGAAACACAAATCGAACCCCATGCGTTTCAAGAACCCCTAACTCAGGAACAATAGATTCAAAATCATGTCCATCTGCACCCAACCCATGTAACCAGATAACACTAGAGGTGATATCCCCAGAAGGATTCAGTTCTACAGCTTCAGTTGAATCGATTGCCATAACAAATTATCCTCTGTCATAGTATCTTGTGCGTACATGAGGGTCAAATAACCGTATTATTTCTACAAAGTTTTTTTGAGCATGCTATTATTAACTAATCATCATGTGAAACAAATGATACTTAGAGGATTTATTTTCATAATTGTTATAATGTCCGGTTCGTCCGCTTACGCTGACGAGAGCCATCCTCCCCTCCCTCAACACTCTCCAACAACATATGAAGAATTACTCCAGTTATATAAACATGCAATCGATGCTGGAGAAAAAATCAAAATCCCAGACGATATACTCGAAAGGGCACGAGACGAAATTCAGCGCATTGGTACATGGGAATATCAAGTAGTAACCTTAAAGAATCCACAAGACTCCCTGTTAGAGAAGCGTTTAAATGCCTTAGGAAAAAACAGATGGGAATGTCAAGTTGGTCAACTTCAGTCGGAACAGGTTCGTATCCTGTGTAAACGCCCAACACGAACCTATCTAAAAAATATTGCGATTACGGACCTTCTAAAACTCATTCCATAGGAGGCGGTTTTTATGACAACGCCCTTTGACATGAATGACATAGCACACGAAAACGACTTTTTTAGCCTCGTGCACCATCAACCTAAAAAACTTTTGACTGAATTGATGGATATGCCAGCGCATATTCATCATATAGCACACCATATGAGCAATCCCCCAATTGAACGCCGACAGAGCCAGGATGAGTTTCGTTATGTTCTGCAATGCCTAGACATTTCAGACAATGATGTGGTCATCGAAGAGAAATTTGGTTACGGGGAAAAATTCTCTGACGCTGGAGACAGGCTTATCGTGGTATGGGAAGCTCATACTGAATACTACACATACCAGATTTGGCACATCATTAACAATAAGGAAATACAACCTACATTCGGCGAGATTACATTTTCAGATTACCATTTTCCACTGTGTCCTCTTGGAGAGCAAATTACTTCCCTTGATATCGTCGTCACAATACATCCTGAATATAGTGCTGATGAGATACAGAAACTGATTCCAGGACAATTTTTATATGGTGGCCATATCTGTAATGAGAATATTTCTGTGATTACAAGTTTTGTCGAAGATGCAAACCAACGCGAGCGCTATTTAATATATTCACAATCAGCCCCACCACTTACCCAAAACCTTAATCAACTAATTGATGGAATTACCACACTTGAAAACTACACGCATCTAATCCTTCGGCCTCTTCGCAGCTTTTCAGAAGCTATCGATGAGATTCACGAATTTGAACGCCATCACTTGATTAAAAAAGGAAGAATATCTGAACAACTCCCTACCTCAACGGCTACCGCACTTGACGAATGGATGACAGAACTGACAGCTGATTATGTTGAGGTAAGCCGCCTGGCAGAAGCCATGCGATACCAGCTTTCTGCGGCGGTACCATATGAGAGCATTCTAAAAGTAACTATTCAGTCTATTCAGGAACAGCCAATGCCACCCTATCGACCAATCTCAGAGTATGTAGTGGGACGAATTACCGGAATTGCAGATGGATACAAACAACTCATGCGCCGAATCGATGCAATGAATTCCGCAATTGAAGGAACCATTTCTATTATCCGTGCTCGCATCGAGTTACTTCTTGCACGACAAAACATTACATTACTTGTAAGCATGGATCAAACGACAAAACGACAAGCTATTTTGCAACGTACAGTTGAAAGTCTATCGTTTATTATAATCTCATACTATGTGACTAGCTTAGCTAACTATATCTTTTCTGCATTTCAAAATATTGGTTGGATAAGAGATGCCGCACTTGCTACAGGCCTATTTGTTCCCGTTGCTCTTATATTTTCCCTCGGCCTCACCCTTCTTGGTCGAAATGCAATGAACAAGGCACTATATCCAAAACAAAACACAAAAGATTAATTAATCCCTATACTTTTTCAAGGCATATAGTAGAACCCTACGGAGCAAATGTACCGGTCAAAGTCACGGAATCGAGAATACTATCTTCAAAATTATTCTTAAATTGGCTACGAGTTAATGGGGTACCTTCTTCAACAGGATCCATAGAAGCGTCTAATGCAAATAATGTAATGTTATAGGTATGAGGGTTGGGTGGACATGGTCCGGTATAGTTACTCGTCCCATTCCAATTGACCCCTTGAGTAACTCCAGTAATTTCCTCAACATTTTGCCCCTTATCCAACGACGTAACATCCAGCGGAATATTGTAGACCTGCCAATGCTTACAGGCGGCAGATCCAGCCCCGCATGGAGGCACTTCATCATCCATAATCAACGCAAACGACATCGCACCTTCGGGGGCATAATCCCACGCTAATGGTGGAGACACATTTGCGCCTCCACGGTCATTACATACATGCTCTGATGGAATCACCTCTCCATTCGAAAACGCTGTACTGGTTAGCGTAAACGGAATCGGTTTCTCTTCCATGGTTACAGGTCCATTAACGGGCAAGTCAGGATCTAATCCTGGTGGAGGATCATTGGAAGCATTTGATTGGGCAGGAGCAGTTGCTGATATAGGTTCGGAAAGCATACTATCACTCTCACCATCACCACATCCCACAACAACAAAAAGACATAACAATGCAAAAACAAAAACTGCTACCGATGACGTGGCTTCTTTTTTCATAGCTCTCTCCATTTATATAACAATTGGGTTAATTGTCATTTTTCAACTCCCGCCGCACTAACGTGTGAAGATGTCACGATAGCTCGTAACACGATGATAGCAGAAATAGCCCCAACAGCATCTGCAAGAACATCAAATGGGTCACCATGACGCATTGGGACAAATACCTGATGAACCTCATCTGAGATACCATAGAGAACTGAGACGATAATAGAGAAGCTGCATCTTGTTCTCAGTAATACGTTTGGAAAAGAACATCCAATTGCCCAATAAACTAAAAGGCTAAAAGTCGCATATACAAGTACGTGAAAAACCTTGTCAATACCAGAAATTATAAAAACTTCTTCAATTAGAACGCTCGGCTGAGATGATATAAAAAAAATTGCGGCGGCATATAACAAGACGACGGACCACGAAAGTATGCTTTTCCAACATACCGGGATATTACGCAAGAGGTGCTTGGCCTTCTAGACCATCTCCATTAAGTTACTATAGCACACGAAACTGACTACCCTCCTGTTAGGTTACGATTTGACATTGCCTTATCAACTACTTCAACAAGTTTTTCTTTCTCGACGGGTTTAACCAAATACTCTACAACGCCTTGTTTAATAAAGGAAGTTGCTAACTGCATATCAGGATAACCAGTCAAAACAATAATAGGCACAGAGGGGAATTGCTCTCTGAAAAAGGCAATAGCCTCGACACCATTAATTTTCGGCATTCGAACATCGCATATAATCACATCTGTCAAAAGAGGGTTATCTCCAGCACGTATCACTTCGATCGCTTTTTCTCCATCCGGCGCCTCAACAACATCATAGCCTTGTTTTTCGAGGGCAAACCGAATAATCCGTCTGACCTCTGACTCATCATCAATTACTAACACTCGCCCCTTTGTTTCCTTGACATGCATTCCTAAGGCCATTTTCATCTCCCTTTGTTGCTGAACTTGTTTACTTCCCCAGCCGGAAAGGTAAGTACAAACTTTGTACCGTGTATCTCTTCAGTATCGAGTTGAATATCACCGTTATACTTTTTAACAATTTTGTACACAATTGTTAACCCCAGTCCCGTTCCTTCACCTTGTGTTTTGGTTGTAAAAAAAGGATCAAATAGTCGCGACACATATTCTTTTGGGATTCCTGGTCCAGAATCATGAATAGCAACCATTACACTGCCATTTTTTTCCGATGATGATAATCGAAGATGTCCTTTACCATCCATCGCTTGAATTGCATTCTTAATAATATTAACAAACACCTGCTGAATTTCATCAGGTTTAGCCATTACAAAGGGAATAGACCCATAATGACGCTCAAGCTGAATATCGTTTGCGACCATACCCATCTCTGCCATTTTAAATGAATCGTCTAATTTTTTATTAATATCAACTAACACGAGTTCGTCAGTTTCCCCCTTACGCACATAACCGGAAAATGTCTTGATAACCGAACTCATATGCCGTGAATGCGACACAATATCATCCGCATTTTTCTTATAGTTTTCTGGATCATCATCATCTCGAATAATTTCTGCAAGCCCCATAATTCCAAACAGTGGATTATTCAATTCATGCGCAATACCCGCTGTGAGAGTTCCCAACCCTGCTAACTTTTCTGCACGTATTAAATCTTCCTGGAGATTTCTCTCCTCAGTAATATCCCTCATTGCCAAACCAATTCGTTCTGTCCCTTCCCCAGGCATAATGACTCGAAAACATTCGCACTGAAAAAACCGATGTGCAATGGCAACTTCACGATAGTGTCTATCAGGCTGAGGTTCTTCCTTCGAAGGATCTAGAGGATCTGCCATTAAAGGCCCAGCAAGAGGGCCGGGTCTTCTCCTCACAGCTTCTTCAGTAAATCGCCGAGAATCTTCACCTTTTGAAAGTCTCTCAATTTCACCACGAACGTACTCAATACCTTCCTTGTCATCTGCCAGTACATCAAAAAAGTTTTTCCCAACTATTTCAGTATTTTTTTGAGCAACTATAGCCTCAAATGCAAGGTTCACATACTCTATTGTTCCATCGTCAGTCATAATCAGAATAAGATCTGGAACACTCATCAGAATTTTTTCATTGTATTCCTTAAGATGCATAACCTCCCGAGTTTTTTCTTCAACTTTAAGTTCAAGGCCAGAAAAAGCCTTTTGTAATTGATTATTCATACTATTAAAGTCGTCTGCCAGCTGCTCTATCTCATCACCTGTCTTGATAACAATAGGCTCATGCAATTCTCCCTTTGCAATTCGTAGCGCACTTACTTGTAACCTTCGTATTGGGGTAACAATCCGAGAAGCTGCATAGTACCCCAACCCCCCCAGCAACCCCATAGCCAAGATCCCAATTGAGGCAGTCCAAAGAAACAATCTATTCATTGGTGCGAATAACTCTTCAGAGGCCTGCCATGCCATAGTATGCCACTGACGAGTCCCAAGCTGACTCGCCATACGATTAACCCCTTCTAATGGGGAATGTCCGAGAATTGATATTTCAGCACCGCCATGACCATCACTCGATGCCTTAACCCAACCTGCATGGGCAACCGTTGAAGCACGTACAAGCTCTCGATCATCGACCGATGCTCCAGTGGGAAGAATCGGACAACTAATTACAATCCCTTCAGAATCGACAAGCATGACATGTCCAGACTTTCCAAACCTCGTAGGGTAAGTATGAGGTTGAAAGTAATCACTAACATCGTACACACGGTGCACAATGCCCAAAACGCTTGTCTCAGTTAAATCCATAATTGGAGTTGATAGGAGAATGACATATTCATCAAGTTTGGGATCAAGCTTCACATCGCCTAGGTGAACTCGGCCACGTCCAGCATCATAGGCATGTTGCCACCATTGGGTGTGAGCATTTGAATATTCTGGATAGCGGTTAATACTCGCAAGTAATGCCCCACGCGAATCCGTGATAAATAACGCGTGAGTGCTTCCACCTCCACCAACAGCTCCGCCACGGCGAGCACTTGAAATAAAACGTCGAAGAAGATCTGCTACTTGTCCACCTGTAATACTATGTACGACATTTCCAGCGCCCACTTTCCATTGGTCTTGAGTTGTTGCTAACAAATTTTCAACTCCTTGATCGTCAAGAACATGATAACGAGCGTTTTGTGTAAAAAGCTGATCTCTAACCAGAGAAATCAAAAGAGAGTTGGACACAAATTGAGCGTGTCTAGCAATTTCCTCATTGACAACCATATCAATTTTGTCTGCGGTCTCAGTTGAAAGTGCTTCAAAGCTTGTACCGATAACAGATTCAAGCTGATCAGTTCCCTGTTGATACGCAAAATACATCCCAAGGGAGAGAGGGAGCGCTCCAATAGCAAGCATTGCAGAAATGATCTTGCCCTTCAGACCAAATGTCATTTGTATGCCGTTAGTTTATCTTTTTTGCGATGGCACGTTTGTAGCAGAAGAGGTATCAGTAGGCTCAACAGCAGAATGCGCATTATCAGATGCCACTTCTACTGATTCAAAAAGTGCAAGTTGCTTCTCATCAAAACCATCAAATACAATTGGATAGCGCTCACTAAAACATGCGGCACAATAGCCAGATGGTTTTCCAGGAGTGGCGTCCAGCATACCTTCGAGACTTAAATAGGAAAGACTATCAGCAGTGATATAACGTCTGATTTCTTTCTCTGTGTGAGTTGAGGCAATCAATTCAGCCTTTGTAGGTGTATCAATCCCATAAAAACACGGAGATAGTGTAGGGGGGGATGAAATTCTTAAATGAACTTCCTTCGCACCAGCTTGCCTAATCATTTTCACAATTTTACGACTTGTTGTACCTCGTACAAGCGAGTCATCAACAACAATAACGCGCTTCCCATCCAACACATCATGTATCGCGTTCAATTTCACTTTAACACCAAAATGTCTAATTTCCTGTTCAGGCTCTATGAATGTTCTGCCAACATAATGATTTCGTATAAGCCCTGTTTCAAATGGGAGGCCAGAAGCTTCTGCATACCCAATCGCTGCAGGAACTCCAGAATCTGGAACTGCAATAACTATATCAGCGTCAATTAATGATTCCTTAGCTAACCGCCTACCAAGCTCTTTCCGAATCGAATAGACACTATGGCCATCCACTACACTATCAGGTCGAGAAAAATAGACATATTCAAAAACACACATTGCTGGGTCTGTTTTAGGAAATGGATAGTAAGAATTGACGCCACCTCCGTGAATCCAAACAAGTTCTCCAGGTTCAACATCGCGCACAAATTCAGCCCCAATCAGATCAAATGAACAAGTCTCTGAAGCGGCAATCCACGCATTCTTCAATTTTCCTAGTGACAAGGGACGAATACCATACTGATCTCGCGCAACAAATAAACCATCATCAGTGAGAATAACCAAAGAAAATGCTCCACGAACTTGTTGAAGAGCATCCACAACCCTGTCAAGCATGGTGCTTCCACGAGAATGCGCAATCAAATGAATGATAACTTCGCTATCAATACCAGACTGAAAGATTGCGCCATATGCTTCAAGCTCACTCCGAATCATCTCTGAATTGAGCAAATTTCCGTTATGCGCCAAAGCAAGGTTTCCAAATGCAAAGTTTACCGCAACTGGTTGAGCATTACTTATCTCACTAGCACCGCTCGTAGAATAACGATTGTGCCCAATTGCAGCATCTCCAGGAAGTTTTTTTAATTGATCCTTTGTGAAAACGTCGGCGACAAGCCCCATCCCTTTCTGCTGGTGAAACTTTCTCCCATCGGTTGATACAATTCCTGAACTTTCTTGCCCACGATGTTGCAATGCATACAGACCCAAATAAGTTATATTGGCAGCTTCTTTATGCCCGAACACCCCTACCACTCCGCATTGATCACGAAAGCGATCCGGCCCATCATTTTCTGAAAATAGTTTTTCCATTATCTCTGAGTCCATGCTTTATACATAAGGTCCACGTCTACATCAATCCACAATTTTTCCGAATCAGGTGCACCCACTTGCAATGTTTTCCCTCCGACAACTCCAATTTCTCTTACAGGAACGCCTTCCCCCCGTGCAATATCTTTTACCTTCTCAAGATTAGAATGTTGCACAGTCACAATAGCCCGTGACTGTGTCTCTCCAAACAAAAATGCATCAATACGCATATCGGGAGCAGCAGGTGTAATTGACGCTCCTATAGGCCCCAAAGGCCTCGAAATACATGATTCAGCAATCGCTACAACAAGTCCTCCCTCTGCACAATCATGAGCGGAGCAAAGCATTTTACTTTTGATCGCCTTCCGGAGGCATATATGAAGAGACTTCTCTCTTTCAAGCGAAAGGCGTGGTGGAATACCTTGCTCACGATGGTGAATCACTCGTACATACTCACTACCACCAAGTTCATCATAAGTTTCCCCAAGCAAAAGAATTATATCTCCATCAGTCTCAAAATACTGATTTATGGTATGTTCAAGAGACTCGACAAGACCCACCATACCAATCATTGGGCTAGGATAAACAGAAACTCCATTGGTTTCATTATATAGACTAACGTTCCCACTTACGACTGGAATATCAAGTGCCCGACACGCATCAGCAAGGCCCTCAATAACGAGCTCCAATTGCCACAGAGTTTCAGAGCGCTCTGGATTTCCAAAATTCAACGCATCAGTTAAACCAAGAGGACTTGCTCCAACGCAAGCAAGGTTTCTAGCTGCTTCTGCAACAGCAATTGTCCCACCAACATATGGATTGAGAAGGCAATACAACGAGTTGCCATCTACGGTAATTGCAAGAGCTTTTGATGTTCCCTTAATACGCAGTAAAGCAGCATCTGCTCCAGGACCAATAATTGTATTAGTACGAACCATAAAATCATATTGTTCATATATCCACGCTTTACTAGATAAGTTTGGGGAGCTTAAAAGTTCAAGCAATACACTTGTAAAATCTCTTGGAAGTGACATTAAATCATAATTGAGTCCCTGTAACGTTTCCTGAAAATGGGGAGGTGAAGATTGACGTTCAACAGAGATAGCCTCATCAGTAAGCGCCTGTGCAGAAATTTCTGCTACAACGCTATCTGAATCAAGAATTCTAAGCATTCCGTCATCGGTAACCTTACCAATCACAGCTGCATCAACATCCCATTTAGCACATATTGCTAACACATCATCGACATGTTTTGGTTCCGCCACCAATAACATGCGCTCTTGAGATTCTGACAACATTACATCGTAAGGAGTCATGCCTTGCTCACGCTTGGGAATCATCTCTACATTTAGTTCGATACCTGTGCCCGCTCCACCTGCCATTTCACTTGATGCACCAGTCAAGCCCGCAGCACCCATATCTTGTACTCCAACCAACAAACCTTGATCAACAAGTTCAAGCGTTGCTTCCATCAAAAGCTTCTCTGTAAATGGATCTCCAACTTGTACAGTAGGCCGTTGACCAATAGATGTATCATCAAAGCTATCCGAGGCCATCGTGGCGCCATGGATCCCGTCACGCCCCGTTTTCGCACCAATATATATGACAAAATTCCCTACACCAGCCGCCTGACTACGCATAAGAGCGCTATGCTTAGCAATCCCAAGGCAGAAAACGTTCACAAGAGGATTGCGTTCATAAATATCATTAAATACTGTGTCTCCACCAACTGTAGGCACCCCTATGCAATTGCCATAGGCACTGATGCCCTCTATAACTCCTGAAATAACCCTCTGATTTTTTTTGTGCTCCGGAGACCCAAATCGCAATGAGTCAAGTAATGCGATTGGGCGTGCGCCCATAGTAAAAATATCACGAAGAATCCCCCCGACACCCGTTGCAGCTCCTTGAAAAGGCTCAATAAAAGAAGGATGATTATGACTCTCCATTTTAAATACAGCCGCAAGCCCGTCCCCAATATCGACTGCTCCAGCATTTTCCCCTGGTTCCTGAATGACCTGTGGGCCTTGAGTAGGCAATCGCTTAAGATAACGCTTTGAGCTTTTATAACTGCAGTGTTCGCTCCACATAACTGAGAACATACCTATTTCAAGCTCGTTAGGTTCTCGCCCAAGCAACTCACATACTCGGTCAGATTCTCGTTCTGTCAAAGTACTCTCTGGCATACAAGATTATCCCATACTGTTGAGCTTAGAGACAGCACCAATTAGAACTAGTCATATTGTTTTGACTCTTATTACCCACATCACCAAGCAAGGAGTTTTATCTTTCATATTTGACTAGAAAGATTCCTAGAGCTCATTTATTACACACCCTAGGATAGTCGTAAATAAACTATGCTACTGAGGTGAGTGCATCAATCATCGAGATGAAGAGGGACTGTCCATCCTCATTCCCAAGCATAGAGTCTGCACAACGTTCTGGATGGGGCATCATGCCAAGAACATTCCGCTCACGATTGCAAATTCCCGCGATATGATCACAGGAACCATTAGGATTGTATTCGGTCTCCAATCTTCCATCTGGTGAAGAGTACTGAAATACTACCTGTCGAAACTTGTGAAGATCTGCGAGAGTTGCATCATCAGCAAAATAATTACCTTCCCCATGTGCAATCGGCATAGTGAGGACTTGCCCAGAAGAATAGCGGCTTGTAAACGGCGTATCAACATTGTCGGCACGAATACATGTATCACGGCAAACGAAGTGAAGTGAATTGTTTCTAAGCATTGCCCCAGGGAGAAGTCCCATCTCAAGAAGAATCTGAAAACCATTACAAATTCCTAAAACAAGGCCTCCACGTGCTGAAAACTCTAAAACCTCCCTCATTATAGGAGAACATCTCGCAATCGCCCCAGTACGCAAATAGTCCCCGTACGAAAATCCTCCTGGAAGAATGACTGCATCTATCCCATCTAGAGATGCAGATTTGTGCCATACAAACTTAACACGCTGCCCAAGAACACTATCAAGAACATAATAACAGTCGTGATCACAATTTGATCCAGGAAAGACGACAATACCAAACTGCATTTCAAGTGCCTTTCTTAGAAAGGATTTCAACATGATAATTTTCAATGACTGGATTTGCTAAAAGACGTTCACACATTGCAGAAACATCTTTACGAACCAGATCTTCAGTCTGACCAACAATATCAAGTTCGACAACCCTTCCAACACGAACACCAACAACTGCATTGAATTCAAGTGACTTCAGAGCATTTTCAACTGCAAGTCCTTGAGGGTCAACAACACCACTCTTCAAGGTGATGTATACCCGTGCAGTGACTAATTTCTCATTCATCCAGATGCCCTTGCCACCCTATCGTCTCCTAGAAGGCTATCAAGTACCCCATTAACAAATTTTCCTGACTCATCATCACCAAACTGCTTCGCAAGTTCTATTGCTTCGTTAATCGTGACGACAGGTGGAATATCTTCTTGATACAAAATTTCAAAAATGGCAATTCTCAATATACTCAGATCAATGAGAGCCAGACGATCTATTGCCCAATGCTGAACATATTTTTCAATTGTATCGTCAATCGCATCATGATGCTGAATCACCCCATTGATTAAGATCTTAGCAAAGTCTATGACTCCAGAATCTTCCTCCCCCTCATATCCATGTTCCCAGGGATAAACAAGGGCGTCGCGTTGCAAATTCCACTGGTATAAAGTTTGAAGTGCTAGCGTTCGAGACGTACGCCGACTGCCCATAGATCCATCACCAAAAAGAGCGCCACAATGTGCCACCAGACACAAAGGCTGTTGTAAAAATAGTATATTCAATCATCGCGTTTTTTTTTCGAAAAATTTTCCCATAATCTCGCCATTTCCATAGCAGCAATACCAGCTTCGCTACCCTTGTTGCGCCCACCAACTACAGACCTCCTATTTGCTTGGTCAAGAGTATCTGTTGTCAAAACACCAAAAATTACCGGGAGACTTGATTCTAGTGCTACTCGTGCAACCCCACGTGCTACCTCAGTGCTGATATATTCAAAATGCGGCGTTTCACCACGAATTACCGCACCAAGACAAATAACCACATGATACTGCCCAGATTGAGCTAAACGTTGTGCAACAACGGGAATCTCGAAAGCACCAGGAACTTCAAAGACATTAATCTTCTCTCTCTGAACTCCCTCCTGTGTTAGCGCATCTATAGCCCCAGTCAGAAGACGAGAAGTCACCCGCGAATTAAATGTGCTCAGCACAATCCCAAAGTGAAAACTTTCTCCTTGAATGATGCCACCCATTGCTTAAGGAAGGGAAACTCGTAAACCAAATATTATACTCGACGAAGCAGATGCCCGAGTTTGTTTTTTTTCGTTCTGAGGTAATGGACATTAGTATCATGGGGTGCAATCTCAATCGGTACACGCTCAACAACCTTTAAGCCATAACCCTCAACTCCCACAATCTTTCGAGGGTTATTAGTCAATAAGCGTATATTTTGCAGTCCAAAATGGGCAAGAATTTGAGCCCCAACCCCATAATCTCTTAAGTCCGCCTTAAGACCAAGCTTGAGATTTGCATCTACCGTATCACTCCCATCA
Organism: uncultured Nitrospiraceae bacterium; assembly: GCA_964463965.1. Lineage (GTDB taxonomy): Bacteria > Nitrospirota > Nitrospiria > Nitrospirales > UBA2166 > UBA2166. The sequence goes on along the minus strand of CAYXED010000006.1, from coordinate 78,308 downwards.
TCCTGAAGCGCATAGGCTTTGATTTTATTTGGCAAACCAATCCCTCGGCCTTCTTGATTCAGGTAAACTAGTACACCTACCCCCTCTTCTTCAATTGACTTCATCGCTGCATGAAGCTGTTCACGACAATCGCACCGAAGAGAAGTTAAAACATCTGACGTTATACAACCAGAATGAACTCGAACAAGAACTGAGTCTCGAGACTCTGGCTTTCCCTTCACCAAAGCAAGGTGCGAAGTACCATCAAGATCATTTTCAAACACCACCGCTCGAAATTCTCCAAATAAGGTTGGCAACCTTGCTTCAGCTATTTGCCTAACAAATCGTTCCCTCTGCATACGATATTTGATCAAGTCCCTAATCGTAACAACTGATAAGTCATGTCGTTCAGCAAAAGTTATTAATTCGGGAAGACGGGCCATTGTCCCATCATCATTCATAATTTCACAAATAACGCCTGCCGGGTTTAACCCGGCTAAACGAGCTAAATCAACTGACCCTTCAGTCTGACCAGCCCGCTTCAATACGCCCCCATTATCAGCCTTTAACGGAAACACATGTCCAGGCCTGGCAAGATCAGAAGGATGGGTTTCATGGTGGATTGCCTTAAGAATTGTCACAGCCCGATCATGTGCCGATATCCCAGTTGTTATTCCATCACGAGCATCAATCGAAACAGTAAATGCAGTCCCAAATGTCGCGGTATTTTTCTCAGCCATAGGATGCAAATCAAGTAGTTCTGTGCGTTCTGGAGTTAGAGTAAGGCAAATCAACCCACGTCCATGTTTTGCCATGAAATTAATGGCATCAGGCGTCGTTTTTTCCGCTGCAAGAACAAGGTCTCCCTCATTTTCCCTATCCTCATCATCGACAAGAATCACCATTCTCCCATCCCGAAATTGGCCCAAAACATCTTCAATTGGAGGAAAACGAGCACTCATAGGTGTCACTATAGAAGAGGCTTTCTGGAGGTGTCAAACAACTCGGCGCCCAGCGTGCCCAGACACCTCATATTGCTACAACAGACTTTTGCCTTTTTTAAAGCACTTCTTAGAAGCGTTCATCCTTGAAGATGGACGCTCCAAAATCATGGAAGAACGTTATACCAACCCCTAGATAGCCATAATCTTTACCAAACTTGCTTGCAGTTCTGGAATTGTAAAGCGATGGAATGACACCAAGAAATTGGTTAGAAAAATAGGTTCCAGTCGCAGACATTGCAAACCACGAGACAGGAGAGTAACTGACTTGCCAAGAAATAACATTATTGGAATTAAAGTCTTTTTCTGCAATTTCAGATTGACCGGAGCGACTCACCTGTATCCGCTTATAGTCTGCACTGAACATAATATCCTTCGTAACCTGATAAACAGCCCCAAATCCAAACGAAAAGTTATGCGACATATAGTCAGAAGTTTCCAAAAGGCGAGAAAAGTCGTTTAGAATATTAACATCCAAGCCACCAGTTTCTAAGTGAAGTTCAGAGCCAACAATAGTTCTCGAATATTCAAGAGATGTATGGACACTCAATTGAGGAGTAAAGGACTTACTGGTAAACAAAGCTGCCCCAAATGAGTCATCTTCTATACCACCAAACGTAATAGTCGCTGGGTCCTCTAATGGCGTGCTGGGAACAGAGACCCCTAAAAAACTCCCACTAACTGAATTAAAAGTTCGTGAAATATTCTCGGCTCTATTACCTCGGTAAAACACACCCAATGCCACTGTAGGGTACCAAGACTCTTCGCGAAAGAGATTTTGTTTCAGCATTACATCGTGACTCGCATACTCTACATCCCCAGTTGACAACCCCGCATCAAGGTTGCGAAGCTCCCCTTTATATGAAACCTGCAGTCCTTCCCAGAGACCAAAGTGGAATACCCCCTGCGTTCCATGATAGTCTCCACGAGTCCCAATATTGCTTCCACCAGCTATATCCTCTTTAAAACCAAAAACATCGACGGTATCATTTACCGTACGATAGGAAACAGTAGCTTCAAATTGTCCCTCAGTTAACATATACGCTGTGGGAATATCCATATAGAGGGAGAGTCCGGGAGGAGGATCATCAATATAGGCTGAAAAGGCAGGGGCACTGCTTAAAATAAAAGCGATGAAAGAAATGAAGATGGTGTAAGTAGTTTTGATCACAAACATGGAATCACTGCTAGATAAACTGTTAAGATTTTCATTATTGCGAAATTTCTAGGGAGCGTCAAGAAGTTGCAATTATACACCACGCAAACTTCAGAGGTCGATCGTGCATATTCCACTACTTGATTTAGAAGCTCATCACGCACCAATCCAAAAAGAAATTTTGGCTGCAATCTCCCATGTAGTTCAAAGTCAGAAATTTATTTTAGGGGAAGAAGTAAGCATACTTGAAAACCATATTTCATCTTATTGCCAAGCAGACTACGGAATTGGTGTCTCATCAGGCACAGATGCGCTACTCCTTGCTCTTATGGGGCTTGATATTCAGGCTAGCCAGAACGAAATAATAACAACACCCTATTCTTTCTTTGCAACAGCTGAAGTAATTGTGCGCGTTGGAGGAAAACCGGTATTCGTTGACATTGACCCAATCTCATACACTATTGACCCAGAAAAAATTGAACGTGCTATCACACCAAGAACAAAAGCCATTATTCCTGTCCATTTGTATGGCCAATGTGCGAATATGCAACCAATTCTTGAGATTGCAAAGCGCTACAAGCTGTCTGTAATTGAAGACGGAGCTCAAGCACTTGGTGCAACCTATGCAGATGGCCGTCGAGCTGGAAGCATGGGAACAGTTGGTTGTTTTTCATTCTTTCCAAGTAAAAACCTTGGCGCAATGGGAGATGCGGGTATGATTGTGACCAATAGCTCAAACCTTTCTAGTCAATTACGTACCCTTCGCGTCCACGGTGCAGAGCACAAGTACTACCATAGGCTCATGGGGGGGAACTTCCGTCTTGATACCATCCAAGCAGCCATTTTAAATGTCAAATTAAAATATCTTGATGGTTGGACAAAACAACGCACGCACAATGCATCTCGCTATGAAACTCTTTTCAAACACACTGACCTACTCGAAACATCCGACGTAATACTGCCGGCAACAATGTACGCTAACACGGGAGTGAGCAATCATCATACCTATAACCAATTTGTCATTCGTGCCCAAGAAAGAGACAAGCTCAGAGCATACCTTCAAGAGCACGGGATCGCCTCAGAGGTTTACTATCCCATTCCTCTACACCTTCAAGAATGTTTTGAAAATTTGATGTATCGTGAAGGAGATTTCCCAGAAAGTGAAAAGGCAGCACGTGAAACACTTGCTCTTCCCATATACCCTGAACTCACGGAGAAGCAACAACATTATATTGTTGAAAGTATTCGATCATTTTACATCAACTTAAAACGGTAATTTCCTCAATGACCTTGGCAAGAACAGGATTTTGGACAGGAGGAGGACTATTTTTTGCAATTCTTTTCTGGCCAATTGACTCTGCGCTACCTACTGGAGCACAAAGTGTTTTAGCCATCACAGTGCTTGTAGGCATCTGGTGGATCACGGAAGCGCTACCCATACCAATGACCTCTCTAGTACCAGCAATACTACTCCCAATTCTCGGTATTATGACTAGTCAAGATGCGATTAAAAGCTACGCTCATGAATTGATTTTTCTTTTAATGGGTGGGCTTTTTTTGGCCCAAGGCATAGAGAAATGGAACCTACACAAACGCATAGCACTATATATCATGTCCTGGATTGGAACCAACCCAAAACAAATTGTTTTAGGTTGTATGATTTCTGCTTCATTCCTTTCTATGTGGATTAGTAATACGGCAACTACCCTAATGATGCTTCCTATTGCACTTGCACTTCTCAGTCAACTGCAAAATTCATGGAAAACCTTGGAGACACAAAAAAATCAATGGCCTGAAAACTTATCAATTAGCTTATTACTTGGGATTGCGTATGCTGCAAATATCGGTGGAATGGGGACGCTCATAGGCACACCACCGAATTTAATTTTTGCTAGTCAATTTAGCGAGCAGTTCCCCTCGGCACCTCCAATGACTTTTGCCACATGGTCCATAATTACCGTGCCAATAGTAATTATTTTTGTTCCTTTGACATGGGCAGTATTCATGTGGATTCTAACTCCACTTCCTTCAACAGCTCCAGGATCATCCAACACCAATGTGATTAAAACTGAGCTATCCAATCTTGGGACTATGAGCACAGGAGAACGCTGGATTGGTCGCATTGTGCTTACAACTGCACTCCTGTGGATATTTCGAAAACCTATTCCAATAGGAGAGTGGCAAATTCCAGGCTGGTCACAAATATTTTACTACTTTGACGTGTTTCAAGATCTCCCCGTCGAAAAATACTTAACAGATGCAACCGTCGTACTTTTTATGGTCCTACTCTGCTTTGCAATTCGTGTAAAACATAACGGCGAGCTAAAACCACTACTTGATTGGGAACACGCGAATCGAATTCCATGGGGCATGTTGCTATTATTTGGCGGAGGACTGGCGATCGCAAAGGGATTTGATGTTTCTGGCCTCTCAATATGGATCGGGCAGCAAATGCAACACGCAACAGATGTATCAATACCACTTCTTGTAATGGGACTAGTTACCAGCATGACTTTCCTTACCGAAATTACATCGAACACTGCAACAACGGCCATTCTAATGCCAATCATGGCAAATACCGCTCTGGGACTTGAAATTCATCCCATTCTTCTAATGCTCCCTGCAACACTCGCAGCCTCCTGTGCATTTATGCTTCCTGTTGCCACCCTACCAAATGCAATCGTCTTTTCAACTGGGCGAATTCCAATTCGAAAAATGTTGCTGTACGGGTTTGTTATTAATTGTTTTGGTATTGTAATAATTACTATTGTGACACTCCTGTGGAGTATTCCATTTCTCGAGATTTCACCACAACAATTACCAATATGGGCAAACCCAAATTAGTAATAACACATCACAGTTTTTTATATGCGTGATGAGAAACTAATCAAGACAGCAGCAAGCATACTTCGAGCTGGAGGTGTTGTCGGTTTTCCCACGGAAACAGTCTACGGTATTGGCGCAAATATATACGATCAGAGCGCGATTCATCGAATCTTCAAAATAAAAGGACGTCCAAGTAATAACCCACTGATCGTACATGTTGCCTCAATTACGGAAGCAAATAAACTTGTCACTAGCGTCTCAGACAAAGCTAGACAATTGATGGAGGCTTTTTGGCCTGGCCCCCTAACAATTGTTTTCACTAGCTCCCCTTCCATACCGCAAGTAGTAACAGCAGGTCTTCCAACAATCGCTATCAGAATGCCTGCCCACCCTATTGCATCAAGCCTCATACAGTTGTCAGAAGTTCCAATTGCTGCACCCAGTGCAAATCTATCTGGCCGCCCAAGCCCGACACGCATCGAAGACGTATTGAATGAAATTGGAAACGACCTTGATATGGCCATTGATGGAGGCCCTTGCGAAATTGGCCTTGAATCAACTGTAATCGATATGTCAAATGATATCCCATGCATTCTCAGACCTGGGGCGATTACCACTCATATGCTTGAATGCGTTATCGGCACTGTCCAATTAGTTAATTCACCAAATACTAATACTCCTTTCAAGTCTCCTGGCACAAACTACAGACACTACGCGCCAAATTTTTTGATCGTCCCAGTTACCCCAGACAGATGGTTAGAAACAATAGACCAGTGGAAAAACTCAAAAAAAAATATTGGCGTTTTATGTCGCCATGCAAAAATTGACAAACACTTAGTTAAATTTTATCGTCACATAACAGGGAGTGATGAAGATTATGGAAAAAACCTTTTTGCAACCTTTCTTGATGCGGAAATTCAAAACATTGATGTTTTACTAGTTGAAACACTAGAAGAACAAGGCATTGGGGTTGCAATTATGGATAAAATTCGTAGGGCACAAGCAGGAAGCAAAAACATCAACAATTAAAGAAAAGGCGCTGATAATGACCTCAAACAAAATACCCCCACTCATCTTGGAAACAAATTGTACGAACTTAAAATTACTTGGCCGAGGGAAAGTTCGGGACATCTATGACTTGGAAGACTCTTTGCTGCTTGTTGCAACAGATAGGATTTCTGCATTTGATGTCATTATCCCTGATGGAATACCTGGGAAAGGTTATGTGCTCACCCAACTAACAGAGTTTTGGTTTTCATCTTTATGGAAGCATGAAAACCTGATTCCACATCACTTAATCAGCACAGATGTAAAATCATTCCCGGCAGAATGCCTACCCCATCACGACTCACTCCGTGGAAGAACCATGCTAGTAAAAAAAACGGCACCTCTTCCTGTCGAATGCATTGTTAGAGGGTATATCTCTGGATCAGCTTGGAAGGAATACCTTAAACACGGCACTGTATGCGGTCAAAAACTTGAAGATGGAATTCAAGAATCCCAACAATTTCAAGATCCAATTTTTACCCCATCAACAAAAGCAACAACAGGACATGATGAAAACATTCCATATGAAGAGATGGAACGCCTCATTGGAGTTGATCTTGCCGAGAAAGTTAGAAACGAAAGTCTGAAAATTTATACACTTGCAGCAAAACTAGCCCTTAAACATGGAATTGTAATTGCGGACACAAAATTTGAGTTTGGTATCGACCCTAAAACCAATGAACTAATGCTCATTGATGAAGTACTCACTCCAGACTCATCGCGTTTCTGGCCAAAATCTGAGGTAATGCAAGGGAAAACCCCACCAAGTTTTGATAAGCAGTTTGTCCGCGACTACCTTGATACGACGGGATGGGATCACTCACCACCAGCACCAAACCTACCCATGGAAGTCATCGAACAGACTAGCGAGAAGTATCTCCAAATTTTGAACCAACTTATAGGAGGGTAAAAGAGTGGGCCTCATCAAGGCCCCAGGGAGCTACGAATCATACTGAAGAAGCGACACCACAGGATAATTCTTAAATTTAGCTCGAGCATTTAGGAATCTAAGCTCTACAACAAAGGCAATACAGGCAACCACACCTCCCAGCTGTTCAACAAGCTGGACAGCTGCTTCTGATGTTCCTCCAGTCGCCAATAGATCATCAACAATAAGAACTCTCTCCCCAGATTGCACAGCATCCTTATGTATCACGATTGTATTAGTGCCATATTCTAGCGAATAAGACTTTTCAATAGTCTCCGCTGGCAACTTTCCAGGCTTCCGAATAGGCACTAAACCAAGATTCAACCGATCCGCTAATGGTCCCCCAAAAATAAACCCCCGAGACTCAATTCCAATGACCTTGGAAAATTCATAAGGCTTAAGAGTCTCAATAAGTTGATCAGTAACTGTCCGGAAACCTGCTGGATCCTTTAATAAAGTAGTAATGTCATAAAACAGTATGCCGGGTTTTGGAAAATCGGGAACCTCACGAATCATTTTTTTCAAATCAACAGCCATAGCAATTACCTCAGAATTGTAAAGTTAACAGGCCTATCTACCTCAGTCTGTTTTGGAAGCCATACCACATCGACATCACTAACAAACGAACGAGGTGGTCCATGCCGCAATTGCTCAACCATTAACTCGACCGTCCCTTTTGAAGCATATGCCTTAACCTCCACCGTACCATCATTGAGGTTTTTCACAGATCCAGTAATTCCAAGGTCCCTCGCCAAACCTGACACAAAAAAACGAAAGCCTACACCTTGGACCTTTCCAGCAACTACAACACGAATCGCTACTATCTCACCAGCTTCTAACACAAACAAGCCTCAGGCTAATGGTCGGGGCGAGAGGATTTGAACCTCCGACCCCCGCGTCCCGAACGCGGTGCGCTACCGAACTGCGCTACGCCCCGACTGGGAGGTTAAAGAATAAAGCCGTGCCAAGAATTGGTCAAGGCCAGCGAGTAATATATCCAATGTTTACAGTAACTCCCAAACAATTGACATACAGAAAACCCACCTCTACATACCATGAATTCTAACCCAAACTGTAACTGTTAATTTTTCAAGAGAAATTGTATTACTCTCCTGTACAATTTATATACCCACCCGGTTGCGAGCACCTTTTCCCTTAGACTATAATTTTAATAGCTAAAGTGTTTCCCTGCACGCTCACAATCACACGAAGGACAAGGTCTATGGAAGATCATAATACTCTACTACAGCAATTTGGTGTCACAGAACGAGAAATTGATCAGGCGATTGGTCTCATAAAAGTACCTGAGGTTGATGATGCGGATCTGTACTTTGAACATAGCATTGCCGATTCAGTCTCACTCGAAGAGGGTATAGTTAAAAAAGCATCTAGTCACGTATCACAGGGTGTTGGTGTACGCGCAACCGCTGGTGAGAAAACAGGCTATGCCTATACAGATGAGATAACGCTAGAACAACTTAAAATTGCCGCAAAAACAGCTAAATATATCGCACGGTCGCCTAGTGATACTACTACCATTGCAACCTCTCAACGCACGCTCACACCTCAATCATTATATCCAGTTAATATTCCAGCCACTGAAATTGCGACTAAAGAAAAGGTTGCCCTATTGGAAAAAATAAATACAATTGCTCGTGAATATGACTCGAGAATTAAAAATGTGATGGCGTCATTCGCAACAGAAAACAAAATAGTAATGATAGCATCAGCAGAAGGGTGGATGGTTGGGGATATTCAACCACTTTCACGCCTTCAGGTAACCTGTATTGCGGAAGACAATGGCGTAAAAAAAATGGGATCCTTTGGAGGTGGTGGGCGAAGTGAGTTTTCTTTCTTTTTTGATGAAAATCGCTTTGAACACTACGCGAAGGAAGCAGCGCGCCAATCTATTGTAAATCTTAATGCTGTTCCTGCACCAGCAGGAATGATGGATGTCGTTTTAGGCCCAGGTTGGCCAGGAATTCTGCTACACGAAGCCATAGGACACGGCCTAGAGGCTGACTTCAACCGGAAAAAAACATCTGCCTTTACTGATAGAATAGGTGAAAGGGTTGCATCTCCACTCTGCACTGTTGTTGATGATGGCACAATTCCCTGGCGTCGTGGTTCTCTCAATATAGATGACGAAGGGACGCCAACAACTAAAACTACTTTGATTGAAAAAGGTATCCTCCGTGGCTACATCACGGACCGCCTGAATGCTCGCCTAATGGGCATTCCACTAACAGGTAATGGCCGACGGGAAAGCTTTATGAGCATGCCTCTACCACGGATGACTAACACCTTTATGCTTCCAGGAGAATCTAACCCAGATGACATTATTCGCTCCGTAAAAAAAGGCCTATATGCTGTCTCCTTTGGTGGAGGACAAGTTGACATTACTAATGGCATGTTCGTCTTTTCTGCAAGCGAAGCCTACTTGATTGAGAATGGACAAGTAACCAAACCCGTAAAAGATGCGACACTGATAGGAAGCGGGCCCGAAGTTCTCACACGAGTTTCAATGGTCGGAAACGACTTACGCCTTGACGATGGCATTGGAACATGTGGTAAAGATGGGCAATCCGTACCAGTTGGTGTAGGGTTGCCAACAATAAAGGTAGACGGCATGACAGTGGGGGGAACTGATCAGGCATGAAGACAATTGACCAAAACCTCGCGGAAGACATTTTAAAAAAAGCAAAAAATTATGGTGCCACAGATAGTGATGTGGTCTTTGCTGAAGGCAACACAGCCTCAGTTCGCGTTCGTCAAGCTGCCATTGAAACATTATCTAAAGCTCGAGAAAAACGTTTGGGACTACGTGTATTTGTGGGAAAACGCTCTGCAGTAAGCTCAACTTCTGACCTTTCACCGAATGCACTAGATCAATTTATACAGGATACTTGCGCCCTAGCAACCGCAGTGGTTGAAGACCCTGACTCTGGATTACCCGATACAGAACAATTTTCACAAGACGCCCCACAACTAGGAATCCATGATGATTCAGAATGCACTATGGATGATCATATTGAGCAAGTTGAGCGAGCTGAAGCTGTAATTTTTCCCTTTGATGAGCGAATTACAAATTCAGAAGGAGCAGAATTTAATTCTGGAAATGGTCGTAGCCTCTATGCGAACAGTCGTGGGTTTTTTGGTGAATATAAGAGCTCAAGTTATTCCCTTTCAGTATCTCCAATCGCAAGTGAAAATGGGAAAATGCAACGCGATTCATGGTACACAGTACACCGGACCCTCTCCGGTTTAGACTCTCCAGAAATAGTTGGAACAGAAGCAGCACGCCGTACAATACAACGTCTTGGAGCAAAAAAAGTCAAAACACAATCCGCTGCTATCATATTTGATCAAGAGTCTGCCGCATCACTACTTGGCATACTAAGCGGAGCAGTATCAGGTTCCTCACTTTACCGAGACGCATCCTATCTCAAAGACAAGCTTGGGGAAAAAATCGCGCCAGACTGGGTCACTATATATGATGATGGGCGCCTACACGGAGGGTTAGGTTCCCGTCCCTATGATGGCGAAGGCTTACCAACACGCTGCAACACAGTGGTAGACAAAGGGGTTCTGACCAGTTATCTCCTTGATACCTACTCAGCAAAAAAACTAAAACTTACCTCAACTGGAAATGCCACACGAGGAATTGGTAGTGGCCCAAGCGTTGGTGCCACAAACTTTTATGCATGTGCCGGAAAACACACTCCGCAACAAATAATCAAATCTGTAAAGCGTGGTTTTTACGTCACAGACATGATGGGATTTGGAGTGAACATGGTTACTGGAGACTTCTCCCGTGGAGCAGTTGGGCTGTGGGTTGAAAATGGTGAATTTACTCATGCCGTAGACGAAGTGACCATTGCCGGAAACCTACATGACATGTTCCTCAACATCGAAATGCTTGGCAACGATCTAATTTTTAGAGGATCAGTTGCTTGCCCAACAATGAAAATTAGCGAAATGATGATTGCAGGTGAATAGGGAGCACTATCTGCCATTTTGCGAATCATCTACATGAGGCAATGGAGAGGAGAAAATTATGGCTGAATTATTCACCGATCAACAGCTAGATGGCTCTATTGTTCAATATCAAGGTGAACACGTCACTCTCACTTCATATCTTGTGAAACCTCAAAAGCTAGACAATGCTCCTGCAATTATCGTGATTCAGGAATGGTGGGGTTTAAATGATCATATCAAAGACGTATCAAGACGCCTAGCAAAGTGTGGATATATTTGTATCGCTCCAGACTTATATTCTCGCTTTGGAAACCCGACGACAACAGACGCAGACGAGGCAGGCCGTCTCATGACTACATTACAACAGGAAGATGCTCTGAAAGACCTAAACTCAACAGTCAACTACTTGAAGAACATTCCAGAAGTCGACTCCTCTCGAATTGGCACGATAGGATTTTGCATGGGAGGCTCTTATGCGCTAATGCTCCCTACGGTCAATACAGATATCAAGGCAGCAGTACCCTTCTATGGTCAAGTGCCAGACCCAGACATACCACTCAAGAAACTTAACTCACCTGTCCTATATATCTACGGAGAAGATGATGGTTGGATTACGCACGACCACGTAGATCGCCTCCGTAATGCTCTTAAAAAGTACGGGAAAACTGGAGAGGCAAAAACCTATCCTAATACACCACATGCATTTTTCAATGATACGAGACCTGACGTCTACAAGCCCGAACAGGCCAAAGACGCGTGGAAACGAACATTAGAATTTCTAAATCAACATCTATGAAACTACAGCCCACAAACCACCTGACTCAGGAAGAAGATATAACCGCCTAGAAAACCAGCGCAAGTATTAGTCAATTGAGCATTTGCCCCCGTAGCTCAGTCGGATAGAGCAGCGGTTTCCTAAACCGCGTGCCGGAGGTTCGATTCCTCTCGGGGGCGCCAACGCCTTTCACATGCTAACCCCACAAATATTTTAATGTCAAAATTAATACTATTTAATACCTTTCATTAGGAGAGCCATTTAAAAAATTTAAATCCCCTATTCTCCGAGTAGGGATAAAAGCTCTACTGCATCTCGCTTATGCTTATTTTCCCACAACCACAATTCTTTTGGAGAAGATTCATTCATAATTCTCTTCGCATGTTCTTTTGCAAACTGTAGTTTCTTTTCCTCGTAATAGTATTCTGCCAAAAGTAGTCGAAGCCGTGTAGAGGTAGGTTCTGCTTGAACCGCACGAATAAGGTATCCCTCAGCGTCTTTCCTTTTTCCTTTCATGAGCATTCGAAGTGGACCAGGGACTTTATTAAGCAACATTCCCATCATGTTCAACGCACGTGCATGATTGGGTTCTATCTCCAATGCCCTCAACAAATGCCGTTCAAGTTCAAAAGGGGTTTTAGGAGAAAGTTTCCAAAAAGGAAAATCCTCTACTATCAAACCTTTAGTCGCTGCATATAAAAAGTGGCCTTGAGCACTTTCCTCATTCAGAGCCAACGATCGTTTTGCTGCTATATGGCTACGTTGATACCATTCTAGCTTTCCCTTGACAACTATCTCTCCAAGTTCCAAACACGCCCATGCGAGCTTCTCAAATGCCTCTGCATTATTTGGATTTTGCTCAGTTTCTTTTTGATAAAGCATAATTGCGCTTTGAAGCGCATCAGGGAATGATGGGGTATTTACTAAAACATGCTCAACTCGCTCAATAAAACCTGCAATGGCCTCTTGTCCAAAGGCTAGCGAAAGAAAAGCGCAGTTAATTATGAAAAAATACAGAATACCTCTTCGCACAAAGGCACTACGAAAGCTCATTGAAGTAGATGCCTCCTGAAAGTGTTCTCATTATTTATGTCCTTAGAGTAAACCATTTTTTCTTATCATCCAATAGGACGTCGTAATACGGAAACAACTTCATGCATATAGTTAGAGAAATCTGCACAAAACTATAAATGACATAATTGGATTCAAACAATAATATCTTAAAAATTATCGCCAGAGAAATAACACGGTGATCAATATCAGACACGCTGAAAAGTCTAGCTTTCCATAGAAATACAATGCATTATGTAATGCGCGCTAGTAAGAATGGCTTAACAACAAGTGTTATTGCTATAATTCTACATTGACCAGAGTCCTATAAACAATTGACCTATGAAAATTTGCATCACTATTGGCAAACATAAACCCTTCACAAGAACCATCATCCTTCTATGCACGCTTCTCCTAGGAAGCTTTGGCATATACCCAACATCCTTATTTGCACAATCCGTATTCCTAACAGACGACACATTTAATACGGAGAATTGGGAACTCATTCCTCTAGTCATTATCGACACTGATGTGCGAGGTGATGCAACGATTGAGGCATCACAGGAAGCTTCAGGGGGGAATCCTGGAGCGTTTCGACGTATTGAGCAAGAACTCGCGATTAGTGAAAATTTTGCGACCATTCTTGGGTTTCATCGTAATACGAATACCTCTTACAACCCTTCTACTCAAGGTCCAATCTCTAGCCTTGATTTTTCAATTGATAGCATTAAATTCTCTGAAGGCGATGCTCCTTCGGTTGGCATAGCACTAATGCAGGATGGAGGAATCTACCTCGGAGCTGGATCTAAAACACAAGAGTTCTGGAGAACTCATACCCTCTCGTCCTTAAAGGCAAAAGACTTTAGCAGCCTAGAGTTTTTTACACCAAATTTCTCTTCATCTGGAGGAGAAATTACATTTGGTTTTATTTTTACAAGCAGCGGGCTCGCTGATGAAGCAGGCACCACATTTGTCGGAGGAGTGGACAATTGGTCAATTACAATTACCTCTGGAACCGATCAAGATATAACAGATCCTATTATCATTTCAGCCTCAGAACCAACTCTCACACCTCCTGCACCAATTAAACGAAAAATATTTATGGCAACTGCAACACAAACCCAAGTTCTAAATGATGATTTTTCTAACGAGTCGACAACTACCGGAACATGCATTGCTACTTTTAGACCCGTTCTAGAGAACGACACCGTGGATGAGCTTTCGTATGGACTAAACTGCTTTAATATCGATGGCATAATTGATGCACAGATCCGTCTTGGAACATCCCAGGAGAACGGTCCAATAGTTGCAACGCTATTTCCAACAGGCTCACCAACAGGTGAGGTCAACGGGTTTATTCAACGCAATGAAATCGTAAGCTATGGGCTCCTTTCCAACATATTCCCCGAATCTTCGAACGATACCATAATTGAGCTTATGGCCAACGATCTTCTGTACTTAGAAGTGACAACCACTCTACATCCTGAAGGCCATGTACGGGGGCAAATTGTCCCCATCGATGATGCAAATATTATAGAAGAGTTTTTCTTGGCTGTAGGGTCCGGAGGCCAACAACGACCTGATGCTGTCAAGACAGATGGACGCTGTTTGGCCATTTTTCGTGCTAAAGGAGCCACAAAATTACGATATAAGCTCAAATGCTGGAACCTTGGTGGTATCACGCAAGCACATATCCACCGAGGGACGGCACAAGAGACAGGAGATATTCTGGCATTTATCTTTCCTCTCGGAGAAGGCGTCGAAGCCAGCAACGGCGTTATCCGAAGAAACAATGGAGACAAAAGCACTGGAATTTTGTCTGACAATGACGTGATTGGCATGACAATCCAAGAATTAATCAATCTCATGTCATCCGATAGCATTTACTTCAATGTGCATACTGAAACCAGTGAAACTGGAGAAGTTCGTGGCCAACTCACATTGCTCAAGAACCTTGCTGGTGGATTTTGAAATAACAGATTATTGAACAAAAAAGGCGAATACCGTAAAAATAAAACCCCTACTTTTGGGAAGTATTTTAAAAATACAGTCTGTATCGTAAGCGCTACAGACTGTATCCTTTTGGATACCACAGTCAGAGAAAATTAAATCCCATCATTGAGTCATTTTCTACCCATTAATTCAGAAATAACCTGAAATTAATCTATTCCATGATTCCGGCATCAATATTGCTTACCTTAGGGTATGCAGTTATCAGATTGCAGAGGACTCTGTCTCATTAAAAATAATTCCCCTTACGAAAAGATTAAAAAGCACCTCCTAAGTGCCTTTTAAAACTTAGCATTTACCTCATCACCTCTCTGATAGGTAAATGCTGCTCCACGAGAGGGTAGAGTTACTCTACCCTCTCATACCAATTAATTACGGGGTAAGTTACGAATCCCAGTCAGGAGAAAAGATTAACCAATGAATACTCAATATACGCTAATTTCCGCCCAGAACGAATCAGGTAATTTTTCTAGACTCGGTTACATCGTAACATGTGTAACCCTTGCGTTCTTTACTACGCTGAGCCTTCCCTCTAATCTGCTAGCTCAAAAGGTTGCGATCCTTCAATCTTCGGATGCCTATTCGTATAAAGTTGCAATACAGAGCTTCAAAAAACAAATGGCACCCGATATAACCTTTGTAGAGTACAACCTGGACGGTGCCACCACTCTCGGCAAACAACAGGCTCAAAAAATTAGTGACTCTGATGCTTCTATTGTTCTTGCAATTGGTTTGAAGGCTGCAATGGCTGCTAAAGTTGAGCTCCCAGACATCCCTATCATTTACGCTATGGTACTAAACCCGAAAGGGTACGACCTGAATGGAAAAAACATGATAGGCGTTTCACACCAAATTGCGTTTTTATCCCAATTAAATAGCCTTAAGGTCGTTTTTCCTGACATAAGCCGGCTCGGTGTGATGCACGACCCTAATAAAATGTCCCCTCTCACAAAACAAGACATTCAGAATGCAGCAGAGCTTGGCTTCACTGTCATTGAAAAACCTATCTCCAATGAAAAGGCTATTCCTAAAATTTTGCGCGACATCATCCCAGACATTGATGGACTCATGCTGATCTCAGGTACCACACTTCTGACACAAGAATCCTTTGCCTTTATACTGAAAGAGACACTTGAACAGAGAATACCTCTGTTTGGCTTCTCATCACTCATGACTCAAAGCGGTGCTCTTTGCAGCATTGCTCATAGCCCAATAGATGTTGGCCATACGGTTGCAGAGCTTGCAAAAAAAGCCTTTAATCAATCCTTCCTACCTTGGGGATCAACCATTTCTGTCCAACAACAAACAATTAGCCTCAACATCCACACTGCAGAATATCTTAATATCCCCATCACTGAAAAAATTGTGAATAGAGCTGATGAGATATTCTAAGTGTCCCCTTTAACCCCCCCTCTTTCACCCGTAAAGACAGGTCAATTCACTTTACGGAGAAAAATGACACTATTTATTAGCATCGTCATTATTGCTGCATGTTCTAATTTAAGCTGGTATCTGTTTACCCAACACGCCAAGACACTCGAACACTCGCTCGAACATCTGGGAACACTTATCACTAGCAACCTTGCTAGAAATAGTCGCTACGCCGTTATCACAGAAGATGTATTAACTCTGGAGCAACTTGTCGATACCTCCATGAAGATTAAGGAGGTTGCGTATGTCACTATTACCGGCGCGGACGGAACTAATCTGATCCACAAATCAAAAAAAACAATAACGTCTCACCCAATACACACCTTAGAGTCATTTGAGTCAGACTCTACCTCCCAACTCATTACGAAGTTTCACACACAAACTGGAAAACAGCAGACTATAGAAGTCCATCGAGGGAAGGCTGGAAAAGTTACTTCCACGTTTCAAGCAGAGGCAGAACAACTCTATGACTTTGCATTCCCCATAAAGAAATCTCAGGCAATGGAGAACCCATTAGGTCTCTTTTCAGAAATGCCGGCCACGCACATTAATACTAATCCCAATAAGATTATTGGAATTATACAAGTAGGTATTAATAAAAGCGAAATAGAGCAATCATTGCGTACACTCGTACGGGATGTCATAGCGATCACTATCATTATTATTCTGGCTGGAATTGCTGTTACAGTCATACTATCAAATCATATTATTCTCCCCATCAAACGCTTAGCCTCCGCTCAACAACTAGTAACAGAAGGAAACTTCACTACGAATGTTCCCCCTACAAGCAAAGATGAAATAGGGGAATTAACCTTCCTCTTTAATACAATGACTACCGCACTTCAAGAACGTGATAAAAAAATTAGCGAGGCATACAAATCGCTTGAGCAGTTTACGAAGACCTTAGAAGATCGAGTTAAGGATCGAACGAGTTCTTTAGAGGAAAGCAATCGGCTGCTTCAAAAACTTGATAAGCAGCGAGTACTATTTGTCAACGACCTCTCCCACGCTATAAAAAACCCACTAGGCACCATTGAGCTTTCTACTCAAAATATGCTGGATGGAATATACGGAGATCCCACTGATGCGCAACGGAAAACCCTAGAAATGCTCCTTGCAGTTATCAAACGTCTCACGCGAAACATTGAAAAAATTAATCTCCTTGAAGCCCCTGAAGCAATTCAATTTACCCCATGCAATCTCATAAACATTACAACGGAAATTATCAAAAGTTTTGAAAGTATCACAAGCCGTCAAGCCATCTCTATTGAGGTCTCTAACACTCACAACATTCCCTTAGTCTCCGGGGACGAAGATTCTATCAGTGAAATACTGACAAACATTATTGGAAACGCTTTAAAATTTACGCCTCGCAATAAAACCATTTCTATAAATTTTGAATTAGCTAGTGATGCTTTTGTTACAACCACTGTCACTGATAAGGGGCATGGAATTTTGCCAGAAGAGATTGATAATATTTTTGATCGTATGTTTCAGGGGACCAATATAGTACACGAATCCCGTGGATGGGGAATAGGGTTAGCTATTACAAAGGCACTCGTAGAGCTTCATGGTGGTAAAATCTGGGTTAAAAGCATTCCAAATCAAGGTTCAAGTTTTTCCTTTACCCTCCCAATCTGATTTCAAAACAAGCAACGTTCCTGCAGACCCCATGATTACCTGCCGAAGCACAATATATACCGAAGACTACTTGGCAAAGAATAGTATTAAGGTATAGTTAATTGATATTCCCAAAAAGAGGTTTTTGATGTCATTACTTGAAGATGAATTTGGAGATATTATAAAAAAAGCCCGTCAAGGCCACGGAATGACTTGTGACGACATTGCAAAAAAAGCATCCATACCCGTGGCTTCACTACAGAAACTTGAGGGATGCATGCAAACACCAACATTGTATGAGATTCAAACAATTGCCCCTCTTCTTTCTCTTGATCCTGTACCCTTAGAAAAAATTGGCCGCAACCAGTGGCAACCACGAGAAATACCCTCCTGGGTAGGGAAAAACGTTTCAACTATTCTAGGCAATATCAATGGCTACGAAGTGAAAGGTTACCTCCTTCATGATACAACCACTAGAGATGCTATCATGATCGATACCGCTTACAGCCCAGAGAAAATGCTACAACACATTAGTGCCCTTGATCTTAACTTAAAAGCTATATGCTTAACCCATGGACATCACGATCATGCTCACGGAATAGACAAAATTACCATAGCCCATCCAACAACGGTCTACCTTGGGCAAGGCGATATGTCGATGGTCAAAGAATATCAGTTACACATACCGATTAAACCAGCTCTGGATGGACATACCATAGATATTGGTTCAATCAAATTACATTTCATAGCAACGCCAGGACACACCCCAGGAGGCATCTGCTATTCCACAGGACCAGTATGTTTTGTCGGTGACACATTGTTTGCAGGGTCTATAGGGAGGTCATGTCCCTCAACTCTCTACTCCACCCACTTACAATCAATCAAAAGTCAAATTTTTTACCTAGATAACTCTACAATTTTACTTCCAGGGCACGGCCCAGCAACTACCGTTGGAGAGGAAAAAGCACACAACCCTTTTGTAGCTAATCAGGTACTACAGCAATGCTGAACAAAATACCGTACTGTCTCCATCATCTCTACACGCATGGGAAAGTTCACACGACACTCTTTCTGCTTACAGTTCTGACTACACTTTCTGCCGGAGCAGTTCAAGCGGGAGCAAATCCATTTAAAACACCCTCTTCCCTCATTCAAGGCATGCCATTTTCTATAACCCTGCTCCTTATTCTACTCACACATGAGATGGGTCACTACTTTGCCGCAAGATGGCACAAAGTCCCAGCAACATTGCCTTATTTTATTCCAGGCATTCCACTCTTCATTGGAACTTTTGGCGCTATGATTAAGATAAAAGGCCCAATACTTCGAAAACGCGCATTATTTGACATCGGCGTTTCAGGCCCAATTGTTGGATTCATATTCGCAGTAATTGCAATATGCGTTGGGCTACGGTTTTCTAGTATTGTCGCTATAGACGGTGTGGTGGGAATACAACTTGGGGAGCCTATCCTTTTTGATATAATTAGTCAGATAGTAATTGGAAACATTCCAGATCATTACGACATCGTTCTACATCCCATTGCGTTTGCCGGGTGGGTAGGATTATTTATTACAGCATTAAACCTAATTCCTATTGGGCAACTGGATGGAGGGCATATAGCCTATGCAATGTTTGGAAACCGCCAAGCCCTGATAGCTGCAATACTCATTCTCCCCTTACTTCTATACCTTGGGGCATTAAACATTCTTACGACAATCTATCCGTGGATGGAATCATTGCCTGGAGCACCCGGCTGGCAGGGATGGATTCTATGGGCCCTCCTGCCTTTACTCATTGGAATTCGCCACCCGTCAGTACAAGACGAATACATTCCATTGGACTTAACACGTCAAATAATAGGATGGGTGACAGCCCTGATTTTCATAGTTTGCTTTGTACCCTCTCCATTTAAAAATATCTAGTCACTTGGCCTCTTCCTAAAACAGCGCAAGCATCTCCTTGTGTATACGCCCATTACTAGCAACCAACTGACCTCCATAAATTGAAAATGGGGTTCCATAAAAATCACTAATTAGCCCACCCGCTTCAGTAACCATCAGGCTCCCAGCAGCAACGTCCCATGGCGATAGTTTCATTTCCCAAAACCCATCAAACCGACCCATTGCAACGTAACACAGATCAATTGCAGCAGAACCCGTTCGGCGCACTCCCTGAGCTTGCTTCACAAAACCACGAAAAAAGTTAAAATTATTGTCGGTCTTATCTTGACGTACATCGTAGGAAAAACCAGTAACTAGTAATGCTTCATTTAAAGTAGGGGCTTGAGAGACAGAGATGGATTCACCATTACATGTCGCACCTCTACCCTTTGCTGCAACAAAAAGCTCTTTACGCATTGGGTCAAAGACGACGCCAACAGAAACAACTCCATCAATTTCTAACCCAATTGAAACACAAAATGCTGGAAACCTATGTGCGTAATTTGTGGTGCCATCTAAGGGGTCAATGACCCATTTGTAAGGCGACGCCTTACTTGAAGATGCCCCCCCTTCTTCAGCAAGAACTTGATGGTCAGGAAATACTGAAATAATACGGTCAATAATCACTTGTTCTGCAGCCCGATCTGCATCTGTAACCAAATCCATTACACCTTTGTATTCAATGGTAAAACCTTTTTCCATCCAATCCAAAAGGACTTGGCCTCCTTCTTGAGCAGCTTCAACTCCCACAGAGATATATCGATCTAATTGTTTCACCAGTTCCTCTAAATAATTTTACCTCGCACCCTAACAAGGATTACGATGGACATCAAGATTACCAAAACGTAAACCATTTCCTCATATTTAAGCAATATCACAAAAACTGTAAGCACTAACGGCAAGGCAAATTTTGACAGTAAGGTTTAACTGACCACACCTGAATAACTTGACAAGATTGAGCATCAAACACGTATTTACTTGACAATAGAAAAACCACGCTACTATTCTCTGTACAAGATGTCTTTCCTGGGCTTGCTGGCAACTAATAAATCGCACCAGCACAATAGCACCAAGGAGGTGATATGATGACAACAATGACAACCCCTGTACCTTCGCCAGAAACAACGCTTAGAAGTCTTCAAGAAACAAAGCCTGAAAGCGTAACGATTGTTTGCCTAAGTGGGGATATGGACAAAGCCATGGCAGCTTTTATCATTGCTACGGGTGCTGCATCAATGGGGATGAAAGTCACGATGTTCTTTACCTTCTGGGGGCTCAACATACTGCGGCAAAGAGGCAGAGCATCAAAAGCCAAAGATTGGCTAAGGCGTTTATTTGGGATTTTGAATCGTGGTGGGGCGGACACTCTTCCACTATCAAAGTTTCACTTTTTGGGTGCAGGAACGGCTATGATGAAAAAAGTGATGCGACAAAATAAAATGCCTGGAATACCTGAATTGATGGATACAGCTCAGGAATTGGGTGTCCGATATATCGCCTGTACAACAACAATGGGACTACTAGGAGTAACCAAAGACACCCTGATTGAGAATGTCGATCAGTATGCGGGTGTCGCTACTTACCTAGCAGAAGCAAAAAATGGAAGTGTAAACCTATTTATCTAATATTAGAGAGGCATTAAGTGGAAGCGCCATTTCAATCAGATGAACAGCTCGATACATTAGGAATGTTTTGCCCAATGCCAATCATTATGACTTCGAAACGATTTAAGCAGCTTGAGATGGGCAAAGTACTAGAGGTACTATCTGATGATGAAGGAATCAAGCAAGACATGCCGGCATGGTGCGAAACGACAGGGCAGGAGTTTTTAGGTCTAGAAGAAGAAACCGATGGGACCAGACAGGTTTTTAAGAGTTTTGTAAAAAAGATTAAAATGTGAGCTTCAACAAAATCCCTGTACACTGCCATCACCAACCACGGTAGAACTCAGTACTCTCCTCGTAACCGAAACAAAGGCAGCGGATCAATCTTCAACAGCCTCACTCCAATATTCACTGGAAAAGCTAATAATCTTGTATTGTATGTTTGAGCTACCTGATTGTAGTTAAGCCGTTCATAATCAATTCTCGTTGCAAGAATCTCAAGACGCTCAATCATTCCACCCAACAGAGGATGTGCGTTTAGACGTTCAATATTATACATAAATACAGGCAAACTCATCCGAGACAGCTCAGTCTCGTTATATGATTCAATTTTAGCAGCACGGTTTTTTGCCCCATCGAACATCACTTTTGCATAAGCAAGCTCACTAATAATGGATGTCTCATACGGAGCTTCTTCCTTGATAATCTCACGGATCTCAAGCATGCCGTCTATCCGTTCTTGAAATAGTCCTTCAATAATTGTCCAACTCTTTTCTTGTTGAACGTCTAAACCTTTTATCACACGCAAGTCATCATAACCCCACACACCCAATCCAAAGAGCATCAATATGGCAAGAGCAATACCTCTCAATATTGTAGAATTAACTTTTCTGCTATTGCTGGGCATCCCTAATACACCCTCACTTTTGAGTCTTAATCTGGCAAAAGTCCAGCTGCAAGTAGTCGATCGGTAAAATTAAAAGGAGGCTTATCTCGTAGGCCCGCTGTAGTCTCCATAACCTGAAAGCGTAACCTTTCGTTATGATCCAGCTTTTTCAAGACACGATCAACAATCCAGTGAATTGAAGAATACCTTGAATTCCAAAAAAATGTTTGTTCATCTCCCAACCTCTGAAGCATCTCAACATGTGGTCGCCGCTCCCTCTCAAATACCTTTAGTAAAGAAGCTGAGCAGTCCCCACGATTCAAACAATCTAGCACGACTTTCGCAAGAACCTGAGCATCTTGCATTGCTTGCATACGACCTTGTGAAACATGAGGATTCATAGCGTGTGCAGCATCCCCAATAAGAACAGCCCCATTTGCAACCCACGATCTCGCACGAACACGAAAACATGGTCGAAAAAGTGTCTGCCCAAGATGTGTTAACCCCTTAGTATATCCAGCAAGCCTTGGTTCAATATTAATCATAGAGTCTTTAATTTGCTCAAATCCCTCCTCATCTAAATCTGCTCGCACAGCATTGGGTAACAAGTAAAAATAATATAGTTGGTCGTTTGGTACAGGAAGAAGACCAAAAATTTCGCCTTTCCCAATGTAGTAACTTGAGCGATGTTCAAAACCAGGTGGCCTCTCTAGAATACCCAATAGATACCCTTCAGGGTATTGATATACTTCCGCATTAATCCGCAATGCTCTTCGTACTTCAGAGGCAACTCCATCCGCCCCAACAACCAATTGAGCATGCACTTCATAAATCTGATCATCCAACTCTACAACTACCCCAGCAACTGTATCATGATCATAAATAAGCTTTTTAAAACAAGCCCCGTATAAAATAGTTAATGTCTCTTCTTGAGCAATAGCATCCAACACAGATAGATGAAGCGGGCAAGAAAATGTGGTGAGCGCAACGTTGTGAGGCACAGGCAAATCACGATAATCAAATGTGCACAGACGACCTGCTCCAATTCTGAAAAAATCAAATTGATAGGTTGGATATATAACACTACTTGACAAGGAATCAAGGATTCCAAGTTCATGAAGAATCTTTTGCCCATTAGGATGAAGAATTTCACTCCGAAAATCGTTATGCTGGTCTTTATTGCGTTCCAAAATCAATACATTTACCCCATGTCTAGCAAGGAAGAGTGCTAAAATCGCACCTCCTCCCCCACCTCCAACAATAATGACATCATAGTTTTTTTTCATGGTGAAAAGATTATAGCAGCCTTCCAAAATACTCTTTAAATTCTTAAATTGTATTAGAAACAGTCAAAATACTACCATTCGTAGAAGGAGAAGAGGAATCTTCAACACATAATTATCCTGGATCACTTGCGAATACAAAAAAACGTAGCGTACAATCTGGAAGCTAATTCTCGCCTAGGAGCACAACGATGAGCAATCCCATCTGGTTTTCACAATACGAACCGAACGTACCACATAATATTAACTATCCAAACTCAACAATACTAAGCTTTCTACAAGAATCTACCTTACAATACCCTGAAAAACCTGCAATTGTCTTCTACGGGAAAGAAATAACCTACCGGACACTCGACAATGAATCCAATCGGTTTGCACAGGCTCTGCTGGAGCTTGGTATTAAGCGGGAAGATCGTGTTGCAATCATGCTTCCAAACATTCCTCAGACCATTATTGCATACTATGGAATTCTGAAAATTGGCGCACGCATTGTACATGTTAACCCGCTATACGTTGAACGTGAGCTGGAGCACCAACTCATAGACTCTGGAAGCACTGCTATACTTGCTCTTGATCTATTTTATGAGAAAGTTTGGAACGTCAAGCCAAAAACATTACTTCAATCTGTTATCATTACTAAAATTAGCGACTATTTACCCACCATACTCCGCCTTCTCTATCCCATAAAAGCTAAAAAAAACAAACAATGGGTTAAAATTAAAATAAAACCCCCAGTATATGACTTTGCTAAGTTACTTAAATCCTCAACACCAAAACATCCAAACTTTGATATCAACCCAAATGATCTTGCACTATTACAATACACTGGAGGTACAACTGGCCTGTCAAAAGGTGTAATGCTTACCCATGCAAATATTGTTGCCAACACATTACAATGCCGCCATTGGATGACAGATCTAAAACCAGGCGAAGAAGTGTTTATGGGAGTACTTCCCTACTTCCATGCTTATGGAATGAGCACTTCCCAAAACCTCTCTATTGCGATAGGAGGTACACAGATTCTGCTACCAAAATTTCAAGCAGATGAGGTTTTGAGAACTATAGAAAAATACCGCGCCACAGTATTCTGTGGCATTCAAGCCATGTTTATTGCCATAAATAACCATCCTAAAGCTTTAAATTTTGACTTGTCCTCTTTAAAGGTCTGCATGAGTGGAGCAGGCCCATTACATGCAGAAGTTCAAAGTCAATTTGAGGATCTGACAAGTGCAAAGCTTGTGGAAGGGTATGGCCTAACAGAAAGCGCTCCCGTGACTCACTGCAACCCATGCCGAGGAATTCGAAAGAAAGGTTCTATCGGGATACCACTCCCAGATACCCTTGCTCGCATTGTCGACCTCGAAACTGGAACCAGAGAAGTTGATACTAAAGAAATTGGAGAACTAATTATCTCGGGGCCACAAGTGATGCTCGGATATTGGAATAAGCCAGAAGAAACAAACAACACTCTTAGAAATGGGTGGTTATATACCGGAGATTCTGCGTCAATCGACGAAGCCGGTTTCTTCTACATCGTTGATCGGAAAAAGGACATGATCAAATCTGGGGGGGAGAACGTCTATCCTCGTGAAGTGGAAGAAGTACTATTCCGTCACCCAAAAGTTAAAGACGTTGTAGTTGTCGGACTCCCACATAGTTTGCGAGATGAAGCCATAAAAGCATACATTGTTCTCAAAGACGGCCAGCAGGCTTCGAATGCAGAAATTATTGCCTTTTGCCGAGAGAACCTCGCAAAGTTCAAGATCCCACGTTGGGTAGAATTCCGTACTACATTGCCAAAAAACCTTGTCGGAAAAGTTTTACGGAGAGCTCTACGAGAAGAAGAGCTTGCAAAAAAGACTTAACCCACCACCCATAACCCCTTTATGTCAAATACAACCCTACCTTATGGTCGCTGGCCAAGCCCGATAACTCCACAGTACCTATCACAAGGCAAGCGACTTACAGAAGTTGGATGGGATTCTGATGGCCATACCCTTGTGTGGCTTGAAGAGGAATCTTCTCAAGGAATACTCCACTGTATGAACATCAACAATCCTATACCTAGAAAACTCACAAACACCCTGTCGATAAAGGCAAAAGTAGGATATGGCGGGGGAGAGTTTACAGTTGGCCATGGACACGTATACTTTGCTGAAGCATCCGGCCAGCTTTTTCGCCAGTCTTTAATAAATGGAGAACCTAAACCTCTGCTGCCTCCTCTGGGTTGCGCTGCTTCTCCATGTCTTTCTCCAGATGGAAAATACTTGATCTACGTTCACTCTCATCAAAACACTGACTTACTTATGATTATTGATTCTAAAGGGCATTTGCAGCCACAAAAATTTACTGCAGGAGCAGATTTTTACATGCAACCAACTTGGCACCCTTCAGGAGAAAAACTATCTTGGATCGAATGGAATCATCCTCAGATGCCATGGGAAGGAACATACTTGGTGATTGCAACACTCTCAAAAGCTCAGGAGGAAAATCTCCCACGACCTCTTACAACACAAGTTATTACCGGACAGATTGACGTTGCAATTTTTCAACCAACATTTTCTCCAGATGGATCACTCCTAGCTTACATTTCTGATCAAAATGGATGGAGCAATCTATGGGTCTATGATCTAAAGAAAAAAGTCCACCGGTGCCTTTTTGAAATTCCCTCTGAATTTGGAGTACCTGCTTGGACGCAGGGACGCCGTACATACGGGTTTAGTCATGATGGTCAACATATTTATTTTGTTCGAAATGAACGAGGCCGCTGGTATTCCGGAATACTTGAAGTAAGCACTGGAAAAACAAATACCCTTGAGGCACTTACCAAATATACATCGTTGATGCAGATTGCAATATCGCCGACTAAACCAGCGATTGCCGTTATAGCATCATCAGGAACAACCCCCCAACAAATCATCACATATGTTAACCAGACAGGGGTACACGTACATGCTCAAGCCACAGATAAAAACATACAAACTAAACAACTTTCACAACCTGAACCCATTGAATGGAAAACGCCTACTGGGGAAAAACTACACGGAATCTACTATCCTCCAACAAACCCTCACTACAAAGGCAAGGGTCATCCACCAGCAATAATACAAATTCATGGTGGACCAACTAGCCAACGAGACTGTAGTTTCAACCCATCAAGTCAATTCTTTGCAACACGCGGGTATGCAGTTCTTGAAGTAAATTACCGTGGCAGTACAGGGTACGGAAAGGCATACCGTAACTCTTTAAATGGCAAATGGGGCATTTATGATGTAGAAGACGCTATAAGCGGTGCCCAGCACCTTTTTGATAATGGGCTTGCTAACAGAGAACGGATAGCAATCATGGGGGGAAGCGCTGGGGGCTATACTGTTTTGCAGGCGCTAACAAATCATCCGGGGTTTTTCAAAGCAGGAGTTTGCCTATACGGCATATCCAACCTCTTTACCCTCAATGCTGAAACACACAAATTCGAATCACACTATCTCAAATCCCTTCTAGGTCCGTTACCAGAGTACAACAGGACTTATCATGAACGTTCCCCAATTTTCAAGGCTCACACAATTAGAGACGCATTGGTCATTTTCCAAGGAGATGAAGATAAAGTTGTCCCTAAAAATCAGGCAGAATGCATGATAACAGCGCTAGAAAAACACTCAGTACCATACGAATACTATCTCTATAGTGGGGAAGGGCATGGGTGGAAAAAGAAAGAAACTGTAAAAAAATTTTACGTTTCAGTCGAAGCATTTCTTAAACGGCATTTGTTATCATGATACTGTTTTAACAAAGTAACTCAAAAGATTTAATAATACTCATCGATCACTTACCAAGGGCACCTTGATAAAACAAGAGAGAACCACACCAAAACAAAATATCAGTAGTGGCTTACTCTGAGCTCCCTAGCATATCATCAACCAAAGGGCGATTTAGATCATCACACCCTGGGCAAATTGTATCAAACAACGAGTGATAGTCAGTCACGTATTTTTTAGCATCCATAAGTTTTTCCTCTTCAACGGCTTCATAGCAACTATCACACAACATCATGGAGCCCCGCATAACTTTCACAAGCTTCCTACCAACGCTGCCTTGTTGCATCTCTCTACTCCTCACTAAACAGGTTGTTGTTATATTTCAATGGGTAACGTATCATCTTTACTCCACTCCCACCACGAACCGGTATAGTTTTTGACCTGCCCATAGCCTACAGAGTGAAGAATAGCTAACAACCATGCTGATCGCACACCACCAGTGCAATAGCAAATAATTTCCTGATCTTTTCTCAAGTCATGTTTTTCTAAGATCTGCTGGATTTCCTCCATAGACTTGATCGACGCATCTTCATTAAAAAAACTATCCCATGGAATATTTATTGCTGAAGGAACATGGCCACCACGCGGAATACCAGGGCCCATCGCTCCATTATACTCCTCCAAACTTCGTGCATCGATCACCGCGCTAGAAGTCATTGATTTATCTTTCATACGTGAATCAATTAACATCTTCATCTCATGTTTAAAAATAACAAGCTCTGGCTTCAAGGCTACTTTAAATTTTTTTACAACAGGGCGAGAAAACCCTAGTTCAGTTTTTTTATTTTCTCTCTTCCACTTTACCCACCCACCATCCAAAACTTTCACACTCTCATGCCCGAGATAAGAAAGCATCCAATATATTCTCCCATCAGAGCCCCATGAATCAAACGGATCAGTATAAACAATTACCTCATCGTTATTCCCAATTCCCAATTCACCGACCAGTTTTTCCAACAATCCTGTATCTGGATGAAGAAGGCCTTTAATATTGGAATCAGGATCGGCAAAAGCACGCCACTCTGTCTGTACCGCTCCTGGAATATGCCCAGCAAGAAAATCAACCTTAGGGCGCACATCTACAATTACCAAACCAGATGAGCCAAGTTGGTTTTCAAGCGATTCAGTACTTACAAAAATTGGTGGCATCTGACACCCTCCATATCACCATATAAATGTTAATAGGCATAGCCATCACCCCTCTTTATCCCCTGAAGAAGTATCACCATCATGGCATCGTGATTGATACATCACTAAAATTTTTTCATGGTTCACACTATCCGTCCCTTGAATAATTTCGAGAAACGGTTTATCCAGTGAAATTTCTCTCTCAAACACTCGAAAGTTGTACGGGTCATTTCCTGTAAGCCCATATTTGTTCCGTAACATTTGATTCTGCGCATCAGTCTGAATGTGATAAGTAATCAAAGTACGAAGTGTAAGCGGTCCCTCCATACCTCCCAAGGATGGCATACGATATTTAAATCGATAATTTCGACTCTGTAATGGCTTCAAGCGATTGTCCCAAACTTCCAAAATTACTGGTTGCCAAAGAATCCATCGCCCCATAGTGTGAGACTGGCTGTCCAAAACATTTCCTGTGTGATCAACAATCTCAAAGTCTATGGTGAAAAAACGATCCGGATCACCAGTTGGAAGCTTATGCCCAGCTCCAGAGTTTGTAAATTCCATCAAAAACTCAACATCTTTTCCAGGAGGCAACTCTGGGGGATCAGCAGTAAGCTTCACTGTAATCGCCCGTTTTACTTGTGCAGGATCATGACCACCACGCCACAAGTGCTTTCGTCCTTTACGCATTGGACCACCCGTTGCAACTGGTCTCTCAACCTCCGGCATATGACATGTCTGACAAATGTATCCTTGATTAAAATAATGCTCGCCTTCATACTCTGGGTACGTTCCACATGGCCCCACATTGTAAAACTGAAATGGCCCCGATGGGACTTGGTGGCACCGGTAACACAGATCCATTGAGCGATAGATTGGATCATACATAGTTGGATGGGGAGCATCAGAATCTTCATACGGGCCATGAATTACCCCATCACGAACATGACAGGCCGCACAGGTTACACCCTCATGCCTAAATGCAGCATCATAGCGTGGGTTAGGCATCAATACTGCCTTCTCAACACGGTCCCTAGGAATATCAATAATTAATTCTGGCTGTTGGTTTTCGAGAGGAGTGTGACAATTTAAACAAATGAAAACATTATCATCTCTTTTCCAATACGCTTGGAAAAACGGATCATCAAACGCCTGAGCATGTATAGAAGTCTTCCATTCTTCATAAATTGCTTGGTGACACTTTCCACAGGACTCTGCACGCAGACTATCAATCCCTTCAGGAACTTCCTGAAATGGGATGGCGTGTGAAAAATCATCCCGGAGACCAAAAATTACGACAGGCCTCAACTCAGTATAAAAGATGTAGGCACCAACACAACAGAATGCTGCAATGCCTCCAAATAAAAAAAATCGTTTCACAGCTACCTCTTTAGTATGCTTATGTATCCAACAACACTTGAATATGTCGGTAAACCGATAGAGAAAGCGACTCTAGATGATAGCCACCTTCAAGACAAGAAATAATTCTCCCCTCAGCGTACTTCTCCGCAATACTTTTTACAATGCTAGAAAGTTTTGCGTAACCTTCTTCAGTTAACCTCATACTAGCAAGTGGATCATTCTGATGCGCATCAAAACCTGCTGAAATCATTACGGCATCTGGTTGAAATTCCTGAGCTGCAGGAATCAGCCTGGAATTAAACACTTCAATATACTCATTATCACCACTACCTGCCTTCATCGGAACATTAATGGTCGAACCTAAACCTGCCCCGAGGCCCCTCTCGGTCTCTGCACCAGTCCCTGGATAAAAAGGATACTGATGAGTACTAAAAAACAATACAGAGGAATCTTTGTAAAATGCCTCTTGAGTCCCATTGCCATGATGTACATCCCAATCAACAATGAGAATCTTTTTGAGCCCATATTTTTTCTGGAAATAACGTGCCCCAATAGCCACATTGTTAAAAAGGCAGAATCCCATCGCTCTCGAAGGTTCTGCATGATGACCGGGAGGGCGCACTGCGCAAAATACTGACGTCACTTTGTTATTCATTATGGCATCAATACCTTCAAGAACTCCTCCCACAGCTAAAAATGCCACATGTAGCGAATCACGAGACATTGGAGTATCACCATCGATATACGCAAGATCATTGTCAGCCTGTGCTCCAACAGCCCTCAGGGCGTCCAAATGTTGAGATGTATGTACACTTGTAACCCACAATTCATCTGCCGGCTTCGGTAAGATATTTTTTAGCTTTTCCTTAAGATTCTTCTTTTCAAGCATAGAAATAATAGTCTCGAGACGTTCGGGACGCTCTGGATGCATTGGTCCTGTTTTATGTTTTAAAAAATCAGAATGGTAGACAAATCCAACGTTTCCCACACAACACCCCTTTCAAGCACAATTTTAAATATATTAATCTCATTAACAAAGTATAAGGGAAAAGGCTCCCCTTATGATCGAAAACTACTGTTTTAAATGGAGGATTAAAGTAGCAAATCCCCACAACACCTATGCTATGATCTTTCATGGACCCTACTTGGTAGCTTAGCATCACTGCTGGAACAACTAAAAGATATACTTTGCAAGAAAACAATACAATAGTGTGGGCACTGCCAAAACATGACTACTGGTCAACACCCTTTGCAGAAGCCCTGCTTTACCACCTAGAACTTTCTCCTGGCCTTTCAGTCCTAGATATCGCATGCGGAAGAGGAATTCCGGCATTTCATATTGCGGAACAAGTTGGTCCTTCTGGAAGAGTATTAGCTATCGACCGAAGCATGCAGCAAATTTCGTACTCCAGGTCGATTCAACAGCATCATCTCCCATGGCTTAAATTTGAATGCGTTGACATGAAACATATTCCAGATAGTTTTCCTCAATTTGACCGCATTAGTGGCAACCTCTCGTTTATGTTTTTTAGACCCAATCGATTTAGTGTACTTAAACAACTTATTACACACCTAAAATCTGGTGGACAAATTACATTGACGTTTCCTTCACTAGGTACATTTGACTCAATATGGAATCGCATTGATCATGAAATGGCTTCACTAAACTTGACAAAAGAACGTTGTGCATTAGCCGCATATATCGCCGAACGACCATCTGCACAGGATGTGAAACACTGGTTATCATCATTGGGAATGAATCAAATAAAAGTGACTGAATGGCCATTAGAAATTACCTCAAACCCAGGACAAGACTTTTTACACCACCCCCTCCTTAGGGGTGGTTTTCTCGATGATGCATATGAATGTTTTGAAGATCCATGCATAGCTGAAAACGTAATGAATACTGTGGCAGATGATTTAACTAATTTTAGTCCACTTCTTGCAGTACGCTGCACCATGTCAGCCTGGATGCCTCAATAGGACCTTGGGCTTTGGCACCCCTCGTAAAAGCTGGGGCATATATCACCCTATCCTCCTTAGCGTTTGTGTCAATGGGAGCTCTAATCAAGGGATTTTCTGCCTATACTGAGAATGAGGTTCTAGTATTTTTTCGCAATGCTGTAGCGTTACTTATCCTCACTCCTTGGGTTCTAGCTTCAGGAGTCACAAGCCTCAAAACATCTGTATTTTCTCTTCACTTCTTTCGCTCAGCTGCTGGTTTAACTGCAATGTACTGCTATTTTTTTGCATTAACAAAGATCCCATTAGCTGAAGCCGTTATCCTACACATGACCACACCAATTTTCATACCTATTATTGCTTGGATGTGGCTGAGAGAGTTAGTTCCAACTTCAACAAAATTGGCCCTCACAATTGGATATTTTGGAATTCTCCTAATTGTTAAGC
This sequence comes from uncultured Nitrospiraceae bacterium, assembly GCA_964463965.1. GTDB lineage: Bacteria > Nitrospirota > Nitrospiria > Nitrospirales > UBA2166 > UBA2166. The sequence continues at coordinate 46,079 of CAYXED010000006.1, read as the reverse complement.
CAGGAACAGGAGTTTTCACAGTTGGCGCGTTGTTTGCTGTGGGATCGGGGTTTTTTGCGGCAATCGCGATGGTTTGTATTCGCCGTATGGCAACAACAGAACCCGCGATCCGTATTGTGTGGTATTTTTCTCTTATCGGAACTCTCCTGTCTACTATACCATTACTCTGGACATGGCAAATGCCTCAACTATCACTTATTGGGATCCTTGTTCTAATTGGCGGATTAGCTACTGTAGGGCAACTCTGTCTTACACGAGGGTTTACTCTAGCACCGGCAGCCCAAGTAGGGGCCTTTGAATATAGCGAGGTTGTTTTTGGGTTTCTGTTGGGGTGGATCATCTGGAATGAGTTACTTGACAGTCTTGCACTTGTAGGAGTTCTCTCCGTATTCACCGCGGGATTCCTCATCCTTAGACATAACAGAGCATAGAAACTCCTCTAGACTTTGCTAGAAAGCAATACTGGTAGCCTCCTCCATCTCAGCCTATAATGGTTGCCGATGATTCCACTTCATGATGACAACCCCACGAAGACAAGACCTATTGTCACGGTTACATTAATCATCACGTGCGTGCTGGTTTTCGTTTATCAACTATCCTTACCAAACTCTGAAGAACGAATTTTTTTATATCAGTTTGGAGCTATCCCAAGCATAATTTTTGGCAATAACGCTCTTTCATCAGAACACGCTGTAATTCCAGCACCACTAAGCTTACTTAGCAGCATGTTTCTACATGGAAGCTGGTTACACTTGATTGGGAACATGCTATACCTGTGGGTCTTCGCCAACAACATTGAAGATGCCATGGGACACCGTCGTTTTCTCGCCTTTTATCTACTATGTGGTTTGATTGCCGCATCCAGCCATGCACTCATCTCACCTGAATCATCACTTCCGATGGTCGGCGCAAGCGGTGCTATCTCCGGGATACTGGGAGCCTACCTGTTACTATACCCACGCGCATCAATACTCGTACTAATACCATTTTTTGTATTTGTCAAAGTTATCCGCATCCCAACAGTACTTGTACTCAGCCTCTGGTTCATTATTCAGCTTCTTAGCGGAAGCATCGACCTCTTAAACCACAATGCTGGGGTAGCGTGGTTTGCACATATCGGAGGTTTTGTTGCAGGAATAATTTTGGTAGGGTTTTTTAAACGCCCCCAGATAAATTTTTTCAACACATCCAGCCGATAGCTTCAACCTATTCTGAAACGCTTGACAGCTATTTTAAGGTAGATTATCTTATAGGGCTTAGTGTTATAGTACTTTCTATTGGAGTAGCTATATGACTTATGCAGTAGTTGAGACAGGTGGTAAGCAGTACCGGGTGGCTCCAGGCGATCTCCTTGAGGTAGAACGTATAGCTGGAGAAAAGGGCTCTGCTGTTGAGTGGACTACCATCTTGTTGTATCGAAAAGAAGGAGGCCCAATCGTTGGGGCTCCCACTGTACCCAACGTGAAGGTAACAGGCACCGTTGTACATCAAGGCCGCCGTCGCTCAATAACAGTTTTTAAGAAGAAACGTCGTAAAAATTACGTCCGAACCAAAGGACATCGTCAATATTTCACCCGCATCCGTATCAACGATATTACGGAAAATTAGATTGCCTGAGCGGAGAACATATGGCACATAAAAAAGGACAAGGCGCATCACGAAACGGAAGAGACAGCAACCCTAAATGGCTAGGAGTCAAGCGTTACGCTGGAGAATCTGTTCTTCCTGGCAATATCCTCCTTCGCCAACGAGGAACAAAAATCTACCCAGGCGTAAACGTTGGCATGGGTCGAGACCATACTTTATTTGCAAAATTTCCAGGTATCGTCAAGTTTGAAACTCGCTCCGGTCGTCGCACGGTTAGTGTATACCCTGCCAATTAATTCCGTTTTATAAATCACCCCAGGTTTCTCGTAGCTTTTCAGGGGCGAGGAAAGGGGTGTCCTTGCTTTCTCACATATTTTATATTCCCCAATGAGGGATAAATAGCCTACAACATATGCCAGCAGTTTTTTCGTGTCACACTCCTCAATTATGATGCGATGAGACTATAAACCTTGGTAAGTTGTGAAAAGAAAAACCTGAAATTAATACAAACACATTTACCCTACAATGTTTGTTGATGAAGCAAAAATTTTTGCAAAAGCTGGAGACGGAGGAAATGGTTGTTCCTCTTTCAGACGGGAGAAGTATGTCCCTTTTGGCGGCCCAGATGGTGGAGATGGTGGGAATGGTGGCAATATTATAGTAGAAGCTAGTCGTCATATTACGACCCTTGTTGATTTTCGTTACCAACAGCACTATACCGCTAAACGAGGTGGCCATGGAGAGGGCAATAATCGCCATGGGAAAACCGCGAATGATATCACCATCAAAGTACCCATTGGAACAATTATTCGAGATCTTGAGGAGGAGGCTGAACTCGTCGACCTAGACGAGGAAGGAGCAAAAGCAATCATTGCCCGTGCAGGTATTGGAGGAAGAGGGAATGGGAAACTTGCTACCTCGACAAATCAAGCACCTACCCGTGCTGATCCTGGCACACCTGGGGAAAACCGTACACTACACTTAGAACTAAAGCTCTTAGCTGACGTTGGCTTAGTAGGATTTCCAAATGCTGGAAAATCTTCTTTAATCGCAGCTCTATCAGGAGCAAAACCAAAAATTGCAAACTATCCATTTACTACTCTAACGCCACAACTTGGGGTTGTGGCATGGGATGAAGAACAGCACTTTGTTCTTGCCGATATCCCCGGTCTTATCAAAGGTGCACATACAGGGAAAGGCCTTGGCATTCAATTTCTCCGACATATCGAACGCACCACATATCTCCTATTCCTGATTGACATCGGAGAATTTGAGCCTGATGATGCTATTGAAATGTTTAACTCCCTTCGAAATGAGCTTCAATCCTACGCGGAAGGACACTTTTGCCTAGATCAAAAACCCTTTGCCGTTGTCGGAACAAAACTAGACTTGAGAGGAAACAATAAGCGCCTCAACACATTACACTCATTTTGCCAAGATCAACAGCTAGATTTCTTCTCTATTTCCTCTGCTACTCGAGAAGGACTAGACCGCTTAGTAAAACACATAGGATCACAACTCACCGCGATCAGAGAACAACCATGAAGCAACGCCTTTCACCCAAAATAGTAATTGATCGCCATGCGATCTTAAGTGGATGTAGCCGCATTGTAATCAAAGTTGGAAGCCATGTTGTTACCACGCAAAAAACTGGGCTTGATATACGCACCATTAAAGGCATAGCAAAACACATTCTTCAAGCTAAACAAGCGGGACATGAAATTGTTTTAGTCTCATCTGGGGCAATTGCATCGGGAATAAAAACACTGGGCCTGACAACCAAATCAATCAGCCTACCTCTCAAACAAGCTGCTGCCGCAGTCGGACAAGGACATCTTATCCGGGCATATGACTCCGCTTTTGAAACTGCAAACAAGCAAGTAGCTCAAATTCTCTTGACTAGTGATGACATGGTACACCGTGAACGATTTTTAAATGCAAGACATACCATCACAACATTATTAAAACTTGGAGCAATTCCAATCGTTAACGAAAATGATACTGTCTCAGTGGATGAAATAAAGTTTGGAGACAACGACACCCTTGCAGGGATGGTAGCAAACCTTATCGACGCCCAACTACTGGTTATACTTTCAGACGTAGATGGACTGTTTTCAGAGGATCCCCATCACAACCCAGAGGCAACCTTAATTCCAACGGTAGAAAAAATCACCCCTACAATTGAGCGTCTTGCCACTGGGGCAATAAGCCTTGAAGGAACCGGAGGGATGGCCTCAAAGGTCAAAGTTGCAAAACGAATGGCTATAGCAGGAATTCCAACAATTATTGTGAATGGAAAACGCACTAAATCAATATCAGATGTGTTAGCTGGAAAAACAGTAGGGACACTATTTCTCCCTCAAAAACCTCGCCATACTAACCGCAAACATTGGATAGCGTTTGTCCGAAGAACTAAAGGGCAACTCACCGTCGACGATGGAGCAGTGGAAGCCCTACTCAAACGTGGGAAAAGCTTACTTCCAGCTGGTGTCACTGCAGTCAAAGGCACCTTTGAACATGGCGACGCTGTCAGTTGTATAAGCAAAAAAGGTCATGAAGTTGCAAAAGGGTTAGTCAACTATTCATCAGACACTTTAAAAAAAATAAAAGGATTGAAAACTATAGATATTAAACGTGTTTTGGGACATAAGGATTATGATGAAGTAATACATCGTGACAATATGGTTGTTTTCTAAATGATCATAGTAGTATCTATTAACGTCCAAATCATAGATTTTTCCAGACTAAGTGCATCCAAGTGAGGTACTGTTAGGAGAATTATGAATATTCGTGATTGGGTAATACAACGAGCACAACAGGCTAAAAAAGCTTCCCGCACTCTTTCTCTTCTCTCAACTTCAACAAAAAACCACGCATTAGAGAATATGGCCATTGCAATTGAAGCAAACAAATCTGCTATTTGCGAAGCCAACCAAAAAGACCTTTCTGCAGCAAAAAATTTAACCCCAGCCATGATTGATCGTCTTACCCTTACCCCAAAGCGAATTGCAGATATGCAGAATGGGTTACGAAATGTTGCCACACTTCCAGATCCAGTTGGCTCCACTAGCAACACATGGAAACGCCCCAATGGTCTTGAGATTGGGAGAGTCCGTGTTCCAATCGGAGTAATTGGGATTATTTACGAGTCCCGTCCAAACGTTACCGCAGATACTGCTGGGCTATGTCTCAAATCAGGAAATTCCGTGGTCCTACGAGGAGGTTCAGAAGCGATTTATTCAAATACTGTAATTGTCGATATTATTAATAAAGCCGCTGAACAAGCAGGGATACCAACAGGCGCAATTACTTTCCTTGACAACCCCAACCGTCAAGCCGTAACTGAAATGCTTGCGTTAACAGAATATATAGACCTGATCATTCCACGAGGCGGCGAAGGCCTAATGAAGGCAGTCACATCACAGTCAAAAATTCCAGTCATTAAACATGATAAAGGTGTCTGCCACATTTACGTTGATCATGAGGCTGACCTACAGATGGCACAAGAAGTATGTTTTAATTCAAAAGTTCAACGCCCAGGCACATGTAACGCAATGGAAGGACTACTTGTGCACGAAAAAATTGCATCAATATTTCTCCCTCTTATTGCCAAAAAGCTACAAGAAGCAGGCGTTGAAATCAGAGGTTGTCCACGAACACTGGCGCTCATTCCAAATGCGACAAGCGCTACTGAAAAAGACTGGGGCGCAGAATTTCTTGAGCTCATCCTTGCTGTTAAGGTTGTAGACAACATAGACGATGCAATTGCACATATCGAAAACTACGGGTCAGAGCACACGGAAACAATTATCACAAACAATAAATCAACATCTCAACGATTTTTAAGCACAGTGGATGCTAGTGCTGTCATGGTAAATGCTTCTACCAGATTTAATGATGGATTCCAATTTGGTTTAGGAGCAGAAATGGGGATCAGCACGACACGCATCCACGCACGCGGCCCCATGGGATTGGAAGAACTTACATGTCAAAAGTTTGTCGTCAAGGGTAATGGACAAGTAAGGGATTAAATAACTACTTAAAAAAACAAATTTGTATCTATTATGAGGATAGGTCTTTTGGGAGGGACATTCGATCCAATTCACAAGGGTCACCTTGCTGTTGCACAGGAAATCGTTGATCGTAAAATTTGCGACCATATTCTTTTTATTCCTGCAAATACTCCACCCCATCGTCAATCTTCCCAGGTTACTCCAATTAAACATCGCCAGGAGATGATTAGACTTGCAATAGCAGGAAATAAAGCATTTGAGCTTTCTGATGCCGAAGCACATGGCCTTTCATATTCGTATCAAACTATTGAATCTATCAGGAAAATATATGATAAAAAAATTCAAATTTCATTTATTATCGGCCTTGATAACCTCTTTGATCTCCCAAACTGGAGAGAGCCAAGGCGCATACTCAAAACTTGTGATCTGATCGTCGTTTCGCGCCCAGGTTGGAACTTCGAACACATATCTAACCCACAATACAAAAAATTTTTTGGGCTTGAGATCGAACATCAATATTTTCAAGCATTGGACGCAGGGACATGCAATGAATTAATTCTTCGCCCTCATATACAAACGAGCTTGACTCGCTCAATCACATTACTTCAATTACCCCCTCATGATATCTCTTCAAGTAAAATCAGAGTACGGATTACAAAAAAAGAGCCTATAAATACTCTATTGCCCACCCCTGTTGAATCTTATATACTCAACGCTCACCTATATCGTACGGAGTCAATCCGCCCTGAACCCTAGATCTAAAGCTCTCGAAGCTGCACAAGCTGCTATCGAAAAAAAAGCAACCGATGTTATTGTCTTGGAGGTTCGAGAACTGACAACAATAGCTGACTACATGGTCCTATGCTCTACAGGATCCCACCGTCAAGTCCAAGCTGTGATGGAACACATAAATAGCAAGCTTAAAAATAAAAAAACTCGCCCATTAAGCATTGAAGGGACCGAGGCTTCTACATGGATTCTTATGGATTATGGGGATATTATGGTTCATATTTTTACTGAAGATACTCGTCAACACTATGCTTTGGATCGCTTGTGGGGTGACGCACCAGGCCAAATGATAGAAGACACATCAGCAACAGTCACTGTTGATCAATCCGCAAGATGAAAACTCTCAGGACATTTGCTTAACGAAAGAGGAGAGCATACACCATGCTTGAAACCCACATACCACAATTTCAAAAGTTTTCTTCCATAGCACTTCGAGGTGACGTCCTCAGTCGAGAAGAATGCAAAGAAGTCCTTGCAACTCCGGACAACGAAATCCTTGCTCTCCTCGCAGCTGCCTATGAAGTGAGGAAAGCATTTGCAGGTAACACTGTGCAAGTACAGATGCTAACTAACGCAAAAAGCGGAGCGTGCATCGAAGATTGTCATTACTGCTCCCAATCATCAATTTCTACTGCCGATATTGATCACTACGGTCTTCTTCCAGAAGATACACTGGTTAAAAATGCTCACCGCGCAGCAAGCTCAAAAGCCGTTCGATACTGTATCGTAACTAGTGGACGAAGCCCACTTGATCGAGAAGTTACTACAATTGGGAATGCAGTTCGCCGTATCAAAAAAGAGCTCCCGCTACAGGTATGCTGTTCCCTTGGACTACTCACAGAATCTCAAGCTGTACACTTAAAGGACGCTGGAGTTGACCGCATTAACCACAACCTAAATACAAGTGAAAGGTATCACGTAGACATTTGCGGCACACACACATTCCGCGATCGTATTGAGACTATCAATAATGCAAAAAACGCAGGACTAGAAATTTGTTCAGGTGGAATTATTGGGATGGGTGAAAACGATGATGACGTTATCGACCTCGCATTTTCACTGCGTGAAGTTGGCCCTGACTCAATCCCCATTAACTTCCTCCATCCTGTCGAAGGCACCCCATTGGAAAACTGCAAACAGCTAACCCCTCACCGGTGCCTAAAAGTACTCAGTCTATTCAGATTTTTACACCCGCGTAAAGAAATTAGGGTTGCGGGAGGCAGAGAATACAATTTTCGTTCCCTACAGCCGCTTGCCTTGTATGCGGCAGACTCTATTTTCGTTGATGGATACCTAACCACTCCAGGACAATCCGCTGATGAAGCTTGGCAGATGATAGAGGACCTTGGGTTTACTATCGCCAAATAGGAACCCGCCAAACCTTTGTCCCTCTAAAACTACTTTGAGAATCCAGGAGCATGTATTCTGCCTTGGGCATACAACTCACAAAAATTTAACAATAATATATGCCTTACTATCAAACACGACGCCGTGTACGAAAAAGAAAGTCATTCTGGCCAAAACTCCTTATAACGACACTCCTTTTAGCCTTTTTTGGAGTAGCTATGACGGGGGCAACGGTCTGGTACCTATCCCTTGATCTTCCTAATGTTGAACAGCTGCATTCACATCAACCAAATGTAGTCACACGCGTTCATGCAGATGATGGGACGATTATTGGGCAATTTTTTGTGGAACGTCGAATTCTTACCCCACTAGAAGAAATTCCAAAGGAACTACGACAAGCGGTCATAGCCGTTGAGGACTCTCGATTCATGGAACACGGTGGTTTAGACGCCCTCGGAATTGTTCGAGCGTTCATTACCAATCTTGAAGCTCTTCAAATCAGGCAGGGAGCCAGCACCATTACGCAACAACTTGCACGCTCAGTTTTCCTTACAAGAGAACGTAGTTATAAGCGAAAGATTAAAGAGGCAATTCTAGCTGTTCATATGGAAAAAACCCTATCAAAAGATAAAATTTTAGAGTTATATTTGAACGAAATTTATTTTGGCCATGGAGCATACGGCGTTGCGGCTGCCGCACAAACCTATTTTTCAAAAGACCTTTCAACTCTATCTCCTGCAGAGGCGGCCTTTATTGCAGGACTCCCCAAAGCCCCATCATCATATTCTCCTTTTCGTCACCCTAAACGATCAAAAAAACGCCTACATCATGTCCTAAAACGCCTTCGAGATGAAGGCTTTCTAACCAACGCTCAGTATGAAACTGCGATTACCACTCCTCTAAAATATCGCAAGCCAGAACTAGAAATTATTGCTCCGTATTTTGTTGATGCAGTGCGCCAATATCTCCTGCGTACCTACGGAGAAAGCATGGTCTATAAACGCGGTCTAGACGTTCAAACTACATTAAACATCGCAGACCACCAAGCAGCTGTTTTAGCAGTACAAAATGGCCTGAGGTCTCTTGATAAACAGCAAGGCTATAGAGGTCCACTAACCCAAGAGCAAATCAATAGTTTTGAACCCTCACAAAATGGTTTTTTGCTCGCGGTGGTTAACGAAGTTGACAGCAAATCAGCCCTAGTAACCGCGGGAGATATCACAGGAACTATTGCACTTAAAGATATGTCCTGGGCAAAACGCCGTTTGATTGGGTCCAATATAGACGAAGATATAGTAGTACTGAAGTCCCCAAGAGCAGATGAAATTCTTTCTGCCGGAGAAACCATTGAAGTAGCGATAAAAGAAACCAGTGATGGTAAAACGAAGTTTACTTTGGAACAAACCCCTCTCGTTGAAGGCGCGTTAATGGCTATCGACCCTAAAACTGGCGCTATAAGAGCAATGGTAGGTGGATATGACTTCACCAGAAGCGAATATAACCGTGCCACATTAGCTAAACGCCAACCTGGTTCAGCATTCAAACCAATTATTTATACCGCCGCACTAGAAACGGGAATGACACCTGCGACTATATTGATTGACTCCCCGGTAGTTTTTCAAGATTGGCGCCCAGAGAATTATGAGAAAAAATTTTATGGAACAGTAACACTTCGTGATGCACTGGTTCACTCACGCAATGTAGCAACGATAAAATTACTGAAAAATGTTGGCATCCGCCGAGTCCATAAACTTTCAGAATCTCTTGGTATTACAACGATGCTTGATGTGTATCTCTCACTCGCCCTCGGGTCATCCAGCATAACATTACAAGAACTAACAGGGGCGTATACTGCACTAGCAAATGAAGGAACTTTCCTCCCCCCGTACTCTATCGAGGCAGTCCGTGATGCAGATGGTGTGCTACTAGAACAACACAAACCCAATCCCCGGTCAGTCGTATCACCAGAAACAGCCTATCTTATTACCAATATTCTTGAAGATGTGATTCAAACCGGTACAGGAAGGCGTGCAAAAACTATTAAATACCCTGTGGCTGGAAAAACTGGAACTACAAATGATTTTACCGATGGATGGTTTTTGGGTTACTCCCCTCGAGTCGTAACAGGAGTATGGGTTGGTTTTGATCAAATCAAATCATTAGGGGATAAGATTTCAGGCGCACGGTCTGCTCTCCCCATTTGGATTAACTTTATGCAAAACACTCCTCCCCCTTCGGACGAGGAACGTTTTGTGCCCCCTGAAGGGATTGTATTTGCTAAAATTAACCCTAAAACAGGTCTGCTTGCTGAACAAGATTTAGTTGAAACCAAACGAGAGGTCTTCACACGCGGAACAGAACCGACAACCTTACCTTCTGAAGAAACAACACTAAGAGATTTTTTCAATCTCGATCACACAACCCCCTAGCAAAACTTTAGGACCAGGATAACATACTCCTGCGACTCCTAATAAGTATGAGCGTCAGCAGGAAATTTTCCAGTTTCAACTTCAGTTTTAAACTTTTTGAGAGCCTTGATCGAATCAGATTTTAGATTAGCGTACTGCTTCACGAATTTTGGGGTAAACCGATCAAACAAACCGAGAAGATCGTGTAGTACGAGTACTTGACCATCACATGAAGCACCTGCTCCAATACCAATTGTTGGAATAGATACTGCAGCGGTTACATCCTTTGCCGCATCTGCAGCAACAGCTTCCAAGACCACTGCAAATGCCCCTGCAGCCTCTACAGCTTGGGCATCTTCAACTAAACGCCCCACGTCACTTTTTGATTTCGCTTGAACTCTATACCCACCCAAACGATGCACAGACTGTGGCATCATACCAAGATGTGCCATAACTGGAATTCCAAATTCAACCATCGCACTAATGTGTTCAAGGACTATTTGGCTACCTTCCAGTTTTATAGCGGCTGCTCCAACTTGCAAAAACTTCCCCGCATTTCGTACGGCATCATCAATATTTCCGTGGTAAGACAAAAACGGCATATCCGCAATTACAAGGCTTTTTTTTGCTGACGATGCAACCATTTTAGTGTGATACAGCATCTCCTCCATTGTCACTGACAAAGTATCCTCGTTACCCTGAACCACAACACCAAGGGAATCTCCTACTAAGATCACATCAAGACCTGCTTCTTCAACAATTCCAGCAAAGGTTGCATCGTAAGCCGTAACCATCACAATCTTCTGCCCCAGTTTTTTACGCTTTTGAAGATCAAGAACCGTTGCACGAGATTTCATTTATAAAACCCCTTTTCTAAGGTCGTAGTCGTTCTAACATCCGAGGAAATGGAATTGCTTCTCGTACATGATCAATACCACATATCCACCTTAAAACACGCTCAATACCCATCCCAAACCCTGCATGAGGCACAGAACCATAATTTCGAATATCTAGGTACCATGAAAAATCATCTGCCTTTAACTTATGAGCCTCAAGCTTTTGTTTCAAAATTTGGAAATTGTCTTCACGCTGACCGCCACCAATAATTTCTCCTGCGCCTTCTGGTGCTAACATATCCATGCTAAGGGAAAGCCTAGGATCCTCAGGATCGTTCTTCATATAGAAGGCCTTACAGGACGCAGGGTAGCGATGCACAATCACAGGGCAATCGAACCATTCCGCAATTTTTGTTTCCTCATCAGCACCAAAATCATTCCCCCACTCAAATAAAATACCTTGATCATTGAGCCTTTTGACAGCGTCGTCATAAGTGATTTTTGGGAAGGGCCGTCGAATGCTTTCTAGTTTGTTCAGATCACGTCCAAGCGATTTAAGTTCATCTACACACTGCACAAGAACATGTTGAATAATAGTCTCAACAAAATGCTCTGCAAGATTCATGTCATCAGCAAGATCAAAATATGCAACTTCAGGTTCAACCATCCAAAACTCCATAAGATGCCTTCTTGTTTTTGACTTTTCGGCACGAAACGTTGGGCCAAAACAATAGACTTTCCCAAAAGCCATAGCCCCCGCTTCCATATAAAGTTGTCCACTCTGCGTGAGATAAGCGGGTTCTCCAAAATAATTTACTTCAAATAACGTTGTCGTACCCTCACATGATGCAGGAGTAAAAATTGGTGCATCAAGCAAAGTAAATCCTCGCGAATCAAAATAGTCCCTGGATGCCTTAATTAGCTCACTACGAATCTGAAGGATTGCATGCTGTCGGGAAGAACGAATCCATAAATGTCGATGATCAAGGAGAAATGCAACACCATGTTCCTTTGGTGTAATGGGGTAGTCCTCAGCACGTGAAACAATTGAAAGACGTCTTACCGAAATCTCAAATCCAGAGGGAGCACGCTGTTCAGCTTTAACGACACCATACACGATCATTGAGGACTCTTGAGAAATACGATCCCCTAGAGTAAAAGTTTCCTCATCTACATCCCCCTGAAAAACAACACATTGGATTGTCCCTGTTCCATCTCTAAACTGAAGAAAGTGTAGTTTCCCACTAGACCGCTTGTTTTGTAGCCAACCCTTCAGGACGACTTCTTGTCCATCAAACTTTGCGATGTCGCAAATGTATGTCCACGGTGGCATGAAAAATGTCCTAGAACGCTATAACAACAAACAAAACTAAAAAAGGTTAGCTCTCTTAATCAAATCTGGAAGTCGGTCAATTGCAGTAATTGTCATAAGATGTACACCATCACATGAATCACGTATCCCATTAATCGTCTGAACAGCAAGGTCAATCCCTACTTCAACTGCTTGGTCATCTGAAACGGCATCTAACTGATCAATCATATCCTGAGGCACATTTAAGCCTGGAATGTTTTCATTCAAATATCTTGCCATTCTTCCAGATCGAAGCAAAATAACCCCAGCAATTACCTTGACATCAAACTTTCTGGCAAACACCATAAATTCCTTAAATTGGCCAACATCAAAAATCCCTTGGGTTTGAAAAAACTTTGCGCCCGCATTGACCTTCGTTTCAAACTTTGTTTGTGCAAGTCCGCTAGGTTCCATTGCCGGTGTCATAGCAGCGCCAATGTATAGATCCGTCGCACCACGAAGAATCTTGCCATTCATGTCATGTCCAGCATTCATTCCACTAATGATCTTCATCATTTGAATAGAATCAATATCATACACAGGCTTTGCATCAACATGGTCCCCCACAGTAGGATAGTCTCCGGTCAAACAAAGCAAGTTTCTAATTCCCAACAAATGTGCACTTAGCAAGTCTGATTGGATGGCCAAGCGATTCCGATCTCGACAAGTGATCTGCATAACAGGGTCATGACCAAGTTCGTATAACAATCGGCACAAAGAGATGGACCCCGCACGCAATACAGCAGCAGTGTTATCAGTCACATTAACCCCATCAACCATGCCAAGCATAGTTTCCGCAACCTTCATAACCTTAGAAGCATCAGTGCCTTTTGGAGGGTTAAATTCAATAGTTGTGACAAAAGGCTTACTCGCTAAAGCCTCTCGAAGGCGCGTACCATTACTTTTCATAAGTCATCACCAAAACAAAATGTAAGCTTCATACACTCATACTACAGGTCAAGTCTCATTTTATAGTCCGTGCCGCCGCCTCAACTGTGTTTTCCAGCAACATGGCTACGGTCATCGGGCCTACTCCACCAGGAACAGGTGAAATCCACCCTGCGATTTTAGACACGGCATCATAATCCACATCTCCTACAAACCCTTTATCAACTAGATTTGTCCCTACATCGATTACAACCGCCCCCGGTTTTACCATATCTGAAGTAATCATCTTCGGTCGGCCTGCTGCCACAACTAAAATATCAGCTTCGCGACACTGCCCTGCCAAGTCTTGTGTCTTGGAATGACATACCGTCACAGTCGCACTCCGCTCTAAAAGAAGCATTGCCGCAGGTTTTCCTACGATCTGACTCCTCCCTACAACAACTGCACGTGTTCCGGAAATTGTAACCCCAGTTGATTCAATCATCTTCACTATGCCTTTCGGCGTGCAGGCAACAACCTCAGGAGTACCTTCGAGCAAGCCTCCCATGTTTACAGGATGAAATCCATCAACGTCTTTCGCTGGGAGAATCGTTTCAAGAATTATTTTTTTGTCTAGATGGCTGGGAAGCGGCAACTGCACAAGAATCCCATGAACGCTTGAATCGGCATTCTCGGCCCTAACCATGGCAATAAGCTCATCTTGCGACACCGTTTCGGCTAAACGATACTCTTTAGATATAACTCCAACCGATTCACACGCTTTATGCTTATTTCGTACATATAAAGCAGACGCAGGATCATCCCCGACAAGAAACACCGAGAGCCCTGGCGTAATCCCTTGGGACTGCAGTGCAATAGCCCGCTCACGCAACTCAGCGCGAATAGATTGGGCTAACGCTTTTCCGTCTATAATTTTGGCCGCCATACGCGATATTCTAGCAGGATGTTGAAAAAATCTGCCAGCACAGTTTCTTCTCTTTCTTCATACACACCACCCCTGATCCATAAGTACAATATCTACAAACAGTTTTTGTGGCAACCGTGCCTAGCTAACACACTGTAGCCCCCAGACATTGACTGCCTAACGATCAATATGTTCTCTTGTGCCAAATGGAAAAATCGATAATCATTCGAAACCTTACCGTGGAGTCGCATTGTGGAATCACACAGAAGGAGCGCCTGCACATCCAGCCTCTTTATATTGACCTAGAAGTTACCCATGATACAACACACACCATCGAAAATGACGACCTCAAAGAAACACTTGACTACGAAATAGTTTGCGCCATTGTCAAAAAAGTTACACAAACGCAACATTGTGCACTTTTAGAAACATTAGCTACTAAAATCGTCAAATGTACTTTTGACAATACAAGTGCAAAGGAGATTTTCATAACAATTACCAAAAGGGTTGATAAAACAGTCCCAGAGACTGCCGCAAAAAAAGGCATAACAATCAAGACAACACGCCAAGATTTTTTTCAAAACGATCAACCATCAACCCTATTAACTACATACCTTCCAACGGTTTCACGTGGTCGTGCTTTAGATATTGCAGCGGGTAAAGGAAGAAACGCTCTCTTTCTTGCACAAGCCGGTTTCGAAGTTGAAGCCATCGATCGTGATAACGATGCGTTATTATTTTGCGAGAGAAGAGCCACACAACTTGGCCTTCAAAACATCACCCTAAGGCAAATTGATCTCGAAAAGTCTTCGCCAATCAAGCCACAAACATACGATCTAATAGTCAACACTTACTATCTCCAGAGAGATCTAGCCCCAATTATTATTGATGCCCTTAAAGTAGGCGGAACTCTCATATTTCAAACGTTTTTAATTGAAAATCACTTTAGATTCCAGCATCCACGCCGCACGGAGTTTTGCCTCAAACCTAACGAGCTTCTAAAGCTTTTCCAAAATCTCAGCATTATTTACTACCATGAAGGAACAACAGGCTCTGGCCCCTATCTCGCCAGTATGGTCGCTAAAAAGATTATATAGTTTTTTATAGGTAAACTAAAAAAACCAAACAGTTTCACGCTTTGAAGAATTGCACGCCTTAGGCCTGATTCAAGACCTCTCGGGTATCCCTGATCCACACGTTGATGGCTATACCCTAATCAATCTTCGTACTAGGTAGCAAATGAACGGCCAGACAGAGCTAGTTACCGTATTTACGCTCTGAGCGACGAACATCGAGAACAACCCCCTTGGCAATATTCTTGGCACCCGTATCATGGGAGGGGTAGCCACCAAGTTCTAGGCATCACTTATTCCTTCTGCCCCTTCTTGCTCAATTCTTCTACCCCAACAGCAATTCCCTAATCACAGCAATTTACTTTTCCAGCCCCCACCATGATGATATTATTGCATTTATTGCATTAAAATGATAAATAAATACTTATTTTATTATAAAAAATAATAATTTTATCAAAAAATGACCTCAATGAGTATACTAAAAGCACAAACATGGCATTATTGCTGGCACGTTTTATACCTGTTTCTTCTCGCTGCACCATCCCATGCTGGAGAAATTACCATTGCAGTAGCATCAAACTTTTTAGCCCCTGCAAAAAACATTGCGGCTGCATTTGAGACCCAAACCAACGATCGTGTACTTATCAGTGCTGCATCAACAGGGAAGCTATACGCACAAATCAGTAATGGTGCACCATTTGAAATTTTCCTTGCGGCAGATAGTAGACATCCGGCGCTCCTCATAGCACAAAATCTTGCCATACAACATAGCTCATTCATATACGCAATTGGCCGTCTTGCCCTTTGGAGTCCAGAAAAAAATAAAATTATCGACTCTCTTAATACATTACGCGAACATGATATTCGATATATTGCAATCGCTAATCCAAAAACCTCCCCTTACGGAAAAGCAGCTTATGAGACCCTTCTGGATATGAATCTATGGTCGTCACTAAAACCAAAAATAGTGCAGGGGGAAAATATCAACCAAGCATTTCAGTTTACCGCCTCTGGGAATGCAGATCTTGGCTTCGTGGCATTATCACAAATTTTAAACCCTCTCAATCAAAAACCAGGAAGCAGATGGGAAGTACCACAGAAACTACATACGCCTCTTGATCAAATGGCTGTTCTTTTACAAGCCGGTGAAGCAAATGCAACTGCTAAACTGTTTCTTCAGTTTCTTCAAGGACCAGTTGCACGTGACATTATAAAAAGCTTTGGGTATGACCTAAAAATATAACACCAACACATACCATGAAAATCGAGCCATACCATACTCAACAAACATCTAACGATACTCGGTGCTACTATTTTCTTTTAAAACAGTCACTTAAGAAATACAATCAAGATTAAGATCAATAGACATATGCCAATACTAGATCACGATGACTTAGAAGCTCTCTGGTTAACTCTGCAGCTTGCAACCGTCACTGTATGCGTCCTTTTGATCGTCGGAACACCATTGGCATGGTGGCTTGCTAGGACACAGTCACGATTACGTACTATCATTGAGGCCGTGGTGGCTCTACCCCTTGTACTGCCGCCAACTGTATTGGGATTTTACCTTCTCATCGCTATGAGCCCTAAAGGGCTTATTGGTGCATCATGGCTACAGTTTACTGATTCGACACTTTCATTTTCATTTACCGCTTTGGTTATTGCATCAACACTATATTCCCTTCCATTTGTAGTACAGCCACTGCAAGGATCTTTTGAAGCCATTGGCCAAGTGCCAATGGAAACGGCATCAACTCTACGTGCCTCCCCACTAGACGCTTTCCTGACTGTCGCATCCCCCTTGGCACTACGGGGATATATAACTGCTACGATACTTGGATTCGCACACACCCTTGGAGAGTTTGGTGTAGTTTTGATGGTTGGAGGAAGTATCCCTGGAAAAACAAAAGTACTTTCGATTTCAATTTACGACCACGTTGAGACCCTTGAGTATGCACAGGCACATCTCCTATCCGGAGGGCTGCTACTATTCTCATTTGTGACACTACTCATCGTTTATACCGTAAATCGACGGCTTCCAATACGTGTCTTATGAATTCTTTAACAGCACGATTAAATATTGAGTTTCCAAATTTCCAACTTCAAGCAGCGCTTAAAATTCCTGACAAAGGAGTAACAGCAGTTTTTGGTCCATCGGGTTCAGGAAAAACAACCCTACTGCGTTGCTTAGCAGGGCTTGAACGCTCGGCCAGAGGACTTATCCAATTCCAAAATTGCTGCTGGCAGAATGAACAGCAGCAAACTTTCATTCCAGCTCACCAAAGATCAGTAGGCTATGTTTTTCAGGACTCAAGATTATTTCCACACCTAAACGTAAAATCAAACCTTCAATACGGCTTAGCTCGCACACCCCCTTCTCAACAATACATCAACTGGGATCAGGTTATTGATATCCTTGATCTTAGACCATTACTCCGTCGCCAAACACATAGACTGTCTGGAGGAGAAAAACGCCGAGTGGCCATCGGCCGGGCAATTTTGGCAAACCCACGCCTCTTATTAATGGATGAGCCCCTAACTGGGCTAGATACCCCAAGAAAACGTGAGATAAGTTACCTTATTCAACAGCTATGCGACCAACTGAATATCCCAGTTATATACGTAACCCATGATATGAATGAAATTTTACAATTCGCAACGACATTAGTCCTTATGGATAGAGGAAAAACCGTGGCGTCTGGAACCGTAGAAGAGATTTTCTCACGGCTAGATCTTGACCAATATCTCGACCAAGACACAATTGGCGCCGTTATCGAAACAAAAGTCGAAACTCATGAACCTGAGTTTGGTCTTACAAGAATAGGGTTTAATGGGAAACATCTTCTCGTACCACAACAGTCCCTGCAAATAGGACAGGCGTTACGAGTCCATGTGTTATCACGTGACGTAAGTATTATCGTCGGCCCCCCCCCAAAGCACACTAGTGTTCTCAACACGTTTCACGCAACCATAGTTGAAATTGGACCGATGCTTCCCGATAGACATTCAGTTGACATTAAACTTGATATTGGATGTCCTCTTCTTGCTAGAATAACAAGGAAATCAATGTCTTTACTCAACCTCACACCAGGACAACACGTCTTCGCAAGCATCAAATCTGTGGCGCTCAATCACAATTCCCAAGAAATTCTCTAAATATTACGATATTCTCAATATAGCTTTCATGTATTCACTGCTATGATACAATGGTCGAATTAATTATCAATCTTAGTGAGGCCTTCTAAAGTGCCACGTCGTCCTATTAAAAAACCAGTAAAAAATGAGATGGCTATTCTCAGAGAACATCTTACAAATCATGAACTCCGAGTAACAAGCCAGCGAGAAATGATTCTTGAAACCTTTCTTGAGATGGAACATGTCACGGCAGAACAGCTCTATCACAGATTGTCAGAAAATGAACCCCACATTGGCCTTGCAACTATTTACCGTACCCTCAACCTTCTTTGTGAGTGTGGCCTTGCTCAACAACGTCACTTTGGCACTCAAACACACTACGACAACATCTCACACAAGGGGCACCACGACCATATGATCTGCACAGACTGTGGAAAGATCATTGAATTTGAGAATTGTGATATTGAGAAACTGCAAGATGAAGTTGCACGACAACATAAATTTCATATCACAACGCACAAACTTGAATTATACGGTTACTGTTCCGCATGCCACCGCAAACGCTAGGATCCTCAAAAGCGCTTTTTTATTTTTGACTCTCTTCTAGACTATGCGCTGGTATCATTACATAGCAGGAGTCCTTAGCTGTCTCCTCGCGCTGCTTTTTCTTCCACCATTAATCTCGCTAATCTCAGCCGGGATCAGAGCAGGATTTCCAGTCTTGTCTACAATTGGCATCGCTTACCTTGCAACACTAACCATAAAAACAGCCTGCTTAGCTTTTTTAGCCACAATATGGGCAACACTTTTAGCCTTACCCTTTGCATGGTTAGTTGTTAAAACCAATGTCCCATGGCGAAACCTCTGGCGATGGTTGGGAGCAATACCGCTTGCGATTCCATCCTATATAGGAGCCTTGACATATATCATGCTCCTTGGCCCTGCAGGATTACTGAATACTGCAATCCAATCAATCACCGACAATACAACCCCATGGGTAAACATCTATGGATTTTGGGGTGGTGTATTTGTCTTGGGAAGCTTTACCTACCCAGTGATGTTCCTATTCCTGACCAGTGCGCTAGAACGCACGAACCCAGCTCTAGAGGAGGCTGCAAGAAGCTTGGGACACAGTCAACTTAAAACCCTCGGTCTTGTTACACTTCCTTTACTCCGTCCCACCATTCTTGCAGGAGGTCTGTTAATATTTCTCTATTCAATATCTGACTTTGGAGCCCTGTCCCTACTACGTGTACAAGTTCTCACAACTGAAATCTACCATCAACTCAATACACAATTTGACCATGCCGCTGCTGCACTTCTATCCTGTCTCCTTGTTGCTATTGCTATAATTGTCCTAATTGGGCAACGATTTTTACTCGGAAAGAGGAACTACACTACTATCACTAGCAACACCCGTGAAACACAACCATTAGACCTAGGCAAATGGCGCTGGCTGGCAGTAAGCTGGATTTTGGGAGTCTTAACAATTTCTTTTTTTCTCCCATTAGGATCACTCCTCTACCAATCTAGCCTTAGCCCGGTTATTTTTGATGTTTTGAAAAAACAATGGCACTTTGCAACAAATAGCCTATGGATTGGAACTACCACTGCAACACTTGCAATCGTAATTGGGGGAATGGTGGCTTACATTTCACAACGCCTTGAGCCGTGGGCTGGGCGCCCTCTTTCCAACATGACACAAATCGGATATGCAATTCCTGGAACCGTATTAGGTTTGAGTTTAATTCTTTTTTACAACACCTATCTTCCATGGTTATATGGATCAATCACTGTAATTGTCCTAGCATATCTCATTCGTTTTCTGACTCAGGCAGTACAAGGAAGTGAAGCCGCACTCACTGCCATACACCATACCCTAGAAGAAGCTGCACGCAGCTTAGGTGCACAAACATTTAAAGTACTCTCTAGGGTAATCATTCCAATCACAAAGCCCTCACTCCTAGCGAGTTGGGCACTTGTATTTATTTCTGCAATGAAAGAACTGGACGCAATTCTCCTATTACGTCCTGCAGGCTTTGATACAATTCCAATCCGCGTATACATTCACACCATTGAAGCCGAATACTCAACCGCTGCAACCATGTCACTCCTATTGATTGCTGCAACTGCTATTCCTTGGCTACTTATCTCAGCAATGCGAGAGAAACGCATTATCTAAGTATGGCTAATAACCCTCTCATACAACTTGATCACATTTCACTCACATACCCACACACCTCTACGCCTGCGATTTTTGACATTTCATTTTCAGTTCCTGAGGGCGACCTTGTGGCCATTCTCGGTCCAAGTGGCTGTGGAAAAACAACCGTACTAAGAGTAATAGCAGGACTTGAGCGCCCATCACATGGAGAAGTAGTTGTTGCAGGAAAACTAGTTTCAAGTCCTACAGTTTGGGTCGAGCCGGAAGAGCGTGGCATAGGAATGGTTTTTCAGGATTATGCCCTTTTTCCTCACCTAACTGTTCACCAAAATGTGGAATTTGGTCTTCGTAGATATAGTCCAGATGCTCGACGAGAAACCATACATGAAGTTCTAACTCTTGTAGGCCTAAACGGCTTTGAATCTTACTACCCAAGCGCACTCTCCGGAGGACAACAACAAAGAGTAGCTCTGGCAAGAGCAATAGCACCGAAACCAGCCGTACTACTTCTCGACGAACCATTCAGCAGCCTAGACCCTGATATGACAGCGCATATGAGAGAAGAGTTGATTGAGATTCTTGAACGAACGGGTTCCACTACTATCCTTGTCACACATGACCACGAAGATGCGCTTGAGATGGCAGACACAGTTGCTGTTCTGAATGTTGGAAAGGTTGAACAATTTGACACGCCAGATGAGATTTACCACACTCCAACAACTCCATTTGTTGCAGATTTTGTTGGCCAAGCAGACTTTGTTCCCGGGAAAATTCAAAATGGAAAAGCAATTACAGAAGTTGGTGCTTTTGAAAACATCGGCCAGTTAGAAGACGAAACAGAAGTATTCGTGATGATTAGACCTGACGATGTCCAAATCACCCCTTGTGATACAGCTTCTGCACAAGTTATTAGGAGGCATTTTCGAGGGTCAGAAAATCTCTACAGAATTATTCTACCATCAGGACAGCTTCTCTATAGCAGCAAACCATCTACACTCATCTATCCAGTGGGCACTAACGTTGAAGTACACATTGAAACCATCCACACCATTGTGTTTTCAAGAGCCCAATACTTTGAGCACCACCAATAAGACTCCCCAAAAGCATCAAAACCTTCAGGGCTAGACCTTATTGCTAAATCTATGGCCTATGCTCAAGATAACCCTCGGAACAGCTCCCCCATAAACCAACTTTTGATTCTCGTGCAACACGCTCAGCCTCAAGATAGATAGATTTCTTATCAATAACATATTTGCGGGGAACCCATGCGTTTCCTCGTTTGATCACTTCTTCATTTACATCAATCCCATTGATTTTAAGATAAATTAATAAACGTCCACGGCGATCCACTTTTTCTCCTGTATCCCATGTAATATCAACATCTTTATTAAAAATTAGTTTCTTTAAAAACTTGGCAGCTTCAAGCGCGTAACAAGAACCACCATCTTCTCCCCACCCAGCAGCATCAACCCCAATTAGGTTAGCTTCATAATTTCCAGAGTTTCCTGGCAGTCTTACTGCAATTGTATCCCCATCAAATACCCAAACGACATGTCCTGTTTGTGAATTAAAATCAAAGTTATTCATCAAATCATTCTTTCCCACATGAGCAGAAAAAGTTAACCCTATCAAGGCAAGTATGACGATCGATAAAACTTTGTACATATTTTCTATCATCCTCTATGAAAGTATCTAGTAAACCAGTACACCCAAAAACAAAGCAAAGGAAACAAGCACAATAGTACTCCTCCAAGAACGTGCTATACCATAGTCTCCTCAAGCATGCTAACCATATCTGCAATGACATCAAATCCAGATTGCCAGAATGAAGCAGATCTCATATTGATACCCATTTCAGACAAAAGACTATCAGGGCTCTGCGACCCTCCAGCGGCCAACAAGCAGAGATAACGGGAAACAAATGTTTTCCCTTCATCAATATACTGTCGATGTAACGCAAGGGCTAAAAGTGTCCCGAAACTATATGCGTAACAATAAAAAGGTGTGTGAAAAAAATGTGGAATGGCAAGCCATTCCCATTTAAAAATATCAGGAACTGTAATGCGACTTCCAAAGTGTTCCCGCAAATCGACTAAATATGAGTCACAAAGATCTATTGTTGTTGCACCTTGTGCAATCATCTGATGTGCCTGTATTTCGAATTGAGTAAACAATGACTGCCTCATTACTGTTGCATAAAGATCATCAAGCTGAGAAACCAATAACTGCTGTCTAGCAGCAGTACTACCCTCCTTGGATAAAAGAAAGTCTGCTAGAAGGCGCTCTCCAAAAACAGAAGCAGTTTCTGCCAACGGTAAAGTAGAATGAAAACTAAACACTGATTGATCCTTTGCTAACATTCCGTGAACGGCATGCCCAAGCTCATGTGCTAAAGTTGCAACATCTCTAGGGTCCCCACGAAAATTTAACAATACATAGGGAGTTAACTCAGGAAGTACGCTATAGCAATACGCCCCTCCTATCTTTCCCGATCGAATTTCTGCATCAATATGATTTTCGTCAAAAACTCTCTTGGCAAAAACCGAAAGATGTGGAGAAAATTGATGATAAGCTGCTAGAACCATATCCGCTGCATCTTCAAATTTATATCTTTTAACTGTTTTCTTGAATGGTGCGTAAATGTCACAGCGATTCATTCTCTTTATCCCACACAGTCGTGCCTTAGCGGCAAAATATCTCTGAAAAATAAATGAATTTTTTCGGCAGACCTTTAGAAGGACATTTACGACATCATTGGGAAGGTCATTACTCATATTACGAACTCCGATTGGAGAACGATGTTTTCGCATCAACAACTGTTCATTCTTCCAATCCATAATCCTGGTCTTGTATAATTCACCGATAACCGTACTCTGCAATGAAAAAACACGGAAAAATTCTTTATACGCCCGTATTCGAACAACCGAATCAGGATGCCTCATATAGCTACTTAATTCTTCCCGTGACATAGATCGTTTGATTTGGCCCTTTCCCACAGGAAGATCAAAAACCAACGCACTTGTTAAGACATCAAATACTGTGATCACCGCACTCGATCCAGTAACATTTTTGGCATTTATTATTTTTTCCTCAGCTTCTGAAAGCGTGTGTGGCCGAAAAGCTCTGAGCGTCTCCAAACGATATTTGTGCATCCCAGAATCTTTTAGCAATTGCTTTGCCTTAGCATCAGGAATTGCTTGCCACCAAAGCTCAAAAAATAATGTGCGGCTTGAAATATCTGCAATAAACTGTTCAACTTTTGCTTTAAAAGATGACGCTTGTTGATTGCACGTATCTTCCGAAAACCATAGATAACTAAATGCCTCTAAGCGATGGACAAGCCGTGCAATCTTCTCAGCACCCTGCAATGCCTCAAAAAAAGCAGGTCGAGGGCGCGAGGACATCAAGCGGCTTCGTAGAGATTCAAACGCTTTGACTTCTCGATTGATCTGTTGATTAATTGTTTTGAACTCTTCTTCCTCACGAGGAAGCAAGTGTTTTAAATTCCATTTTTTCTTCAAGGGCATCGGTTTTCTAACAATAGAACGGCATTGAGTCTTCATAAAAAAAAATCTTGCCTATATTTTCTTCTGAGAAATACCTATACATACTGAAAACTTATAATCACTAAAAACAATTATCTTCCTTTTGCCTTCACTCTGATCCGTATTGGAGTTCCGTCAAAACCCCATCTTTCTCTAAGTCGGTTCTCAAGAAAACGAACATAAGTTGCACCAAACAGTTTTGGGTTTCCTGTAAGAAGAACAAAGGTAGGAGGCCGTACAGAAACTTGAGTTAGAAATGATGCAGTAGCACTTTTGCCTTTTTTTGCAGGGGGAGGGGTAGTTTCTAAAATATCTTGAAAAAATCTATTCAAAGGGCCAGTTGATACCCGCTTTGAATATTTTTCCATTGTCTGATCAATCAAATTAAATATCAACGGCACTGCTTTTGGTTTCATACCAGACCCAAAAAAACATGGCGCCCAATGGAGAAATGGCATTTGTCTGGTTAAGTTTTGCTGATATGATTTACGCGGACCATCTCCAGTTTCTTGAAGATCCCATTTGTTGATCATAAGTATCATTGCCCGACCCATCCTCAAGGCGAGTCCTGCAATTTTAGTATCTTGTTCAGTGGGGCCTTCAATACTATCTAACACAAGTATTGCAATATCCGCACGCCCCAAACTTTTCAAAGCACGCAATACGCTATAACGCTCAACACCTCGATCAATACTCCCTCTACGCCGAATTCCTGCAGTATCAATAAACCTATAGTGTTTTTTATAATAGGTCACCATCGTGTCAATAGAATCACGAGTTGTTCCAGGCATGTTACTTACAACCATACGATCCTCACGTGCAATCGTATTAATCAATGTCGATTTACCAACATTCGGCCGCCCGATAACAGCAATTTGGGGAGTATCATTATTGTCACCATCAAAGTTTTCATCCCAATTTTTAATCAGTGGGTATATATCCTCAAGAAGGTCATCAACCCCCAAACCATGCTCTGCAGATACTGGGTATACTGTATCTACTCCAAGCGCATAAAAATCAGTGGCTAATATTTCTCTATCTGGAATATCAACCTTGTTTACAGCAACAAAAACCGGTTTAGGTATCCCGCGAACATGATCCATAATCTCACAATCCGTAGGCGTCAATCCTGCCCTTGCATCCATCAGAACAATGATCGCATCTGCTTCTGCAATCGCCAATTCTGACTGACGCTTAATCAGCCCTAACATACCTTCATTGGTCGTAGGCTCTAAGCCTCCAGTATCCATAAGTTGAAATGCCTTGCCACGAAAAGCCGCGTCGGCACAAAGTCTATCCCGGGTAACTCCTGCTAGATCATCAACAATTGCCTGACGCTTTTCGACTATACGGTTAAAAAGAGTTGACTTGCCAACATTAGGGCGTCCAACAATGGCAATAAGAGGCGTCTTGGATTTCATAACAGATGTGCTTGAGAATAAAAGATAGAAACGAAAGCTAGCATAGGGAAGAGGTCATGACAAGAAAAGTCTTATAAAAGATTTTTTTATTCTTCGATCACCAAAAATATCATGAATCACTAAAGCTGGCATATCAAAGCGCCTATCCAAAAGACAAATTATCCAATATCTTGCTACGTGTTCTCTCATCTGCAATAATATTCATTCCTCGGATCTTCTAACCTATGGCAAAACTCGGCGTCAACGTTGATCATATTGCAACACTACGGCAAGCCCGCGGTGGGAGTGAACCCGATCCAGTTACAGCAGCTAGCCTTGCTGAGATAGGGGGAGCCGATGGCATTGTTGTCCACCTTCGTGAAGATCGACGCCATGTACAAAATCGTGATCTCCACCTCCTGAAGGCAATAATTAAAACAAGACTCAATATGGAAATGGCTGCAACAGAGATAATGACTCAAATTGCAACGGATATTCAGCCAGACCTAGTAACCCTTGTACCTGAGCAACGAGAAGAACTTACCACGGAAAGTGGTCTGGATGTGAATGCGAAAAGAGACAATCTTAAACAAGTCATCACAACACTCCACAAATCAGAAATCCCAGTGAGTTTATTTATTGATCCCTCCAGAGATCAGGTTAAAGCCGCTCACAAAGCTGACGCAGATATTGTGGAGATTCACACAGGTCCACTTGCAAATGCGAGAACGCTAGAAGAAGAAAAAGCTATTCTTGATGAGATCATTGACTGTGCAAAACTCGCATACAAACTCCAACTTGGAGTAAGCGCTGGGCATGGCCTTAACTACCAAAACATAACAATGCTCACTCACGTTTCTGAAATTGAAGAATATAATATTGGCCATAGCATTATCGCCCGAGCAGTCTTTGTCGGCCTTGACCGAGCAGTGAGAGAAATGAAAGCGCTACTTGTATAGGGGTTTTAGTGAATTATGAAATATACGTGGTTCACATGGAACATTTATTTGGTCAGACCCTTGAACATCACCGTTACTACTTACGTGAAGACCGTACCACCCTCTGAACACTAGCCATGATTGTAAGCATCGGGATAGACCTGGTGCGAATCGATCGTCTTCAGTCTATCACCGAACGCTGGGAAGATCGTTTTCTCACCAAGGTATATACACAAGCAGAGCGCAATTCGTGCTTTAAACGGACAACTCCGTACCTCGCACTTGCTGGCCGAT
Organism: uncultured Nitrospiraceae bacterium; assembly: GCA_964463965.1. Classification (GTDB taxonomy): domain Bacteria; phylum Nitrospirota; class Nitrospiria; order Nitrospirales; family UBA2166; genus UBA2166. Next base: position 19,407 of record CAYXED010000006.1, on the reverse strand, counting down.
TTGCACTAAAAGAGGCAATGTTTAAGGCGCTTGGTACAGGATGGAGTGGAGGAGTTAGCTGGCTTGAGATTGAAGTCATAACGGATGCCCATGGCAAACCAATGATTAACGCATCAGGTAAAGTCAAAGAACTATTGATCAAAAAGGAAGTAACAGCAATTCATGCAACAACATCTCACGACGGTAATTACGCAATCGGCCAGATTATTCTTGAGAAAACATTAAGGATCATTACTAATAGTTAATCATCGATGTTGGTTATTTAAAATGAAAGTTGCTACCACTAAAGAAATGCGATCACTTGATCAACAAGCAATCGATGAGCATGGAGTTTCGAGTTTAGCTTTAATGGAACGAGCAGGAGAAGGGGTTGTCCATATAATCGAAAAAACATACGGAATCATGACGGGTAAAAATATATTAATCCTTGCAGGAGCAGGAAACAACGGAGGAGATGGATTGGTTGTCGGACGCCTTCTGATGCAACGTGGCGCAAAAGTAACAACCTACATACTTGCAAATATTGAAAGCCTAACAAGTGATGCACTAGCAAACTTTATACGGTATAGAGACCTTGGAGGAACATTCACTACTGCACCTCCCTCGACACTACAAAACATTTTAAAATCACTTAAAACTACTGAACTTATCATCGATGCCATATTTGGAACTGGCTTGAGTAGACCTGTCGAAGGGATGATTGCATCAATTATAGAGCATATTAATATGAGCGATAGCCCAGTTATATCTATTGACATTCCGTCAGGCCTATCTGGAGACACTGGAGAGATATTGGGATCAGCAATTCAGGCGACACAAACAATTTCGCTTGCGTTACCAAAGCGTGGCATGTTTTTTAACCATGGCATCACCCATTCGGGAACTATCTCGATAGCAGACATTGGAATTCCACCATCGTGCATTGATAATACACCAATAGGAACCTATCTAATCACAGGCTCATGGGTCTATAAACATCTACCTGACCGACCACATGATGCCCACAAAGGCACATTTGGCCATGTAGGAGTTATCGCTGGATCAGTTGGAAAGACTGGGGCCGCAGTCTTAGCAAGTCAAGCAGCACTTCGAATTGGGTCCGGCCGCGTCTCACTCGCAATACCAGCTACACTTAATGATATTGTTGAGACAATGCTAATTGAGGTGATGACAGAACCTATCCCTGATATTTCAGCTCGAGCATTTGGGTCAGCCTCTGTAGAGCCATTAATAGAGTTTTCTAACAAGAAAACAGCTCTGGCAATTGGCCCAGGAATAGGAACTCATATCGAGACTATTGACGCAATGATAGACCTCATTCCACAACTTACCGTACCATGCGTCCTTGATGCCGACGCACTAAACTGTCTAGCCAAAAACATCACTGTTCTTGATAGAGCACAATCAGAGATCATCCTCACGCCACATCCAGGGGAAATGGCAAATCTTCTGGGATGCACCAGCTCAGATGTCTGTCAGGATCGCTTGGGAGCGGCAACAAAACTATCAAAAAAAACTGGGGCTACCGTCGTTCTGAAAGGAGCACGAACGCTAGTTACATCCCCTAATCAACCCGTTGCAATTTGCCCAACAGGAAACGCTGGAATGGCAACTGCAGGTACAGGAGATGCATTAACTGGCATCATTGTCGGTCTCATTAGTCAAGGGCTCTCCGCATATACCGCAGCAATCACAGGAGTTTACTTACATGGATTGGCTGGAGATATTGCAACAGCACCACACGCCTCTGTTGGCATGATTGCAAGCGATCTCGTAACGTCCATTCCTGAAGCTATTAGGACCATTTCAACCACAGCAACAGGCTCACTTAATCATCACCTCCCCACTCATGATGTCCGAAGTGGAACATAAACTACATTTAACCGTGAACGCTATATCCCATAAAACAAACACACCCAAACAAACTAAAGATATTGGGTTTATCCTTGGGAAAACTCTTCACGGGGGAGAAGTAATAGCGATTACGGGAGATCTTGGGACAGGCAAAACCCACTTTGTACAAGGAATAGGACAAGGCCTAGGTCTAGTATCCTCAGAAATCACTAGCCCAACGTTTGCCTTAATACACGAACATGCTTCACTCATTCCCTTATTTCACATTGACCTCTATCGCCTTGAAAGCTTAGCTGAGGTTGAGGCAATAGGCCTTGAAGAGTATTTTACGCGCAACGGAGTCATTGTCATAGAATGGGCAGAGCGTGCGATGTCTCTTCTACCTGCTAAAAAAATCGCTGTGACAATCTCACATGAAGGTGGTGACAAGAGAAAAATTACAATTACCAAAAACTCTGACAACCAATCAGAGGCTTTAAAATAGATGACGAAAGGAAAACCATGAAACAAGTATGGGCACCCTGGCGAATGAACTACATAAAAAATGCAGATGAGACTCTTGGTTGCATTTTTTGCGATAAGCCTGGAAAACCAAAAGTAAAAGACCATGAAAGCTACATTCTCTATCGAGGAAAACGCGCCTTTGTAATGATGAATATTTATCCTTACCTCAATGGGCATCTTCTCATTGCACCATACCTTCACATAGCAAACTTTGAAGACCTCCCCACAATTGTGAGCCATGAGCTAACAGATCTTACGCGATACTCTCTTGCAGCATTACGAAAAACACTTACACCAGAAGGATTCAACGTAGGCATGAATCTTGGACGGGTCGCTGGAGCAGGAGTGGAATCTCATGTACACCTACACATTGTTCCTCGCTGGAGCGGAGATAACAACTTCATGCCCTTACTTGCAGAAACCCGCGTAATGCCAGAGCATCTTAAACAAACCTATAAAAAACTACTGCCTCACTTCAGACGAAAACCATTCGCAATATCTAGTCAAAAACGAAAGGGCCGCTCATGAACAGCCAACATGCATCGTCTAAAATTCCTCAAGTACGGACATTCGAAAACTTTCGGGCAGCGGTAAATGGATATACATATTCACGCGTTCTACTGACCGCACTTGATTTAGACATCTTCAGCATCATTGGCGAACAATCCTGGACAACAAATCGAATTGCAAAAACCATCAATGCAAGTAATAGGGGTATTGATATACTGTGCCGAAATCTTGCAAGTATTGGCCTACTTATACTCGAAAACGGTCGATATAAAAATTCGAAACTTGCTGCAACCGCTCTTAACAAGAAAAATCCTGAATATCGTGGTGCATACCTAACACTTTTACAGCAACACTGGGACGATTGGTCACAACTTACTGAATCAGTGAAATCCGGAAAGCCTGTAGAGGATACCCCCTCAATGTCTGAGGATGAGGATCGGCGCGCATTCACCTGGGCGATGCATCATCGAAGTCGTGACATGGCTCCACGAATTGCCAAAAACATTAACCTCCGAGGGATAAATACTCTACTGGATCTTGGTGGTGGCCCAGGGACTTATGCTCTGGCACTCTTGAAAAAATGGCCAAAGCTGCATGGCACAGTTGCAGATCGACCTGCGGCATTGGATGTTGCACAAGCAGTGGCACGAAAACACCCTGCAGGAAAGCGCCTCTCATACCTTCCACTAAACTTTATGACAGAGCCTATTCCCGGACATTATGATGTTATATTTCTGTCCAATGTAATTCACATCTATAGTGCGAATGAAAACCTCTCGCTACTAAAAAAAATTAAAACTGCTCTAAACCCCGGGGGACGGATTATTATTCAAGACTTTTTTTTGTGGGACAAGAAAGGGCTTCAGCCAACTGAAACAAGTTTATTTGCAGTCACTATGCTCTTATACACCGACACAGGCAATACCTATACAGCTCAAGAGGTGAAACAATGGATGCTAAGGACAAAGTTTCAGCAGGTTAAGACTATCCTAACACCTGATGAACCCCTCCTCGAGGGCTATGTTTAGAAGCCTTTCCTAATATGTTACTATCAGCCAATGAAATACACTAGCCCCAACATGTCACGACTGTGAAACGCCGTAATGCCAAAGTATTCAGAAATGCTTCCTTTGGGAACTGCAGCCCCAACTTTCACGCTTCCAGATGTTGTCTCAGGTGAGATTATCACCCTAGATACTTTTTCAAAACAACCGGGGCTCCTCATTATGTTTATCTGTAATCATTGTCCCTATGTCGTACATGTCCGTGAAGCTCTGGCAAAAATTGGTCAAGACTATGTACCAAAAGATATTGGCATAGTTGCAATTAGCAGCAATGATGCAAATCAATATCCAGAAGACTCCCCTGACCGACTTAAAGCAATGGCAGAGGAACTAAACTTCAATTTCCCTTTCTGTTATGACGAAACGCAAGAAGTTGCAAAATCTTATAACGCAACATGCACTCCAGATTTTTTTCTCTTCAATGATGAGCAACGTCTAGTTTATCGTGGACAACTTGACGATAGTCGTCCTGGAAATAATAAACCAGTTGATGGAGCCTCACTACGATCAGCAATCGGTGCGGTTCTAACAGGTCACAAAGTTGCTGTTAAACAAAAACCAAGTGCGGGATGTGGTATTAAATGGAAGCTAGAAAACAAACCCGTTCAATAGCCTCAAGACAATGAATATACCAAACTCTAGTGGCACCATAACAACAGGCCAGTTTTGGGCCGCTGTTGTTTTAACTCTAACAATCACGCTCTGCCTTACAGGACTTTTCTTTACGGTTATGATGCCTTTCGTGGGTGCAATTGTGTGGGCGGCGATTCTCGCTGATGCCCTCTACCCCATCCATTGCCGCCTAACATCCTCTCTTAAAGGACATGCTGGATTGAGTGCATTATTAACATGTCTCGGCATGATACTTTTGATCATAATGCCTGCAGTCTATCTAGCAATGCTCCTTGGCCAAGAATTGGTACGTGGGATTTCGATCTTTCAGGAAGCCCTACGCACAGGTTCATTCCCAATACTTGATTGGCTTAACCAACAACCACTAGCACGAGAATTTGCAATGCGGGTTGAAGAGTACTTTCAACAAACTGGGAAAGATGTACGTGGCGTCATCCTTGAAAATGTCAGACAAGTTGGAGGAACCGCAGCTGCCATAGTTTCTTCAGCAGTAGGGAATATTGTGATGGGCACATTGTCGTTAGCAATTACGGTAGTTATCGTATTCTTCTTCCTACGTGATGGAGAAGAGTTAATGGATTGGCTCTACGAAACTTTGCCATTTTCTGAAGAACGCCAACGATTAGTCTTTGGGCGAATGCGCGTAGTCGTTCGCGCAACAGTTTACGGTGTTGGGTTAGTTGCACTAACCGAAGGTCTACTAGGTGGACTAGCCTTTTGGGCTCTTGACCTCCCAACCCCAGTCTTGTGGGGAACGGTAATTGCGATCATGGCGTTCCTTCCAGTACTGGGCGCATCCGTCATTTGGGCCCCTGCGGCAATTATGCTAGCGGTACAGGGAGCCGTGATGAAAGCAATTTTTCTCACCGTGTGGGGGATCCTAGTCATTGGGTTTCTTGTCGACTACGTTCTACGTACCTACTTGATTGGACAAGGAACACAACTCCATGTATTGCTGGTATTCTTAAGCGTTCTTGGGGGAATTGGTGCCTTTGGACTTGTCGGTATCGTGGCAGGCCCCATGATCATGGCAACAGGCCTTGCGCTCATCCAATCCACAAAGGTTCGATCCAATGGAGAAAGCTCCTAGTAAGATCAGAGCGCTTCATTTTTGTTTACCACTCCTACGGCGTTAACAAGTCTGCTTTCAATTTTCGCATTCGAGGAAGAGCTCCCTTACGAACAACGCTTCGCGGAAGAAGAGATAGTATTCCTACGATAAAACGATTCCATAGCCCAGGGATACAAATTGCACTACCTCGTTGAAGCGCCCGCAAGGAGGCCTCCACAACCGGCTCAGGCTCCATACCCTTAGACGGATGGTGAGTCATACTAATACCAGCCCGTTCATGAAATTCAGTGTGTGTTCGCCCAGGGCATAATGCCTGCACTGTCACTCCCGTTCCTTTAAGCTCTTCATGGATCGCTTCTGAAAAACTGTTGACATACGCTTTGGTTGCGGCATACGTTGCAAGAAAAGGCACCGGAAGAAATGCCACAATCGATGATACATTGATAATGGCACCTCCATGCCTGGCAACCATTCCTGGGATCGCAGCATGAGTCAACCTCACAAGCGCACGCACATTGAGATGAATTTCCTCATCTTCCACCTCTAGATTAAGATCATGAAAGGCCCCAATATTCCCAAAACCTGCATTATTAACAAGCATATAAAGGCTAGAATCTTCCCTGACACGCGTCTCAACCATTGCAAGACCCTCGGTATCAGCCAAATCGGCAACCAAAACCTCTACTGCCACACCATAGGCCTTTTGCAATCGTGAGGAGAGATCATGAAGCCGATCACGCCGTCGAGCTACCACGCATAAATCATACCCATCACGCGCCAACAGCTCGGCAAAAACTCTTCCAATACCAGAAGAAGCGCCTGTTACAAGAGCTCGCTTCACTAGAGATACTCTATCAAGGAACTTGAGGATCTTTGTTTACAACGCCTTTTGCATATACCAAAGTCGTTGTTTTGGAATAAAGGCAGACAACCACGATACACACCTCAAAGAGTTTTTTATCTATGCGAACATCATAGAGTTTGTCAACACCATATTGACGTCGCGCATCTTCAAGTGCTTCCTCTATACCACGATCTCCGACATCAACAGAGTAACTCTGAAAACTAGAACCTCTAATGCCTGGAGTTGGGAAGAGCACCCTAAAGTTTCGCATTGCACTTTTCCCTTGAACATTGATAACCCTATCTGTTGGGCCAAGATCACGTCGACTCAATGACGGGTAGGAAAAGGGAGTAGTGAAATTTTGGAAGATAGCCCTTCCAGAAGTACCAAATTTTGACTCAGAGATTTTCCCATGCCCTTGCGGACCAAATCCCCACGCATACGGAACGGTTAGCATTACGCAGAGCGTACTGAGTAGGAGCCTAAAGATCACTGGGCAACCGATGCCGTTACCACAGTCGTTGCTCTCACGTATAAGCCCAAAACATTGAAGTATTTTCTATCGGTCCTGACGTCATACACTTCAGCAATAGCGCGAATACCTCCATTTTGCTTTGCATCGCGCAATGCAGCCTCATAACCGCGGTCTCCCCACTGAAAAAGCCCGAATAAAATACCGTATGAACTCGACTCTCCAGTAATAACGTGCTCTCCGGTCTTAAGATCTTTAACATCAAAACGCGTGTTCGAGACCCACGAATTTGGCTTTGTAACACTAGTTACGCAGCCAGCAAAACTTGCCGCTAATATTGCAGAACATAAGAGATATAAAATTCGTCGTCTCCATAGCATCATATGATCCTCCCTTCTTTCCAAGGTTAGCCTTGAAACCAGCAGTCAAAAATAACTCTTTTACGCAGCACCCTCTAATAAATCAAATCATACCAAATATGGGACCTGTAAAGCTAATAACAAACAACATATGCGATAATATCAGCATATTCGACTTTAATCCTTATTGACCAGAAACCCCTATAGTGTTATTAGGATAGAGTCCTAGATAGGAAATATAATGACAGCTGACGACATACAACAAAAACTTCGAGAGAAACACCTAAAAGTTACACCTCAGCGATGTGCCATATATCAGATGCTCCTACAAACAACTTCACATCCGACAGCTGAGGAAGTGCTCTCCAACGTTAAATCATTATTCCCAATGATATCCCCCAATACCGTTTATTACACATTAAACGCATTTGAAGATGCTGGTCTGATCACACCAATCAATGATGCACATACACGCTACGATGCCAACCTCACGCCACATCATCATCTGATCTGCCTTGGATGTCGCAATATCCAGGATATCCATGACAACAATCTCAACAAATTGGAGCTTTCTCATAAAACTGAATTCAAAATCACTGATCACAGAGTTGAGTTTTACGGATACTGTCGTGAATGCCAAGGTCACGAATTGAATAAAACTGGGACTAATTCAGTAGGTCGTAGAAAAACCTAATCACCCCAATCCTTGAAGGAGGGATAAGAAATGGGAAAGTCATTAAACGGGACAAAGAGTCATGACAACCTTAAAGATGCCTTTGCAGGAGAATCTCAGGCAAATCGTCGCTATCTATACTTTGCGAGACGCGCTGATATTGAAGGGTTTCCGGATGTCGGAGGGCTTTTCCGTGACACCTCTGAGGCAGAAACTGGGCATGCCTTTGGACATCTCGATTTTTTGAAAGAAGTTGGGGACCCTTGTACTGGCGTACCAATCGGAGATACCGAGGCAAACCTAAAATCCGCGGTTGAGGGCGAGACTTATGAATACACGCAAATGTACCCTGGTTTTGCTAAGACCGCCAGAGACGAAGGATTTCTAGAACTTGCTGAATGGTTTGAAACCCTTGCAAAAGCGGAGAGGTCACACGCAAATCGATTTACAAAGGGCCTCGAATCGCTGAAACAAGGCTGATCCTAACACATCCTTCAGCTCCCCCTCCCTCTTACAAGGTTGGGGGAGATTGAGGCTCGCATAACTACAAAAATTGCTGAATATCTAACACGACCACTCCACAAAATTGAGGCAAATGAAGGGATTTGATCTCACATCACCTAACTGGAACAAAAACACTCTGACGGAGGAAACGACTCGCGTTTTCGATGTTTGTGAGGGCTGTCGCCGTTGCTTCAACCTGTGTCCATCTTTTGGAACACTCTTTGACATCACGGATCAGCAAGACGGTGATGTTACCAAACTTAGTATTGAAAAATTTTCCGATGTCGTAAACCAATGTTTCTACTGTAAAATGTGTTGGAATCACTGCCCATATACACCCCCGCACAAGTACGAAATCGATTTTCCACATCTGATGGCCGCATGGAAAACACAACCAGAAGTTAGAAAAAATCAAGGTTTTTTTTTACGTCTTCGTGATCGTATACTCGTTAACACTGATCTAATTGGTCGGTTAGGCACATCATTCCCGCGCCTTTCAAATTTCATCCGTCAAACCAAGTGGGTTCGCTACATCCTGCATAAAGCACTTGGGATCCATAAAGACCGCATTCTATTACCTTTTACTACTGAGACTCTTCAAAGCTGGTTTATCAAATCGAAAAATTCAAGCCAAGTTTCAGGAAATAATAAGATTGCATTATTTGGAACCTGCGTATCAAACTATCAGAGCAGAGAAATAGGTGAATCCTCTATACGCGTATTACAAAAAAACGGCGTTGAAGTTGCTTACCCTGAGCAACAATGTTGTGGTATGCCTTACTTTGATACCGGGGACCTTCAAACCATGAAGGAAAAAGCAAATGCCAATATAACAACACTTCGTCCGTGGATAGAAGATGGATATGTAATCGTTGTTCCAACTCCAAGCTGTAGTCTTATGCTAAAACGTGAATACCCATATCTATTCCCGAGTGATCCAGCCACGGTACTGGCAAACAATACATACGATATATGCGAATACCTTATGATATTACATAGAAAGGGAGAACTTTTAACTGATTTTGTCAAACATTCAAAAAACATTGCCTACCAAATTCCATGTCACCTACGAGATCAAAACATTGGGTTTAAATCACGAGACCTTATGAGCCTCACTGGAGCAAAAGTATCAACAATTGAGCGCTGCTCAGGGCATGATGGGAGTTGGGGAGTAAAAAGTGAATATTTTGACATGTCGATGAAAATGGCGTCACGGTTAGGAAAAGACATTGAAGACAGCGCCCCCGATGTGATTGCATCAGATTGTCCGCTTTCCGCATTACAAATTACTCAGAGCACGGGAAAACAAGTTCTCCATCCAATACAAATTATCGAGAAGGCATATGGATTATGAGACTACTTTGTTATGATCCTATGCTCACTAGGTCTACATTAAAAACCCTTATATTTTTTGACCTCCCTGCTTATTATGCAGGCTAACAGATAAAGCAGATGCAACCCCTCACAATTAACGACCTTGTTCCTTTTAATATCTACGCTGAGTCTTATAAACAAGCTCGGCAACACATTATTGCAGTTAAAGCACCTCGCCGAGTAGCCGTCGGAGAGTCTATTTCATTTCTTTTTGAAAACCGCCAAACACTACTCTATCAAGTCCAGGAGATGCTACGCGTTGAACACATCACTGACTCAAGAAAAATTCAAGATGAGCTTGATACTTATAATGAGTTACTCCCTGGACCAAAAGAGCTTAGTGCTACCATGTTTATCCAGATTACTAACCAAGCTAATGTGAAAAATCAACTCGATCTTTTGATGGGCATCGATGAAAAAAACGTTGCTGTGCTACGACTTGGTCCCTTAGTAGTATCAGGCTTATTTGAACAGGGTCACAGTAATGAAGATAAAATTAGTGCAGTACACTTTGTCAGATTTCAAATTACCGACGAAGCATTAGAAATTTTGAAAGATCCTCAATATGCTGCTACCTTAAGCATTAATCACCCACACTATAAGGCAACCGCCCCATTGCAGAACGAAACCAGAGATGCATTGCTTAATGACCTGAGCACCTAAAAGTCTTCAGAAAAATGATTGAACCTAGACTGCTCAAATACGATAACTCCATCCCTTGGGACATCAATGCCTATCTTGAAAAAGGTGGTTATCAGACACTTAAAACCTGTGTAACAAACCTCAGCCCGAATGAGGTCATAGAGAAGGTAAAGCAATCTGGTCTAAGCGGCCGTGGCGGAGCAGCATTTCCAACTTGGGTTAAACTAGAAAAAGTATTGAATCACAAAGTAACAGAGCACCACTTTGTCTGTAATGCTGGAGAACATGAGCCAGGAACCTTTAAAGATCGTCACCTGCTTCGCGTAAACCCTCACCAGATAATTGAAGGCTGCATGATCGCGGCATACACGGTACACGCAACTACTGCTTCAATTTACATAAACGGCGAATATACTGACGAGATTGCCATTTTCAAAAAAGCCTTAGCTGAAGCTACCCACAGAGGATATCTTGGAAACAACTTATTCGGAACTCAATTGAACCTGATATTGGAAGTTATTGTTGGAGATGGTAGCTATGTGGCAGGAGAAGAGACCGCCATGTTGGAGTCAATGCAAGGGCGACCAGCGATGCCTCGGCAAAAACCCCCTTACTACCCAACAGAGTTTGGCTTATATGGGAAGCCAACTCTAGTAAGTAATGTCGAGACCTGTTCACACATCGCACAAATCATTCAACATGGCCCACAGTGGTTTGCAGAGCTTGGAACCAAAGCAAACCCCGGCACAATGCTTTTTTCTCTTAGCGGAGCAGTCAATAGTCCTGGAGTCTATGAATTACCGCTAGGAACGCCACTTTCTGTGTTAATTAATGAATATGGGCAAGGCATTAGAAATGGATATCAAGTTAAAGCAGTGCTCCCCGGTGGTCCTTCATTTGCCATGCTGCCAGCATCACAAATCAATGTCGCACTTGATAACCACTCTTTGAAAGAAGTCGGCTCTGGATTAGGATCTGCCGGAGTTATAGTAATAGATGACCAAACTTGCATAATAGACACAATGCACCATTTTATGCGTTTTTTTAAGCGAGAAAGCTGTGGCCAATGCCCCCCTTGCCGCCTTGGCACCATTAACCTCGAATCCATTATCGATAAAATCCACTCTGGCAATGGTACCGAACAAGATCTCTCTACTCTAATGGAAATCTGTACTTTTTCAGTGGGGAAGGGATACTGTACCTTAGTCACTGGAGCAGCTGTACTCATTGAGAGCAGCGTTCGCCACTTTAGGAAAGAATACGAGACACATATTCATGGAAAATTATGTAACCTAAGTCCCTATAAGCATATAACTTCAAAACGCCCTGATACCATTCCTCCATACCAGCCTAAATCAGATAGCGCCGATCATGCCACGAATTGAGTTTGTTCACCAAGAAGGTGTTACTGGAGATGTCGACACTAATCTTACAATCTTGGAGGCTGCTCAGGCTCTTGGATTTCCCCTAAATCATGAATGTGGAGGAAATGCCACATGCGTTACATGCCGAGTCGAAATCGTAGAGGGGGCAGAAAACCTAGATGAAATTGACTTTGATGAGCAAGACCTTCTAGACAGGGAGGAAATTGGTGAGCCCTGGAGACTCGGATGCCAAGCAAGGCTTCTTGGGGATGTAAAGGTACGAGTTCCAGGCCTCACAGAAGTCCATATTACGGAATCTCCATATGAGAAAAACTCACATAATGCCCCATAATGTGGTATAGTGATCGGCCCTGACACACATAGCACCTGAAAACCAGTATCTTCGTAAGGAGGAGTACTCTATGGTAACAGTGACTGAAAAAGCTGAAGGCAAGATTAAAGAATTAATGAGCGAAGAAGAGGATATGGTTGGCCTTCGTGTATACGTAAAGGGAGGAGGATGCAGCGGATTCTCCTACGGGATGTCATTTGAATCAGAAACGACTGATGAGGACAATATTGTAGAGAAGGCCGGGGTCAAAGTAATTGTGGACCCACAAAGTGCTCCATTGCTTTCAGGGTGTGAAATTGACTACGTTGATAGCCTTCAAGGATCAGGGTTTTCAATAAAAAATCCCCAGGCAAAAACCACCTGTGGATGCGGATCCTCATTCAGCGTCTGACCCTACACACGCCAAATACAAAATTTTCCGTAACGGCCAACACCCCAAGATCTAGATAAGGGGTTTCGGATTTCTTGTGTCTTAGTGATGAACGATGTTTTGCTGACAAAACGCATAGAGTTTTGTGCGTCTCACCGTTACCACCAACCTACTTGGTCTGAGGGGAAAAATCAGGCTGTGTTCGGTCGTGCAAACAATTTTCACGGCCATGGTCACAACTATCTTTTGGAGGTCAGTGTTGGAGGTTCCGTCAATCTGTTGACCGGAATGGTAATCAACCTGTACGATCTGAAGAGCACCCTAGAGGTTGTTCTAGCTGAGTTTGACCACAGAGACCTCGATAAGGACACCGGGTACTTTACAAAAACAATAGCAACACCAGAAAACCTTGCACTGGTTCTAGGCGAAAAAATTGCAGAACATCTTCAAGGAGCGAACCTCAAGCGAGTTAGACTTTTTGAGGACGATGATCTCTATGTTGACTATCATTACACCACAGAAGCGAACATGAAGCCCGTCTGCCTTACACGTCGCTACCGATTCTCAGCTGCACATCGCCTTCATACGGATAAGCTTTCGCCAGAGGAAAATAAGACGATCTTTGGGAAGTGCAACAACCCCAATGGGCACGGACACAACTATACCCTCGAAGTAACTCTTCAAGGAGAACCTCGCCAAGATACCGGCACTATTTACGATCTCCAACTCCTTGACGAAGTTGTAAATGACACAGTAGTAAAGCGATTTGACCACCAGCATATAAACTACGATCCTGCATTCCGTAACATTACAACAACTGGTGAAAACCTAGTAGTGCTAGTATGGGAACTACTGATTAAAAAAATTCCCACCAAAACACTCTATAAAGTTGCCATTATTGAAACGAGAGACAACTATTTTGAATACTATGGAGATACCTGAACCTCATCAGCACCTCAAACATCTTGAGCAAAAAATGGATTCTCTAACTCAAACAATCCCAGACATTAAAACACTGATTGAGCAATTGCTTATCTCAATAGGGGAAAACCCTACACGAGAAGGGTTAGAAAAAACCCCAGCAAGAGTTGAAAAAGCGTTCCAATTCATGACCAAAGGTTACCACGAAGATGTAGATGAAGTTTTAAATGGGGCCTTATTTAGTATCGATTACGATGAAATGGTGATTGTAAAAGATATTGACTTCTATAGCATGTGTGAGCATCATCTTCTACCGTTCTTTGGGAAATGCCACATCGCATATATTCCAGCCGGAAAAATTATTGGATTGAGTAAAATTCCACGTCTTGTTGAGGTTTTTAGTCGCCGTTTACAGGTTCAAGAGAGACTCACCGTCCAAATTGCCGAGGCTTTGGAAGCACGCCTCCAGCCACAAGGAGTTGCGGTTGTTGTTGAAGGCTTTCATCTTTGCATGATGATGAGGGGAATACAGAAACAAAACGCATATACAACAACAAGTTCAATGCTTGGCGCATTTCGAAATCAACAAAAAACCAGAGAAGAGTTTTTACAACTCCTACGGCACAACGTACGGAGAAATGTTGGAGAATAGACAAAAAAATAGCATTAAGCATGCTCTATACCAAGAACCATTAAACAAGAATATAGTGTGGGAATCCTGTGCGTCCATTTGATATTGATGCTCAACAGTTGAAAAACAACCTCCTTGCTATGGGAGCACTTGTCGAAAAGCAAATTGTCAATGCTCACCAAGCACTCATGGAGTCTGATAAAAACCTTGCCCATGCCGTCATTCAGAACGATGCCAAAGTCAACGCCATGGACCTCGAGCTAGATGAGGAAGCTCTTCGAATCCTCGCCCTACACACCCCAACTGCACGGGATCTCAGGTCAATTACAACGGCAATGAAAATTACGACAGAGCTTGAGCGTATTAGTGATCTTGCAGAAAATGTATGTGAGCGCGTGATAGAACTGGCTGATGAGCCTCAACTCAAACCCTACATTGATATAACGCGTATGGCAGAGTCATCAAATCGTATGGTAAAAAATGCCCTTCAAGCATTTATTTCCGAAGATGTTAAATTAGCGAGACAGGTACGTGACGATGATGATTTTGTTGACCAGCTGATAGAACAAGTTTTCAGAGAGTTACTCTCATTTATGCTAGAAGAGCCCCAAAGCATTACTCGAGGGATTCGTATCATGTTTGTGGCCAAATACTTTGAACGAATCGCTGACCATGCAACAAATATCGCAGAGCTTGTTGTTTACCTTGTAGAAGGTACAATTATTAGACATACAACGTAATACAGGAGAAGGTCAATGAAAGTAATTCTTCAAGAAGAAATTGAAAATGTTGGGAACATAGGAGACATGATTGATGTTTCCAAAGGCTTTGCAAGAAATTTCCTATTGCCACGAGGAAAAGCAGTCGAAGCTACAACTCGCAATGTCAAACAACTCGAACATACAAAACGTACAATTGCGGATAAAGCAAGAAAAGCAAAAACTGAAACTGAGGCGTTTGCCAAAACACTAGGTGAAACCTCAATCACTATTACAGTTTCTGCAGGTCCAGATGGAAAACTCTTTGGATCGGTGTCTGCGAAGGATATTGCAGAAGCCCTTGCAGGACAAGGCATTAAGCTAGATAGAAGAAAAATTTCTCTCGAACATCCTCTCAAGGAACTTGGAAATTTTGACATCCCACTAAAACTCCAGAATGAAGTTACAGCCTCCTTGACAGTTAGCATCGTCTCAGAAGCAACAGAGGAATAAGCTTGTGATGACTTCCCTGGCCAATGTTGATAGCGATGTCTACCAGGCAATCGCCCAAGAAGTTGATCGTCAACAGAATCGTCTTATTCTAATTGCGTCAGAAAACATTGCGAGCACAGCCGTAATGGAAGCCCAAGGTTCTCTAATGACCAACAAGTATGCAGAAGGTTATCCCGGACGTCGTTATTATGGAGGATGTGAGCACGTAGACACGGTTGAACAGTTGGCGATTGCACGTGCGAAAAAAATTTTTGGCGCTGACCATGTAAATGTGCAACCTCATTCAGGATCTTCTGCAAACATGGCAGTGTACATGTCTGTACTGAAACCAGGTGATGCTATTTTAGGCATGGATCTTCCCAATGGCGGCCACTTGACACATGGACATCCTGTAAACTTTTCGGGAATTTTATTTAAATCTTTTGCATATGGGGTTGATCGCACTACGCAACTAATTGACTACGATGCAGTGGAAAAAATAGCTAAAGACTGCAAGCCCAAAATGCTCGTTGTTGGAGCCAGCGCATATGCGCGAACACTAAACTTTGAGCGATTTCATTCAATTGCTAAATCAGTTGATGCCTATCTTCTTGCTGACATCGCACATATTGCAGGACTAATTGCAGTAGGTCTACACCCTACCCCAATACCGCACGCTGATTTTGTTACTACCACCACACACAAAACTCTCCGTGGACCTCGTGGAGGAATGATCATGTGCCGCAAAGAGTTTGCAAAAACCATAGACAAGGCCGTATTTCCGGGGTTACAGGGTGGGCCTCTTATGCACGTAATTGCTGCAAAAGCAGTTGCTCTGAAGGAAGCACAATCATCTGATTTTTGCGCCTATCAACAATTGGTCTTAAAAAATTCCTCCACCTTAGCAGGGGAATTAAAAGCAAAAGGGTACAAAATCGTTTCTGGAGATACAGATACTCACCTCTTTCTGGTTGACCTCACTACCAAGGGAGTTACTGGGAAGGAAGCTGAGTTTTCGCTAGATGCATCAGGAATTACTGTCAACAAAAATACTATACCTTTCGATCCACAGCCTCCAGCCATAGCAAGTGGAATACGTCTTGGAACGCCTATCGTATCTTCTCGGGGCATGGGACCGATAGAAATGAAGCTTATTGCAAACCTGATTGATCAAGTAATTCAAAATCCAAATGACAGCAGCACACAAGAATCTGTAAAATCAGAAGTAGAATCATTGTGTGCTCGGTTTTCATCTAACTCCAAACAAAAACAAGAGGTGCGTTGAGTGAGATGCCCATTTTGCCATCACCTTGAAGATCGTGTTGTTGATTCTCGCCTTGCTAAAGAAGGTGAGGTTATCCGCCGCCGTCGTGAGTGCCTCAACTGTAAACGTAGGGTCACTACCTACGAGCGTTTTCATGATGTCCTTCCGATGGTCATAAAAAAAGATGGCCGCCGTGAAGCATATGATCGTGGAAAAATCCTTTCTGGCTTACGCAGAGCATGTGAAAAAAGATCCGTAAGTCATGCTACAATTGAGAATGTTTCAGATCGAATTGAGAAGAAGCTCCAAGAACAAGGGGAAGCTGAAGTCCCAAGTCGAACAATTGGGGAGCTGATTATGGTTGAACTGGATCGTCTCGACCCTGTTGCTTACGTAAGGTTTGCTTCAGTTTATAGAGAATTTAAGGATATCAAAGAATTCTCTGAAACAGTAAAAACTCTCGACGATCAACAAAGGCGCTGAGATAATACCCCGCGTCTATCGAACGCTACCTCTATGGCAACATCACGCGTTCAATCAAAAAAAACAGAACAACTTACCAATGTAGCCATCATTGGGTGCGGCAAGGGAGGCACAGCACTGATGGAAATGTTTTCAGGCGATGCATTAGTTCGCATTGTTGGGATAGCTGAAATAAGCCCCAAAGCCGTTGGATTGCCTTTAGCAAAAAAATTAGGCATTCCAATACGAAAACATTTTAGAACTCTCCTAAACTCTCGAAATATTGATCTAGTTATTGATGTCTCTGGAAACCCAACAGTTGAGGCAGCATTACTCAAGGTAAACCAACCAAATATGGCTGTCATAGGGGGACCAAACGCTAAATATATGTGGCAACTTATTGATGCTAGAATTCGTGCAAAACAGGAAACCGAAAGGCAACTCAATAAATATCAGCGTCTTGCACGACTATATGTCCAAGAAGCCGCTTCGGCAGTCTCAGAAGAACGAACACGTATTGCATGCGACATCCACGATGGGCTAATTCAAACCTTGGTTGGTTTAAATTATAAACTAGATTTATGCCAGACTATTGCCGGCCAAGAAGGCGCTCAATGCCTTAAAGTCCTTACAGAAATTAAAACGCAGCTCAAGAGTAGTATTGAAGAAGCACGCTATGTGATTTTTAATTTGCGCCCTTTACTTTCAGGTGAGCACGACATGATTCCAGCAGTGGAAACTTACCTAAAATCATTTGAAGCACAAACCCACATCAGAACCATCTTTCGCTCTACAGGGAAAGAACGCTCTCTGGACTCCAAAACCAAAATTTTCTTGTTTAGAATTATACAAGAGTCGCTAAGCAATATACGAAAACATGCAAAAGCAACTAAAGCTGAGGTGAACATTGATATAGAAAAAGACCGTGTTCAAACCACTATTCTCGACAACGGTGTAGGATTTGATGCTGAGACAGCATTTAAGGATACGTTTACCTGGGACTCATTTGGGTTAAGAGCTATTATTGAACGAGCACGTATCATCGGAGGAGATGCAAATATAGAATCGCAGACAGGTGAAGGCACAAGAATTACAGTTGAATGTCCTATCAAACGTCCACGAAAAAAGGTTTCAACACGCGATCCATCTCCAATTTTCTCCACCACACCACAGACAACAAAAACAAGGAGAAAACGCCATGGATGACCAAGATCTAATTAAAGTTTTGATTGTTGACGATCATCGAGTTGTGCGAGAAGGCATCTCAGCAATCTTAAATATCGTTGATGATGTTGAAGTATTAGGAGAAGCAAAAGATGGCCAAGAAGCAATAGAACAAGCTAGAACATTACTTCCTGATGTTATACTGATTGATATTAGCATGCCAAAAATGGATGGTGTTACCGCCACACGAGCAATAAAGGGGGAACATCCACACATGGGAATCATCGCCCTCACAATGTACGAAGAAGAACAATATATCTACGATATGATTCGTGCAGGAGCTACGGGGTACCTTCTTAAAGACACAGATTCCTCAGAATTGACAAAGGCAATAAGATCAATTTATAGAGGAGAGTCCTTGATTAACCCATCGGTTGCAAGCAAAATCTTGTCAGAGTTTTCTCAGTTATCTGAAGGAAAAGGCAAACGCCCTCGCATTGCCCACGCTCTCACTGAACGAGAGCTCTCAGTCATTCGCTTACTTGCCGAAGGCAAAACCAATAAAGAAATAGCAAATGCACTAGATCTCAGTGAAAAAACCGTAAAAAATCACGTCAGGAATATCTTTCACAAGCTTCATGCATACGACCGTACTCATGCTGCAATGCTAGCTCTCAGGAAGGGGCTTATTGATCTTGATGAGCTCGACGTGACACCCTACGATACTACTGACATGTAGGGTACGTATTACTTTTTAACAAAAAGCACTAATAGTAGCTTAAGTTAAGCCTCGCCGAACCCTCTTTCCATTCGCACAGATCAAAAGGCAAAGCGCGTAGCCAAAGAGCTTAAAAATCTGGCATTACATACAGCGGTATCTCGATGAAATAGATAAAAGAACACCGTGCTGGAGGGACAATACCCTCCAGCACGGTAAGAGGCAGGAAGGGGGGGGTTATTTTCTCTTCTTCGCTGCTTTCTTCTTTGCTGTCTTTTTCTTTGTTGCTTTTTTCTTTACTGCTTTTTTCTTCGCGGCTGGCTTTTTCTTTGCCGCTTTTTTCTTTACTGCTTTTTTCTTTACTGCTTTTTTCTTCGCGGCTGGCTTTTTCTTTGCCGCTTTTTTCTTTACTGCTTTTTTCTTTACTGCTTTTTTCTTCGCGGCTGGCTTTTTCTTTGCCGCTTTT
>CAYXED010000005.1:128072-176774 GCA_964463965.1 uncultured Nitrospiraceae bacterium | reverse complement strand
ACAAACCATCAAGGGTGAATCTTTTTTGAATTCCTCTCGTCTTACCAAGCAATAGAGCAACCTTGGCGCAGTACAGGTCAAAGTTGACGCCAAGGAAAGAGAAGGGGGACAATGCGACTGTATAACATTGTCTCTTATGCGTGATCGAACGAGAAGGAAGGAGACTCCGATGCACAAACAGCAGGACACGATCACAACCCCATCATCTCACACACTCACAGGCAAGCTCACGATGAGACTGCACAGGTATTCAGGCGTACTAAATTCCCTCTTGCTCGGTGCATTGATCTCCATGGGGAGTGTAGGCGTTGCCAATGCCGAGATTCTCGCCATGCTCAACTATCAGGCGAAGCCGGACCAAGCCGAAAAGAAGGAAGGGCTCGCAATTATTGATGTGGATCCCACCTCGACGACGTTCCAGAAACTCGTGACGGATATTCCGTTACCAACAGGCCTCGTGTCTCATCATATCTACTACAACCAGGATAAGAGCAAGGCTTATGTCACGGCTCTGGGAAAGAACATCCTCCACGTTCTCGATATAACACGGTCTCCCTATAAGATGAAGGCTGTCGAGGTGCCCGGCTGCGCGGCGTTGGAAGATTTGGCATTCTCGAAAGATAACAAACGCTGGTATCTCACCTGCATGGGAACAGACAATGTGATGGTAGGTGATGCCACTACCGATATGCTCCTCAAGCCTATTGCGGCTCCGTTGTCCGAAGCGGCCTTTATCCGATACCCCCATGGGATTAGCGTTCACGATGGCATCGACCGGATGCTCGTGACCAGCACGGTCAGACCGTCAGATCTTGGTGATCCTGGGGAAACCGTGACCGTAGTCGAAGCCAGCACCGGCAAGGTGCTATCGACGCACAAGGTTTCAAATAAGCCATCCCCCTCGAAAGCGGCCCCAGTCGAGGTGAAGTTTGTCCCCAATGTGACGCCACCGACGGCCTACATTACCAATATGTTTGAATCAACCCTCTGGGTTGCAGTCTGGAATCCAACGACCAAAACCTTCGCGTTTAAGGAGGCCGATGACTTCACCACGCGCGAACACAAGATGCCGTTGGCGATCACGTTTGATCGAGCGACGCGTCACCTCTATGTGAGCACGGCCAATCCAGGCCACGTGACTCGCTATGACATCACAGACCCTCAGAATCCCGTGTTCCTCGATGCCATTACTACGGCTGCTGGCGCACACCACGCAGTCCTTTCGCCTGACGAGAAGTATCTCTTTGTCCAGAACAACATGCTGAGTCTTCCCGGGATCAGTGATGGTTCCATCAGTGTGGTCGACTTAGCGCAAGGAAAGACCATCGCTAGCGTGGATACGTTGAAATCACGTGGGCTAGATCCGAACTCCATTGTCCTCTTGCCGTGAACTGATCGTGTCGTGTTGCATTCAGTCGAGAAGGGCGTGTGGACTCAGACAGTTTGGCTGATCGGCCCAATGTAGCGGATAAAAGTTGACGCCAAGGAAAGAGAAGAGGGACAATGCGACTGTATAACATTGTCTCTTATGCGTGATCGAACAAGAAGGAAGGAACTCACCATGATGAAAACACGATGGGCAGCAATAGGTACAAGCATATTTGTATGCTTTCTATTCAGCGTGACGCAGGCCTTAGCAGTTGAATGGGAAGTGTGGCTTTCCGATCAATCCAATAGCGCAGACATTAGTTCAGAAAATCCAGCTGGAACATTTGGCAGTCGCATTCTGATCTATGAAAGTCAGGACATTCTCAAGGCTCCTCCAGGAACCTACTTCGAAGATGATGCGCGGTTTCATCCCACTGTCATTGAAGCTGTCGACATATTTCCTAACGCGCTAGAGGAACTAGGTGCAAATCTCGAACGACTCCATGGCATGTTACCGCATCCCTCACACCGCTTTATGAATGCAAACTTCTTTGGGCCCGGTGTAGGGATTGTGGGAATCATTGATGCCGAAGGCCAATGCAAGACTTCCCGCAATGGATTTAAAAGATGCAAACCAATTAAGGGCGCGCCTGAGGGGGCTGCAAAGCTTGCTAAGGCCCTATTTCGCACAACTGGACCTGAAGGGGGAGCCCCGAACAACCATATGTCATTCTGGTCGGCAGATGGAACAAAACTAATCGTGGCAAACCTTGCTTCCAAACTGCTTGAACGCATTGATTACGATCATGTGTCAGATACCTTTACTTTTAACAAATCTGCAACGCTTGATCTCGTCGGAGGACGAGATCTCACGGCAATGGAAGCCACGGCGGATGCCACCCTGCCAGCTGGGCGAGTCAGTGGGCAATATGCAAACTTCCAACCGGAGACTACCCCGAGTGGTGCCATGAAAGAGGGAGAAGGGCGCCCCAATAATGTCGTAATCTGTCCAATTCTGAGTAGTAACAATCAACATGTCTATGTCACTTTCGGTGGAGGCGGCCTCTTTGTTGTAGATATGACGACCGAGCCAATGTCGATCGTTGCCGAATATACCAACGACGTCATTAGTGGGGCAGGTTGTGGTGGGGCAGAAGGCGGCGGATTTATCCACTTAAATGCAGGTGCATCCGCAAGTGCTGCAGGTGCCGATGACTCAGTGTTTGTCATGTATCGCTTACCCATCGACTATCCAGATGGGGCGAGACCTAGTACGATACCTAATCAGCCACCGGTCATTAAGTTTTTTGAAGAAAAAACACTGGATATCGCCGATGAAAGCGAACTCTCTACCCGACGCGATGCCCATGGGATGACCATCGATCCTACTAAGCGATATTTGTATCAATTTGATCGCATTCAAAATGTCGCGGAAGTCTTCGACATGGGAAAAATTGTGAATATTCCCAGCGCGTCTCTTGCAGCACAAGCTGGTGCCCATGCTGGAACGATTGATCTAACAGGGTCAGGATTCTGTGTTGGGGAAGGTGGGAATTTTGTAAATCAAGCCGACGAAGGCTATGCAACGAATGACGACCCTGCTCCAGATCTTGTCGACATCTCTCCTGACGGAAAACAACTCATCGTGTCATTCCGCGGAGCAAACCCAGTCACCGTCAAACATGCGGCACTTGGGAGCTGCCCTGGGTTTGGGGTGGTCACACTCGAAGGAGACGGATCGACTGGAGCACTAACTCATGTCTTCCGCACCTTCTTGGAAGATGGTACTGGGACAAAAAACCTGAGTGACATTCATGCCGCTGCCGTAAGAATCAAAGGCCCAAACATGCCGAAGATGATGCCATAAGATTTTTCCTAACTTGTAATCCCCAAAGGCTGAGTGTGAGACAAAAACCCTCACACTCAGCCTTTCTTGTTACGAGCCATCCGCAGCAACATAAAACTATGGATTTTTTGTACTAGTGAGTCGTCATAGGCCCTTGAAGAGTTGTGACTCTCCTACAAGTGCCACTAATGATGCGGGTCTCTGGTTACTTACGCCCGATAGCAACCGCTGACTCCCAAGGGATAACCCATCCCGTCTCGGTTTCATATGCGGATAAGGCCTTGAGCACATCCCGCACCACAGCTTCACCAGCCGCCTCCCCCTTTTCAACAATGGTTGCCGAGAAGGGGAGGGAAGTTAAATGTTGTCGAACGAAGTCACTTGGTGAGGCCACATACATGTTGTGGCGAACGACATCGATGCGCACGTCTCGGAAGTTGGCGTCTCGAAGCACGGTGTCAAGGAGTGTGAGCGCATGATCGGCAAAGGGTGCTCGCATTTTAGCCCCCGCCTTCGGATCAATGTGCCGATCGAGAGCGTCTGGTAGTGCTTTGCCATACGGATTGTGATCGACACCAAGCCACACACTAATCCCAACTTGGCCATCAGGTCTGAGCACACGGTATAGTTCGCGTGCAGCTTTTGCGGGATCCGGGAAAAACTGAAGCCCTTGTTGAATCAACGCAACATCAAAACTGCTCTCGTTGAATGGGAGACTCTGGGCATCCCCTTCGATCCACTCAATACTCAGCCCACGTGCCTGCACGCGAGCGACAGCAAGCATGCCGGGGCTAAGATCAAGACCCACCACCGTGCCAGTCGGTCCCACAAGCGGTGCGCCGCGACGGGCAACAATCCCCGTGCCGGTCGCAACATCAAGCACGCGTTTACCCGCCAAGGGAGCCACACGTTTCAGAAGGTCAACCGCCCACGGATCAAAAATCGCAGGCACCAAGGTGCTTTCGTACAATTCAGCTGTCTTCTGATGGAGTTGCCATTGCTCCTCAGTATCTCGCGGTGCTGCCTGAACCATCGATCCTCCTAACTTGTCGAAATAAAACTTAGAAAAAGGGGTGGCTAATCCAACAGTCAAGCCTACCAATATGGCAAAAGCGATGATGAGTTTCATTGCTACTTCCCCTTCGGCAAAATGCCCTTCTTTTCTAGCTCCTCCAGCCGAGCCTGAACCAAGTCAAACACAACCATGAAATGTCAATGATAGCAGTTAGGGAGGATACTCCAAAGGGTAATGGGGTTCAATGACAGAAGGGAATCCGGCCAGACAACTGACAAAAGAGGGACATCATGATAGTACAGTGTCCTTAAAAACCTATGGTGCCGGAGGCGAGGCTCGAACTCGCACGGGCGTTACCACCCATGGGATTTTAAGTCCCAGGCGTCTGCCAATTCCGCCACTCCGGCAGCTCATTTACTAACAGCAGGTTAACTAGGTGATACAATCAGGTCAATAGAGTCTATGGCATTATACATGTATCCTCCTGCATTCCAGACGGCCTGCACAGGTTGCGTAGTACCATCAATGCTCGTAGCACGTGACATAATCGTCACAACTCCTAATGCTCTCGGCGTCACAATTGCCGTCCATATATGCCAGGCATATTTTTCATCAGCGGGACGCATACGTGCTTGCTGCCACGTCGTGCCTCCATCGATTGAGACATCCACAGATTGAATCCCAACTCCAGCATCAAATGCCACCCCAGTCACTTCAATGGGTTGCATCACAGGCCGCTGCTCGCGATCTCCAGGAGCAGTGATGACCGATTTTACGTTATAGCGTGCGATAGGACGGGTCTCCCCTGAAGGGGCATATGGCATAACCCGTTGTGTTGGAACACGATAGGCCTGCGACATCCAAAATCCCTGAAAATCATCCTCCGTCACAGTCATACGTTCCAGCCATTTTACCCAATAAGTTCCATACCACCCAGGCGCCACAAGACGTACGGGATACCCATTAAGGTAAGGAAGTGGTTGTCCATTCATTGCGTATGCGATCAAAAAGTCTTCTCCTACAGTCTGTTCTGCCGAGAGCTGAAAGCTTTTCTCGACAAGCGGCGTCTTATCAATTACAGGACGATCAGCCCCTTTAAAAATAACGGTGCGTGCACCTCTGCGAAGCCCCGCCTTTGCAAGTACTTCCTGCACACGCACTCCAGTCCATCGAGCACATCCCATGAAGCCATGCGTAAGATTCCACCCCGGAATAACTGGTGGACTAAAAAATGCCATACTGTTGCCCGAACATTGTGCCACCGCGGTCATGCTCACAGGCTCAAACTGTGTTTGCAAATCTCTCAGTGTCAATTCTAGCGTATGGGTAACGGCTCCCTGAACCACTAATCGATAGGATATCGCATCATCCGTGGGCATTAGGGCAAGACGTGAACGGACGAAAAAGGCATCGTTCGGAGTAATTGCGGTTGTTAAATAATGCAGCGGGGTTTCCAAGTTGTAGGGACGAGAAGTAATACGAATCAGTGGTTGTTTTCCCTCAACAGTCATAAGCGGCCGATTCCGAAAATGTTGGCGGACAGTATCGTACACCGAGGCCAGGCTAAGACGAGGAGACAAAACCTCCTTTGCAACAACGAACCCTCCGAGCACAGCCACAACGGCCTTCGAGGAAAAGACCCATTGCCACAACTGTCGCCGAAAAACCGGCTGGACAAAAATCTTTTGCCAAAGATGCATCATTGCAAATTCAGTGGATCCAAACCCAATTTTTGGAACATTCGCGTAAATTTTGGAGTCAGGCTGGTTTCGGTGCCCCCAATCCCTCGAAGGCTAATCATGAACCCTACTTCATTGTCCGCGCCTGATGCAGTCCCTAAACGTTCAGGTCGCTGAATAAAGAACAACCCTGCCCCCCAACAATTACACGGATTAGTATAGAACAATCCATAATCAACTTCAGGAAAGTATGGCGTCCCATTGGATGGATCAGCATCATAATACGCTTTCGCAACTGCACGAAACCCAAACGGAAGATGTGCCCCACCTTCAAACGTTGAAAAATGGATATTCTCGTCCTGATGAAAGGTAGTATTAAAAGAAATAGGATTAAACAGATCCCCGCGAACAGGCACATCTCCCGCACGCGTAAAACGCTGGCCAACCTTCAAATACCACGCCTCATTGTTGATTAACCCAAGATCAGTTTCAAACACTGAGCTCTTGCCCGTTGTAGGATCAATAAATGTATCAACATCAAGGTCAATAAATTTTGGAAAGTTGATGGAGGCTTCAAGCCGTAAGTCAGAGAACGTATTCGTTTGCAGCGTTTCTGGTCTACCTAAGACCGTTCGAGCTGTTTTTTTGACGCCTGGGTCCATCTGCATTGACTGGGTTGCCGTAAATGAAAGGAGATCGATGTGTTGAAGCTTTTTGCCTCTTTTCCTAATAGTTGAAATACGATTACCAATCGAATAGGTCATCAAATTCTTTTGAAAGACAAAATCCAGGTCGTCAAACTGCGGGAGATCCTTTTGTTTCACACTTGGAATATACTCATAGGTCACAGATGGCATAATACGGTGTGTCACTGCGAGTCCTTTCCATGGCCGAAATCGCTTAGAAAGATTTGCGTTAGCCTCAAGACTCAGATAGGGCACGGTCCGATCTTCCCAATCAGTCGAATTTTCTCCTCGACTATAAATTGTTTCACGTATCCCAACTTGTGGAGTCAGAGAAACCCCATCAGTCACCTGAAAAGTTGACGAGAGCTTTGGAAAGAGGTCAGTACGTCGCGTATTAATCCCTGTCCGTGCTATGGGCTCTCCATCAAGCAAGAATGGCAACACGCCTTCTTGTCGATAAATATTGGTAAAGCTTGAGTCAAAACTTAAATACATGGGAAGCGAAGGAATTTGATATGGCTGCATTTGATAGCCCAATTCTGGAAGAAACTGAGATGTGGGGTCATTCGGATTTGCAAGATCCTGACTAAAGCGCCCAAGAAGATATGCAGAGCCATGATCCCAGCGCTGTACAGCAAACGCACTTGACTCTTTAACACGCTGAACACGCTCATCAATATCATCACTAATTTCTCGAAGATTGTCCCGCTTATTGACAAAATCAATATCAACAATGGCACGAAGATCTTGGGTAAATTGCGTTTTGTGCTGCATTTGAACGTCAAAACGTGTTTTGTTATTTTTCGTATCCTCAAGAAAATTGGTTCTCAACTCTCCCTCAGTGTTTTTACTCAGCTTATACCGGTACTCCATTTCTGCCCCAGTCCCCTGCGTTCCCTGATGATCTAAAATCACTGTTGCGTCTTGATGAGGACTAATGGCCCAAAACACTCCCTGTTTGATTTTAAAACCATCATCTGAGTTATACCCTGGTAAAGGCATCAATAACCCCGTCTGTCGTTTTTTTTGGCCTGGAAGCACGACCATCGGCAAATAAGCCACGGGAACTTCCATGAGACAGAACTTGGCGCCTTTCGCAACAAGGTGTCCCTCGGTATCCAACTTAAACTCCCGCGCCTCAAAGCGCCATGGAGTTCTCTTGCCTTCCTCAAGCATGCACGCCGTATAGCTCCCTTTTTCAAGCCGATAATGCGTGGCATCAATACGTTCAATCACTTGTCCCGTTAAATATTGTTGGGATTCTTTGATCAAAATCGTCCCATGAAATATTACACCAGCTTTGCTTTCAATATTTAGTTCCATGCGATCAGCGGTCAAGATTTGCCCGCCATCATCATAATGCACATTACCTTCGGCGATAAGAAGATTGGCTTTCATATTCAAGGTCACATGATCTGATGTGAGATGTTGGGTGCCTCGGACTACATCAACATTTCCGTCTGCAACATAAGTATCCTCGGTTCGTGAATACTCAACACGATCTGCGTGAATATCAATAGGCTCTTCCTCACTCACGCCTACACTGGCCGCAAAGGCATCACAACAAACAAAGGCAGCCCCCCCCAATATCACAAGGCATAAAATACAGAACTCTAATTGAATATATTTCTTAACAGACACAAGACCCCTACTTATTTTGCTTTTAACAATCATCCTCGAATTGGGAAAAAATCAGCCCCTTCAATAGCCGCTTTGATCTCTCCAATTAAAAAGAGAGAGCCCGTTGCACAAATCGTATCCTCACGGTTCGCAATACTGTATGCCTTGAGTATCGCTTCGTGAGCAGACCTCGCATGTACTAGTCGCCCTGGCTGCATGGGCAACTGTGCGTAGAGCTCCTCTGTTGACGCCGATTGGGTGTGCGCAGAAGAGGTTAAAACGACAGCATACGCTAATGGAAGAAGTGGAGTAAAAAATGCTGCTATATCTTTGTCTTTTTGCATGCTGATCACAAAGATTAGTTTTCCTGAAAATGTTTTCTGATGCTCAATGCAATACTCAGCAAGGGCTACGGCAGCAGATGGATTGTGCGCCCCATCAAGGATTACCGTTGGATGTGTTGCCACAATCTCCAAACGTCCAGACCACTGCACATCACTCAACCCGCGGCGGATACTGCTCTCTGATATTGTCATGCCGAAATCACGAAGACACTCCACGGTAGCCAATGCACACGAGGCATTTTCAAGTTGATGCCGTCCAACCAAAGCACAGTTCAAATCCGAATATGAACTGCCATGCCCAGAGAAATCAAAACGCCCCTCTTGAGTTTCCCTCACCTGAAAGTCTCTCCCGAATTGAACCAAAGGTGCGTGCTGTGTTACAGAGGTTTTTTGGATCACAGGAAGCGCCTGTGGCGATACATTCCCCAATACCACTGGAGTTTCACGTTTAATAATTCCAGCTTTTTCTTTTGCAATGGCCTCAATCGTATCCCCAAGATACTGCTGATGATCGAGGCCAATATTTGTGATGATCGTCGCAAAAGGGTCAATGACATTGGTTGCATCAAACTGACCACCCATACCAACTTCAATAATGGCAATCTCCGTTTCAGTTTCGGCAAAATGCAAGAATGCAACCGCCGTCGCAAACTCAAAAAACGTTGGTACAGGGGAGGTTTCACAAGAGGCCCTAACCTTATCAATCAACGCACTAACCTGTTGATGAGCAATTGGCCGCCCATTATGTTGAATCCGTTCACTAAAATCGACCAAATGCGGGGAGGTATACAAACCCGTCTTATAGCCAGACGAACGAAGAATAGAGGCAAGAATCGCTGCAGTTGAACCTTTGCCATTGGTGCCAGCAACATGAACAGTTTTGAAATGATGGTGTGGATTGCCTATTGACGCAAGAAGCTTGCGGGTCGTATCTAACCCAAGTTTAATGCCAAAGCGCTGCAGTTTGTACAAAGCATCAAGCGAAGATTGATAAGACATATGAGTGGGGCAGCACCATCAAAGTGAGTGTACTTCCTCAGGTCACTCCCCTTTCACCTCACAACAACACACCTATGACAGGCAACCTCGTACACGTTGATGTTATACGCCTCTTGGTGCCCTATCCCTCATGTCATGCATTGAGGCCTTTTTTGTTGCATCTTATAGTTTAAAAAATGTCAGAAGGTTCGCCAGAACAGCTCTCATCTCACAACGAGGAACAATCATGTCGATCATGCCATGTTCCAAGAGAAATTCAGCACGCTGAAACCCCTTAGGGAGTTTCTGTTTAATAGTTTGCTCAATCACACGAGGACCGGCAAACCCAATTAATGCTTTTGGCTCTGCAATAATGACATCTCCAAGCATTGCAAAACTTGCTGTAACACCACCAAAGGTAGGATCTGTAAGAACAGAAATAAACGGCACTCCAGACTCCCCAAGTCGCCCAATTGCTGCGGAGGTTTTTGCCATTTGCATAAGCGAAAACATCCCTTCCTGCATCCTCGCTCCACCTGAAGTCGATACGATAATGAGTGGGGTCTTGGTTGCACGAGAAGCTTCAGCAGCAATCAAAATCTTCTCGCCAACAACAGTCCCCATACTCCCTCCCATGAACGAAAAGTCAAAAATGCTTAAGTTCACGGGATAATCTTCAATGCACCCTTCCCCAATAACAATCGCATCAGATCGACCCGTTTTCTCCTGAACCCGCTTGAGACGATCAACGTACGGTTGAGTATCCGTAAACCCTAAGATATCCGTGGGATGAATATCTGCAGCCCATTCAGTAAAGCTTCCCTTATCCACTAACAAAGCAATACGTTCATCAACCGAAATGGGAAAATGGTAGTCACATTTTGGGCAAATCTTTCCAT
Organism: uncultured Nitrospiraceae bacterium; assembly: GCA_964463965.1. Taxonomy (GTDB): domain Bacteria; phylum Nitrospirota; class Nitrospiria; order Nitrospirales; family UBA2166; genus UBA2166. The sequence goes on along the minus strand of CAYXED010000005.1, from coordinate 166,339 downwards.
TTCGCTCAAACTCTTTGCGAAAAATTGTATCTCGGCACACAGGACACTTGAGCCACTGCCCTTCGGCAATCTTTGGACCCGTCTCAGTGTCATCTGTATGTTTCCGTTTTTTAAACCAAGCCATGCGGTCCAGATATCATCACAAGATTGAAAACTCAATATACTCTACAAACAATACTTCGTCCCAACGGCTATACGTCGTGACAATCAAGCTTCCCGTCTTTTCAGAACTATCAGTAAACAGAATTTGATCGTTGCTTCTTCCCCCGCTCCTCTGCGTTGCCATAATATCCAATCACTCACTCCATCATGATATTGGTCGTGTACTATAAGCAGACCCTCTCCAAACAACGGCACAGAGGCAGAACTTCTCGAGGCACCACGCCCACGAGCGTGATAATCCATGGCATCGTAAACGGAGCACCAAAGGCTAAGGGTGAAGGGGAATCGTAACCCCAATAAGGTAGCCTGTCAATTTCTCGACTCTTGTCCAAAAACTTGGCTCTTATGACCCTAATGTGTTTGAATACCCCTGTAGGAGAACGATCCCAAGAGAGATCCTGCTTTAAATAGACTTTTATTGACTCTTGCTGTGAGCTGAATCCTTTTTGAATCCGCCTCGTCTTACTAAATTAGGTAACGTGTTCTACCTGCCTATAGAGACAGAATGGACAACCGCTCACTACAGTTGCTAGCGTGGCTACTAAGAGAGAGAGAGGGAGGACAGATGGCATGACACACCCATTTTCACTAATGACAGCACTCTTGATGTCTAGCATGCTGATATCCTGTGCCTCATACCTGTCAACAAGTTTCCCTACTACAGTGAATGATCCTTCAACTATAGAACAATCCACACTAGAACAGGACACACTAAAAACTCTCCCGCACTGTACAGAGGATAGACGTCCATTCTACACAGTGATGGAAATTCCAGACATCACTAACCTCGGTGGTGCTCCAGACCAATACATTACCGACTTGCACGCTGCAATGCATCAACAGATTGAAAAGCGCGCAGTATGGAAGCTCGTTGCGAACGCGAGCACACAAGACAATGTTGTAACGTTCCGCGTCGACATGCTCTCATGGGAGGCCGACCACTCCTCACTCCAAGAGTTAGGAATGATGGAAATGAAATTGTCATTAATCGACAAATTACTGAATTGCGAAATTAACGAGACCACTGGCAAAGGGACAGTACTCCTAGATTCGCACGGAAATGGCACGGAAAAAGCTATCGAGGACATTGCAGATGGGGCAGGGTGGTTTGTGGAAAACGTTTTAGTACATAATCAATTCAATTAGATGGGATATCACATAAAATAGAAGACGATAATTGGGGCTTCAAAAATATGAAACCACGGCATATACATCAAAACGAAAAGAACCCCCATTAGCATGCACTCTCTCCATTCAATTGCACAACTCACGATACTCACAATACTAATCATGGGGGGACACCTTCAGGCATTGATAGCTGAAGCGGCGGAACCTAAATATCCTCTCGTCACGCTCGAAATACCCTCAATTGCCAATACCCTCGAGGCTCCAACGAGCGTGCTTACGGGACTTCAGAATACAATCATAACAGAATTTAAAAAGAAAAATTTATTTGCAACTGTCGTCCCAACAGCTGATGTCCTTGACGGAGTTCTGGTTATCCAAGGAACAGTAACTGCCTGGGAACAGCCTACAAACGCTACCAATGATGGAACCCTTACTATCCAATTAACGATCTCCCAAAAAATTGTAACTTGTCCATTGAACCGGGCAGTTATAACAGGCCCTGTTACCAACGCGATGCTTAAAACCGGACTCATTGAGCCAAACCATCTCCTCGTCCAGGGAACCTTAAAGTTTCTTTCGTCGGTGACTGGGGATGAATAAGCTCACTCAAAGAGGAGCCATCATGTTCGAAACTCGCTTTGCAATAGGACTCACCATCATTCTTTTACTCTCAGCATGTGGAACAACCCAAACTGCTAAACCACAGGCAACGCCTGACAAACCACATGTCATGCCTGAAGTATTAGCAGCCATGCCTCTCAATGAAGCGGCAATGGCAGCAGTTGAACCTTTACCAATGGACTCCACGGTCATACCATCCCGCTACTCAATGTTATTTAATACACTTGAAGTTCCTCTACCAAAAGTTGAATCATCAACTCAACCTCCAGAGGCCTTGCTAAAAAATCTCCAACAAGCCGTTATTCAAAAAATTCGCACCGAACACCTGTTTTCTCGCGTAATCACAAAATCAGAGGACCCTCTCGATGGAGCCGTCCTCACCCTGAATGCTACGATTCTGTCATGGGAAGACCACGCTGACAAAAGCACCATTGAAATCAAACTTCAGATTGAGCATATGGTGGGTAAATGTGAGTTTACCAATGCAACAACGAAAGGTTCACTGAACCACGTTCACAATGGGGAGAAAGACCACACGATAATATACGAAATAGACCCGTTAGTTGATGGCACGACAGCCTTCATAAAAGACTTTATGGTTCCTAACCCCGTCAGTTTAGATGGCACCACCCCTCACTCCAAGAGTTAAGAGGGATACGTGAAGAGACAAATACAAATTCTAAAAACTACGGAGTCTTTGCAATGAATCAAAATACGCCCCTTTCTCTGTCATCCTGTAATACACCGAAAAAAAACTATTTTCTAATGTTCGCAATATTGATCACTACCCTCATCACAGGATCAACAAGTATTGCTTTTGGGGAGAATTCGTTTGTTATTGAAGGTCAAATGACTGCCCCTAGTCCAGACTTTCAACTTACAACATTGACTGGCACCCAAATCACAAAACAGGAACTAAAGGGCAAACCAACATTACTGATGTTTTGGGCGACTTGGTGCGGGATATGTCGGGACGAACTTCCTGACATTCACAGGCTTGACGAACGTGCAAAATCAATGGGCTTACAAATTGTTGCTGTCGCATTTGCTGATGACAAGAAAACCGTCATGCAATACGTCAAAGAACATAAGTCTACTTTCAGTTTCCCGACTACATTTGACACAAATAACATAGTAGCCACAAAGTTTCGAGTCCGTGCAACCCCCACATTTTTCTTGCTCGATGGCAATGGAGACATCCTACTTATGCATATCGGAGGTGGCATCTTAGGGGATACTAATTTCCGCAACTTAACCAGAGCCTTACTAGTCTCGTAATACATACGGGAGCACTTCTCTATCCCCGACAAAACGCTAACCCACAAAACACTTGAATGTCGCATTGATGTCGTCTGATCTCTTGATTCTTGGCGTTTGCTGGATCGCATATGGGGCAATGCACAGCATCCTCGTTACCACACCCATTACCACCTGGGTTAGACAACGCTGGCGAGCAGTTTCAGCGTATTATCGTCTCACATACAATGTATTGAGCGTTATTGCCTTAATCCCTATTCTTCTGTTCTCCCACTCCATTCACACCACCCCAATACTGAAATGGGTGTGGCCATATACATGTCTCCAATATCTCTGCTGGGCACTCGGCATACTTCTGTTCATATTAGGGATGCGTCACTATGATGGGAAAGAGTTTTTAGGCCTCAAACAAATTTCCTCCTATCACAAAGGCCTTCATACCATCGAAAATCACACACTAAGTAGTGGCGGGATTCACCGCATCATCCGACATCCATGGTACCTTGGATTACTACTAGTTTTATGGGCTCGTGACGTATCCTCAGTAACGCTTACGACAAATAGCATGCTCACAATGTACCTTTTTGTGGGGACCTATCTAGAAGAGCAAAAACTCGTCATGAAGTTTGGGAGCAACTATAGAGAGTATCAAAAAACAGTGCCTATGTTTTTCCCCACGCAATGGCTTAATAAACTGAGGCACTCACAAAAAAATGATGTGTCCCACTAATAGAATTGACTGAAATCACACGAACATGTTGCAATGTCACGTTCCAAGACGTTGTACATTATATTTCATAGCAAGGATACTCGAACTGCCATTAAGGAGGTACTTGAAATGAACACTATAAAATCAATGATTATTGTACTCACTGTCGCGTTAGTATTTTTATTGCCATCTGGATCAGCACCGTGGGGATCTAACTTTGGCGCAGGAGTTGCGGTAGGAGGTATGTTTGACTTCCTCGAAGGTGAAAAGGAAACGAGCACTGCTGAAGGTCAGCCAGAACCCATTGATATGGTGACCGGATCAGCCAGAGCGGAAGTCAATGCAGTTGCAAACTTACTCTTACCGGGCTCCGGGTTGATGGCAATTGACCTTTCCCATAAGACCAATGAGTTCTGCATGTTAGATGGTGTTTCCCAACGCAACATGGTCCATTTCTCACGTACACCCGAAAATACAACGGAAGATGTATTGTACTTTCTCAACCCCGAGACCTTTCGTGCGAGTGGCCTTGACGTCGCCAAGCTTCCAGCTCTTCCCTCTAAGCTTGGCAGCATGGTCTCTCATCAGTGGTATTACTATGATGGAACCTATACTGAGCCACATCATGGCCGCACATTAGGCGTTGATTTTCTTGTGATGGCTATCGATGTGAAATGATAACAAACCAAAAGCCCCGCCATTCCTCCATAAGATGTAAAACTGGAGGTTAGGGGCGGGGCACTAGAGTAGTAGTAGGGATATCGGTGCAGAATATATTTTCAGAAGTAAAAATGGTACATGAGGAAGACTTCGCTCAAGTCAGCATCTGGATTGACCTCTCGGTTACCCATGGTATGTCGATATTCAACTCTGATTTCGTTATGCGGAACGGGGAAAAACTCTAGACCAATCCCTACCCGCTCTAAAGCATCATGAGCAACATCATGGTTCGGGTCGATGTATTCGTACACCCCTTTGAGATCGACCCCCTGAACAGCTAAAAGACTCAGTTCGTGGTATTGCGCTGTACTCTTTAAAGTTGGCGTTTGCGCATCACGTGATAATTCATTCCAGTCATACTCGCCTAAGTATGTAAATTTCCAAAGGTTGACCCCAAGATGCCCAGCATAGATCTTTCGTTCGAACATTTCGGCATCATTCTGGTAGAAGGATCCTCCTAGATTTGCCTTGATGGCATCAGAGTTCAGCACAAAGTAATCCGCTCGAGCTACATAGGCCTTACCTTTACCATCGTCAAACGGAATACCTCCTCGTTGCCCATTGAGCATGGCTAACTGGATTGACCCCTGCCCTGGGTAAAACCCAACCTCAACTCCAGTATCCTTATCGTCGCGACTAAATCCAGTGCCACGAGTGACTTGGCCAACTTCCCTGGTACTTATATTGCCCCCACGAGTAAACGCAGTATGATTATCATGCTTCCATCCAAAAGCCGGTACAAATTTTCCTGCTTTCACATAGCCAGAGAAGGGCAAGACTTGCGCAATACCGAAAGTCTCAATCTCCGTGGAAAGCATACTCTGATCATGGTACAACTGAATCTTATCTGTTAGCTGTGCGGCAATATATAAGTCTGCTTGCATCGGGAAAAAACTCATCGTGTCCCGGTCATCATAATAGCTCATCACCCGAAGATCAGATCCAACAGTAATATTGTCGGTAACTTTTGGGCTAAATTTCTCTCCTTTGGCCCGCATAGTCGGATTGAGGGGAAGGTTCATGCGCCCGTACAAACTTCCATGTTCAGTACGCATCCCCCCCCCACTTGGATTCACATGACATGCATTGCACGACATCCCCGTTCGCATGGAAAATCGCGGAACAGCTGATGCAACTTCCGCCCATATAAACAGTCCCAATGCCACAAGAACGGTATGAATGACTAATGCATTACGCATGCCTCATCTCCCTCCGCCTAACCTAACCTTTTAAATTAGCGAAGATCCAGGCCCGCTAAATAATCTTTCCCCGTGCTTGCATGGCAACCGATACACATCGCATTTTTTCCCGCTGCCATTGCTGGATCAGTAGAGAGCGTTGTACCAGTTGCATCGCGCACTTCATAATACCAGTTACCATTAATATCATCATATCCAGCAGCCATTTTTACCATCACTACTATTTCGTCAGTGACACCATCTGCTGGGGCCTTATCAACTCTTTTAATGGACACAGTACCTTGTGGCCATGGGCCAATACTTCCAGCCGCGACTAACTCTTGAATGTTTGTTGAGTACCAAATTTGCACTTGGTTATGTGCGGCGGGAGGCACACTTGCGTTGAATCCGGTCATATTCGTGTAGAACGACGCGGTATTCGTTGCATAATCAGCCGCATACCCACCTGGGCCTGTGTTACCAGCAGCTGCTGCCACTACCGGAGTTGCCACTGGAGTCTCCTCTACAGTCGCCGTTGGAGCTGGCGCTGGAGTTGCCGCTGGAGTTGCCGCTGGAGTTGCCGCTGGAGTTGCCGCTGCCGCTACTACAGGAACTACAGGGGCACCAAAGTTTACAAACGGATCATTCGGATGTTTAAAGACATAATCAATACCATTGAGTCCAACTCGTGCCGCAGAATGGCAACTATTACACATGTTGCCTCCCAATTCTGCTCCGCGCATTTCAGGCATTACAGCGGCAGTTGCCGGATCAAGCATAAACCAGTCCCACCCATTGTGACTCGGATTAAACGTGCCTCCAAGATGTGAAGGCCCATGCTTTTTAACCATCGCCGTCATCTCAATAATCGCCCCTGCTGCATCCTTAACTGTCTTTACATAAGCGGTTCCAACAGGATATTGATCAGTCATGATGTTGTATGTATCCGGGGTATGTAACGGATTGGCTTGAAGCTGCTTTTTGTAGACTGTCCTTAAAGTACCCTCCTCTCCACTCTTGTGAGCTGAACTCAACAATACATGGTTTTCAGGACTATCTTGTATCACCGGCCATGTTTGATAATCATTAAAAAAGCCGTCTGCTACATCAAGCTCAGAAGTATGCGCAAAAACAAAGTCTGCCCCACCAGCCTGAACCTGAGCATTTAGATGGCAACTATTACACATACCCTGCATCATATCCTCGCCTCCGCGGCCTTTGATTTCTTGCAAGCCACTAGTTGCAGGATCTGCCCCAAGGTGGAACCATTCCCAATGGCCACCTGAAGGGTTAAAGTTTCCCCCACGTTTTACCATGGCCAGAACGCCCATTGGGGAATATTCTTTCTTTTGATTAGCATCCCAAGTAAAGGTTTCCTTCACCAAAACTGTTCCGATCGGAAAAGTTGCTGAACCAGCCTCTCGCGCTCTCGCCCCAGCTTCATTAACCCACACGCGTCGAGACCAAGCATGATCCGTTGTGACTGCCTTATGCGCATCACCTAGGTACGGATTCGTTGACCCAGTACTGTAGTCAATCGTCCTCCAAAAAGAGTAGCCCTGAAAATCACCCAAAGCGGCCACATACTCTGCAGGAGCCACAGTGCCAGCCGCATCTGTTGTCGCTTGAGTCACTGTACCTGCAGTAGCTGTTGCGGCAGGAGTCACTGTTGCATCATCGTCGTCTACCAAACTACACCCGACGGCAAAAACAAACACCATGCACGTAGCTAAAAGTGCTACCCATGGCTTTCGTACACTACCTAGAGATAAGATTACCATCACAATTCTCCCTCCAAATGAATATTAAAACTCATTCAACATGTGAGGGACCTCACAGTCTCAGGCTGGACTCTTCATGCATCTTTGGTACAATGCGCGCTTGGTCCCTCGGGGATTTCCTCTCCTACCTGCCTACTCCACTGAAGACCTTTTTTCGCATCGAAGGTTTTCCGTGACGGGGAGGAAATCCCCAACTTTCTTTGAAGATCCTACGCAGCTTGTCAGCATATATCATCTAGCAAAGCCTATATCAGCAGGGAACTATTACACGAAAGAATAGGTAGGTCGATACGAAACCCGAGCTTCCGTCTTATGACGCCTGCCGTCGTCATATAGAAAAAAAGAGGTCCGTCAAAATAATGTCGTGGGACTGCCCCTTATACTTGCATGTATATAAATTGTCAAGCATCAGCCAAATCATGTCAAAACACAACTTCTCCCCTAAAAATGCAAACTTCTACAAAAATCAGCCACCTCATTAGTCATAGCCACTTAGCTAACAAAGCACTCTTCAAGTAAACAACGGAAAATCTCAAAACAACACTGGCTCCCACTGTGATAGAGCAGCAATATTGATGCCGCAAAAATAATTCTGCACAAGAGCCTGTTTTTCAATAAAACGGAGGCTAAAAGTTGGTAGGACAAGACAAAAGAGTCCTTTTTCAGGCAATTGGTATCTAAAAAGATACTAAATTGTAGCAGAAGGGATACGCAAATATTAAATTGCCCCTTTTCCCTCTTTCCTCACATCGTAAAAAACTGCCTCAACTACTTTTTTCTGCCTTTTTCAGTCGCGGAGGCAATCTATCCTGGCCTCCGCCAGAAACACTTGCACGAGCAATGGAAGAAGGTCCAAACTTTTCTTGGATAGCGTCCACAGCACTTGTAAGTTTTCGAGTTTTTTCTTGAGGCCCATTGAATAGAGATAATTGGTTTCCAGCCCTGGATGAAGGAAAAAGCTTTGAAGCCGTAAGCCCCAAAAGACGTACTTTCTTTTCAGATTGTGGAACCCTTTTGAATAGTGCCAACGCCCCCTGATACAAGCTTGAGGGCTGATCGGTTGCATCTCCCACTGACGACGATCGCGTAACAGTGAAAAATGATTCATCTCTATGCTTCAAGGTAAGCGTCTGGCTACAAACTCCTGCTCTTCGAAGACGTCTCGCAACATCCTCCGCAAGTTTCAGAAGTGTTGCCCTAATAATATCCTCATCACGAGTATCTTCATCAAATGTGGTTTCAGCACCTATTGATTTTACAGGCTCTTCTGGGTTTACTGGGCGAGCATCAATGCCGCGAGCAAGCTCGCGCAAATCGCTCCCAGTCTCACCAAGAGATTTTCGAAGAACATGTATTGGACATGTTGCAACATCACCAATTGTCTGACATCCAAGTTGCCGAAGTTGTGAAGCTATCGCCTTACCCACACCCCATAATCTTTCAAGTGGTAAATCATGGAGAAACTCAGCTTCTTTTCCAGGAAGGACAACGACAAAACCATTTGGTTTTCTAAGATCAGATGCGATCTTCGCAACAAATTTATTTGATGCAACACCTACTGATGCAGAAAGCCCTTCAAGCTCCTGAATTTTCCTCTGAATTTCACAACCTATAGACTCTGCATCGCCATATAAACGAATACTTCTCGTGACATCCAAGAAGGCCTCATCAGAACTGAGAGGCTCTACAAGATCGGTGTAATGATGAAAAATTGAAAAAATTCTCTTGGATATTTGACGGTAACGCCACATTCTTACTGGCAGGAAAATACCTTGAGGACATCGCCGAAATGCCTGCCGAATAGGCATCGCAGAATAAACACCAAACGTCCTCGCCTCATAAGACGCAGCGGCCACAACACCACGCCCCTGACCACCTTGAGGATCAGCCCCAACAACAACAGGCTTTCCAGAATACTTCGGGCAGTCATGTTGCTCAATAGACGCATAAAACGCGTCCATATCTACGTGAACAATCCAACGCAACATCATGATTGCGGGCAGGCTAACAAAAAACCTTAAGGTTCAAACGGATGCAAAAGCCTTGGTGGCCTCTCGCCTCCAATACTTTCCCTGAAAGTACTAATCTTCTCCAAAGCTTTAGGCTCAATAGGCTCATCAGAGCCTGAATTAAGCAACGACCTCGAAAAGGCTATTGCTGCATCCAATTGCGAGTCTCTAAAGGTTTCAGGATCAAATTCAAACGCCACAACATCATCAGGCGTTATGCCAACTATATTGTAATCATGACCGTTTGGGCTACGTATTCCTCCAGTGACCAGTTGGAGTCCCCCAGGATCATCAACAAAACGGAAAAAACTCTGTGATACACCCTTACCAAACGATTGAGTCCCAATAACACGAGCACCAAGATTGTCTCGAAGACTTGCAACAACAATTTCTGAGGCACTCGCTGAACGTCCATTTTGCAAAAGCACGACAGTACGATCCTCGCCAGCACCCCCTTGTATCGCTACGCGCCTATCACTGCGATTCAAGTCAAAGAGTTCAATCAAAATACCGGTTTCAACAAAAAGATCCGCAGTCTCAATTGAGTCCTCCAAGGTCCCTCCAAGGTTATTTCGTAAATCCATAATGATGATCGGCGAAGAATCGCTGGACAAGAAATCCTTAATTTCACCATCTGTCCCATCAGGGTGTGAACTCCTCTGCAAAAAAGTAAAAACTCCAACATATGCAATCTGACTAGTGATTGGAGCAGTGAATACAGAGCTGCGTTGAAACTCACTAAAAATAGGGGAAAAGGTAAGAATCTCATCTTCACGCTGTATCCGAAGATGGACAGGTTCTCCAACCTCACGTTGAAGCATCTCAACAATCTGTGGAATGGTTTTTCCCTCAACCCATATGTTATCAACACCAAGAAGAATATCATTTACACGGATCCCCGCTATCGCTGCCGGTTGATTGGGAAATACAGCTGGGAAAAACGTAGCATCATCAACTTGTTGAATCTGCACCCCAATTCCACGAAAACCTCCAAAAAAAGCGTCAATGGTGCTGGAAAACTCTTCTAGGACGCTACTAAATGGATCGTCAAGAGCGGCAATAAGCATTTCAACTGTTTCAAACTTATTGATATCCTCAGGGATTGCATCTTGAAAAAGATACACTCCCTGCAATTGGAACAAGACTGACTCCAATGTTTTTGTTAATCCTAAACTTGTTTGTGCGGCACCATCTGATACACTCGTTGAAGCTACTTGAGAATCAGCCGGTAGCATAATAGAGTCATTCGAACTGTTACCACATCCAGACAAAGTTAGGCCCCAAAACAACACGACACTAGCAATTGAAGCAATTGGATAGATCATCTTAACTTTAACAACAGAGTACTCATTGAGGTGATCTCCACGAATAGAACTTCCTTTAAAAAGCATGGCTAAATATACCAAAAAACACCAAATCCCTAGCTTACTCTAGCGCAATTATCATCTTGCGGAAAGAAAATTATGGCCTACCTATTCCATGATTGCTGGTGCTTACGGTGTGTTTTACCAAAAACACCAAAACCCAATCTTTGCCCCCCTTTCCCCTATCACAGAAAATATCTATACTAATTGTGACATAGCTCATAGTCTTTGCAAGCGTACTGCCTTATGATTGGCTCTAATAGAGCAGGCGATTGTTAAAGCTGAGACTATCACCGTTTAAATTGATGACTATGCCCTCCCAACCAACAAATGCCTCTAAGCCACCACGGATTCTCGTTGTCGAGGACGACGACGCTGTGACCAAAGTCCTCTCTGTAACACTCCCTAAACTTGGCTATGTGGTAGCTGGAGTAGTTTCTACAGGAGAAGCGGCCATAGAACATATGGAAAAAGACCGCCCAGACCTTGCCATGATGGATATTCGCTTAGAGGGCCGCATGGATGGGATCAAAACGGCTCAGGTTGCGCGTGATCAGTTTGATGTACCTATAGTGTATATGACTGCTTATACAGGAACACTTGCGTTTCAGTGTGCACTGGGAACTGACCCTCGTACACAGCTCAGTAAACCATTTACTAAACGGGACATTAAATCTGCGGTTGAGCTTGCTTTATCACAAGCACGCGCCGCCAACCTAGCCACTCATTCCACTTCCTAACATGCAATAGATCTGACTCCTGGAGGAATGACAGTCAGGTCTAAATGAGCACGAACTAGATCCTTCACGCTCCCACATACCTAGATATAACCAGGCATCAGTGTATTTTCCCAAGCTATTTCAAAACACTACAGGTAAAATCAACCGATAAATGAAATATCGGTAACCAATGCTTGCGGAGGCTGGTACAATTGCAGGCATGGCGGCCAACATGCAGGAAAAAGAAGACATAACAAATAAACCGCATCACGCAACCTGGCTCGATCGCGTTCACACTTCAGGTCAAATTTTTCTTTTGACCATTGCATGTCTCTTAGTACTTCTCTCTACCTTTGACTCTGGAATCCAAAGCGGGATGCTCGTAGGCACAGTAATCGCCATTGGATGGTTTATTTTAGGTATTACATGGTGGCTTCTATATCGCCTAGTTGTTTACATCAAACCCCCACGTACTGAAAGTTCCCGCTGAAAGATTAAATTGGAGGCTCGAGATACTCGATTAGCAGCCGTACGTTTTTTAAATTTGACTTGAAGTAAATATCGCAGAGATCTCCGACGAGGGGCACTGCCCCTAGGAAAAAATCGAGCCCCAAGTTCCAAATCATTTTGATGAGTATCTTCATCGGCACGCCTAATTTCCATGCGACCCTCAAAATATATAGCGCTGTCATTGAGGTAAATACATCACCTATAATTGGGATGAATCCAATAATCCCATCCAACCCGATACGTTGATTAGTTCCAGGAATAGGAATACGATCATCAAGCCAAACAGCAAGATGCTTTAGCCTTTGCAGGTAAACCTTTTTATCTTCCTCAACTTCTATAATTTCTGTCTCATCCATTACTACCTACCGTAGAATCCTCACCAACAAATATTTCTGGAATTTAAACACTCGCTCTGTTCCTAATCGATACAAAAATCTATTCAGGCCATAGTTTCATACCTTAGCTTTTATCTTTATATTAGGCCTACCCATTGACACTACTCTGTGGTCACATCCCACTTCTACAGCATTTTTCACTGCTTCAGACACAGGCTCTCCATAAACTAATTCGATAGAATTAAACACCACAACATCTAATGGCAATTCACCAGGATCCTGCTGTGTATTGCAATGAAACTCTAAGGCATCATCTGCAATTGACAATCGCCTCGGTTTATCATCAGCAACGCTCAACGGCCAAAGCAAGCAGACTGAAGGCTTAATCTGTTGCACAGGAACTTTTAACTCTACTGCAATACTGTGTAATGAGCATCGGAGCTCTCCTGAATCTTCATAGGCAAAAACACACAACCCCTCTTCTGTTGTGTCAAGACTGATTAAACCATCCTCTGTCTCTTCAAAGACATTATGAAAGTTATCTTCATCCCTTAACTCTGGACAATACTTCACAACCTCTGGGAGAACTCCTACTATAGCTTCCATTTCATCAGCAGTGATACAAACCTCATAGGTTGCACAACATGATTGCCTAAAATCTTTGTTTATACATCCATCACAATTATGGGCAAGACTTGCTATTTCCTTTACTTCAACATTCATCAAACTATCTTCACCACTGCTTGAAATAGGTTTCGTCACTACCCGCCCCTTATTTGATTACGATTAGAGTTTCTAAGGGAGTGCATACAATGCGGACAAGTGTCCAAAGCGACAAGTTCAACCAACCAAGTGGTATGTGAACATTTTGAGATCATTTTCCACACGAGTGAGCGTTCACACTTTGGACAACAGAGTGACCACATAAGCCACAACACAGTTATCACACTCAAAACGGTCCCAGTAACGAGATATGGCATCACAGGGAGATGGCCTGCGATGAATGCAATTACAGCAAAAGGAAATGCAATCAACGCAGTTACACAGCTAAGCAAGGCCACATACAGTTTCCACATCTGCCCTGTTACTTCAAGCCAGTTAGACTTTGGCATATGATAAGCCTACCCCCTCTGCCAAGCTCAAAAGTTATATGGGCACATAAAACAAACTCATTTATGAGACGGAACCAACCGAACAGGGATGACTTTAACATCAACCCAAACACCTTGAGTCGTATACGGGTCAGATTTAAGCCAAAGATCAAAGTCAACGCGAGACTCGAAATGCATATACAGCGTTGAACCAATCATCTCGCCTTCATCATCTATAATTGCGCCTCCGTTAATAAACGCTCCAAGCGGTTTCAAGCGTTCAATATTTTCTAAGTGAGCCGGGCGAGCCTTAAGTCTTCGATCTTTTGCACCAGCATCACGTCCATCGTAAGCTACAACTAAAAAATCCATTACACCTCCTGTATAAACCAATGATGTTATTTACTGAAAATTTCCCTGTGCACATTTTAACATTGCATCTATAATGCTCGCATCTGCAAGCATCGCCTCTTTTTCAACTTTAGAGCTTTTCTTAATTTGACGTTCTATACTTAAGGCAACACCTTTCTTCGGTCCAAGAGTTTTCTCAAGTATCAGTGTTAACGGCCCTCGACCACGCAGATATTTTGCAGAACGACTTGATCCCCTTTGATGTTCAGAAAATCGTCGCGCAACATCAGTTGTAATACCAGTATAAAGCGTGCCCTTCCCACATCGAATCATATAAAGGTGCCACTGTGTTTTCGTAATGCATTCACAACTCAAGACCATGGGCTCCTTATTGTACTACTGAAAACATGTTTCATCCAGAACAACAAAAGACCAATCTAGATACAGGTCCAATTACTACTCATTCAAATCCTTATCAAATCAAACCTGAAGAAAATAATAGAAATTGTGTCAAATAATACCACTGAAGATATTTACAATAATGATTCTTAGCTCGTGCTAGTGTTAAAATTCTATGCATTTCTCAGTTAGGTGTAAACTGTCCCACGGAATGAAATGAAGCTTAAGTGAAATGCTTCAATCATTATGGTTTGTTTTAAATCCCTGTTAAGAACCAGAGGAGGGACATGAAAAAAATAAAGAGAACATGTGTTTTTCTTGCAATACTCGTCATTGGGCCAATTCTTAGCGTGGCATGTGGACAAATCCACCTTGATCGAGACTGGAGAACAGCAAGTCGAACCAGCGCAAACATCGCACCTTCTTCTAACCACCCAGAAGCAATTGTTCAAATCTATTCAGCCCGAGCATTTAATTGGCGTGGCATATTTGCAGTGCATACTTGGATTGCGACCAAACTACCTCAAGATGAGCACTTTGTCGTACACGATGTAATTGGATGGCGAAAGTTTTCGCATCGTCCCGTACTTGCTTCATACGTTGATACTCCAGATAGACTGTGGTTTGGTAACCACCCTGAAATCCTTGTAGACCTTCGAGGGAAGCCAGCGGAAATCGCGATTCCCAAAATAATCCATGCCATACAAAACTATCCCTATTCATCAAACTATCGACTATGGCCAGGGCCAAACAGTAATACATTTACTGCATATGTTGGGAGAGAAGTTCCTGAGCTTGGCTTACATCTACCTCCTACAGCAATAGGAAAAGATTTCCCCGCAAATTTTTATATTTTCTCTACATCCCCAAGTGGAACTGGCTATCAAGCTTCTGTGGGAGGATTGCTAGGGTTAACGGCAGCCTGGCATGAAGGAATAGAAGTTAGCGTTCTAGGACTAGTTGTTGGCCTTGATATACGACGTCCAGCGATAAAACTTCCTGGCATTGGGCGGCTAGGTTTTCCTCAAGACTAGTAGCCCTTGATTTCCTGGAAAACATATTTTAAAAATTATTTATTGCATTCTATATAGTTTGTTTATCTAAATACGAAGAGAAGTATTCCGGTATTCTTTCCTCAAGCCAATAACTGACTCTTCTAGAAAAAGCCCCTTGAACAAAACCAACATGTCCGCCATGGGAACAAAGCTCAAGCGTAGTACTTGAAGACAACTGGTTGATCCCAGGAATTACTTGATCCGTTGAAAAAGGATCGTCCCGCGCATGAAGAATTAAAGTTGGGACAGAAACGTTCCGAAGGTATTGCCCACAACTCGAATGCGAGTAGTAATCATCAACTCCTGAAAAACCGTATAACGGGGCAGTTACATAGTCATCAAAACTCCTAAATGTGGATAGCTTGTTTACTTTTTTAATATCAAATGGATATTCCATAGTCTTTGATTTATGCCTAATTTTCCTAACCAACCGTTTCAACAAATGCCACTGATAAAGACGCGAAAACCCTTGCTCTAGTTCTCGTGCTGTACAAGAAAGGTCAAATGTAGGAGACACGGCAACGCTAGCGCACAAAGGATTACCAGTCCCTGTCTCTCCCAACCATTTGAGCAACATATTTCCCCCTATCGAATAGCCTAACGCTGCCACAGGAACATTAGGTTCACGAAACTTGATCTGACGAATAACAGTTTCCAAATCTCCTGTTTCTCCAGAGTGATACGTACGCAGCAATCGATTTTGCACACCACTGCATCCTCGAAAATGCATTAGCACAGCACGCCATCCATTATTATGAATAGCTCTAAAAATTCCAGGGATATAGTGAGATTTGTAGGAACCCTCTAACCCGTGCAGAACAACAACAATTGGACCACACTTCCGTGTAGTCCACACTAAATCAATAAAGTCTCCATCAGACAATTCGAGCCGCTCACATGTAAGGCTTGGGAAGCTCTGTCTCCTAAAAAGAGGGCCCCACAGGGTTTGAAAGTGTCGATTTGAGAGCCACCATGAAACACGAAAATCACTTTTTTTAATCATCTACATAACTAGGTTTTTAAGAGATAACGCGATTCACAAGCGACTTTATAGTGCCCCCTTGAATTACAATTGAAAACACTACTACGGCATACGTTGCAGTAAGAACAAGCGGTTTCAAAGCATGTTCAGGTAGTGACAATGCTAGTGCAACGGCAATACCTCCCCGCAAACCACCCCAAATTAGAACTGGAACGGCACCTTTTGTAAATGTCATACGTATAGATAACACAGCCATTGGCAAACCAACACCGATGGAACGTCCTAACAACGAAATTGGGATAGCTAATAGACCAGCAACTACATAATCGATTGAAAAGCTCACTACTAAAACCTCAAGTCCTATAAGGAGAAAGAGTACTGAGTTAAGAATCTCGTCAATCAGTTCCCAGAAATTCAACAAATGTTTCTGGGTTTTTTCAGACATTGCAAACTTTACTCCTTGATTACCTATCAAGAGCCCAGCAACCACCATCGCAATCGGACCACTCATATGAAGCTTAATCGCTATTGCGTAGGTCACCATAACCAACGCAAGACTGATCAAAATTTCCAACACATAATCATCGATTGCATGCATTGCCCGATAACCTATGTAGCCAGCTATAAGCCCCAGCATCACTCCGCCAACCGCTTCTTGTAAAAAAATAGTTGCAATATCCTGTACACCAACCGCTCCATGGGAGTTTCCAACTGCAATGGACGCCAAAATACTGAACACTACAACTCCAACTCCATCGTTGAATAACGACTCACCAGCAACTTTGGCTTCAAGTGCAGGCGGAACATCAATTGCCTTAAAAATTCCAAGTACCGCTACAGGATCAGTCGGGCTAATCAAAGCCCCAAAGACTAGTGCCCATATGAACGGAAGAGGCAGTCCCAAGAGACCAAGCACAAGCCAAAGCGCACCACCTACTACAAACGTTGAAATAACTATGCCTACTGTTGCGAGCACCAAGATAGGCCATTTACGTTCGTGCAGCAGGGTAAAGTCAACGTGTAAAGCTCCTGCAAAAAGCAAAAAACTCAACATGCCATGCATAACTGTAGCGTGGAAATCTATTTGCCCAAGTAAAGATGCAATAGCCTCTCTCATTCCGCTACTAGGAATAATGGTGTCAAGAAGAATGGCTGCAATCGATGCCAGTAGTGCAATCAGCATTAGCCCAATGGTGTGAGGAAGCCTCAGAAAGCGGTGATTTAAAAATCCAAATAGAGCCGTGAGCCCAACAAGCATGGCTAAAATTTCAAATAGATTCACAACTGGGCCTCTTCATATCTAGGTTTGCATTGATAAATAATTAGAAAAAATCCTCTATAATTGAGTCCTCTTCACAATAAATAGAAATATCAGGACTATCCAATCAATACAACTATACCTGCTATTGTGATCGATTCCAAAGTCAGAAAACCCTTATAGAAAGAGATAATACAAAAACACCCGCAGCCTGATATAATTTGCTACACTCTCCTAGAAAAATTATATGCGAATTATTCTTTTCATAATTATTCTATTAGTTATCGTTTTTGGACCACAGCTCTGGACCAGACGAATATTTAAAAAACACAGTACTCCGCGGCAAGACTTCAAAGAAACCGGGGGAGAATTTGCACGTCATTTACTTACCTTGATGAACATGGATCATGTAACAGTTGAAACAACCCCTACTGGTGACCACTATGACCCAACAACCAAAACAGTAAGATTAACAGAAGAAAATTTTGACAAGAAGTCACTTACTGCAATTAGCGTTGCGGCTCATGAAGTTGGCCACGCAATTCAAGATCACTCAGGCTATCAACCACTTAAACAGCGGACTCGTTTGATTGGCGTTGCACAAGGTGCAGAAAAAGTAGGTGCAGGAATTATGATGGGGATCCCAATTGTTGCGATGATCACACAAACACCAGCTGCTGGTCTAATTGTGCTTTATGCTGGAATTTTAACAATGGGAATTTCTACGCTTGTTCACCTGATCACTCTACCAGTTGAATGGGATGCAAGTTTTAGTCGAGCCCTACCAATATTACAACGAGGTGGATATCTATCAAACAAAGATATGCAGGGAGCCCGCCACATCCTAACTGCTGCAGCGTTTACCTATGTTGCAGCTTCATTAGCCAGCCTCCTAAATTTATGGCGTTGGATCATGCTACTCTTACGGCGCTAAATCAAATAGGAATAGATTTCGTAGCATATTAACCGAAGCAACACTCACAAATAATTATTGGAGGAAAAAACAATGAATTTAATTAGGTTAATATCACTCATACTAGTTACGATGTATCTTGGTGGATGCGTGCTAACAAAAATTGTGACCGTACCTATGCGTGTCACTGGCGCAGCAATTTCAATTATCCCGGTCGCGGGAAACACTGCAGACGAAGCTATAGACAAAGTCGCAGATACTATTGATAAAGTGCCAATCTAAAACTATTCCCATATTTTATTGAACGCCATACAAAAACGCAGTTGAGCTCTATTTGAGTATCTAATGAATACAAAACCTTCTCAGACTCAGAGTTAGTGACTTTGAGAAAAACCTTGAAAGGACTTATTGGTGCTGAAATCAATTAAGGTGTTTTTTGAAGAGAAACTCTCTGGGCCTGATAATACATCTACAGACTCTTTAGAGCACAAGTTACAACTTGCAACCGCTGCACTCCTAATCGAAATGACTCATGCTGACTTCAAAGTACAGGAGGAAGAGCGACAAGCCGTACACATAGCAATACAGGCAGCTTTTCAACTCACTATAGAAGAGACTAATTCATTAGTTGCCCTAGCAGAAGAGGAGCTGAAAAACTCAACAGACATGTTCCAATTTGCTTCTCTAATCAACAAAGAGTTTTCTCGAGAACGCAAAGTAATGGTACTTGAATACCTCTGGACTGTTGCATTAGCTGATACAGAGATTGAAAAATACGAAGAGCACCTTCTACGAAAAGTTACGACATTGTTACATCTTGACCATAAAGAATTTATTGATGCCAAACTCAGGGTAAAACAACGAATGGCATCGTAATTCGCTATACCCCAGACTACTCGATTGCTACAACGGAGGCCATAGCCAAGCAGCTCCTCTTACCCCACTGGAGTCACCATGTTTAGGCGAAACAAGCCGGGTTGCAACAGAGTCAGAGAATACAAACTTCTCCCATAATTTTGGCACATTAGTATATAAACGAGTAATATTAGACATTCCTCCCCCTAATACGATTACATCAGGATCCAAAATGTTGATAACATGAGCAAGACCCCTTGCAAGACGATGCTCATAACGCATTAAGCAACTCAGTGCAACAGCGTCTTCCAACTCTGCCGCTACAACAATTTCTTGAGGAGAAATTAGCCTCCCCGTCACCGCATGAAAGTCACGAGCAAGGCCAGGTCCGGAAAGGAATGTTTCAATACACCTTTTTTTGCCGCAATAGCATGAAGCTTCATGTAATTCTTCCTCCTCCGCCCAAGGCAACGGGTTATGTCCCCATTCTCCAGCAATAGCATTTGGACCAGTCCAAATATTTCCATTTAAAGCAATACCAGCACCAACCCCTGTTCCAATGATAACGCCAAAGACAACCTTTCCATCAGATCCAGCGCCATCAATAGCTTCTGAAAGCACAAAACAGTTTGCATCATTACTCAGTCTAATCTCTCGCCTCAGGGCGATACTAAGATCTTTATCAAAATGTTGCCCAATGAGGCAGGTTGAGTTTGCATTTTTGATTTTTCCCGTTACAGAAGAAACTGCCCCGGGAATTCCAATTCCCACAGAACATACTTTTCCAAGTTCAGTTTCAATGTCCTTTATAAGATCAACTACCTTCCTTAGGGTTCTCTCATACCCCTCGGTTGGTGTAGATACCCTGCGTCGCAGACAAACTACCCCCATAGAATCGAGCGCAATAACCTCGATTTTTGTTCCTCCAAGATCAATACCTATCCGCACACCTAAACCTAGCAAAACTTGACAATTTAATGGCGAACTTCAGAGTAATTTTCCCCAGTTTTATTCTCAAAAATCGCCATAATGGCTGTGGACAAAGTGTGACTCGCAAAAAAAACCAATTATTTTCTCTTGACAAAAGAAAAATATGATAGAACTTAGAATTCATTAGTTTTTTACCAGAAACATTTTTTGTCCCTATAAATAAAGGGGTTTACGCTACTCACATCATTATTGATGCGTGAATACAGGCATTCCGAAGGTAAGTATTTTCAGCAGCTTTTCTTTATCCACAGAATGAGGTGGATAACTGTGTGGAGACGGACGAGCTTGGGTACGACTGGAGCCCATTTCAGCGAATTGCCTAAATATTATCCACACTAAAATGGTGAGGTGACTCACATTATAAGATGTCTAAATTTCTCACTTCTGTCCCTGTAATTACAAGCATCCTGTCAAGAATTGTACTGGAACACCATCAATAGTATATCGACTTAAGATTTGAAACATCGCAGTGTATTCGCTACTTAACTCAACTAGGCTTTAAGAAATTTTTTGCCTTGGCCCACAAGGCCATACGGCTCAATAAACACTCGCCGGTTTTCGTCTAAAACTACGTCACCTATTTTCATTGCTTGTTTATTATAAGCACGGATCACTGACAGCGATTGATCAACATCACCCTCAGAAACAATGACGCAAAAACCAATGCCCATGTTAAAGACGGCGAACATCTCCTCATGCGAGATATCTCCAGCCTGCTGAACAAGGGAAAACACTGGCATCATCGGAGGCAATGAGTTAACGCGAAAACCAACTTTTGATTGAACTCTTGATAAGTTTAGCAATCCATCTCCAGTAATATGCATCATCGCCTTAACAGGTACTCCACTTTGAAGAAGACCCATAACTTCTTTGACGTAGATATGAGTTGGTCTCAAAAGTTCCTCTCCCAGGGAATGAGATAACTGTGCAGGCTGTTCATCAATGGCATAACAACCCTTATTAAATAAAACCGTCCGGGCAAGCGTAAGCCCATTACTGTGTATACCATTGCTTTCAATACCAATAATTACATCGCCCTCACAAATATTCTGACCTATGATGATCTGATCAAGATCGACAGTTCCAATAGCCATTCCAATCAGATCAAACGCATGCCCGCCTTTATGGCCAGTGATAACCTCAGGAAGCTGAGAGATTTCACCCCCAGGAATTGAGACTCCAGCTTCTTTAGCTCCCTCGCATAGACCCACGGAAATAGACTCCAAAACATCAGGATGTGGATCTTGCACACCAATATATTCAACCATGGATACGGGTTTTGCTCCAACACAAAGAAGATCATTAACATTCATGGCAACACAATCAATGCCTATGGTGTCATATTTGTTCATCATCTGGGCAATCAACACTTTTGAGCCGACACCATCGGTCGTAATAGCGCAGCCAATACCTCCTAAATCAACAACATTCGCAAAGTATCCCCACGGCAACATAACCGATTGAAAACCCGGTCCTTTTGGCCATGTTTCAGCAAGACGCGCGGTAATACGTCCCAGAGCATGCCCTGCACGATCTGGGTCAATACCCGCATTCTGGTAGGTCATATCTGGATTGGTATCCACAATCCCCCTTTTTAAGCTATTTACTAGCCTCTACGATTACATGGTGCTCTCCTTACGTCAAGCAGCAAAGTGAAACAAAGACAACCCATAGATTGCATTGATCTTAAAAGCACTCAAATGATAAGATACCGCTTCTTTGCGCCTAGCTAAGCGCAAAATAATTTTACGCTGGTATTTCGTGATCTAGGAGGATTTGATGTACAAGAGCATTTATGTTCCAGTCGATAACTCTGACCACTCCAATGCAGCGCTTGATATTGGCGTCTCCCTTGCCAAAACTTTTGGAGGGAAAGTTATTGGCAGCCATGTCTATGCAGCAAAAATGCATGACCGTCGTTTTAAGCAAATGGAAGCAGGATTGCCAGAGGAGTACCAGGGGGAGAAAGAACTTGAGCGACAACGACAGATCCACGATTCACTAATAACCCGAGGCCTAGAAATCATCTCAGACTCCTATATGGATGTCGTCACACAAAAATGTGGTGACGCTAATATACCGCATGAGACTCTAGGACTAGAAGGACGAAATTTCAAGGTTCTCGTTGAAGACATCAACACCCACAAATACGATCTTTCAATCATTGGGGCATTAGGCTTAGGGGCAGTTAAAGATAGTGTTATCGGAAGCGTTTGTGAACGTGTCGTCAGGCGCATACGTCACTCTGATGTTCTGGTGGTAAAGGATACTGCTCCAATGAATGGAGGAGCAATAGTTGTGGCTGTGGACGGCAGCCCCCTTTCTTTCGGGGGCCTTAAAACAGGGTTAGAGCTAGGAAAGGCCTTAAATAAGTCTGTAGAGGCAATCGCAGCTTTTGACCCCTATTTTCATTATGCGGCCTTTCATAGCATTTCAGGTGTGCTGAGTGAGGAAGCTGGAAAAGTATTCAGATTTAAGGAACAAGAAAAGCTACATGAAGAAATCATTGACAGCGGACTTGCCAAAATATACCAATCCCATCTTGATGTCTCCCGTGATCTCGCGCAAGAGGATGGGACAGATATCAAAACAACATTACTGGACGGAAAAGTTTTTGAGAAAGTGCTCAAGTATGCTCGCCAGGCAAAACCTTGGCTACTCATCGTTGGACGAACAGGAGTCCACAGTGACGACGAGATGGATATCGGAAGCAACACAGAAAACCTTTTAAGATCTCTTCCATGTAATGTTCTAGTCTCAAATCGTGCCTTTGTGCCTCCCGTAGACACACAAGCCGAGTATACAATGGTCTGGTCAGATGAAGCCCTTCAACGCATGGAAAAGATACCCATCTTCGCCCGCGGCGTTGCTAAGACTGCGATTCATCGTTATGCCATTGAAAAAGGATATACCATTATCAGCAACTCCGTGGTGGATGAGGCCATTGGAACCATTCTTCCTAAATCAGCACTAGATTCTATGCGCGCCCTTGGCAAGACTCTTGATGAGCAAGGCATCGATCGAAACACCATGCAAAGCGACACCTCCGTCACGAAAGACCTAATGGGAAACACATTGAGCACTATGATGGCTGGAGTTGTTGAAGAAGATACCGCATCGGCAAAGCCTCTTGACTACTATGTATGCAAAAACTGTGGCCATATAGGCAAGGGAGCAAAACCCGTTACATGCCCTGTGTGCCCAGCCTCTGGTGATTCGTTTGAACTGGTAGACAAAGCTATCTTTGAAGCTGCGGCGGAAGCTGAAGGAAAAATTGAGACAGAACACGCATACGACGATGTCGCCATTCAATGGACCGCAGCTGCAAAACAGGCCATTCGCGCAGTACCGGCTGGCTATCAGCGCCGTAGATGTAAAGCTCAGATTGAGAAGTCTGCACGAAAACTTGGAATGACAACAATCACGGAGCAGTATGCTGGACCAATGATCACAGAAGCTACTGCACCTACCTCTAATGGGGAAAACATGTCACATCAACCTGAACCTGACAAAACTGACGCCAGTCCCTATATTTGGACGGATGAAGCCCAAGAGCGCATAAACAGGGTTCCGGAAGGTTTTATGCGTGATTGCACAAAAGCACTGGTTGAAAAACACGCGAAAGCAAATGGTATCGTGACTATTACTCTTGATGTAGCAACTGTTGGTATTGATCAAGGTAAAGTCACTATGGAGGAGGCGATGAAAACTGGGAACGTTAAAGAAGTAATCGACCAAATACTGAATGACAAATAATACTTTACAATAATCCCATTTTATTACTTCGTCCCGTTAACGTTTAAGAGGCAACTATCTATGAATGACATACTACCTTCGCTGAATCATTGGATTCACCTAATGTCGGCAATAATATGGATTGGTGGTGCGATGTTCCTTGCGATGGCAGTCTCCCCTGTTTTACGTAAACATGTTGAAGTAAATCTTGCAGGAAAGCTGGCTGCAGGAATGTATAAAAAATATCAACGCGTTGTTGGAGTCTTATTCCTGGTCATCCTTGTTACCGGCGGCCTGAACATTAAATTTGTCGGCGATCGCCTAGGTGGGCTAGACCAAGACTACATCATCTTCCTCTCGATAAAATTGGTACTTGTCATGATCCTTATGACAGTATTTCTCTACAATGTACTTTTCTGGTCGCCTGCAACCCCAGACAACGACACATCAAAAAACGAAGAAGAAGTAGACCCGCCAGACACTAGATTTCCATTTCAACGAACAACAATTTGGACGGGGATGCTAATCGTGCTAATAGCTTCGATACTCAAACACCTCCATTTATAAAACTGTAAATACCGCGTGAAGTTTTCACGCACTTAAATATGATGGCACAAAGGGTAGCTTCTAGCCTCACTTGTAGTTTTGCTTCTACCCAATCTTTTCTTTTTTTTTACACTCAAGTACCCAGGCGGCCAAATTGACATTTAAAGGCATACCTCACGCACTCTCTTCTATACTCGTACTACTACCTCTACTGCATTTCATTAATAGCACTCCCGTGCATGCTTCAGTAAATGATTCATCAACTTGGGAGCCATGCCTTAAATTAGCAGCCAAGGAAGTGGGAATACCACCTAGCCTGTTACGTGCAATCGTTGACGTTGAGTCAAACGGACACCCATGGAGTTTTGGTTATAGAAAAGAAAATGGTAAATGGGCAAGCAAATACTTAGACGATCAACAATCTGCTGAGCAATTTCTTCGTGACCTTTGGCAAGAAGAATTGCACTTTGATGCGGGGTTAGCACAAATTAGCAGACCAAACCTTGAAAGATTTTGGAAGACTATGGGTATCAGCCCTATCGATGCTCTTGAACCGTGTACTAACCTTGAACTTGCTGCGGTAGTACTTAACGAACAAATCAAGAAACATGGATATACTTGGCGCGCAATTGCTGGCTACAATGGATCTATAAAATACATCCCTCGTGTGTGGAAAGCCTACTGTCAACGGCAACCCACAACGGACTGCCCACGCGGGTGACTAACTCCCCAACACAAACACGGTGGGTCATCCTTGGCCTTCTGCTACTAATCAGTATTATTACCTATATTGACCGAGTAAATATTTCGGTCACAGCCAAGGAGATGATGCCCACCCTTGGTCTAACCCCACTCGAGATGGGAGCCGTATTTTCTTCATTTGTTCTTGGATATGCGATTTTTCAAATTCCAGGTGGTTGGCTTGGCGACCGTTTTGGCCCAAGAATTGTACTTACAGTAGCGATAATTTGGTGGTCACTCTTTACAATTCTTACGGCATGGGCTGACTCACTCCCCACTGCAACACTTTTTGGCACACTCGGTTCACTTCTACTAATACGATTTTTAATCGGTGTAGGAGAGGCAGCTGCATTACCAAACTTTGCGAGAACTGTTGCCAATTGGTTTGGCCCGCGTGAGCACGGATTTGGAATGGGTCTTGCTATTGGAGGAATTGGCATCGGGTCTGCGCTAACACCTCCACTAACTGCCTGGCTTATGCTGACATACAATTGGAAAACCCCATTTTATATCGCAGGTATTGCAGGAATCTTCATTGCATTAATCTGGTATCTTTTTTCAACAGACCACCCACACCAACACCCAAGAGTAAATCCAGAAGAACTATGGATTATCACCCAAAGCACAAAGGATCGATTTTCATTCATACAAACCTCACCTTCAGTACCATGGAGCACATTTGCGCGTAATCAATCAGTATGGCTGTTGACCATCAGCTATATGTGCCTCGGGTACGTTGCCTATATTTATATGTCCTGGTTTTACCTATACCTTTTAAATGAACGTGGATTTGAGATATTGGAAGGTGCATTTTTTGCCGCGGCTCCGTTTATCGCAATCGCATTACTCTGCCCAATAGGCGGTTGGACTTCAGACCGACTATGTGAAATATGGGGAATCACATCTGGTCGTTCCTTTGTAGGCTGCCTCGGGATGTTCTCTGCATCTATATGTATTACCATCGGCTTACAGATTACCGAAGCTTATCCTGCAATTCTAACGATGTCATTGGGAGCAGGATGTCTTTACTTCAGTGTCGGGTCATTTTGGGCAACCACAATTGACCTATCGAAAAAACATTCTGGCACGCTATCAGGAATTATGAATACCGGCGCTAATCTTGGTGGAACAGTATCACCACTGCTCACACCATGGTTAGCAGAAAAATTTGGATGGACTGCATCCCTACAAGTTGCAGCGGCAATAGCTTTTGTTGGTGGAATACTTTGGATTTTCGTAAAAGCCGGGGATCCAATAGAAGTAAATAACAGGAAGGAATAACAACTCAAAAAGTATTCCTGATAAATCAATATGGGGTTTTCTCATTAAAAAATTTCTTTTGAATTTTTCTATACCCACACGTTGCAGCAGGGTTGTGATTGCCCACAATCTTTAGCTCTCCATAGATATAACTAGAAATGGTTTCACCTATGGTAGTCATCAAGATAGGTTGCATAGTCCTAAGTGCTCTATTTTTTGCTTCTGGAAATGAGAGATGTCCTTCCTTCCCAGAGCGGGAAAAATCACCAATAACACGCTGAGTCCCAATCTCCAAAACTACAAAATCTGCACACCAACGAACAAATGTAAAGATTGGATCTCGAATCAGCGCAGGCCAGAACTCCACTTTCCCTTTAACAAGAAGATTAGGCATACTTTTCTCCCACTTTT
Source organism: uncultured Nitrospiraceae bacterium (assembly GCA_964463965.1). Taxonomy (GTDB): domain Bacteria; phylum Nitrospirota; class Nitrospiria; order Nitrospirales; family UBA2166; genus UBA2166. The sequence continues at coordinate 139,259 of CAYXED010000005.1, read as the reverse complement.
TATTTATTGAATGCGGCATAGAATGGAACGACGCGTGGCCTTCTGTTGAAACAGGCAATCCTTTACGAAGCAAACCCTCGACAATAGCACTCCACACAATTTTTTCCTTATCACCGGTTACTTCTACCTTAACAAGTAGTCTCTTGGAGAGCAATTGGCTAAGCTCAGATTTCAGCTCTGAGATATCGTGAGGAGGATTATGTTTTAGGGTACTAGGGCTCACAATCCGTAGATCAGCAATATATGTTTTTCTGAGATCGAGCTTATTGATAGCTTTGTGAACATGCTTGAGTGAATAAAGTCCTTCAGCAAAAGACTCTCCTTTCCGTGATTCTGAAACATGATAGATAATGTCTTGATCAATCTCCCTAATTTTTTCTCGAAGATTTGCAGCAACAACATTGAGATCCATTATCGCACGAGCAAAATACGTCCCAGATTTGCTTTCATGCCAAATCTCAGCAATCCTGCCATTCTTAAGAACTCTGCCTGTAGCAACCTCACCACGCCTCGTCGCATCAAACACGTGAGAGCTTCTCGAATCACTACCCGTCTCACGCATAGTATACGACTCAATATCTTGATCGTATGCTATGACTCTTATATAAAAAGCTTTAGCAATTGCAGCATAAGCATCCTTGACCGCACGTGCTCGAGAGTTTGCCTTCCCTACACCTTCAAGAATATGCTCTTGTATATATCTAGAATCTTTTCCAGTCGTCCAAGTTGGCGGAAGCCTGTTTTCAGTATAAATTGAACATCCAAACAACTGCACACATATCCAGCACAGCATTCCCATTGAGAGGAAGGGAACTCTGTTTATTGATTTACAACGGTGTTCTCGCACTAACCACCTTAATCTTGCCTTGATCAATTTTAATGGACGGTAGTACCTGCTCACCAAGTACAGATCCACTACTAGATACATTCCACCTGTTACCTTCATAGGTAACAGGTGGAATGCGGACGCGCGCTAGTTGAAGCTATGATAGAGAGCTCGATTCTATTCTCCATATAAAGTTGCATGTTACTCAACGAGCAGATCAGCGACCTTAGGGGTTCCTTCAGACAGGGCCTTCTCAACGGCTAGATGGTAATTGAGGGTCGGAGCACAACTTACTCCAAGAGCTAGAATGAGTAAGGAGATGATAGCGACAAAAATCAGAAAATCACGCGCTTTCTTTCTATAACTTTTTTAAGCTTCTTTTGTCCAAACCATGCCTTGATACCACTCTCAATATTTAGCATCTCAAGATCAACCTGATAAAACACGGATTTTGTTCCTCCCGCTTCATCCACAATTGTATTGATAGTTCCCTGAAGAATAAAGTCAGCGATAACTTCCTTACCTGGATGATTTTGTGTTGATTCAATCGCATGTAAAGCCTGATCAGCACGCTCTTCTCGAATTTTCTCACGTGCCGGTTGACTCGCAACAAATGTGACTTGTTGTGAATTTGTCAATTCTCGTTCCAAGTCTTTAATAAACGTCTGCGCATTGATATGTTCGTGGCTTCTGTTCGTTACACGCCCTATGACCACAATTGGCTGAGCAGCATAACTTCGAATATAATTCTCAAGCCAAGGCCTCTCTAAGGCCTCTTTAATCATTTGCTCTGCAACTAAGCGCGAGTCAGTATCATTCCAACGCCCACTCAGATCAACAACTGTCCCAGTATCGACTCTGGATACTCGGGTTGAAGAGCAAGCTATAATCGATATAAAAAAACCAGTTAAAACAATAAATGCGAACACAACACGACAATACTTGCTGACATCGAGGGTGTAACTACATAATTTCATTTTAGCGCCATCTATCAAGTTTTTATTTTTTGAAATCAGCAAACAATCGATCAGCATTGCTCTTTAAATGCTTTCGAATACTATCATTAAATGCTTCAAACTTCTCAACTTGCTTTTCAAAATCATCAAGATCAATCTTGGCAAGTGAGTAAGTAATACCTTCACCCTTATCGGTCCAGTGATCCACAATTTGAACACCCGTCAATGTCATTGTCGAAAAAATTTTTACTGCCTGCTCAATCATCTGTTTTTCAGTCGATTCTGAAAAATCGTTGGCCACACTTGATGAACCATAATCACGCATTAAGCTTGCTGAGTAGCTCTGCAGTACTTTCCCAAGTTCAGCACGGGCCTTATTGTCGGCAGTCCTGTTTGCCAATGGCTTGTTGTGTATACCCTTAATCACACCAACTCCATAAAATATCTTGGCATCACTGTTAAAGGCTCCACTCCCATCTTTCACCCACTTTGGCGCTCCTCCAAAAAGTCCAAAGTAGCACCCAGAAAACATGAAAAAAAGCGTCAAGACCAATACCACATAAAAATATTTTGCAATACTTATCATCATAGCAACACCTTACATTTCTGGGCATTTGATCTCCAAAAACAGCAAAAGAAAAGGCTAACATTGCCAGTTACCTCTCGTCAATTCACATATAAAGCATTTATATCTTCCTTTACATGGAGTATTACAAATACTAAATACAAACCTATCCTCCTGCATCATTTTCACTAGAAAATACTTCCCAATGGAAAATCACTTTTCTTCACTTATATGATTGACAACATATTTAATCACGCTAGACTTCCGCGTCATGGCAAAGCATTCTACAATACATCCTCCTGGCCTTTATCTTCTCTTCTTCGTCGAAATGTGGGAACGCTTCTCATACTATGGAATGCGTTCTTTATTGGTCCTCTACCTGATAAGTGATCAATCATGGGCTGATGATCGCGCATATTCTCTCTATGGAACTTATACGAGCCTCGTTTACGTCACACCTCTCATCGGTGGTTACTTAGCTGACCGAATACTTGGGACACAACGATCGATTCTCATCGGCGGCGTGATAATCACACTTGGACACCTTGCACTAACATTTTCAGAGCTTGGAATGTCCGCATTTTACCTTGGGCTAGCATTAATTATCATTGGAACTGGGTTTTTTAAACCTAATGTCTCCACAATAGTAGGCCAACTATACGATGAAAATGATCGAAGGCGGGATGCCGGGTTCACTACCTTCTATATGGGAATTAACCTTGGAGCTCTACTTGGAACATTAATATGTGGCTACTTGGGCGAACGCGTGGGATGGCATTTAGGGTTTGGAAGCGCAGGCATAGGAATGGCATGCGGCATGATAGGATTCATGGTTTTCAGAACTCGATACCTAAACAATATTGGCCTCCCCCCCCAACCTGCAGAAACCGAAGACACAACAATAAAAACACAGACCCTAACATGGGAAGACAGACAGCGCATTATCGTGCTCTTTATTGCCTCATTTTTTGTAGTTTTGTTTTGGACCGCCTTTGAACAGGCTGGGAGTTCAATGAACGTTTTTGCACTACGTCACACAAACAGAATGTTTGGAAACTTTGAAATTCCAGCTTCTTGGTTTTTGTCAATCAACCCAGCGGCAATCATGATTTTTGCTCCCTTATTTGCCTCACTATGGTTACACCTTGGGAGAAAAGGGAAAGAACCTCACACTCTCGTCAAGATGGGATGGGGTTTAATTTTACTCGGTTGTGGATTTGGCTTGATGGCTTTAGGGGGACAAGGCGCAGATAAAGATCTTTTGGTCAGTCCACTGTATTTGATTGGCGCCTATTTAATTATAACCTGTGGGGAGCTCTGCTTCTCCCCAGTTGGACTATCCTTAGTTACAAAACTTGCACCTCTGAAATTTTCTTCATTACTAATGGGAACATGGTTTTTGGCAAACGCTGCGGCAAACAAACTTGCAGGAATCCTTGCCTCAACAACAGACAATATTGGTTCCCTTACTACGTTCTTTTCAATTTTTGTAATCAGTTCCATTAGTGCAGGTGTGCTCTTACTGTTACTATCCTCAACACTCAGAAAGATGACTCATGGACGAGGATAAAGCCAATCACTCACGGGGAACTTATATCTACCTGTTGAGGAAACGTTCGAATATATAAAATGACGTGCCATGCTTGTTCTTCATTGATCATCCCTGCCCCAGTCATCTTTGGCATAGCAGTACCCGGTGAGCCATTATTCACCACCCAAAACAATTCTCCATCAGTCCTCGCTTTATGAAACTCTGGGTTAGTAAAGTCACGAGGAGAGGGATCAAGACCTCTATTGACTGCAACAGCTCCATCTCCTTTCCCTGTTATCCCATGGCACTGACTACAGAGGGCAAAACCTTCAAACAACTCTTTCCCTAACTGAATATTTTCAGGAGTTACCTCAAGAGGATTAAGGATGGCTCGTGCTTCTTCAATCAAATCAGAAGGAACGCGAGGCTGCAAAGGATCCCTCTCAATGGCACTCGCATCAAAAGTTCCAAAAATCTGCAGGATAAAAAAAACGAGAAAAAAATAAATCATGGCAAAATGTTTTAAACTTCACACCAAAACGCTAATTAAGCCTACCACAAACGACAAGACTACACCTTAATACGAGGTATCATCTAATGCCTCAAGATTCCGGAGATCTTCCTCTATTTGCACGCGATAGCTACCTTTTTCGTCAGCATCAAGTGCATCTTGATAAGATGTTTGAGCAAGTTCTACATTTCCAACTTTTTCATAAATACGTCCAAACTGTCGATGAATAAGCACAACAGGAACAGCCAGAGGCTCAATAAGCATAGCATTGCGAAGTGCAATCAGTGCCTCATCATATTCACCCATTTCACTCAAAGCGCGTGCAAGATTATAATATGCGCTGTCTGGCCATCTATACATTGGGTTTTCCAAAGCTCTTTGGTAGTGTTTTATGGCCTGATTCCACTGCGCCTCACGAGCATACACTGTTCCAAGGTTATTATGTGCCTCAGAATAATCAGCATCAATACGAATTGCATGTTCGTAATGTTTTTTTGCTACATCAAGCCTTCCGCGCTGCCCATAAACAATGCCAAGCTCCAAGTGTGCATCTTGATGATTAGGGTCTGTATCAATAGCTGTCTCAAAAGCCACAATTGCCTTTTGCAAGTCAGTAGGCAAATACGCCTTTCCAACCTCATAATGACCTACCGCTTTCTCCTGCTGTGTTATCGAAACTTCTGTAACACAGCCAAAAGCAAAGAACACAAAACACCCCCCAATGATATACTTTTGGAAACAATACTCATAAAAAGCATGAAAACGCATCAGGCCTCGAAGGTAGTTAGTCGGATGAATTCCATGTATCGAGCTTGAATTTCATTCTCAGTCAATGCAGCTAGGCGATCAACACTGAACGATTCAACTGCGAATGACGCCATCACAGAGCCATAGACCACAGATTGCCGAAGAGCTTGTTCGCTAGAACTTGACTTAGATGAGAGGAAACCCATTACACCTCCAGCAAATGAATCTCCCGCTCCTGTTGGATCTTTAAGATGCTCCAGTGGATAGGCGGGAAGCGCAAAGATCGTATCCTCATGAAACATTACAACACCATACTCCCCTCTTTTTACAATAAGCGTTTTGGGGCCCCATGCCTTAATAGTTTTTGCCACCTTCACTAAGTTTTTGTTATTCCCAAGAGCCTGCGCCTCTCCATCATTGATAATAAGAACATCAATCTCCCTCAGGTTTTTTTTCAACGATTCCAACTTACCTTCAATCCAAAAATTCATTGTATCCAAAGCAACAATAGCAGGACGCTGTACTTGGTTTAGTACCATCAACTGCAAATCAGGATCAATGTTTGCGAGAAACAACTGAGATGGGTTTCGGTAAGATTCCGGGACGGTGGGACTAAACGTTTCAAACACATTAAGTTGAGTATCAAGTGTCTTCGCTTCATTTAAAGCATATGAGTACTCCCCTTTCCATCGAAAAGTCCGTCCAGGACTACGTTCTAAACCAGTCAAATCAATACGATCACGTTTCAAGACTGCTAAGTGCTCAGGAGAAAAATCCTCCCCCACAACTGCCACTAACTGTACATCAGTAAAATAACTTGCGGCAGTACAAAAAAAGGTAGCAGAGCCCCCAACAGCCTCAGTAACTTCGCCGAATGGAGTTTTGACAGAATCTAAAGCTACAGAACCGACAACAAGTAGTTTTCCCATTATTTTCGCCCTTCAGACTTTGGAACCAATGCTAAACGTCGCTGAGGCCTCTTTGAAGGTTGCTTTTTTGTTTTCGGAGATTCAGGAGGTACTTTCCCCCCCATATACCTCCCCAACAAAGGCGCTAGGCGACGCCGCGTAGTTAATGGAACCAGCTCTTTTGGAGTTACCAACGCTGTTTTAAGAGCTGATTCACATGGACAATTACGATCAATTGGGAGCGCCATAATCGCTTCACGTATAATCTTTTTTGCATGGGAAACGTTACGATGCAGTGTCTCAAGAATTGCCTCGACAGTAACAGACTCATGAGTCTCATGCCAACAGTCATAATCTGTAACCATAGCAATCGTCGAATAACATATTTCTGCTTCACGAGCGAGCTTTGCCTCAGGAACGTTAGTCATGCCGATAATATCCACTCCCCATTGGCGATAAACGCGTGATTCACCTTTTGAAGAGAACTGCGGACCTTCGATACACAAATAGGTTCCAGAGCGATGCACAACCAAATTCTGTTTTTCACAGACATCAGACAGCATATTTGCGAGAATAGGACATACTGGGTCAGCAAAAGCAGCATGAGCAACCACTCCTGGTGCGACAGTATCTCCAAAAAATGTATTAATTCTATGCTTTGTATGATCAAAAAACTGATCTGGAATCACAACGTGCCCAGGCTCAACATCTTCTCTCATACTTCCTACTGCACTCACAGATAAAATCCATTCCACCCCCAACTGTTTCAACGAAAAAATATTAGCCCGATAATTAATGTCACTTGGCGCGATACGATGCCCCTGCCCATGACGGGCAAGAAACGCAACAGGCATTCCTTCAAGTTTTCCAAGCATAAGGGGACTGGAAGGACGTCCATATGGAGTCGTAGGGTTATATTCTCTGATATCAGACAGACCATCTATTTCATATAACCCACTTCCCCCAATAATTCCTACCGTCGTCTGTAGCGATTCTTTTTTCATCATTAAGTTTCCTCTAATGGACCGTATCAGCACCCCTTAAAGGCAGGTAGATCCCAGCCTTTATGATACCATCTGCGATTGCATCAGGAGTTTCACCATCTGAAATAGTTTTCCATATAATTCTTGAATCTTTTCGAAACCATGTCATCTGACGTTTAGCGTACCGTCGAGTATCCCTTTTCAATCTACATACTCCCTGTGTAATACTTTCCTGCCCAGTTAAAACCCCCAGTAATTGCCTGTACCCAAGCCCCGTCATTGCTGGAAGATCAGAGGAATAGTTTTGTAAAAACAGCGCCTGCATTTCTTCAACTAAGCCCTGAGTTATTTGATAGTCAACACGCGCATTAATTCTTCGATATAGCTCACTCCGTTCTCTAGTGAGCCCTAAAATAGTAGCATTAAAGGGTGCTTCCCTAAATCCATGGTCTTTATGTATAGTAGAGAGAGGTTGACCACAAACATGCATAACCTCCAGCGCCCGAACAATCCTGACTTCATCACGCGGATGAATATGAGCTGCAAGATTGGGATCTTTTTCTATTAATTCCTTATACAAGGTCCCTGGAGATGACCTCTCCAACACGGAAAATTGAGCACGGAGTGCCCAATTAGGCTCAGGTCCATCCCAAAGCCCATAAACAAGCGCTTTAACATACAGTCCTGTGCCTCCAACAACAAGAGGCAATCTCCCACTCTTATGAATTTTGGTAATACTATCCATTGCAAGACGTCGATATTGGCCAACACTAAACCGTTCACTTGGATCGACAATATCAAAGAGATGATGTCTAATTCCCTGTCGCTCTTCAACACTAAGCTTGCATGTTGCAATATCAAGGCCTCGAAAAACTTGACGAGAATCGGCATTAATAATTTCAGCGTTTAACCGTTGTGCAAGCGAAACTGCCACATGACTCTTACCTACCGCAGTAGGCCCAACAAGGCATAACACTGGCAGCGAAGTAGCATTCACAATTCTCTCTTACGCTCTCCCAAAAATTCTATTTAGCTCATCCATAGATACACTCATTACAATCCTTCTACCATGTGGGCAGGTTGTTGGCATACCTATCACAGTCCACTCATGAACCAAATGCTTTATCTCTTCACGGCCTAGTAATTGATTTGCCTTAACTGCTCCATGACACGCCATCGTGGCAAGAACCTTGTATGTTCTTTTATCAAGAGATTCCATTTCAGAAGAACCCGCATATGTACCTGTATCTATAATTTCCTCGACAATTTCTTGCAACAATTGCTCTACATCAACACTCGCAAGAAACGCCGGAACTGAACAGATTCGAAACGCATTCCTTCCAAATTGTTCAATCTCTAGCCCTACATTCCGTATAGCATCAAGATGCTCATTGAGCGCCACAGCCTGAAATGGTTGCAGCTCAATAACTCGAGATAATAATAAAACTTGTGCAGACACCGAATTCGTTCTCACTTGGGTAACTAAGCGATCAAACAAAACACGTTCATGTGCCGTATGCTGATCAACTACCTGAAGTCCGTTCCATGAACCAGTATCAACATGCGCAATAACATACGTTGCATTTAACTGCCCAAGTGGTTCGATACTGCAAGAATCAATATTGAGAGAAGCGTGCACAGTTGAATCTAAGCTGTCAGGCATTTCCAACACACTTTGCCCTGCATCAGATACATCTCTCAACGGTGTTTTCAACTGGTAGATTTCACTCTTCCCATTCTCTTCTAATGTTTCTGAAACATTGAGGGGCTGCAGGTCCACAGAACCTGCATGGCCAGCTGAAATGCTTTGAGCCACGTTCGGTGATGTGCCAAGCCCATACTTCAGTGCATGAAAAACTGCACGATGCATTTCTTCTTGGTTTAGAAACCTCACCTCTCTCTTTGTCGGGTGAATATTTACATCCACGCGAATAGGATCAACCTTTGCAGTCATAATAAAAGTTGGATGCCTATCTCGAGGAATTTTCATACGGTAAGACTCATAGACTGCATGTACAATCGTAGCGTTTTTTATCCATCGACCATTCAAAATAATTTCTTGTGGTGTACGTGAGGTCTTGACTAGTTCAGGTTGACAAAACAATCCCCAAATTTCCACATCATCATACGTTTTTGAAATCTCAATACTCCTATCAACAACTTTTTCTCCAAAAATCTGCAAGACACGATCACGCATATTCAATGCTGCAGGAAAATCAGAGACCAATTTACCGTTGTGAGTAAGTTTGAGATGAATTGAAGGGGCTCCAAGCGCCTGATGCTGTACAATCCGACAAATGTGGCTAAATTCCGTTGGGGTTGTTTTTAAGTATTTTTTCCGAACTGGGGCATTAAAAAAAATATCAGCTGCTTCTATAATGGTCCCTTGGTTCATGGCAGTGTCTTCCAACACTCCTGGGAGTCCATTGGTTAAAGTAAGCTCTGCCCCCACTTTTCTCCCCCTGGACATCGTGCGAATCTTAACTTTTGAAACGGAAGATATGCTTGGAAGAGCTTCCCCACGAAACCCCATTGTCCTTACATGCCACAAATCATTGAGAGTGCGCAACTTACTGGTCGCATGACGCTCAAACGCCACTCGTATATCTTCTGGAGGAATTCCTTCTCCATCATCAGCAACACGAATAAGATGCTTACCTCCATCGACAACATCAACGGTCACAGCTGAACTTCCAGCATCAATGGAGTTTTCAATTAACTCCTTCACCACTGCACATGGCCTATCGATCAGCTCTCCAGCTGCAATCTGACTAATTGCTTCATCACTCAGCACGCTAATGGTTTTTTTAGGTTCTGTTAGCACACGACCCTCATTGGCTAAGATCAGGCAACTTCCGCCTTGCAAGCTTTGCCTCTTTGGTTTTGGGATGCCTATCAATTAACTGAAGCAAAACTGCCCTTGCCTTAGAATTATTACCCGCTGCATCATAGAGGCTAGATAGTTTCCAAAGGGCCAGGGCACTCTTCGTATTGTGAGGAAATCTATCAATCATAGTCTCATATGCGACAATGGCATTTACGCAATCTCCCTTTCTAAAATATGCAGTTCCAAGAAGATATTGGATAGAAACCGCTTCAGTAGTTCCAGGAAATTTTATTTTAAATCGCTTAAAACCTTCAATCGCACTATCATAGAGACCCACTTGATAATCCTGATATGCAATCTCAAAGGCCTCTTGAGGGGACATCGATGTTTCTGCCTCTGCTGTATCCTGCATAGCAATGGGAACCTGAATATCAGGTTCCACGACAGGCATGGCTGATGCCAGGCACGGTGAAGTCAATTTTTGAGAACCAGCCTCTGCTTTAGAACTTTTTGAAACCTTACCACTCCGCGAAGAATCATCTACCCCCTGAAAAATAGCAGAGGGCTTTGATTGTATTACGGGCATACCCTCTCGCAAATTAGATACCCTTATATCCAACTCAGCCTGCGTCTCTACCATCTCTTCGAACGTCGTATTTAATTCATCTAATCGGGCACCCAGGTATTCCGGAACCTCTTTTTTTTGTTCCTCCACAAACACTCTGATAATCTCTTGAAGTTCTGAAAACTGTGCTTTTAGAGTGCTTTGCTGTTTGTGTATATATTTTACTTCTTCCTTCAAATCAACAAAATCTGGAGTGGTCGCACAGCTAATTTGGGACAAGAGGACACCTAGAGTCACTAACATAAAAGGCATCTTTAGAAAAACATACTTTCCGGTCACAACGCGGCTCTCGCTAGCAGAAACTCTCAATGAGATAATCATTCTTTTCCGTATTCAGATTGAGGTGGTTATATTTGGACAAATAGTGAAAACACGCGCAAGTCTACTTTGAGGTTTTCTTGTCCTTTTGAGTGAGGTCTTTCTCAATTGATTTCTTCAGCACCTTCTGGTTGCTAGTCAACGTCGTGACACCTTCACCCAACCTAACAATTGCCTTTTCAAATCCAGTTAAGCTAGTTCTCAACTTCTCAAGCTGAGCTACAGCGGCTGCACTATCAACTGCCTGTTTCTCCTCTAACATTTTTGCTCGGCTTTCCACCCAACCTTGTAACTGTTGCACTTGATTCACCAAGACAATAATCTGCTCATCCTGTACTCCACGTTCTTCCAGCAGTTGCGTCGATAATTCTTCCCCAATGTTTCCCAACG
>CAYXED010000005.1:0-127972 GCA_964463965.1 uncultured Nitrospiraceae bacterium | reverse complement strand
AGCTAATTCCCCAGTACGCGTTTCAACCCAGCTCTGCATTCGCTGAACCTGGGCCGTCAACTCCTTTGCCTGCTCATCCTGCACTCCACGTTCTTCCAGCAGTTGCGTCGATAATTCTTCCCCAATGTTTCCCAACGCATCTTCAAAGCTCTTCAGGCTGGTCCGTAGCTCCCCTAAACGATGGGCCGTCATCGCCATATTCTCCGCATCCTGCTCAGCTAATTCCCCAGTACGCGTTTCAACCCAGCTCTGCATTCGCTGAACCTGGGCCCCAAACCCCTCTATACGCCCAACTTGCTTCTGTACCTGCTCAAACACTTGCGCTGATAGTTTTTCATTGAGATCAGTTACCGTAACAGTAAACCCTGTAAGACTACTACGATTGGCTTCAACCTTGTCTGCCAATTTTTCCATATTCAATTTTTGTTGTTCATACTGTCTAGTAGTACGTGTTTCAATAAACTCACTCTGCCTAGTTAGATCATCAATACTGGTAGCGAGTTTGCTGGAGAAATCAGTCAAGTTTTCTGATTCCATTAACACTTTTTTCTGCAGGTCTTTAATGCTTTCTCCATGCTGACTTACAATTATTTTCTCGTCATCGGATAGCTTCTGCAGTCGCGCATCTTCACGACGAAACTTACCTTCCATCGCAGTAAGTTGCTGTCCTAACTCTTCAATGGACCTTTGATTGTTTTCCGTGTTTCCAAGAACACGTCCAACACCAGTCTCCCTAATATTTACAAGAGAAACTCGAAGCTGTGCAACCAAAGCCCTCACTTCAGATAATTCCTTACGTAACGAAGTATCAGTGGATTGATACAGCAGCATCACTTCCTTCTGTTGCCTTGATAAGACCTGCTGTTTTTTGACCAATTCAGACTGAAAGTCCATCAAGCGATCAATTTCCTCACGCAACTCACCGGAGTCCTTAGCCTGCTCGTGTTTTTCCTGTTTTACTTCTTGTTGAAGTTTGACAAGGTCTGGCCGTGCCGCACACCCTTGACTAAAAACAGTAACTACGAAAAGAGTTGTGAAACAACAATGAATAAACGATTTATCATTAATCATACAGACTTGTGAATACCGATTTGGAGACTGCATTGTAGCCTCCCAGTTAAGCGCGTTTATAAAACGGAGTGATCGGATCCGCAAAAACCCCTTGGCAAGCAGTTGAAAACACACGGCATGCTTCTGAGTTGATCACAAGCCCCCTCAAGCATGATGACTATATATATGCTTTGGAATTCTCAAACCCAGGTATCACTGTATGGTGATATTTGCGCGCCTATTCGCAGCGTGGCAATTCTCTGATACCTTAAGGCACCTTGGCCTTTCTTTCCCATAACTTATAATAGATACACGGTCTCCGCTTATACCTTGTTTTCGAAAATAATTCTTAATCCAAGTCGCGCGCTTCTCACCAAGCACCATATTATATTCACGGCTCCCGCGTGCATCACAATGTCCAGCAACCTGTACTGCAACATCAGGATGAGCTTTCAGCCATGTCGCTTGCACATGTAATTTCCTCAACATTTCAGTTCGAGGTTTTCGACGATCAAAATCGAAATAGATCGCCTCAAAACGATGCTGTTTTTTCTGTACCTCAGCAGCTAGGATTTTCCTCTCACGCTTTCTAGAAAAAGAAGCAGGGGTTTCACCTCCAAGAACTATGAACGAGTCAGTAACTCGTTCATCCTCCAACTGAGTTATATCACTGTACCCTTCAATAGAGTCACTTTCTAGCTCACCAGATTCCTGAGTCACTTCCTCCTCACCATACGCCCACCTGTCTCCAGCAGGAGTATTGGGTTTCATGTCACCTGTAAGCAACGAGCACCCTAAGCCGGCAGAAAAAACAAAAAACAGTATCGCCGCGCGCATCATACACACATCCCCACTATTTTCATTTCGTTCCAGAGAAACCTATTTTCGCTGTAATACCAAAAAATGAGCCCATCAATTTATTTTAGCACCACCTGTGCTCTTCGATTTTCCTGATGACAAGATTCAGCACTCTGCAGGCATGAGAGTCTTTCTTTCCCAAAACTCAGCAAAGAAATACGCGCTTCCGGAACACCTAAATCAACAAGAAAGCTTTTCACAGAACGAGCACGTTTCTCTCCGAGGACCACATTATACTCACGACTCCCTCGAACATCACAATGCCCCTCAATACGTATCTCCGTCTCAGGGTGAGCTTTTAACCAATCTGCGTGTTCGGACAACCGCGTGTACATTGACTTAGGAATCGCCCATTGATCAAAATCAAAGTAGATGTTTTCAAAGCCTTCCCTGACAAAAAACGACTCTCCAGGAGACGCAATAGGTTCAAGGGCAGAAGACGCTACTACGTCATCAGGCTGAACACTGGCAAATACAAGAGGCTCAGACACCTGACTAGCCCCATCCTCGCCTGCACTGCCTGCTTTTTTAGCCCCATCCTCGCCTGCACTGCCTGCTTTTTTAGCCCCTACTATAACAAAATCACTGGCTCCAGGAGCTCCCTCCGGAACATCGACATCCCCACCAATAATGTCTACGGTTCCTGAAGAATGCGAACTACCATCAGGAACAAAGGGGACAATACGAATTTCTTCCTCTCCTGCAGATCCCGAAGAAGCACCCATCTGGTTCCCAAGTACAAACTCAAGATCTTTTGGTGCAATGCGAGCCATTACACCTCCTGAACCCATACTCCCATCCGGGTCACTTAGTATCTCTATCTCAACTTCTTCAATATCTCCATCATCCCCAATGGCAACTTCCAAGCGGTCTGCTTCTGCACTTTCAATCACGCCAATTGCTTCAATCGTTTTAACACCTTCCCCACCCGCTTCAGAGAGCGAAGAGTCTGCACCTTCTTGTTCTTGTTGACCAGCAGTACCTCCCTCAGGAACAGTAGCCGTTAGTCCCTTGACAGTAGAACACCCAGCCCAGCCAGAAAGCATTGCAAACATAAATAGTACGACCACATAATCTCTACAATGTCTTACTTTATGCGCGCTCATAAAAAAGCTCCTTTTGTATGAATGATATTAATATCACAAATATTATTGGCTTCTGTTTAAGTCAGGGCAACTAACCACTCACTCAATTTCATTTCCACGCCCCCCAACTAGGACTTGAGGCTCGGTAGGACCCCCTAGTCAATTGTTCTAAACCCCTTCCATCACGATAAACAGAATGAATATGACTCTGCCCCCTTGAAGTCAAACTAAAAACAATATGACGGCTATCCGGAGACCAAGATGGGGATTCGTGATCACCCGGGCCATCTGTCACCTGAACAGGATTACGTCCATCAGGTGACACACGACAAATTTGCAATCGCCCACGTTTCTTTCGGCAAGTGTACGCAATCCAAAAACCGTCGGGAGACCAAGCCGGCGCCGTATTATACCTCCCATCGTAAGTCAATCTCCTAACATTAGACCCATCAGCATCCATTACGTAAATCTGCAGAGAGTTTCCTCTATCGGAAGAAAACGCAATTTCCATTCCAGAAGGAGACCAAGTTGGCGCGAAGTCACTCGCTGAACCATTAACAGTAAGCTGCTGAAGCCTTGAACCATCATCAGCTTGAATCGTATAGATTTCAGAATCACCGTCAAAACTTGATGCAAACGCAAGCTGCTTTCCATCAGGTGACCATGATGGAGTAATATTGGCCCCCTCATAAGCAACAACGTTTTTGGTCTTACCAGTTTTTAAATCAAGTACATGTATATCAGGGTTATCATCAAGATAAGACGTAAAGGCAAGAAAATGATTTTTTGGTGACCATCTCGGAAACAAATTCAATGGCGCCGTATTATCTGTTATAGGCTGAGGACGATATCCATCATAACCCATCACGCGCAGCTGCTTACTTCCGCCATTGGTCTCTGCAACAAACGCAATCTGTGTCCCAGCTATACCTCTTTCGCCTGTATATCGTTCAATAATCATATTTGACAAACGGTGAATCATCTTACGAACGAGTTTTTTGCTGCCTGTGTATTTTTTTCGCAAAACCTTGCGTCCAGCTTCTCCTTCAAACAAAAATGCATGCAAAACAAATTGCTCTTTTCGAGTACTTTGGTCTACTTGGCGTTCAATTTTACCCCACAAAGATACATGCACTCCAGCATTTGAAACCCGCTGAATGAGACTACGCTGTGGAGTTTTCCTTCTCAAATTCTCCATATCATCGATCTGCCTAACATCAAAGAGCTGGGAACGATGAAGATCAGCCTTGACAACTTCCTCAGGAAAATACCCAAACCCTTCCGGGAGTCCATCAACACGAAATGGAAACACAGCAACTGGAATTGGCTCAAAATTCATACGTGAAGTTTCAATAAACAGGTCTGCTGCAAAGGTTTTTTCTGTGAACACCAGATTTGAACCTACCCATCCAAAACAAAACCATAGCGCCAACAAAAGAATATGGCCGGTGGGCAGGATACCTCTATTTCTTACATATTTCTGTTGCATACCTCACCTATGATGGTTTTGCCCTCAGCTTGGAAAACCCCATCTCAACATCTAAATGATCTTTTTTAATATCCTTGGGAAATGGCGGCAACCGTTTTACTTGCTTCACTGCACGGATCGCGGCCCTATCAAAAACAGAGTTACCAGACGATTCCGATACTTTGACTGCTGCCGTCCGTCCATCTCGAAAAATTCGAAAGCGCAAACCAACGCGCAGCTCCACTAAATTATCTCCCTGCCAATGCCAATTGCTGGTAATAACATTGTTTACACGCCTCTGATATTCTGCAAGCACCTTATTGAATCGACTTTGCTCGGCTAATACCTGAAAATCAGATGGCTTTTGTGCAGCAACAGTCTTCTGTCCTATAACACCCCCATCAAACTCCACCTCATTCTGCTCGCGAATCACCTTGAGTTCAGAGTGAAGGGAAGACGACTTCGATAAACTCTGAGGGGTAATAACAGCAATATCAAGCGACTCCAAGTCATTCAAAGGCTCAGGAAGGTTAACCTGCTCCAAAGCTCTCGTGACAGTTGCCTGCAACTGCTCTTTCGCCTGCACAAACTCCAAGGGCTTACCCACAGCAACATCCTTAGGAGCCTCGGCTAGTTTTTGAAGAGGCGGAATTGAAGCAGTGGGATCCAAAGGAGCTGGCATCTTTACACGATCAAGAACTTCTTGAACATTGGAAGCAATGCTTTCTAATTCCTGCACTGATTGGGTAATTTCTGAGGCAACCTTAGGCATCTCAGTTAGTTTCACCAAAGGCGTAACTTTGGGAAGCGGCTCTGGTACTTGAACGCCCTTTAATGCGTCCCGCACCGTTGCCTGAACACGTCCTAGTTCTTGTGTTTTTTTCTGCGACGTTTTTTGAGAATTAGTGCTTCGCAAGGAAGCTTCCGGCATTTTAGACAGCCTTGCCAGAGGAACGACCTTTTCAAGTGGCTCAGGCACTTCAACGCCTTTTAACGCATCCTGCACCGTTGCCTGCACACGCTTCACAGCCTCAGGGGAGTAAGCTTTCTCTTCAGTAATATTTGGAATTTCAGGCAATTGCAGCAACGCCGGCGCCTTAGGCAGTGGTGGAGCCTCAGCCATCGGAGCTGGAATAGCCATAGCAACCTCCAAAGCGTCAAATACCTTTACTTCTTGCAGTACAGGCGCAGGCGCAGCTTTTGCCACCACAGCCTTAGGTTTCGGAACTGGCCTCGTCGGCGCAGCTTTTGCCACCACAGCCTTTTGACGAGAATCATTGGCAACGGCAGTTGCCAACAGTTCTATTTCTATGGTGTCCATCACTGCAGCAGAGGTATCGGGAATAGGAAACCACCGAGGTGACAAAAACAATAGGACTAAGACAACACTGTGCCCGATTACTGAAAAGGCCACAGCATGCCTAAGATCAAATTCCCTATGCCGACTATATATGCTCACTAGCAGTTCACTTCCCAATGAGAGCTTGCGGACACAAAGAATAAAGACTCACAAGTTAATCGAGCCATCTTCATCATGGTGATGCAAATACTGAAGCTCCCTCGTCATCCTGCGTTGCCATTCCAATACGGTAAATACCACTGAGCCTGACAATATCCATAACTTGTATTACAGTTCCATAAGGTATCCCTTGGTCAGCACGTATTACTACCGAAACTTCAGGATTATTTCTCTTAGCCTCATTGAGATGAAAAGGAAATTTATCAAGGCTAATTTGATCTTCTCCAAAATAAACAACACTCTCCTTCTCAATAGAAATAACAATCGGCTTCTCCGGTTTATACTTGCTATCCGTTTTGGCTTGGGGAAGGGTTAAATCAAAACCTCGATACAGCATGGGAGCAGTAACCATGAAAATCACCAATAGAACCAACGCAACATCAACGAAAGGGATAATATTGATATCCGCCATATAACCTTCTTGTCTCCGTTGAGATTTAAGCATCGAAGTAGGACCTTCTCATAACTCCTTGTCAACAGACCGCGTCACGCTCCGAAAAAAATTCGCGGCGACCGTCATCAGAAAATCCACAGAAAACGACTCCATTCTCTGAACTTCTCTGCGAATATTGGTAAGACAAAAATTGTAAAATATAACCGCAGGAATTGCCGCAAATAAACCTGCTGCAGTAGCTATTAACGCCTCAGCCATCCCCGGCGCGACAGTTCGAATATTGGCACTAGCTTGCTCGCCAATTGCAGCAAATGCATTAATGATCCCAAGAACAGTCCCAAATAGACCAACAAAAGGGCTAACATTTCCAATCGTCGCCAGTACCGGCAACAACGATTCCAAACGCTCACTTTGCTCTTGGATTGCCTGGTCCATCAGACGATCAAGATCTGCACGATAAACAGTTCGGTCCAGCTGATCTTCGGTCATAGTTGGAACACGATACTCAATTCCATCCACACCACGAAGAAACAACATCGCAAGGGTGCTATGTTCCATTTCCGTGCTTGCAGCAACTTTCCGAAGTTGCTCTATATCATGAGTTTTGGCATAGACAGCCAAAAACTTCGTATTGTGAAGTTTTTGCGTTCGAAAAAGCCTCCACTTTGAAAGCATGATAGACCAAGATACAACGGAGAAAATACAGAGCAGTCCCAGGATAATAAGAGACAGAGGGCTCAATAACCCTAGCATCTGAGCGATTGGGCTAAGCTCTGCAGTCATTGCGAGCAACCAGTCACATCACTCACCTAGTCTGAGAAAATGCCATAAAAAATGGCATGTCGTGAGATAGGCTACTTGAATAAATGGCGGGGTCGACGAGACTCGAACTCGCGACCTCCTGCGTGACAGGCAGGCGTTCTAACCAGGCTGAACTACGACCCCGCAGAAGACATATTCGTAATTGGTAGGCGGAACAGGGCTCGAACCTGCGACATCTGCCGTGTAAGGGCAGCGCTCTCCCGACTGAGCTACCCGCCCACAGTATAGCTAAGCAGTTGAATCTATCCATTTTATCCATAATTTGTCAACAATGCCGCAATAAGGCCCCCATAATAACAAGATGCCCTCTCCTTAACCCCTCGGATGAAGCGTTCGGTGAATGCGCTTCAAATGAGCTCGATCAACATGCGTATAAACCTGCGTTGTAGAAATATCAGCGTGTCCAAGCAATGATTGGACAATTCTAAGATCTGCACCCCCCTCAAGCAGATGCGTCGCAAACGAATGTCTAATCGCATGCGGCCAAATCGGCCTATCAATCCCTGCGGCTTTGGCATGCTTCCGCAAAAGTCTCCAAAACGCCTGACGCGTAACTCCCTTGCCATGCCTGGTCAAAAACAACCGTCCGCAACGCGACATACCCAGCAAACGCATCCGTGAACATTCAAGATACCGTTTGACCTTTTCTATTGCCATCTCACCCATTGGAATAATTCGTTGCTTAGATCCTTTGCCTGTCGCAATCACATAACCCAGCTCAAAATTGAGTGCCGCCTGCTCAAGCATAACAAGCTCGGATACGCGCATGCCAGTTGCATAGAGCAACTCAATCATCGCATCATCACGTTCTGCGATTGATCCTTCTCCTTTAGGTACCGCAAGGAGACGATGGACTTCATCTTCAGAAAGAAATGTCGGAAGCGCATGCCGCCCCGCAGAAACCTGCAATTTGAATGTGGGATCGCACGTCAAATCCCCCACATCAACGGAAAACCTTATGAAACCCCTGACTGCAGCCATACACCGTGCAACAGTGGAATTAGATAGCCCTTGACTTCGCAGAGCAGCCAAAAAATGCTGAACATCGTCTCTTGAGAGATTAGTAAAGTCTTTCTGGCGGTCAGTCGTCAGAAATTTGAGAAAACGTCTAATATCTCTCCGATAGCTGTCAATCGTATTTGGAGAACACGCACGCTCTAACAAGAGATGCTGCAGATAACGGTCGAGGCAATGATCCTGCTCTTGTGGTGTAAGACCTAATGACATACTACCCATTGTGATGACTTTACCATATTTGTCAATGTATACAGAAGATAAAAACGCACTCACCCTAACATTCTAAACGCCTTGACAAGGTCTTTACCCCGACCGTATAGTGGCGACTCGCCTCCTGCTATCAACATATTACGAGCTCATAAAAGGCTAACTTTAGACCCAGGGCGGCTGCCCTATTAGCATTTCCACTCTTACTCGTGTACCGCTTGATGTGCACATTCTTTGAACTCCACAGACTTACGCCTTACAGAAAAAAACTTGTATTCGCATGTTAATCCCCATCCATAAACTACTGTTTATACTGATACTAGGACTAAGCACCATAACCTCTCCATCGAGTGCACAGACCCCTCTAGATTCAACACTAAACTTTTATCTCACTACCCTTCAGGAAATAAAGGACACCTCCCCCCTAGCTCAAGCGAATCATGCGTACGACATCTATGATGACACTCGAACAATTACCCTCTTAAAAGATCTACTTGCAGCCGATACCTCACTTGAGACACTACTCGACGCACATAAACTCCTAAGCGAAACATACGCGCGCAATGGAGACTACGAAAATGCGATCAATCAACTTGAGAGCCGCCTCCTATTGCTACCACCAGTAGAGTTAATAGATGTCTATGAAACCCTACAAGACATAGCTGCACTCTATACAGAGAAGGGCGACGGAGTAACAACCGTGGAGACCCTACTTCGCCAGCATGCCTTAGCAGAGCCAAACGACCGACCATCCATTGTTGCGCAAATTGAAAACCTCCTTCAGGTAACTCTCACGATGAATGAGCTGCACGTGCTGAGTACAAACCACCCCACAAAGTTTCCTGGAGACTCAGCGCTAGCGCACTTGATTCAACGTTATGATCAAAAAGGGAAACACCAGTTTTTTATGATCTCTGACCTAACAAAGCAACTACAAACCCAATTTCCTGATCATGCATATACTAGTATGGCAACCACAAGACTTAACGAACTACACGCGAACCTACAACGCCAACAGCATATCATTGGCGTTTTACTTCCGTTGACCGGTCCCCTAGAATCCTATGCGACTGATGTCCTTGCCGGAATTCGCCTCGCACTGACAGAAGCGCAGCCAAATACCTCAATTGGTCTAGTAGTTGTCGATATTACCCAAAGTAATCACACCCTAGTTGAACACGCCACGAAAATCTCGGATACTTTTCAACCCATTGCCATTATTGGTCCATTGCTCAGCGATAACCTTGATCACCTCAAAATATGGGCCACTACGCATGAAATTCCTATTCTGTCACCAACTGCGCACAAACCTCCTAATACAGCCACTAATGGGGATTTTTTATTTAGCACCGCTGTATCCACCAAACTCCTTGGCCAAACCATTGCCCGCTACGCAATGCTAGAACTGGGAATGACACAATTTGCAATTCTCTCTCCCAACGATCCATACGGCCTCCAATTATCAAGTGTCTTTTCACAAACGGTTACTACCTTAGATGGGGACGTCCTTGCCACCGTTTCCTACGCTCCCGGAGAAACTGATTTTGGCTCATACATTGAGATCATTAAAACTGAGGACTTGAAACGTGATGGCACTTTATTGCCTCCACTCGAAGAAGAGGAGGAGGAGCGCGAAGAGTATTTTCCGGGTCTTGACGCTATTTTTCTACCAGATGATCATAAAACAGTCGGGCTAATCGCATCTCATCTACACTACCACGACATGAACATAACACTTCTCGGCACTATAGGCTGGAATACACCAGACTTACTTCGGTACGGCGAAAAGTCTATAGAAGGAGCCGTATTTGTGGACCCTCTCAATATGAACAGCACAAATTACATCATGAAAAATTTTGCAACTTCTTATCGCTACCACTATCAAACCGATCCGTCAGAATTAGTTGCTCTCGCTTATGACAGCACACGAATTATTTTACACACACTTACAGAAGGAGCTACCAACAGCGTTGAAGTCAGCATGCACCTCAGACGGCTCCATGATTTTCCCAGCCTATCAGGTCCAGCTTCGATGACCACAAACGGTCTCCTCGAACGCCCTCTTTTTGTTCTCAAGGTCGAGCGAGGAACAATCGTGCAAATCAATTAATAGAATGGTAAAACATGGCACTAATCGGTGATGAATTATATAGTTGTGTAGATGTCTCTATGTTGAGCAATAACTAACTAGCAATGAACCGCCCAGGCTAGCAATTGATGAATTACTTTGAACACATTTTCCTCACACTATCCTATCAACTTGTTCCCCTTTTGTTTGCAATGGTTCTCCATGAATTTGCTCACGGATGGGTTGCAAATTACTTAGGAGACCCCACCGCCAAGCTTGCTGGGCGTCTAACGTTAAACCCTAAGCCCCACATAGATCCTATAGGTAGTGTGCTGTTCCCCATAATGTGCCTCGTTTTCCAAAGCCCTGTCTTTTTTGGATATGCGAAACCCGTCCCAGTAAACTTCTACAACCTTCATAACCCTAAACGAGACACTGTCCTTGTGGCGGCAGCAGGACCAGGGATGAACCTCATTCTTGCAATTATCAGTGGTGTTTTTCTACGCATAATCCTTACTGCCGAACCATCGTTAGCCAACGAGATATTTTCCTTACACTCTCCAGGCGTACCTCACGATGCCACTGCAATGTTTCTACTCCCACTAGGAAAAATGTTAGTCTTCTCCATCTATATCAATGTACTGTTGATGCTCTTTAACCTTCTCCCAGTACCACCTCTTGATGGTGGTCGCATTGCAGTAGGCCTCTTGCCTTATAAACAAGCAAGGGCATTGAGTAGTCTTGAGCCATATGGGATGATGATCGTTATCGTGCTTATCGCATTTGACGGACAGCTCCACATCATGAGTACATTATTTTGGCCGATCGTTAGCTTAGCAACAATGGCAATACTTACAGGTACACTGGGATGAAACCTCGCATACTAAGTGGCATGCAACCAAGCGGCCGTTTACACCTTGGAAACTTAAGCGGCGCACTTTTAAACTGGACCAAACTACAAGAATCCTATGAGGGCTATTTCTTTGTTGCCGACTGGCACGCGCTTTCAACAAATTACTCAGACACAACCAAAATTAAGGCCTTTACACGCGCAATGATACTTGATTGGCTTTCTGCAGGACTTGATCCAAATAAATCTACCATTTTCATTCAATCTGACCTTCCAAACCATGCTGTGTTGCACGTGTTATTATCCATGATTACACCAATTCCATGGCTTGAACGAATCCCAACGTATAAAGAGAAACAAGAACAACTTGAGGACCGCGATCTTTCAACCTATGGATTTTTAGGATATCCGATACTCCAGTCAGCAGACGTCCTAATATACAACGCAGATTTTGTCCCTGTTGGGATTGACCAAGCCCCCCATGTGGAGCTCACACGAGCCATTGCACGGCGATTTAATTCACTGTACAAACCAGTTTTTAAGGAGCCACAAACACTACTTACAGAAGTGCCAAAGCTTACTGGAATCGATGGGAGAAAAATGAGCAAAAGCTACAACAATGCAATTTATCTTTCAGATTCTGAAGAAACTGTGAGAGAAAAACTTCGAACCATGGTGACGGATCCTGCAAGAAAGCGGCGAAAAGATCCTGGAAATCCTGACGTATGCCCTGTTTACGACTTACACAAGGTATACTCAGATTCTCCCGTTGTTGACCAAGTTAACAGTGAATGTCGCAGTGGAGAAATTGGATGCATTGATTGTAAAAAGTTCTTATCGGATGCCTTAGTCAGACTACTCAACCCTGTATGGGAAAAGAGTCGCATAATTCAGGCATCCCCCGGAATGGTA
Source organism: uncultured Nitrospiraceae bacterium (assembly GCA_964463965.1). Classification (GTDB taxonomy): domain Bacteria; phylum Nitrospirota; class Nitrospiria; order Nitrospirales; family UBA2166; genus UBA2166. The sequence continues at coordinate 115,722 of CAYXED010000005.1, read as the reverse complement.
GAGGATGTGGTAAAAGAAGGAGCAAAACGCGCTGGGGAAACCTCAAACAGCACAATGCAAAAAGTGCAAGAGGCAATAGGGCTATAGAGATAGAAAAGGGAGTATATGGCAGTACGAATTGGAATAAATGGTTTTGGTAGAATCGGAAGAACGGTACTTCGAACTCTTCTTGGAGATACCCGATTTGATGTGGCAGCAATAAACGACCTGACAGATGTGAAGACAGCTGCCCACTTATTTAAATACGACTCGATACATGGAACTTTCCATCTACCCGTAGAGACTACTAAGAATGAGTTGGTGCTGAACAAAAGTTCAATCCAGGTTTTTTCTGAAAAAGACCCTTCGGCATTGCCATGGAAAAACCTTGGTGTAGATGTTGTAATTGAATCCACAGGACATTTCACTAATCGAGACAGCGCCGCTGGACACCTAGAAGCTGGAGCAGAACGAGTAATCATTACCGCACCCGCAAAGCGCCCTGATGTAACTGTGGTTCTGGGCGTCAATGAATCTGACTACGATCCAAAATTTCATCGGGTTATATCAAATGCCTCCTGCACAACAAACTGCCTCGCACCAGTTTCAAAAGTCTTACACGAGCAATTCGGCATTAAACGTGGTTTGATGACGACAATTCACTCCTACACCAACGATCAGCAACTCCTCGATCTGCCACACAAAGATCTCCGGCGTGCTCGTTCTGCTGCACTCTCAATGGTGCCAACGACTACTGGAGCCGCAATGGCACTCTATGAGGTACTTCCATCCCTTAAGGGCAAGTTAGATGGAATGGCTATTAGAGTTCCAACTCCTAACGTATCCCTGATTGATCTAACCGTTGAGCTTGAACAAGATGCAGACAAAGCTACAATTAACCAAGCCTTTCAAAAAGCAGCTCATGGAGCTTTAAATGGCATTATCGGCTACTCAGAGGAACCATTAGTTTCTATTGATCTAAATGGAAACCCTCACTCTGCAATCATTGACGCGCCACTGACCAGTGCATTGGGAAGTCGCATGATTAAAATCATAGCGTGGTATGACAATGAGTGGGGATACTCCTGCCGAATTCGCGACCTTATTGCATATATCTCAGATCACAAAAATTAGTGCCGTTGTGGTAAATGAATCAAGCAACAAAGCCGAAAGAGGTTTCTATTAGATGAACATTAAAAAAGTATCGATTGAAGATATAGAAATTAGTGGAAAACGTGTTTTGATACGCGTTGACTTCAATGTTCCATTCGATACAAATAATGGCGGACTTATCATCGCAGATGATACTAGAATCCGATCTACTCTACCAACGATTAATTATGCAATTGACCAAGGTGCAAAAATTATTCTCTGTTCACATCATGGACGGCCAAATGGAAAATATGACCCGCATGAAAGCCTGGCTCCAGTTGCCAAACGGTTAGGCCGATTATTAAAAAAAGAAGTCCCCTTTGCACCAGATTGTATCGGAGAAGAGGTAGCAGCTTTTACAGAAAAGATGGGATCTGGAGATGTGTTGCTGCTTGAGAACGTACGCTTTCACAATGGTGAAACAAGTAATGATGAGTCTTTTGCAAAGGCTCTAGCAGCCCATTGTGACGTATATGTAAACGATGCCTTTGGCGCAGCTCATCGAGACCACGCATCCATCACAGGAATTACTCAATTTGTTAAAACAACAGCCATGGGACTCCTTCTTCGAAAAGAAGTCCAGTATCTTGAAAACGCCATTGCATCACCTACCCGTCCATTTGTAGCAATTCTTGGGGGAGCAAAGGTTTCTGGAAAAATTGGCGTGATTGATAATTTGGGAAAGACCGTTGACAAGGTCATTATTGGTGGAGGTATGGCCTTCACCTTCTTGAAAGCAATTGGCCTTGAAATTGGGGCTTCAATGGTTGAGGATGACATGCTCGATTTTGCAAGAGAAATTCACCAGAATGCTATTGCTCGTGGAATTAAGTTTTATCTTCCCGTCGATTGCGTCGTCGCAACACATCGTAGTGCAGATGCAGAGACAAAAATTGTAACAGTACAAGAAATTCCAAACGACTGGATTGGTGTAGATATCGGACCAGCATCATCACGCCTCTTTAGGGAGGCAATTGAAAATGCAAAAACAATTCTTTGGAATGGCCCGATGGGAGTATTCGAAATAGATGCCTTTTCACGTGGCACATTAGCTGTTGCACATGCTGTTGGCCATGCATACGGAATGAGTATCGTAGGTGGAGGAGACACAGGCTTAGCTGTTCACCGAGCACATGAATCTGAAAATATATCCTTCATCTCGACAGGAGGAGGTGCCGCCTTGCAATTGCTTGAGGGAAACAATTTACCTGGGCTTGCGGCATTACCAGACACCATAGGATAATCAAACGTCACCTGTATTTTGTTCGCTGACAAGCATGTAGAGCTCTTCCAATTCAAACACTCCACATAGTGTGCATATGAGAAAACCGATTCTGATTGGTAACTGGAAAATGCATAAAACTATAGAACAGGCACGTGCATATGCTGGAACCCTGATCCCTCTTATTTCAAAAATATCCGCCACAGACATCGTTTTAGCACCCCCATTTACTGCATTGTCCGTCGTTGCAGAATCAATTAAAACCACGCCAATTGGCCTTGCAGGACAAGATGTCCACTGGGAGCCTCATGGCGCTTTCACCGGAGCAATCTCCCCAATCATGCTAGCCGACCATGGATGCCAAGCCGTTATCATTGGTCACTCTGAGCGCCGCCGTATCTTCTATGAGGACAATACTGCGATCCGACAAAAAATCAAGGCTGCACTTGAACATAACCTGACAGCAATTTTGTGCCTTGGGGAGACACAAGAAGAGCGTGACACGGGCAAAACATCAAATGTCCTTTCTCACCAGCTAGAGTCGGCCCTAGACGGAACCAATCTGATCAACCCCACCCAACTAATCATTGCATATGAACCAATTTGGGCAATTGGATGTGGAACCCCTGCAACACCATCGCAAGCTAACGATGCACACGAGCACCTTCGAAAGCATCTAAGTTCACTTTTATGCCCAGTGGATGCAGAATCGATAAGAATCATCTATGGGGGTAGCATCACCGCTGAGAACATTAACGCTCTTATGTCAATGCCACACGTTGATGGCGGACTTGTCGGCGGGGCTTGTCTAGATCCAGCGAACTTTGCTATCATCGTCAACTCTGCCGTCAAATAAGGAAACTTAGATGCTATACACATTTCTCATAATACTGCATGTTTTCATCTGCGTCATGATGATTGGAGTCGTTCTTCTGCAATCTGGAAAAGGTGCAGAAATTGGAGCTGCTTTTGGCGGATCAAGTCAGACTGTCTTTGGATCGCGAGGACCAGGGACGTTTCTTAGCAAAGCCACTGTGTGGGCAGCTTCAATCTTTATGTTGACATCTCTTAGCCTGGCTATTCTCAGCAAGCAAGCAACTACGAGCTCATCCGTTTTGGACAACCTTGATGAGGGCGTAACGTCAGAACAAGTTGAAGGCGCGCAGCCCATCGACCACCAGATGATTGACGAGACACCCTCCTCAGAAACCACACCCGAGGATCCTTCTAGAACAAGAGACCCTCTGTCAGCACCGTAATAAGTTAATCGTCTTTATTTATTACGAGTTTGCCTCCGAGGCCCCACACAGAAACACGGCTAATGCTTGATTCCTGATACGGCTGTTGCAGGATTCAGGAGATATTAACTCGCCGGGTAACAATCTCAACATTTTCATAGGGGCCACGAACACGAGAAGATCGTCTCGCAGGTTGATGTAAGCCCTTTCCATCAATTCCACGAGAAAGCAATGAGTGATTTCCTAACGTTGGATCACGCCATTCATAGGACCATAGAGTCCACGCAAATAAGTGATTGTGCGATTTCAGCACAACAGGGCTCCAATCAGAACTTCCCTTGATCTTAATGTAAACAGATCTTATCGGAGAGTGCCCACCCCACACAGCTCCAGAAATTTGATACACATTCCCTACCTTGTGATAATTACGCTGAACCCTTGCAATAAGAGACTTTACTGGAATTTTGGTTATTAATGATGGCCTCCAAGCCTCCTCACTACCAAGCCCCTCTACAGAGGACTTGAGCTGATTTACATAAAACGTAGTTTGATATTTTCCGTGAAACGGTCGATCAATTACTTCAATCTCATCAAGCCACTTAACATGGGCCATACCGTACCATCCCGGAACAATGAGTCGAACAGGAAAGCCATGTTCAGGAGGCAAAGGTTTATCGTTCATTTTAGTTGCCAGTATTACTTCAGGACGCATCACTTCGCTAATAGATAGTGATCGGGCAAAGGAATCCCCCCCAGCAGCGCTAGAATCTTTTCCACGAAAAACAACATGGGTAGCGGTAGACTTTAGCCCCACATTTTCTAATATTACTGACACAGGAACCCCTGACCACTTTGCATTACTCACCAAACCATGGTTACGCCGCTTTGAGTTTCCAGCACACTCTAACGTCACAAAGTGCTCAACATGTGGCAGAGCCTGCAATTCACCAAATAACAAGCGCTGCTTATGTTTCACATGCCCATTAACACTTATATTCCAGTCAGAAGCATTAGAAACTTTTGGGATTGGAAAGTGATTTCGAATATAAAATTTATCTTCAGGGGTAACCCAGCTTTTTAAACGAGTCAAATCAAAAGGGATAATCGTATCTGCATCCTCAGTGATAGTATTCGGATTAGCCCTGTCGTCCAAAAAAGGAATCGGACCAAGAACTGTCCCTTGCACCTCTGAATCCAACAAAGCTTGCAAGGCAAAAGGAAGCGCAATGCCTCCAGACAGCACATCTCTCCTTGTAACCCTGTGGTCACGTGTCACAACAAATTAACCAAACTATTTCTTTAATCCCATTACTTTGAAGATCCAAAACTACCCATCAAGAGAATCAGCATCATCGAGAACTTTCTTTGTCATTTCATCTTTATAGGCCAACAACCTTTTTGCGAGAGCTAAGTCTTTTCTCGCAAGAATTTGTGCAGCGAAAATTCCCGCATTTTTTGCTCCCGCTTTTCCTACAGCCATACTCGCAACAGGAATTCCTCCTGGCATCTGCACCGTTGACAATAATGAATCCCACCCTTGAAGAGGGGAACTATCAATAGGTACTCCAATCACAGGAAGAATTGTTTTGGCTGCCACAACCCCCGCAAGATGAGCGGCACTACCAGCCCCTGCGATAAATATTTGTCCTCCATTTGCCTCAAACTCCTTAATAAGGACCTCTGTACGATCTGGAGTACGATGTGCAGATGTCACGGTCATACTATACGATACATCTAATTTTTTTAGAATTGCTGCCGCCTCTTGCATCAAAGGCAAATCAGATTTGCTCCCCATAAAAATTGCAACATCAGCTTTATTCATTTTTAAACCCCTCCAGTGCAAATATCTTTTCGATATTGCATGCCATCAAAAGTAATCTGTGACACGGCCTTATATGCGCTTAGACGCGCAGTTTCATGATTATTTCCTCTAGCAGTTACACCAAATACACGCCCTCCCGCAGTCACAACATTTTCGCCGATACTTCTCGTACCTGCGTGAAAAACGGTGGAACCATCCGGTTTTTCAATATCTAACCCACTCACGATCTTCCCCAAATCTGAGGTTCCAGGATACCCCTTGGACGCTAGAACCACACATACTGCAGCACCTTCATGCCATTCTATCGGAGGAATGGCATCCAAACGATGAGTTACAACTGCATCCAATAGATCAATAAGGTCTGTTTTAAGAAGAGATAGTACAACTTGTGTTTCTGGGTCACCAAATCTCGCATTGAACTCCAAAACCCTTGGACCATCTGCTGTCAGCATAATACCCGCATACAATAATCCTCGGTAAGGACTTCCCAGCGACGACAGTCCATCTACTATTGGCTGAAGGATCTGCTCTACAATTTTGGTCATCAGTGAAGAATCTACTGAGGGCACAGGAGCGAATGACCCCATTCCTCCTGTGTTTGGACCATGATCATTATCAAAAATTCTTTTGTAATCACGCGACGCTAGTAGCGGAGCAACCGTATTCCCATCAGTCAGCGCCATAACACTCAATTCATTGCCATCAACAAAATCCTCAATTATGACTGTTGACCCACTAGCGCCAAAAACCTTTTTCTCAAGCAGTTCTTTGATGGTATTCTCAGCTTCATTCAATGTTGTAACAATGAAAACTCCCTTACCTTGAGCAAGACCATCGGCCTTAATGACTACAGGAAAAGCACGAGTACGAACATAGTCCCTTGCAAGATTCGAATCACTAAATGTAGCCGCCATGGGCGTAGGGATTTTGCACTGAGCCATAAGCCTTTTGGCAAAAACCTTACTCGTTTCAATTCTGGCAGCCATCTGACTTGGCCCAAAAATAGAAAGACGTGCCTGTCGAAATTTATCTGAAATCCCATCAGCAAGTGGCGCTTCAGGTCCCACGATGGTTAAATCAATTGACTTATCATGTGCAAATGACAGCAACCCCTGAATATCTCCAACATTTATTGGTACACACTCAGCAAATTTTGCTATACCCGGGTTGCCTGGGGCACAAAATACCTTATTAACACGTGGGCTTTTGGCAATACTCAAGGCAAGCGCATGTTCCCGACCGCCGCCACCAATGACGAGAACGCGCATGGACAAACTAAGCAGACTTAGGCATGACGAAAATGCCTTACGCCAGTTAAAATCATAGCCATATCATGTTCATCAACAGCTTGAATAACTTCATCGTCACGAATTGATCCACCAGGCTGAATCACAGCTGTAATACCAGCCTTAGCTGCTTCATCAATGCCATCACGGAAGGGGAAAAACGCATCAGATGCCATCACTGCTCCCTTAAGTGAACGCAAAGCCTTTTTAGCCGCAAGTTGAACAGAATCCACGCGACTCATTTGCCCTGCTCCAATACCAATTGTCTTACTACCCTTTGCATAGACAATAGCGTTGGAACGAACATGTTTAGTCACTCCCCATGCAAATCGAAGAGCAGTCAATTCTTCTTCGGTAGGTGATCGTCCACTCACAACTTTTAGATTGGTAAAGTCCCCTTGTACAGGAGGGTCAAACCCCTGGAGCAGAAGTCCTCCCTTAACACGCTTCATATCCATTCCCAAAGCCCACCCCTGCGTTGAAACAGTAGTCTTAGTTTCATCGAGGTTAAGGTCTAGTAAACGCAAATCTCGCTTTTGCTTTAGGTGAGCAAGTGCATCTTCATAAAACCCAGCCGCAACAACAACCTCAACAAAATTACTGGTAATTTCTTTTGCAGTTTCAACATCAACATAACGATTTATACCAATTACACCTCCAAATGCAGAGAGAGGATCAGTGTCGCGTGCATTCACAAAAGCATCAACGAGGCGTTCATCAACTGCCACTCCACATGGATTAACGTGCTTGATAATTGCTGCAGCAGGAGCATCAAATTCAAACGCTAATTCCATAGCAGCATTAGCGTCTAATACATTGTTAAAGGACATTGCCTTACCATGCCGCTGAGTAGCATTTGCAATTGATGGCCCATTCGCACCAACTTCCCTGTAAAAAGCGGCTTGCTGATGCATATTCTCGCCATAGCGGAGAGCGTCAATCTTCTCAAAATGACAGGGGAGAAAAGCAGGGAAAGAGGCTTCTTCCTTCGAAATATTACTATCCAAGTAGCTCGCAATAAGGCTGTCATAGCGAGCAGTATGTTGAAATGCTTTTACAGATAATCTATGGCGCGTCTCTAGAGAGACCTCTCGCTCATCACCTTGTAATTCATCTATGACAACATGGTAGTCATCTGGGTCAACTAATACGCTAACAAACGCATGATTTTTACCCGCAGACCTCAACAAAGCCACTCCACCAATATCAATATTTTCTATTGCTTCACTGAAAGAACATTCTGGTTGAGACACAGTCTTCTCAAATGGATAAAGATTGACTACCACAAGGCCAATTGGAGTAATCCCATGCTGCTCCATTTCTTCAAGATGACCAGAATCATCTGTTTTTCCTAAAATTCCCCCATGTACTCGAGGGTGTAACGTTTTTACGCGCCCTTCAAGAATCTCAGGAGATTCTGTATAAGAGGCAACATCAATCACAGGAATACCCGCAGATCGAAGGGCACTTGCAGTGCCCCCAGTAGAATACAACTCAATTCCCAAATCATGTAGCCCTTGCCCAAGAGCAACAATACCAGTTTTATCAGAAACACTAATCAAAGCTTTCTCAATTTTTGCCATGGAACCCCTATGCTTTAGACATAATCTATGGACGGCAGAGGATAACACCCGCCTTGTGGTAATTCAACTATGAAAAATAACTTCCATCAATCCATCAAAATAGATGACTAAAATACTCACTTTATGCACAACTATAGCTACAACAATGGTTTCAATTCTTCCCACGTCGTCACCGGTTTAGAACAAACAAAATTATGGCAAACGTAAATAGTATTTTTGTTATCTATGGCTTTCTTATCTTTAGCTATGACCGGCACTTCATCGCTCTGATCGTCAACAAGAATCACAACCTTACGAGGAATATATTTCCTATGGATTTCAGATAAAATATTTTGCACGTGTGGATCCGTCCTCTTTCCAATAATTACTATTTCTTTTGGTCGTTCAAGATAAAAATCTAAGGAATTAAGCATAGCAGCACTGCCATATCCATTATTTTCCATCTCCACACGAAATATTTTGAATATTTTTTCAGCACGGTCATTATAAATTTGCTCTCCTGTGAGCGAAAATAGCCGAAGAAAACTCATTGCTACAACAGCATTACCTGAAGGAATGGGTCCATCATTTCCAACCTTCATTCGCTGAATTAATTTCTCATGATTATTTGCGGTAAAAAAACACGCGCCAACATGTGGATCCCAAAACTGCTCAACTATGATTGAGGCCAAGTCAATGGCATGCCTCAAATAGTAGTCCTTGAACGTAGCCTCATATGCATCAAGCAATGCAGCACACAAAAAGGCGTAATCATCAAGATATCCATTAAGCCTTGCTTTGCCATTGGTTATCGTTCGATGTAAATGACCATCTTCATAGGCTACATTTAACAACAAATCTAACGCATTCTCCCCCATAGCAAGGTATTGTGGGTTTTCAAATGCCTGATATGCATCTAATACTCCTGAAACCATCAACGCATTCCACCCAGTCAATATTTTATTATCAAGTTGCGGTCTAATCCTCTGTTCACGAACCTCCAGTAACTTTTTCCTAGCGGGAGCTAATAACAAATCAACCCTTTTCATCTCTCCTTCATCAAGGTCTGAACTATCAATTCGATTGGGAATAGACTTGCCTTCAAAGTTTCCATGTTCTGTTATGTCATAGATTCGACGCATTTCTGAACCAAGATCATCACCAAGAATTTCATTGATTTGCCCAGGAGTCCAGACAAAGTACTTTCCCTCTACACCTTCACTATCGGCATCTTGCGCAGCATAAAACCCACCTTCTGGAGAAATAAGTTCTCGGCTAATATACTTAAGAGTTTCCTCAACTACCTGCCGAAACCTAATAGCCTTAGTGACACGCCATCCATCAACATATAAACGAACTAGCTGTGCATTATCGTAAAGCATTTTTTCAAAGTGGGGCACCAACCATTTTGCATCAACCGAGTATCTATGAAACCCCCCTCCAAAGTGATCATATACCCCTCCAGCTGATATTTTTCTCATAGAGTGAAGAACCATATCGCGTGAGGTTTCCATGTGGGTTCTGTGATAATGACGTAATAACAGTTGAAAAGGTTCCGAGGTGGGAAATTTTGGACCGCTGCCAAAGCCTCCATCTACAGGCTCGTAAAAACTCGAAAACCCTTTGACAGCATCATCAATCAAGGCAGTATCTAAAGAACCCTCAGATGGCTGAGGTGCTGCAAGTCGCCTTAAACCTGCGGTAACTTGTTGAACATTTTGTCGTACATCGTTCTGCTTGTCTCGGTATGCTTCTGCAATACCCGTGAGAAGATCCCGAAATGCTGGCATTTTGTAACGGGGCACAGGAGGAAAGTACGTGCCACCATAAAACGGCTCCTGAGCTGGAGTCAAGAACACAGTCAATGGCCACCCTCCACTTCTCCCAATAAAAGCCTGGACTGCTTTCTGATAAATATCATCAAGGTCAGGACGTTCTTCCCTATCAACCTTAATATTAACAAAATACTCATTCATCAGTTTTGCCGTTTCGTGGTCTTCAAATGACTCTCGTTCCATTACATGACACCAATGACATGCAGAGTAGCCAATCGAGAGAAGAATTGGCTTATTCTCTGCCTGTGCTCGCACAAGAGCTTCCTCCCCCCATGGGTACCAATCAACGGGATTATGTGCGTGTTGCAGTAAATATGGGCTAGTCTCTTCAACTAATTTGTTGGTAAATTTTTCGTCCATGATTCTCAATATATCATTCATGCCTTTTACCATCTACTTGTGGTTTAGAAAATAATATGATCCTTCCCATTTTATTTATTTATGAAGAGATGTTCTGCCCATCAGCAGAGTTATGATAAGCTGTACAATTCTTGGTTCCATTGATCCTAGATAAATCTATTATCGAGATACATGCCTCCATCCATTCACCCCATTGACCTGGTTCAGGCGCTAAAGTCTAGGCGGTTGACTCCCGCAATCGTATTTTTGACTTCTCGCCGTGCTTGCGATAATGCCCTCGAATCATTTAGGCATACCTCACCCACGCTATCGACAAAACGTCAAACAGCTATTACAAAAATTATAGACCAATTGACAGCATCGTATCCAAGCATCAAAAATCATCCACTTCGAAAGCAAGTTATCCAATACGGAATCGCTGCGCATCATGCTGGACACCTTCCATCATGGAAAATTACGATAGAAGAACTAATGCGTGCAGGTCTCCTTGATGCTGTATTCGCAACAACCACGCTCGCAGCAGGAGTTGATTTTCCAGCTCGCACGGTCATCATAACCCAATCTAACGTCAGGAAAAGTCAGGGATTTGTCGATTTGACTGTCGGGGAGATTCAACAAATTGCTGGGCGGGCGGGTCGACGAAGCAAAGACAAAGTCGGATTTGCCATCGTAACACCATCTCCATATATCGACCTCATGGGATTGACAGACGGATTGACTGGTAAACCAGAGCCCCTACAAAGCCAATTCGAAATTTCGTATTCCATGGTTCTCAATCTACTAAAAGCGTACCCTCAAGAATATATTCGAACAATACTGGACCAAAGTTTCTCCCAATTTCAAATAAATGCGCGCGCCGAAACCCTTCAAAAAAAGATTGATTCGCTTGAAGAGTTTCTTGCCATATATCCTTCACGCCCATGTGAAAACTGGATCACCCAATGGGACAGCTTTCAGCAGTCTGTCATTCAAACCAGCAAGCAATTTCACCCTCGCATCACTCCCCCATCAGAGATTGCAGCGCGTATTCCATACTTAACACCAGGTCGAGTTATTTCGATGTCAAAACGGCGCGTGGTTGTGTTACGTCTATATCATACGCATGGGAAGAACAAACCAATGATCACGGCAATGCGTTCTGATGGAACTATCGCACAATACCCAGTTAGCGCAGTTAAAAATATTTTGGATGCGACAATACCAGTTCCCATAGTAAAAAGCAGCGGATCCAGCGCAACTGATATCCACTCATTCCCCCAAAAACCTCTCGCTATTTCTCCCAAAACTCAAGAAGTTTTTCCCGACATGAATCCCTATTTGATAGATACACTGACACCTGACATGAGGCAAACACTTAGCGAAAACTTTCCATGCCCAACTTGTCCATCACAAAAATCATGCGGAAAAGACTTCTCGCGTGCAAATTCTTCCCGCATACAACTCCAAGAATATACCAATACCATCCAGAAGCTTCAGAGTGGCTTGTGGAGAACTTTTCAAAAGCGTGTTAGCGTACTTCAGCATCTTGGCTATGTGACAAATACCCACCAGTTAACAGGGGTGGGGGAATGGGCACGATACATCAGAATCAGTCCATCACTTCTAGTAACAGAACTAATTAGGTCCAATGCGCTAGAAGGTACTAGTCCATCGATACTTGCCGGGGTGATGGCAAGTATCGCCTTTGATGATGACCGTCCAGCAGCATTCCCAAAAATCAGTCCAGAACTGATGGAACGACTCAAGCATGTACGAAAACTAGCGAGAGTAATTGAAACTTATGAAGAGCCTTCGTTGCTACGAGCTGACGTTGCAGCTCTCCCAGAACAATGGATTAACGATCCTTCAACGTCCTGGGAAGACCTCTGCAAAAAAACAAGCATGGCAGAGGGGGATATCTATCGACTTTTGGCAAGAAACCTTGAATATCTCTCTCAAATCAGGCTGCTTTCTTCAACACATCCTCAACTCGCGACTTCAGCGGACCAAGCCATTCAACTAATGCAACGAGAAGTGCTAGAAGAGCTTCCGTAAAAGCCTCATGCTCAACACCAGTCACCAAAAAAATTATCTCACATCCGATGAAACACAATACTAATCGCTATATTAAATAAGCAACTACCTCCTTCACAAACGAAAGCGCCTCTTACGAGTCAATACTCAGCCCAACTCTTAACTCTCAAATCATCACGCTGTTTTCTGGAAATGGCTTCTACCCAGCGCCGTGCAAGTTGAATATTTGTAATCAATGGAACGGCCATATCAACAGCTTTTCGGCGAATCAGATAATCATTGGTTAGCTCTTTTTCTTGATAGTTTTTAGGAATATTAATCACCAAATCAATTTTTCCGTGGCTCAAATATTCCATGACATTTGGCTGTGTCTCCTCCAAAGGCCAATACAATCTAGTTGCTGAGACTCCTTCAGACAGCAAAAACTCTGCGGTTCCTTTTGTTGCATATAAACTAACATTCATTGCACATAGTGAAATTGCACAATCCAGAAAAGCTGCCTTTGACTCCACGGGTCCAGTAGAAAGCAAAATGGTTTTTACTGGAAATCTATATCCAACAGATAGCATTGCCTTGAGAAATGCTTCTTCGAAGTCATCACCAATACAACCAACCTCCCCTGTCGATGCCATTTCGACGCCCAATATTGGATCTGCCCCATCTAACCGGGTAAAGGAAAACTGGGGTGCTTTCACACCAACACAATCAATTTCTCTAATTGCCCCATCAAACGATGAAACGTCATCTCCCATAATTACTCGTGTTGCACAATCAATAAAATCTACCTTTGAAATCTTTGAAATAAAGGGAAAACTCCGCGATGCTCTCACGTTACATTCGATTACTTTGATTTCATTGTCTTTCGCGATAAACTGAATATTGAAGGGTCCAGTAATATTTAAACGAGCGGCAATTTTTTCACTAACTCTCTTGATTCTCCTGATAGTTTCAAGATAAGTACGTTGTGCGGGAAAAACCAACGTCGAGTCTCCAGAATGTACTCCCGCATTTTCAATATGTTCAGAAATCGCGTAAAGCACAAGCTCCCCATTTTTAGCAACGGCATCCATTTCAAGTTCCTTAGCATTCTCCAAAAATTGGCTAATGACTACGGGAAACTCTGAAGAGCCGCTGGCTGCACGTTCGACAAAACGAGATAACTCCGTTTCATTCGAGGCCACCCCCATCGCTGCACCACTGAGCACATACGAGGGGCGAATGAGGACGGGGTAACCAACAATTTTAGCAAAACTTAATGCCTCACTTAGCCCAACGAGTTCACGCCACGCTGGTTGTTTGATCTCAAGCTCATCCAAAAGTCTTGAGAATTTATGTCGATCTTCAGCGTGATCGATAGACGCAGGAGGAGTCCCAAGAATAGGTACTCCCTCTGAATGTAAAGAAATCGCAAGATTATTGGGCACCTGCCCACCCATTGACAGGATGACACCAATAGGATTTTCTTTTTGGGCAATCTCTAATACCGTTTCCAAACTAATTTCCTCGAAATAGAGGGCATCACATTCGTTATAATCGGTACTAACAGTTTCAGGGTTGTGGTTGATCATAATGGTCCGCCGGCTAGTATCGCGAAGAGTTCGCACGGTATTGACACAACACCAATCAAACTCCACGGAACTTCCAATCCGGTAAGCTCCGGAACCTAGAACAACAACTGCTGGCTTCTCAGAAAATTCGGCATCATCACTTTGGGCATTATAAGTAAGATACAAATAGTTAGATTTAGCTGGATACTCCGCTGCAAGCGTATCAATCTGCTTAACATACGGCACAATACCCACACCTCGACGCCAATCTCGAACGGCTGTAGCTGTGATTGAAACAGTTTTCGTATTTAACAAACCGGCAATCTGTAAATCACTAAAGCCTGCCCTCTTCGCCTTCATCAACAAACCATGATCAGTAGAATCCAACCCCTCCTGACATTCAGCCAAAGATTGAGCTATTTTCACAATATGAAGAATCTTATATAGAAACCATCTATTAACTTTGGATAGTTGATAAATCCGCTCGACAGACATCCCATTCTTCATCGCCTCAGCAAGCACAAAAACCCTGTCTGGCGTTGGTTCGCTTATCTCTTGCTCAATATCATTGGAAGAGAAAGGGGGCTTTTGCTTATCAATCACCCCTTGCATTCCAATATCCAACATTCGAATCGCCTTTTGCAGGGCCTCTTCAAATGTTCTTCCTATCGCCATGACTTCACCAACAGATTTCATCCCCGACCCAAGCTTTTTCGAAACCAAATTGAATTTTTTGAGATCCCATCGAGGCATCTTCACCACAATGTAATCAAGAGCAGGCTCAAAACAGGCTTGGGTTATACCCGTCATCTGATTGGGCAATTCATGCAGGCCATACCGAAGCCCAAGTTTTGCCGCAACGTACGCTAAGGGATAACCGGTAGCCTTTGAGGCCAATGCAGAGCTTCTGGAGAGCCTCGCATTAACCTCAATAACGCGATATGCCTCTGAATATGGATCAAACGCAAATTGGATATTACACTCACCAATAATTCCAAGATGTCGTATAACTTGGATTGAGATTTTCCGAAGCCAATGATAATCACGGTTGCTCAACGTCTGACTCGGAGCAACAACAATACTCTCCCCAGTATGAATACCCATGGGATCAACATTTTCCATATTACATACCGTGACACAGTTGTCATGACAGTCCCTGACGACTTCATATTCAACTTCTTTCCAACCAGCAAGCGACTCCTCAATCAAAACCTGATTGGTGTGCCTAAATGCCTTAGTCGCACGTTCGCGCAAATCATCATCAGACATGCAGATACCAGACCCCAAGCCTCCCAAAGCATAAGCAATACGAATCATGACGGGATAGTTAAGGGATTGCGCAACACGAATGGCATCATCAACCGACGTTACCGCTTCACTTCGAGGCGTGCAAACATCAATCTCGGAAAGTTTTTCTACAAACAAACTCCGATCTTCAGTCTCTCGAATAGTCTGTATTGAAGTACCAAGAACCTCTACATCAAATTCGCTTAATGTCCCATCGTCATCCAAGGCTAAACCGCAATTGAGGGAGGTTTGTCCTCCAAACCCTAGAAGAATCCCGTCAGGTCTTTCCTTTTCTATAACATCACGAACAAACGAGGCATTGACTGGAAGAAAATATACTTGGTCGGCCAAATGTTTAGATGTCTGAATTGTTGCAATATTTGGATTTACAAGAATAGTCACAATACCTTCATCCTTCAGAGCCTTAATAGCTTGGCTTCCCGAATAATCAAATTCCCCCGCTTCGCCAATTTTCAAAGCAGAACTTCCAAGGATGAGGATTTTCTTTGGTTTAATAGACATTAAAACCCATAAAAGAAATTGATGGCAGGCATATAGATATTATGTATATACAGACGCACACTCCGTCTCTCATAGTAAATCCAAAAATGCATCAAAGAGATATCCAGTATCGTAGGGGCCAGGAGCAGCCTCTGGATGAAACTGCACACTCATCCAAGGCCGAGAATGATGCCGAATACCTTCATTAGTTCCATCATTTGCATTTATAAACCATGCTTTCCAGTCATCCCCTAAGGTCTCAGGGCGTACTGCATAACCATGGTTTTGTGAGGTAATATAACATCGCTCCGTTCCTACCTCCCGACATGGTTGATTCTGACTACGATGCCCATATTTCAACTTATAGGTATCAGCCCCAGCCGCCAATGCTAAAATCTGATTCCCAAGACAAATACCGAAAACAGGCTTCCCCCTTTTCATAACCTGCTTAACAATTTCCACTGTCTCCCCACACTGTTTAGGGTCACCAGGTCCATTTGAGATGATAAGCCCGTCAAAATCCTCATTAGCGAGATCATAGTTCCATGGGACTCTCATAACTGTTGGTCCACGTTGAATTACGCTTCGCACAATTGTCTCTTTGCACCCACAATCGATGATAACTACTTTTGATGGACCTCCCGAGTATACGATCGGTGAACCAACACTTACCTTTGCCACAAGATTCTCTGCATTAGGATCATAAAATGGGATACTCTCATATCCTGATTCTGAACCAACAATTTTCCCCAACATCGTACCCTTCGTCCTCAGATGTTTGGTCAACATTCTGGTATCAACCCCAAACAACGCAGGTACCTCAAACTCCTTCAACCAGTCATCCAAACTCCTTACCGCATTCCAATGGCTAAAGAACTCTGCATAATCAGACACGATGAGACCTTGAATTTGGATTTTCGACGATTCAAATAAACCATCGAGAGCTACTCCATTTTTCATACTAGGAACACCATAGTTTCCAACAAGGGGATAAGTGAGCACTAAAACCTCTCCTGCATAAGATGGATCAGTGAGTGTTTCTGGATACCCAACCATACCAGTGTTAAAAACAACTTCCCCAGCAATAGACTTTGACGCACCAAACGCCTGACCCATAAACACTGATCCATCTTCAAGAACAAGAGAGCTCATACCAACCCCCTTGACTGTATTGCCGCACCATCATGATCTGCTTCATCCTAACACACAGTAAATTTTATTAAGAATGGACACAACAAACACTTTCAAAAACCCTTATCGTCGAATAAACCCTCTGAGGATTAGCTCATCCATAACACGACGTGCATTTTCCTCAGGAGTATACGTAACAGTATCCAATGTAATCTCTGGACTCAGTGGAGTTTCATACGGATCATCTATACCAGTAAAACCAGTAATTTCCCCTCGCCGTGCTTTAGCATACATTCCCTTAGCATCGCGTGCCTCACAAACAGCCAGTGGTGTATCAACAAATACCTCTACAAAATGGCCTTTGGGAAGCAAGTTTCGTACATCATTCCGAGCTGCACGATAGGGACTTACTGCGGCACACAAAACAATTCCACCTTGCCGAGCAATCTCGGAGGCAACATACCCTATTCTTCTAATATTGATGTCTCTATCTTCTCGGCTAAAACCCAATCCTTTTGAGAGGTGCGTACGCACAACATCTCCGTCTAAAACAGTTACCTGTCGTCCATGTTCCATAAGTAACACCGTCAAAACTTCGGTTGTCGTAGATTTCCCTGCTCCGCTAAGCCCAGTGAACCAGAGCACAACTCCTTGGCGATGCCGCGGAGGATAGGCCTCCGCAAGGATTGTCGCTGCTTCTCTTCGTGTAAACCATTGTGGAAGCGTTTGTCCAACATCAAGGTAGTCTTCTTGAACCTGTGAATCAGAAATTGACACAAACTTTACATTATCAGAAATATTAGAAACTTCCTCATATCTATTCTCTTCCGTAAGATACGCCAAGTCTTTTAGAGTCATAGGATAAACACCTAATTCGTCTTGAAACTGTTCTAAAATCTCCTGTGCATCATGCGTACCGTAGTACAGCTTTCCTGCAGAGTCTATTCCAGGAGCAGCATAATTTGGCTCAACTATCAGATAGTTTGCTCCATAATTACGGCGAACTATTGCATGCCAGAGCGCTTCACGCGGACCCGCCATGCGCATGGCAAGTGGAAACAACGACAAAAGAATTCGATTCTGATTATAATAATTTTCAAATAAGACTTTATATGTACGCACTCGAGTATAATGATCGACATTTCCAGATTTAGTTAAGCCAACAATAGGATGCAACAATAGAGCCCCATCAACATCTTCGATGGCCCTTTTTGTTAGCTCTTCATGTACACGATGTACAAGGCTTTGTGTCTGAAATGCCACTACATTTGAGTGTCCTAAGGCCTCCAATCGAGCCCGAGTCTGCATTGGGGTAAGACGTAACATTTGAAAATCATAATGCCTTGGCAAGGCAAGCACACGCATCCGACCGGCAATATTAAGTTTTCCCCAAGTGTGCATTTCTGAAACAAGAGGATGCCTAGGGTCCTCTGTCCCGCAAACCTTTTGCGCCGCTTCACCCATATCCCAAGGGTAAATATCTTCAACAGTCATTACAGCCAATAATTCATTCTTTGCATTTCGAAGGGCAACATCAGAATCAAGTTTTAGGACTGGATCTGGATCAACCGGTAATGTGACGGGAATGGGAAACACCTGACCATTCACAAGCCGCATATCTGAAAGCACCCTCTGGTAATCTTGATACCCCATAAATCTATCTAAAGGCGAAAATGCCCCCGTTGCCAGCAATTCCAAATCACAAGAAGAGCGCCCTGAGATTTGCAAAGAAGGCAGTTGACTTGCGTACGCCCTCAGGTCGTCACGATCACTATCAGAGACCACAAGATTGATTAGGGCTCCTCCATTTGGAGGAATAATTTTAGGCACCTGAGTCATAACTATGAGATGGATTCTTTCCGAGATTTTTCCTTATTTAACATTCCATGCCTTCTTAATATTGCTTTCATACAAAATATGTCTACAAATTACTCTTATACTCAACAAAAAGTTTTACTCTTTCATGTGAAAAAATTTTACGCCTCAAGCTAAGACTCCAATTCCACGAAATGAAACTCTAGCAGCCACCATCTTGAAGACACACTTCAAGAGCTTCGTGCCATGGGCGCAAAATCTCGTCTAATTCATTATTTTTTATATTCCGGTTCAACGAAGAATTTTTTGGAGGTTTTGCTTTATAAGGATAATCAGCAGCCTTGATTGACTTCAACGCAGGAGAAAGCCCCATAATATCAAATGTTTTCTTTGCTAATCGATACCATGAAGTGCAGCCAGCATTAGAAAGATGCAATACTCCCATCGCACGTTGGCGCACTAATAGTTCAAGTGCTTGTGCAATATCACATACATACGTTGGACACATATATACGTCATCTACAATCTGAAGGGGCATTCCTGCTTTTGCCTTTTTCACAACCGTATCAATGAAACTTCCCTTGCCTACCCCCTCCTGAACAGGACCAAAGAGACTCGAAATTCTCACAATAAGCCACTGTGGACAGGCTTGCCTCAGAAGAATCTCCCCTGCATATTTTGATGCACCATATACATTAATTGGATTAGGGGAATCTGTTTCTAAGTAAGGTTCTCCTTTTTCTCCATCAAAAACAAAATCAGTACTCGTATAAACACAAAGACTCCCAACACGAGCACAAACTTCGGCAACATACAAAGCTCCAAGGGCATTAACTTGAAATGCCTCACTGGGGTAATCTTGGCACTTGTCTACATCAGTCAATGCACCACAATTGATCACCACATTCGGATTAAGCGGTTCCAATACTGTTCGTACAGACTCGCGATCTCTACATTCGATATCGTGATGCTGAAGAGCAGTAACATCGTATTTTGCTGCGTCAAAAGCAGGAACAAGGTGACTCCCTAACTGTCCGCTACTCCCAACTACCACGACCCTCACCCTACCCATTTTTTCCCCAAGCTCGAGTATATACGGCATCGTAATAATGTCTATATTCACCAGAAGTCACTCTCTCAACCCATTCCTTGTGTGATATATACCAACAAATAGTTTTCCGAAGGCCATCTTCAAATGAGATAGCAGGACGCCACATTAATGCAGTCCTAATTTTTTCTGCACTCATTGCATATCGCCGATCATGGCTGGGTCGATCGGAAATAAACTCTATATGTTCACTCAACTTATTCGCGTCTACTTTCATTTCATCTCCAGCGAGTTTGCAGAGTGAATGAATCACATCAAGATTCGTGCGCTCATCCTGTGCAGTAACATTGTATATAGCCCCATCTTCACCACTTTCTAACACACGCCATATAGCCTCAATACAATCTTCAATATAAATCCACTCTCGACGCTGCAATCCATCACCATACAATGGCAAAGCATGCCCAAGCATAATACTTTTAATCATGAAGGGAATAAGTTTCTCTGGAAATTGAAAAGGGCCATAATTATTACAACTTCTCACGATCAAGACAGGAAGACCGTAGGTATTTGCATACATTAAGCTAATGAGGTCTCCTCCAGCCTTACTCACAGCATACGGGTTAGTGGGATTTAGATATTGTTTTTCGTCACACGCTAAACCATCTTCCCTGTCACCATAGACTTCATCAGTTGAAACCTGAATAAACCTTTCAATACCATATTTTCTTGATTTCTCTAAAAGAACCTGCACTCCAAGGGTATTGGTTCTAAAAAATGGCGTTGGGTCTAGAATACTTCTATCAACATGAGACTCAGCGGCAAAATTGACCACGATATTCGGTCTTTCTTTTGCGTACAAATCATCTACAAAGCTTTGATCACTGATATCTCCACGTACAAAACAATAATGATCGCTATCCACAATCCCTTTTAGATTTTCAAGATTTCCTGCATAGGTAAGTTTATCAACATTAATTATTTTCAAGTCCGTCTTAGAGAGCATTGAACGCACAAAGTGGCTCCCCATAAACCCGCAACCGCCAGCAATGAGCAATCGTTTCATAATGTTCTATCTCCAACACTATAGAGAATCATCTAAATATAAACCTCAGACAAACCTTTTGATCAGGTCATTGCACTATACAACCTATAGCTATCATCTCGCTTTAAAACCCTCATCCTCCATAAAGACGCTAAGATCCCAGTGCATGGACATCTCTGAAGACCACTGCAGCGTTATTCAAAAAAAAGAAGAATCACGCATTGGCCCTCCGTAGCCGCATTATTGCAGCCTGCAAATGTCCCGGCGTTTACTATGGTTTTTGGGGAAGTTGAGGTCGGCCAATATTGAAAGTGGCGACGTTATGATATTGATCCTGCACCGGGCGCTCGCGTTCAGGAAAAGCTCGATCGCCAATTTCTAAAAGTTGCTCTTTATTTAACTTAAGGGAGCGTTTATCGTATACGGCCCATTCATACTCTTTTGTCATGCCTAATGCATCAACTGGACAAGCTTCAACACAAAGCCCACAAAACACGCAACGTGTCATGTCCATAGTATATTCCTTCGCATATCTCTTAGTAGGTTCTCCAGGAACTTCTGCACTAATCACTGTAATCACTCGAGAAGGACACGCAGCCTCGCAGAGATCACATCCAACACATTTCTCCACACCATTACTATAGCGCAGTAAAGAAAGCATTCCACGATATCCCCCAGGCAAAACTCTCTTCTGATGCGGGTATTGTAAAGTGACGGAAGGTGTAAACAAATGCTTAAAAGTTGTTTTTAATCCTACCAAAATCTCAGAAAATGTAATTGATTGAAGCAATGCCTTCATTTCACATCCAGTATGCAATCACAGCGGTAATCATGATATTTGCTAGTGCAATGGGCAACATAACCTTCCACCCTAGCCTCATTAACTGATCATAGCGAAGCCTTGGAACCGTTGCACGTATCCATATGAAAAAGAATAAGAAAAAGTAAACTTTTAACGTAAACCATATTACAGGCGGCACAAAATCAAGAAACTCAAAAGGAGAGTTGTATCCTCCCAAAAACAGCACCGCAGCAATACACGACACCAAAATCATATTGGCGTACTCTGCCATAAAGAAAAACGAAAACCTCATTCCACTATATTCCGTAAAAAACCCTGCAACAAGTTCACTTTCCGCCTCTGGAAGATCAAACGGAAGACGGTTTGTCTCAGCAACTGCGGAAATACTGTAGATAACAAATGCAACAAATTGAGGAAATACATACCAATGCCAAAACCCTCCAGCCTGAGCTTCTGTAATTTTAACCAAACTCAGAGAGCCAGAAAGCAACAATACACCAACGATAGCAAGTCCAATATTAAGCTCATAACTGATAACTTGAGCAGCAGCGCGCAATCCCCCAAGAAGAGAATACTTGCTGTTTGAAGCCCAGCCTCCAAGAATTATTCCATAGGCACCAATTGAAGTGACCGCAAGAATGTAGAGAACTCCCACATTGATATCACTAATAATCCATGGTTCATCCCCTACTCCAAATGGTACCACTGCAAAACCAATCATCGCGGGGACAAAAGCTAAAATAGGCGCCAAGGTAAAAATCACCTTATTCGCCCCCGCAGGAATTAGGTCTTCTTTAAAGAAAAGCTTAATACCATCTGCAATCGGTTGAAGAATACCATATGGGCCAACTTCCATTGGACCAAGACGATCTTGCATAAATCCTAAAATTTTTCGCTCCGCATACGTTAAATAGGCGACGTGAAGCAGAATGATTGCCATCACCACAGCAATCTGGAAAATGATAATGCCTATTGTGATAATCGTTTCCATAATCTAAGCCTCGGAATGGACAGGAGTGATGGAGACCTGTTCTATCCGACAATACGGAACAGCTGTAAGCGGATCAGTCACCATAGATAAAACTGCATCAATATCTCTCTTGAAATGTTCTGGAAAAAAGACTGTCCCCTGCGGACGTCGCTCATTGAACTTAACAGGAACAACGGCTTTTCCATACTCAGAAGCGATCTTTACCAACGATCCATCACGTACATCATATCTCGAACCATCGTCCGGATGCATCAACAACTCTCCTTTGTCCTGAATCGCATTCAAACCTTTTGCAAAGGTCGAC
Organism: uncultured Nitrospiraceae bacterium; assembly: GCA_964463965.1. GTDB lineage: Bacteria > Nitrospirota > Nitrospiria > Nitrospirales > UBA2166 > UBA2166. The sequence goes on along the minus strand of CAYXED010000005.1, from coordinate 92,782 downwards.
ATTCTACCCGAATGGAAAAGACTTTGGCCAACAACAAGCGTTAACGGAGTACTTTGATCCACAATCTCCTCAATTACGGCATACCGCTGCATAATACTTTCACCAGAAGTAGCGCTTTTGAAAAACCCATCTAGAACGTCACGATCAACTCTTACTTTTTCGTTAACCGAAGGCCTAAAGCAATTTATCTCATCTTGAATTTGCTTGACAGATTCATAGTCCATAGGAAAACCCATGAAACTTGACAATTGAGTAAAGATTTCCCAATCAGGGTGACTATCGCCAACAGGATCAAGTGCACGTCTAACTTTTTGAACAATACCTTCCGAATTAGTAAATGATCCATCTTTTTCTGCATAACTGCAGGCAGGAAAAACGATATCGGAAAGTTTGGCTGTTTCTGTCATAAATAACTCCTGACAGATAAGCAAATCAAGTTTTGCCAACCCATCGGATACATTACAGGAGGAGGGTAAGCTCTCAAGCGGATTTTCACCCACAACATACATAGCCTTGACTCTACCATCACGAGCAGCCGCAATCATGTCTGGAAGCCGCAACCCAAGCCCAGAAGCAGGTTCTCTACCCCATTTTTCAGAAATCGTATCGACAACACCATCATCCATCGTACCTGAAGGGCCCGGGAGATATTCAGGAACAACCCCCATCTCTAAAGCGCCTTGTTCGTTATTTTCCTCAGTAAGAACAGCCAAACCCGATCGCTCATGATCAAGCTTTCCCGTTATCAATAACAAGTCCAAAGCGTTCAAAGTATTGTTGAATCCACCAGCGGTTCGAAGTACATCTTGTCCCAAAATAATTATTCCCTGTGGGGCTTGAGCCAATGCTTTTCCTGCTCTAGCTATCTGATCAGCTGGTACGCCTGAAGCCTGCTCTATTTCATCAAACGACAACAATGTCACAGCTTGTTTTATGCTCTGAATATACTCGGGATAACGATTGCAAACATCAACATTTTCCAACCCACTGTCGATCACAGATTTAATCATCCCTAAAACTACAGCCCCATACCCTCTAGGCTTGGCTTGGAGATGCAATGTCGCTAAAGTCGCAATATTGCTAATAGTTTGAATTACAGGCACTATAGATTCAATAGTAATTAGCTTCGCCTCATGCTTCTTAACAGCTTCCTTTACTTTGAGGCCAACAATGGGATTTGTATCAGTGAGACTTGTTCCCAACAAAACAATTGTGTCCGCTTGCACAATATCTTCATAGCTAACCGTCCATCGGGTAGCCCCCAAAACCTGCTTCATGGCAATTGCAGCATTCACATGTCCATACCTGATAGAGGAATCAATTTGATTGGTCCCAATGGTCGTACGCATAAATTTTTGAAACACATATAGATCTTCATTAGTCAGCCTAGCAGAGGCTAAGCCAGCAACCGCATCGGAACCATACTGCACCTTGATTTCCAGTAGTCTCTGTGAAGCATATTCGATTGCCTCTTCCCATGTAACCTCAACGTGCACACCATCCTTTTTGATCATTGGATGGGTAAGCCGCGCATCATGGTTTGGAAAACCAAACCCAAAATAGCCTCGTGCACACAAATCGCCATTATTGCGCCCAGTCCCATGAAAAGATTGCACCTCAATGATTGTATTTGCAGACGATTGCTGCTCCCGGGTTTGAAAGGTCAACTGACAACCATCCCCGCAATACCCACAAGTAGTATCAGTCCTTTTTAGCATCCAAGGACGATAGTCAAACATCGAGACTCTATTAGTAAATGCCCCTACGGGACAAATTTGCACACAGCCTCCACAGAACTCACAATCAAGTTGATGCTCACCAAAGTGTTTAATCTCCGTAGATGATCCTCGTCCAGTAGGAGCCAGTGCTTTAGCATCGATAACATCATCACAATACCGCACGCACCTCATACACGACACACAACGATTCATCTGCTTTTCGATGACCGGACTAAAATATTCCTTGTCAAAAACTCGTTTTACATCTTCAAACGGACTAACAGTTGGCGTATAACGATGGGAATAGTCCTGAAGATCACAACGCCCACCCTGGTCACATACCGGACAATCAAGCGGATGATTTGCCAGAATGAATTCAAGCACAGATTTATGTGACTCATTGACCCGTTCAGTATCAGTATGCACGACCATGCCTTCAGTTACAGAAACAGCACAGGAAGGCTGAAGCTTTGGGACCTTCTCAATTTCAACATGGCACATTCGACAATTGGCATCATAGCCAAGTTTTGGGTGGTAACAGAAGTGAGGAATATCTACACCAAGCTCCCGAGCCGCTTCAATGACAAGAGTTCCCTCCTCAACCTCAACTTCACGATCATCTATAGTCAACTTCACAAGTCCCATATCTACAACACCACTAACATTTCAAATATACGTTTCAAAAATAAGCTTACTACGTTACAAAACATCTACGTCATCCATGCGTTTTAGGTTATCACGAAATGGACAGCATCCTTTCTCAATATGAGTTACATACTCACTTCGAAAGTGTCGAATGGTACTCACTATAGGCGCAATTTCAGCATCGCCAAAAGCACAAACGGTCTGGCCTTCAATATTTCCACATAATCGAAGCAGAAGATCAAGATCTTCATGTTTCCCCTGCCCCGCTTCCATACGATGCAATATTTGCAAAAGCCACATGCTACCCTCACGGCAAGGCGTACATTTTCCACATGATTCATGATGAAAAAACTCAAGTAGCCGCTCTGCCGCCCAAACCATGCAAGTATCTTCATTCATAAATGTAATTGCACCAGAACCCAACATTGACCCAGCTTCCGCAATCCCTTCAAAATCTAGCCTAACATCGAGATGTTGCTCCGTGAGAAATGCAGCAGAAGCTCCACCAGGAATAATGGCTTTTAATTTCTTACCATCACGCATCCCCCCCCCATAATCTTGAAGCATTTCACGCATAGTAATGCCCATGGGAACTTCATAGTTTCCTGGCCTCGCCACATGCCCACTAAGAGAAAAAACTCTTGTTCCAGGACTCTTTGGTGGAGAACCAATGGACATAAACCATTCTGGCCCACGATTGACAATGTGAGGAATATTGGCCAAAGTCTCAACATTGTTAATAACGGTTGGCTTTCCGTACAGCCCAGATATAGCTGGGAACGGGGGTTTTGTTCTCGGCTTTCCTCTCTTTCCTTCAAGCGACTCGAGTAACGCAGTTTCCTCTCCACAAATATATGCTCCAGCTCCCCTATGCACATAGACGTCAAGAGCCACTCCAGAACCCAAAATATTTTTTCCTAAATACCCAGCCTCATATGCATCGGATAATGCCTGATTTAAAATTTCAGCCCCTAGAAAAAACTCTCCCCGAATGTAGATGTAACTCTTTTTTGCCTCAATCGCATAAGACGCAAGAATAATCCCCTCTATCACCTGATGAGGATCACGTTCCATCAGCTGTCGATCTTTAAATGTACCTGGCTCACTTTCATCGGCATTACAGCATAAATATTTTGGACCAGGGTGATCTTTCGGAATAAAACCCCACTTTACACCTGTCGGAAAACCAGCACCCCCACGCCCTCGCAAACCAGACCGTTTTACGATATCAGTAAGATCGGCAGGACTCATTTTCCCCAACACGGCACGAATAGCCATATAGCCACCTGCAGCTTCATACTGCTTCAGAGTTCCGGTATAGCCCGGCAAGTCCATGTTTTTTAAAAGAATTTTCTCAAATGCCGGCATTATCCCCGCCCTCTGTGTCTGGCCATCGGAACGGCCCCGTTGCTAGAGAACACTGCCCAGTTGTTCTTAAATCTTCAAAAATTTCCTGAACCTTGGGAAACGTCAGCCGCTCAAAATAATCGTTATTTATCTGCATCATTGGAGCAGTACCGCATGAAGCAAGACACTCGACTGTGCTTAAAGTAAACATTCTATCCGCCGTTGTTTCCCCAGGCTTTATGGCTAATTCCTTCTCAATCCACTGAATCAATATATCTGACCCCACAAGTGCACACATCAAGGACTTACAAACCTGCAGGTGAAAACGTCCTATAGGCTTGAGATTCAACATCGTATAAAATGTTGCCACCTCATAAACCTTTGGTGGCGTAAGATCCAGTAATCTGGCAATTTCCCGCATACTGTCCTCCGATACCCATCCCTCTTCTTCCTGCGCAAGATTTAAGAGTGGGAGCATTGCAGAAGCCTTGATCGGGTAACGCTTGAGTATTTCAGGGATTTTTTTCTTAGCTTCCGGTGAAAACATTTATTTACAAAACCATTTTAGAATACGACAGTAGCATTGACATATTCACCCTCACTGGACATTACATGGGCACAATGACCCATTTTCGACGGGAGACTATAGCAAAAAAGGCGCACCAGAGGAAGAAATAAAGAGCAATAACCTCAAAAATAATTAATGCGGGTCATTTTTCGAGCGAAATAGCGAAATTGTGATGCCGCTTGTCGTTTTTTTTCACAACCTCAACTCAAGTAAACCCCGGCTAAGGCAAGAGCCCTATCACAAGAAATTAAAGAGGTTAATGCAAGTGGTCTCTTATCGGTCACACTCCCCCATTACAACGTCATAAGTACCAAAAACCGTAACAAGGTCAGACACCAAGTATCCTCGCGACATATGGTCAAGAGCCCCAAGGTGTACAAACGATGGAGAACGGATTTTCATACGATATGGCCGCGCACTTCCGTCACTAACAATGTAAAACCCAAGTTCTCCCTTTGGAGATTCAGTAGGACAGTAGACTGCTCCAGAAGGGGGATGAAAACCGTGGGTAAATAAAATAAAATGGTGAATATGGCTTTGCATATCACGCATGACATGCTCCTTAGGGGGAGGAACTATATCAGGCGCATCAGCCATAATTAGCCCATCGGGAAGTTTAGCAAGACACTGTTCAATAATCCTAACCGATTGTCTCATTTCTTCCATCCGAACCCAATAGCGATCATATGTATCGCCATTCTTTCCAACCGGCACATCCCATTCAACATCTCCATAAACACCATACGGACTAAACTTTCTAACGTCGTATGCAACACCGGAACCACGAATAACGGGGCCAGTAAGCCCAAAGTTGATCGCATCTTCTGCAGAAATTACTGCCACGTCTTTGGTACGAGAAAGCCAAATTCTGTTTTTCGCGAGCAAGGTGTCATACTCTTCTATATGGGCAGGAAATGCGGCAAGAAACCTTGATAATCGAGCGATCAGATTGGCATCAAAATTACTATCCACCCCACCAACACGAAAATAGTTTAGTGTTAGACGTGCACCACATAATTCCTCAAACATATCCAGTAACTCTTCACGCTCACGAAAAGTCCAAAAAAACACTGTCATAGCCCCAATATCAAGAGCCTGTGTCCCAAGCCAAAACAGATGTCCAATGATACGCTGCATCTCTGCAACAATCGTCCGAATATATTCAGCTCTCTCAGGTACTGCTAATTTCAAAAGAGCCTCAACAGAGCGCACGTAGGCATAATTGTTTGTCATCGCGCAAACATAGTCTAGGCGATCGGTATGTGGAATAATTTGGCTATAAGTAAGTCCCTCGGCTAACTTTTCCACACCACGATGCAGGTAACCGGCATCAACAGTAGCCTTTGAGATTCGTTCCCCCTCAAGAGCAAGTACCACGCGTAAAACACCATGCGTAGCAGGATGTTGAGGCCCCATATTGAGAAGAAATTCTTGTTCACGAGGTGCGTTTTTAGATTCAGCACCTGTACTACCCGATGCGTTCTCATTTGCAAAAACACTTCGCTCCTGAGCTGCTGCATCACGATCAATTTCAGAACGTGGCTGTTCATCAAGATCAGGAAAAAAATCAAACTGACAACGCCACCCCTTCCCTTCAGTTGGAAAATCTTTCCTCAATGGGTGGCCCTCATTATAATCTTCAGGAAGCAAAATCCTTCTGAGATCTGGGTGATTCTGAAAACGAACCCCCATCAGATCATATACTTCTCGCTCTAAGAAATCCGCACCCTTCCAAACTGTGACAACCGATTCAACGACAGGATCATCCTCGAGAACGCGGGTTTTAATCACAACTCTCTGTCGGTTTGGTAATGAATGTAGAAAATAGACAAGCTCAAATCTTTCTCTGTCCTCAGGATAATCAACGGCACAAATGTCCGTGATATGATCAAATAACATCTCGGGACTGTCCTTAAGAAACGTTGCGACCAAGACCAATCCCTCGCGTTGCACCTCAACAGTAGGCATTCCGTAGAGCACATCAACACTCAGAACAGATTCTGGAAACGTCCGCTCAAGAATTTCACAGACAGGATGCATTGCTACCTTACCAAAACACGCTCTTTCTGAAGCTTCTGTTGTAATTTTAGAAGCCCATCAAGCAATGCTTCAGGACGTGGAGGACAACCAGGTATATAAACGTCAACTGGAATAAACTGATCAACACCTTGTACAACGCTGTAACTGTTATAGTGATTACCAGACGTCGCACACGAACCCATAGAAATGACATATCGAGGCTCTGGCATTTGATCGTAAATTCTCCGAATCACAGGAGCCATTTTTCTACAAACAGTCCCCGCAACAATCATGAGGTCTGCTTGCCGAGGAGAAGCACGAAACACCCCCGCACCAAATCGATCTAAGTCATAGCGTGACGATACAGTCGCCATCATCTCAATTGCACAGCACGCCAAACCAAAGCTCATCGGCCACAGTGATGACTTTCTTGCCCAATTAATAACTGCATCTATATTTGTAGTAATAATATTTGCGTCAAGCTGTCGGTTTAGATAACCCATATTTAACCTTTATATTGGTCAGGCTCATCCCACTCCAAGGCACCTTTTTTCCAAGCGTACACGTAGCCAACAAGTAAAACTGCAATAAAAACAGTCATTTCCACAAGACCAAGGATACCGAGGGTATCATATACCACAGCCCACGGATATAAAAAGATCACTTCTATATCGAAGATTACAAATAGCATGGCAATAACGTAATAGCGCATCGGAATTTTAATCCGTGCGTCAGAAAATACTGGAGCACCGCTCTCGTATACACTCAGCTTTGCGTGATAAGGTCGTGACGGGCGAACTAAACCTCCAATTGTCAGAGTCGCAAGCGAAAACACAAACGCAATAATTGCAAAAATTGCAATAGGAAGATAATTTAGAGGTACGCTCTCACCCACCAACATGCACTGCCCCTCTTTTGAGCATGGAAGAACTAAAAAATGGTCGGTATTTTAAACCGGCCAAACGTGGAGCCGGCATTCCTGCATGTTGAATTAGCACTTTATGAGTTTTTCCCAAACCATCAGGATGTATAAGCCTCCCCACAACTGCCTCATTGGAACCAGTGGTTTTTTCTGCAATACCCAAACCAAGAAGAAAGCTTTGCTGATTGGTAAACCCTGTTACACTCAACCCACTCTCCTCTCCCACAAGGGCCAATGCCGTAAAGTCAACATGCGAGGTTATGTCCTGATACCCTACCTTATTGTAAGGGCTATCAGATATTTGATGCTGAACATAGCACAATAAAGTGCCATCTGACCGTTTAGCCGAATACAGCTCATAGGAAGGATAGCCATAGTCAACCGTGACCGCAATACCCTTCCTTAGAACTCTCCCGACCAGTTGCATCCACCTGACAGCATTTAGATTTACCTCGGCACGCATGCTATCTTTCAGAACTATGCCATTTTCATAAACAAAGCGACGAACATGCTCTTCAACTTCCCCTGATGCTTTGCCCTCGAACTCGACAAATTTTCCATCTTTATAAGTGACAAAATACTCCTGAATGGTTCCAGCTCGATTAATTATTCGATGAACAGGTAACGCATCAATTAGTTCATTTGAGAAGACAATACCCTCTATGCCTTCTGGAAGAAAATCCTCAAGCCCGCTGGACCATGATAATGGCCAGCCATCTGCAAGAAAACGATGCAATAAATTTCGTTGGAATTTAACCATCTTAGCGCTTCGTTCAATCAGGATATAGCGAATTTTTGAACGTATTGCTGGAAACTCCCGTTCCAAAAATCCCAGAACATCCCGACACACCGTTCCACGCCCAGGTCCCATTTCCACAATTGTGACTGGACCATCGCTAGAGATCAGCTCCACCGCCTCAAGTAATTGTTTACCTATTAACTCTCCATATATGGATGAAATATCCTCACTAGTATAAAAATCACCATCCCAGCCAATCACAACATCAGACTCGTAATAACCATACTCAGGATCATACAGAACCATATCCATGTATGTGGAAAAATTTATTGGGCCATCCTTGGCAATACGGTTAGCAATTTTCCTGACCAAAAGAGAATTCCCAACGGCACAACCCCCATCCTGCACCTGCCATTGTTGCTCTCCCTTATTCTGATTTGAGTCCCTACTCATCGAAATTACAAAATGCCCCCATACAAAAAAATAAGGTTTTCCAACTTTTGTAAGACATCTCGCTGAATGAAACCTGATACACTGTCACTGTTTGCCTAGGAGGGGATGTCATGTCTGTAAGTGCATTTATCCTCGTTGATGTGGTCGGAGACCACACACGAAGCTGCCAACAAACCTTGAGTCGAATCCATGGTGTTAAAAGAGTCTACACCGTCTGTGGGGATCATGATCTCATAGTCCGTGTCGAAGTAGATACTCTCGAGGAATTAAGAGACGAGTGTCTAACGAGAATTCGATGCGTAGAAGGAATTACCAAGACCACTACCTGCCTAGAACTGTAATATCAATACGCAGAAACTTACCCATTAACTTACTGTATCCGTTCTTCTTGTTTCATTTAAGCAACAATTTCAGTCCCAACACCTGCATCAGTAAAAATTTCCAGCAATAACGCATGCGAAACACGCCCATCGATAATGTGCGCCTTCTTCACACCTCCTTTTAGAGCCTCAAGGCACGCGTGAACTTTTGGAAGCATCCCCTCTTTGAGAATTTCCTTCTTGACCAATTGCCTGATATCCCTGCGTGAAAGATGGGGATGGCACTCACCTCGTTCCCCTCTAATACCTTGAACGTCTGTAAGCATCAATAATTTTTCAGCTTTCAATGCACTAGCAATTGCTCCCGCGACATGATCAGCGTTGATATTATAGACTTTTCCATCACCGCCAAAAGCTATAGGTGCGATTACAGGAATTAATTTATCTTCCTGCAAGTTACTTAATACATCAATATCAACACTTTCCACATCACCAACCATTCCATATCCATCAACCTCCCGCCTTGAAAATATCGACGTTTTTTCTTTATCTATCGCACCAATCCGCTTCAACCATTCCTTAGTAGATAAAGGTCGTGCAGATATCAGTTTTCTATCCTTTCCAGTCAGACCGACTCCTTTTCCTCCATGACGCCCAATCAACGCTACAATCTCCTTATTGATGGTTCCTTCCAAAACCATCTCAACTATGTCCATAGTGGGCTGATCTGTCACGCGAACGCCATGACGAAATATGGGCTTTAGACCACCCTGCTTAAGCACCTGATCAATTTGTGGCCCCCCACCATGAACAATCACAGGATTAATTCCAACAAATTTCATCAGTACTATATCCTTCGCAAATCCTTCTTTTAAGGTGGGATCAAGCATTGCACGCCCACCATATTTTATGACAATAGTCTTACCAGAAAAGGCCTTAATGTATGGAAGTGCCTCAATCAAGGTATCGGCTTTTTTGATTAATGATTTCATCATTAGACACTACACCGTTTTCACTAATTACCAGCAAACATCAAATCCGTACACATCAGAAAATTCAATCGAACACCCCACGCAATCCTCAAAGGGAAACAGCATTAGACTTAGTATAGGCAAAAAACAGCGTGCTACATTAAAACATAACAAGCAAAAGGCTGATGCATATGCGAGCCAAACTTCACTCAGAGAATATACCGACTCAAATCTTCATCCTTCACAATATCTTTAAGGCGAGATTGAACATAGTTTACATCAATCGCAACTTTTTTCTCGACAAGATCTGGTGCATCAAACGATACCTCATCAAGCAATAATTCGAGAATAGTGAATAAACGCCTCGCTCCAATATTTTCACTACGCTCATTTACCAAAACGGCAATCTCAGCAATTTCTTGCACAGCATCATCTGTAAACTTAAGACTAATACCCTCTGTCCCAATTAATGAACAGTATTGCGTAATTAGCGCATTGTTTGGTTCAGTTAAAATACGAACAAAATCATCCTTTGAGAGCGCTTCTAATTCCACACGAATTGGAAATCGTCCTTGAAGCTCTGGAATTAAATCGGAAGGTTTTGCTACGTGAAATGCACCGGCCGCGATGAAAAGAACATGCTCCGTTCGCACGATGCCATATTTAGTATTGACGGCACAACCTTCCACAATAGGCAACAAGTCACGTTGCACTCCTTCACGAGAAACATCTGGGCCAGCAGAGCGTTCTTTTCCTGCAATTTTGTCAATCTCATCAAGAAACACAATGCCAGTTTTTTCCACCTTCTGCACAGCAAGTCGAATCACTTCATCCATATCAATAAGCTTCTGAGCCTCTTCATGGATCAACGCCTTAAGAGCGTCCTCAATTTTCATCGTCCGTCTCTTTTTCTTAGCAGGGAAAAGCCCTCCCAGGGCTTCACGAAGATTTGACTCAATTTCCTCCATTCCAACGTTTGAGATTACCCCAATCGGAACAGATTTTTCTTTGGTTTCAATTTCAACATTTCTCGAGTTCAGCTTTCCATCACGAAGTTGAGCTCGCAACTTTTCCCTTGTTTGGATGTATGAGTCTGTAGGCGACGCTGAACCTTCTCCATTTTCTTCACCAATGTCAGACTCAACGGCTGCCTTCGTCGTAGGTGGAGGCAACATAAGATCCAGCAAGCGTTCCTCACCTAACAATTTAGCTTTCTCTTGAACTTCCTCATGATGCTCCGCTTTTACCATGTTCACTGAAAGTTCAGTCAAGTCCCGGATTAAAGATTCGACATCACGCCCCACATAGCCAACTTCGGTAAACTTTGAAGCTTCAACTTTAAGAAATGGTGCTCCAGAGAGCCTTGCAAGTCGCCTCGAAATCTCTGTTTTTCCTACACCTGTTGGTCCAATCATAATAATGTTCTTTGGCGTGATGTCATTTTGAAGTTCTTCTGGAAGCTGTTGCAGCCGCCACCGTGTCCGCAACGCTATCGCTACCATACGCTTTGCATTACGTTGGCCAACCACGTAGTGATCAAGCTCCTCAACAATCTGGCGAGGAGTTAGTGTTTCTAAAGTTTCCGATGACATTTTCACACTTAAATTTTCGACATCCTTCATGGCATCAACTCTTCAATCTGTAAGGCATCATTAGTATAAATATCAATTCCAGAAGCAGTCTTCATAGACTCCGTCACAATTTCACGAACATCAAGGTCGGTATTTGCAATTAATGCCCGCGCTGCAGCCAAAGCATAACCGCCCCCTGACCCAATCGCGATTACTCCATCTTCCGGTTCAACCACATCTCCAGTACCCGTGATGATAAACGAAGCCTTCTTATCGGCCACAGCCATCAATGCCTCCAAACGCCGAAGTACTCTATCAGTACGCCAATCTTTGGCCATCTCAACTGCCGCTCTAGCCAAATTCCCTCTATATTCTTCTACTCTTTGCTCGAACTTTTCAAAAAGTGTTAGTGCATCTGCAGTAGCTCCTGCAAAACCAGCCAAAACTCTGTCGTGATAGATACGCCGAAGCTTCCTAGCATTACTTTTCATAATTGTACTTCCTACCGTAACTTGTCCATCTGAAGCAATGGCAACGCGATTCTCACGCCTCACACACAAAATTGTCGTGCTCCTAACTTTTCCTCGCTCAACTGGAGCAATCTGCCCCAAACCTCTCTTTACCTTGTGTAACATATAATTCTCCTAATTATTTTTTATCTTCTTGGCACGCGGATGCGCACTATCATATGTTTCCATTAGACGCTGAGTAGCAATATGAGTATACCGCTGCGTCGTCGAAAGTCGTTCGTGTCCCAACAGCTCCTGAATCGACCGAAGATCTGCTCCACCATCAAGGAGATGCGTAGCAAAAGAATGTCTAAGTGCGTGTGGGCTAATTGAAGGAATATTTGGCAACTGACGACTCCATTTTTCAACAATACGCTCAACACTTCGAACAGACAATCGGTTTCCAAATCGATTTCTAAACAATGGAGTTCGAGTGGTGAAGTCAGCCTTTGATTCTACCTTTTGAGCACCATCCAGAGACTCAAGGTACATAACAATAGCTGCAGTTGCATGTTTGCCAATAGGCACCAATCGTTCTTTATTGCCTTTTCCAAGAACTTTAATCAATCCATCAGGAAGGAGCCCATCCTCAACAGACAATGAAGCTAGCTCTGATACACGGATTCCTGTGGAATACAACGTTTCTAAAATTGCCCTATCCCTAAGACTAAATCGTCCTGGCAATTTTGATGGTCCTTCAACTAGCTGACAAGCTTCCTCCTGTGTAAGGAATTTTGGTAAATGTTTTTCCCGTTTTGGAGTCACAATAGAAGTAGCAGGATTTGAGGAAACATCTCCTTCTCGCCCTAGGTAGTCAAACAGGCTTCGCAAAGAGGATAACTTCCTAGCAATTGACGTTGCTTTGATTCCTTTCGTACGCATCCCCGCCAAGAAAGCCCGAATCGTAGCCGTATCAACCATTACCGGAGTACAATCTACAACTGTCCTAGAAAGAAAATCATGAAATTGACGCAGATCTGCCCCATAACTCCTAATGGTGTACTGAGACGCTCCACGCTCAATTTTAAGATGGTCTAAAAAACGTTGTATTGCCTGATCCACGACTGAAGATCCTCCAATGCACGTCTCCCTACCATACGTCTCTTCTCCTCCTTCTCTTTAATCTTTATTGGCAACGGGGGAAACAAGCCAAAATTAGTATTCATCGGCTGAAAGTATTTTGGATCACTTTGGGTAATATGGGTGATTAGCGAGCCATGTGCTGTAGTTTCTGGAGGAGCAACTAATGCCTTCCCTTCAAAACCACGAGATGCGTTGATACCAGCCAGCAACCCAGTTGCTGCAGAATCTAAATACCCTTCAACTCCTGTAAGTTGTCCCGCAAAAAAAATAGACCCATTCATTTTTGCCTGCAGCGTATTACGTATTATTGCAGGTGCATTGATAAAGGTATTTCGGTGGATACTCCCATAGCGCAAAAACTCTGCATTTTCCAAACCAGGAATCATTCGAAATACTCTTTTTTGCTCCTGATAAGTCAGTTTCGTTTGGAAACCTACCATATTATAGGACGACCCATATTTATCCTCTTGCCGTAATTGAACCACAGCGTGTGATACTGCCTGTGTCCGTGGATTTACTAAACCTACAGGCTTCATTGGTCCAAAAAGAAGGGTTTTCCTACCACGTTCTGCCATTACTTCTACAGGAATACACCCTTCAAAGTATTCTAGGTTTTCAAAGTCTTTAGGGACAACCTTTTCCGATGAGAGTAACGCGTCGTAGAAACGATCATATTCACCTTTTTCCATCGGGCAATTGAGATAGTCTGCACCTCCCTTACCATACCTAGAAGCCCTAAAAACGGTCTCATAATGAATTGTTTCAGCATCCACGATAGGTGAAATCGCATCAAAAAATGCAAGGTGTGGTGCAAGAGTAAAATCTTTGATCGAATTTGCCAGAGAATCTGATGTCAAGGGGCCAGATGCAATAATAGAAATCTTATTGGTCGGAATATTTGTGATCTCTTCTCTCACAATCGTTACCTTTGGATGAGACTCAAGTGTTTCCGTGATGTATTCAGAAAATTTAAGTCGATCTACAGCCAATGCCATCCCAGCAGGGACTTTACACATATCCGCCGTTCCAATCACCAATGACCCCAGCTGCCTCATTTCCTCTTTGAGTATACCGGAAGCATTTTGGATCGAATTAGAACCAAAAGAGTTACTACATACTAACTCAGCAAGATTGTTAGATTTATGTGCTGGAGTATTTGCAACCGGTCTCATCTCGAATAAGGTTACTGGAATACCTCGCTTAGCCACTTGCCAAGCTGCTTCCGATCCGGCTAGGCCGCCTCCAATTACGACAATCTCTGATGGCATGGTATAACTATCTGGCTAGAGTGCTTTGGAAGGCCCATTCTAAAAGCAGCCCTTTTCTGAAGTCAAGAAACAACCACATATGCTGCTATATAGATACTATTCATAAGAGTCCCTGAATATATAAAAATCCCATTATAGAAAATACTTCAAGAAATTTTGACGTCACTCATCCGAGTAACTATCCTATTAGGACAATGAAACCTCCTAACCTAATCCTGTTTGACATTGGAAGTGTAATCATCAATGTTGATCACAGTAAAATTGCTAACGGGCTAGCAAAGTTTTCCACCAATCCACAACATGCTGATCCTGTTCAAGTCCTTACCTCACTAAAATCAACCAGCAGCACACTGATTAATAGCTACGACAAAGGAAACATCTCATCTCATGATTTTTTTAACCAAATCTCATCCACCTATGAGCTAGACATAGATTTTTCCATGTTCAGGGCAATATGGAACTCCTGTTTTAGTGAAAATAAGGAGGTATCATCTCTCGTCCAAAAGCTCAGCAGACAATATAAAATTTTTCTTCTTTCCAATACTAATGCCATGCACTACGAATTCTTATACAACACATTCCCGGTCATAAAAAACATACAAACTGCTATACTCTCGTACGAAGTCCATTCTCGAAAACCAGAGATCGAGATCTATCAACATGCGTTAAAACTCGGCAACGTGCCCGCCCATTCTGTTTGGTACGTGGATGATCGAATTGAATTTGTGAATGCTGCAACACAACTGGGCATCCATTCTATTCAATTTGAAGGTGCGTCTAAACTGAGGAAAGCATTACAGCCTCTCCTCGATAGCGCTTGACAAAATCAAGTGATTTAAAAGGGGCATCTGTAGAACCCACTATTTTCCGTTGTTACTGGGCATCCTTTCCATTCGAAACAAGACCATTATCCACAAAAAGTCATATCACGCTATGGAGTCTCCGTCGTCTGTAAACGCCATTCAGACTGCCCACCCTTATACACAGTAACAACCCGTTTCCACTCACGTATGTGATATTTTGCCCAACCCGGAGATTTTCCTTGATACGCTGAGTCAGCGTCTTCACCTTCAGCTTGAAAATAAGTTGGAGAGGTTAACCCGGCATCCAAAACCTCATCTAATAAACACTCCGTTACCACTCCTTTTCCCGTTAGGGAAATATCGCTTAGGATAGTTAAAATTTTGCTGGGTTCTTGTTCTACAATTGACTGCATGACAGCTTTACGATCTCCTCTCTAACACGCAACGTAAAATTTTCATACTCATCTTTTCCTTTGAACTCGGAGTCTTTATTATCATCCGAATGGATAGAAATAGGCTTTCCAAAAACAACAGCAACTTTCCCAGGACGAGGGAACATTTGGCCAATGGGCCAAGCCTGATAAGTCCCTCTTATCCAGATTGGCACAACAGGCACTCCAAGTTCAACCGCCAAAACACCTATCCCATTACGAAATGGAAATAGCGAACCATCAAGAGTGCGGCAACCTTCTGGGAAAATTACAACTAATTTTCCTTCGCGTAACAAGGCCGCAGTACTCTTCATAGCTTTCATAAGATGTTTTTCTCCATCAACGGAAACAATATGAGCTGCTTCTGCAAATATTTCCGTAAACCGATTTCTAAAATACTGTTCCCACCCAAGAAAAAAGGTGCGCTCGAATACATCATATGGCATAAGGCTAGCCACAACAAACGCATCCATAAAACTGGCATGATTTGACGCCAACAGACAAGGACCTTGCTTGGGAATATACTTTACGCCCTCAGTTGTAGCACGAAATATTACTCGGGCAATACAATATAGCAATCCACATACTAAGCGAACCAATAGACGATGATGCCACGTTACATTCTTCGCGTGCAGTGGCAAATTAATATTTTCAACCCCAGCACCTTTAAGGATTTCAGCCCATGATCCAACTCTTTCCTTCTGGTCACTTGCCGTAAGCTCAATGATTTTCCCAGATGGCTTAAGAGTAGAAAGCTGTTCGATAATCTCTCTAACAGTTGCAACTTCTACAGCAAAAGATTCTGGCAAAGGCCCAAACTTTCGTTCAATTGCTACAACCATATCAATTCGTCGGAGTGAATCAATCCCCAAATCTAAACCAAGGTGGTCGTCAAGATGAACTAATCGCCTACTTCCAATAACACTTCTCAAGGCAGCCAATACACTTACGCCAGGCTCTGTATTCATCATCTCCTCATCTGCAGCAGTCATTAGTCCAGATGAGGACAGAGAAGACTTTGAGACAACTAGTGCCCTTACACGATGACGCTGCAACTTTCCAAGTCTCGTCCTAGGAAGAGGATCTTTAACAATAGTAAGACCAGACGCCCGTTTATGTGAGGCCAAACGCCCAGATAAGCCGTGCAATTCTCCTCGTATTGTCTCCTCCACATTACCAATTTTGTTCGTTTTCAAATATGGAAAATTTGGATGAACAACCGCATGTAACGCCTCTCCTCCTTCAACAGACAGCTCCACCCCAACTATGCAAATATCGCTGATTGCATTGCTTAAGCGGTATACCTCTTCAACCTCTTCTGGATACACGTTTTTGCCGCCCCCTAATACAATCAGCTCCTTGCTTCTTCCGGTTAGAAACAAATAACCATCTCGATCCAAATAGCCAAGATCTCCTGTCCACAACACGCCATCACGAATTATTTCACTTGTTGCTTTTTCATTCTTGAAATAACCGAGCATGACATTGGGTCCTCGTGCAGTAACTTCTCCAATACCATGTTCATTCGGCGCTGCGATACAAAGCTCCACTCCATTCATTGGTTTTCCAACAGACCCAATTTTTTGTTTTTCTAATGGATTGAACGTAAGAATTGGTGCAGTTTCGCTCAAACCATACCCCTCTAAAACGGTAAAACCCATTTGATAAAGAAAGCCAGCAACATCCGGATCAAGTCTCGCACCTCCAGAAATCAATAGCCGAAGTGTCTGCCCAAACCGTTTATGAGCTTCAGAAAAAAACTTCTTTCCAAAATTCCAGTCCATCAAACTTCTCATCCTTCCCGAAAGCCCCATCAGAGCCGAGGCTACCCTCTGAATTACAATCGGGCGAGACTCCAAGTCACTTAACATAGCACGATGAAACTGCGCATATACTTGTGGAACAGCAACAATAATTGTAACTTTCGCTTCGCGTACACACGCTAGAAGTTCGGGGCCTTTAAGCGTCTGAAGAAAGGTAATTCTCGCACCCAAAAGAACCGGTATTAAAAATGAAACCATAAAAGGGTATGCATGGTGGAGTGGGAGAATAGACAATATATTGTCTGTTTGAGTTGCGATATTAGCTGCTTGAATCGCCTCTGCATTGGATAATAAATTACGATGCGATAGCAAAACTCCCTTTGGGTTACCTGTTGTCCCTGAAGTATACAAAAGTGATGCAGCTGCATCGGAAGGAATCGTTTGGAAAAACAAATCTTTACCCTCGGGCAACCCTCCAAGGTTCTCAAGGCAGTGATGGAAAGATTTTTGCTCAGGCACAGATGTGCTATCTAAAGTAATAATATGTTCGGCATTCACATCCGAGGAAAGCAGTGAAGAGGTACGATTAGTAACAATGATACCACGTGGTTCACAGTCATTAATTAATGTTAATACTTCCTCAGCAGAATATTGAATATCGAACGGCACTGCTATAGCCCCAATAGCTACCACACCAAGATAAGCGATGCACCACTCTGGGCGATTCTCGGAAAGGATGACAACCCGATCCCCCATTTGAAATCCTAAATTACGAAGTGCCTTAGCAAACTGAATGGAAGAAGTTTGAATATCCTGAAAAGTCCAAGTATCGCAAATGCCATCTTCAAATACCTGGATGACCGGCCGCTCTAGGTTGAGAGAAGCAACTTCAAATATTGCAGTCGGAATATTGTTGTTCATGAATCACCTAATCTAGACTTACCCATGCAAATATACTACGCAACAGGAGTTCTGGTGGCCAGAAAATTCTCTCCACTACCCGTACGGTGTTCGCTCTATATAGTACTTGTCCTATCCTCGATGAAAGCGTTTCCATTGTACATGTAACATTTGAAGTGTACTTAATTGACACCCCATTACCTCCCCCTGTATAAAGTGCCGATCCACAGGCATTGCCCGCATTGATTTCGACGCGCGCCCGTAGCTCAGCTGGATAGAGTACCTGACTACGAATCAGGGGGTCGGGAGTTCGAATCTCTCCGGGCGCGCCATTTCTATTCATAAAACATAGTAGAGAAGATGTAGGCAGTATATACTTCTTGAGATGTTCCTATATTCTTGAACCAGCAGACAGTGCTTTAGAAATACAAGGACTTTTGTTAGAATTGTACTCCTTGGCCCAAAGCTACACGACAGGAGACTCTGTAGTTGGACGATAGTACTAAACACAATGAGAAAAACGATCCGGAGCTATACTCTGATGAGTGGATTGCGGATATGGAGCGGCGCCGTGAGCTCCACTCAAGGGAACGAATTAAAAAGTTGATTGAAAATACGAGCCCTGACAGCATTGAAAAATAGTTAGGTTCTGCTACTTAACCAATCAAGAAAAGATACACATCTATGCCCGTACCGGCTATAGATCCAGACTTCATTACTTTAAAAAACTCAGCCTTACGACCCAGCCCGCTGCCTAGACTTAATTAGACATAAATCTCGACTTGCACATATTTTCCACTGCCCATCCCAACCCATAGTCTTAAAAAGGAAAGCTTACAATTTTAAGGTGAGAGCGGGACTATTTTAGCAACATGCCCACCAAACAATGGGATCAAGAGTTGATTGGCAGCACGATCAACGCTAATATCAGCAGGAGCTGGAAGTCCACTCAGAATTTCTGTAACAGAACGATCTTTAGCTATACGAAAAATGTTCCCTCCTGTAAAACTTGAGACATACAGGTTTCCAGAAGAATCATAATCCATCCCATCTAAATTTTTCCATGAGTTGTGCACAGCAAAAACCGTAGCTTTGCCTCCCTCATGGACCTCCAATATACGCCCCTCCCCCCATGTATTGACAAGTAAAATATTTGTTTCAGGATTGATTATTAGTCCATTTGGGTAAGAGAGCATTGGATCTTTGGAGTATACACTTACCGCATAACCGTTTGCCGTTTCAATTTTAAAAATCGTGGGTGGTGCATTAGGATCTACAAACACCGCAGTATCTGACACATATAAAATTCCATCATCAGTGGCAACAAGATCATTTAAAAACTTTGCCCCCTCAGCTGCCAAATCTATAGCATGAATAAGCCTGCCCGTTTCCTTGTTAAACCCATATACATGATCAATATCTGTCACATATAACACCTTCCCAATGATTGCTAAGCCTTTTGGAGCATGTAGTTGAACACCATCAACTCCACCCTTAATAAATTCTTTCCCAGTAACCTTTCCATTACTATTTAGCTTTGTGATAAAGCCATTATTGTCTCTCTCCACAGGAGAACCACCAATGTTCGAGATATAGTAAGCTTCACTATTGCTGTCAATAATGAAACTTTCAGGGGTAGCAAGGCTCTTAATCTCCAACCCCCAAGACGGGCCTGCAACCAATAACAGCAACAGAATTACCCCCCATATTTTCATATCAATCCTCCACTCACTCTTGCTCCCCATAGATAGAGCAGGTAGAATTTGCCAGGGAGTTGGAGCATTTTGAGTTCGTTGTCTGTGATTAATATTAGGAGTGCATCTCACCATGATTAGAATTGAAGGACTAAGGGAGTCACAGCATTACCGCGCGGTTATTCACTACGGTGATGCCTATGCACCACTTACTGAATCTGATATCGATACGCTGGGTCAATGCCTTAATCTCTCAACTAATGATTTTCTAGATGCTTTTCCAGACAAAGTTACAGAAAACCGATACCTTCAAGATAGAATCAGAGAAGCGATGACCACCATTGAAAATAGAGACAACTTCACAACCACATTGAAAGATTCGATAAAATCTCTCATAAGTCCATCACGTTAGCCTATGCATTCTCTCTTTACAACAATATACTACTCTTAGTATCCAAGCTCCAACAACTTATTGTCATTATTTCTCCACGCCTCCTCAACACATACGAGCAAAGAAAGAAAGACTTTTTTACCAAAAAATTTTTCCATATCCTGCCGTGCCTCCGACCCTACTGCCTTAAGCAGGGAACCTTTTCTCCCAATGACAATTGCTTTCTGGTTTTGTCGTTCTACAAGGATAACCGCCTGGATGGTAATAAGGCTTTCGTCTTCAATAAATTCTTCAATGGTAACCGCAATTGAATAAGGCACCTCTTCATATGTTTTAGCCAATAGTTTTTCCCTTATCAGCTCTCCGGCTAGAAATCGAAAAGACTGATGAGGTGCTTGCAAAAGATCGTGTTGCGCCTCACCCAGAGGAAGACAGGTGGATGCTGCATCCAAGACATGATCAACATTATCTCCTTGCATCGCTGAAATAGGAATAACGTCCGTCCAAGAATAAAGCTGCCTACATTCATCGATCAGAGGCAAAAGCTTCTGTTTCCTCACAAGATCAATTTTATTGATCAACAAAATGACAGGCAATGTCCTTTCTCTCAAGAGATCTATAATAGAGCAATCTTGTCTTCCCGCATGAGTCCTGGCTTCAATCATAAAAAATACACAATCGACCTCATCCAGTACATGCTTTGCAACACGCACTATACGCCGATTGAGCTGAAAGCGTGGCTGGTGGATACCAGGAGTATCAACAAGCACAATCTCTGCATCTGGTCTCCGCAGCACCCCAAGAATTTTGTGCCTTGTTGTTTGTGGCTTATCCGAGACTATCGCTGTTTTTTGGCCGAGAAGCGAGTTGAGTAGAGTAGACTTTCCAACATTTGGTGCCCCTATGATCGCAACTGACCCCGATCTAAAGCCTGCATCACGAATGGAAGGACCCATATACGTAGTACTGTCTCGCAGTCGTCTCGAAAAACTGTAGGTTTTTATTTTATAGTGAACAAAGTCTACTAGGGCTATTCAACAAATCGGTAAACCGTCTCGCCTTCACGAACCATACCTAGAGATGTTCGCGCCAAACCTTCAAGTTCCATTGGATTATTTTTTATTGCGTAAATTTCCCCTTCAAGTACTTCGTTCCACAAAGAAGCTTTCTCAAGGTCAGCAGTCAGCACTTGATGCGTTTTAAGCATGTCGTAGTGTCTCACCACTCC
This sequence comes from uncultured Nitrospiraceae bacterium, assembly GCA_964463965.1. Classification (GTDB taxonomy): domain Bacteria; phylum Nitrospirota; class Nitrospiria; order Nitrospirales; family UBA2166; genus UBA2166. The sequence goes on along the minus strand of CAYXED010000005.1, from coordinate 71,439 downwards.
AGTATCTCCTAATAAAGATGATCCAACGTATAAAATACCAAGTCCAAACATTGCCCCAAGAAGCATCCGCCGGCCTTTACGCCGTCGCTCCAATTCCTTCCATGTCACATTAGTCCGCAAAATAAACCCGCCTATACAGCGTCATTATAACACCTTCAAGTGACTAATCGCTTCACGTCCACGATATTGGGCATCAGAACTCAATGCTTCTTCAATACGGAGCAGTTGATTGTATTTTGCCATTCGATCAGACCGAGAGCACGACCCCGTTTTTATGAAAGGAGTATTAGTTCTAACAGCAAGGTCAGCAATCGTAGCATCCTCAGTCTCACCAGATCTATGAGACATGACCGTACTATACCCATTTGCTTTAGCTATCTCTATTGCTTCAATGGTCTCTGTCAGCGTTCCAATTTGATTTACTTTAATCAAAATAGAATTCCCAATGCCTTTTTCTATCCCTTGTTTAAATATGGCAGGGTTAGTAACGAAGATATCATCACCCACAAGAAGTGCTTGTTCTCCAAGCTTTTCAGTCATTGCACACCATCCATCCCAATCAGTCTCACCCAAACCATCTTCAATGGAAACAATGGGGTATTGCACAAGAAGGTTTTGGTAGTAAGCAATCATATCAGCACTTGTCCGGCGTACGTCCCCTTCCCCCTTCATCTGGTATACACCATCAACATGAAACTCGCTCGCCGCCACATCCAGCGCTAACACCACGTCATTTCCTGGTTCATACCCAACATCTGTAATTGCCTGAATAATCAGGCTTAACGCTTCATCAGTTGACTGAAGATTGGGAGCAAATCCTCCTTCATCACCAACAGCGGTATTCTGTCCATTTTTTTTCAAGATACTCTTCAATGCATGAAACACTTCGCATCCCATGCGCAATGCATCTCGAAAACTTTTTGCGCCAACTGGCAAGACCATAAACTCTTGAACGTCTAAGGAGTTGTCCGCGTGCTGACCTCCATTGATAATATTCATCATAGGAACCGGCAATTGATGTTCTTTTGAGCCGTCGGCGCGCATATATAGTGGATGATTCTTCTCCTCCGCAGCAGCTTTGGCAACTGCTAAGGATACTCCAAGCAATGCATTAGCCCCAAAATTCCCTTTATTCGGAGTACCGTCAAGCTCCTTTAACAACCTGTCAATGCCAACTTGGTCGTTTACATCACTCCCAATCACAGATGGCGCAATGTCCTTAATGACATGCCTGACGGCCATAGTCACGCCTTTTCCAAGATATCGTTGGTTATCCCCATCACGCTTCTCAAGAGCTTCTTTTTTACCCGTTGATGCTCCAGAAGGAACCGCTGCACGTGCATGAGCGCCACTCTGAGCAAACACTTCAACTTCAACCGTAGGATTACCTCTCGAGTCAAGAATTTCACGTGCAATAATTTTCTGAATTGCACTCATGGCTGAATTATTTCACCAATCAGGCATTGTTTCAAAAGCACATTAACTTTCTTTGGATTTGCTTTACCCTTCGACGCTTTCATAACCTGCCCCACAAAAAACCCCAATAACGATTCCTTACCAGACTTATACTCTTCGCACTGCGTTGGATGCGCTTCAACAATTTCAGAGATCAATGCCTCTAGCTCACTATCATCAGAAAGCTGCATCAAACCATGTTCACGAATAAAATCATCAGGCATCTCTGATGAGTGAAAAAGATCAAGAAATACTTCTCGTGCAGTTTTAAGGCTAATGGTTTCATCATCCACAAGCTTTAGAAGCGCAACCAAACGTTCCGGCTGCATCGGTGAATCAGCAATTTCACAATTGTCATTTTTTAATGCATGCTGCAGCTCCCCCATGACCCAGTTACTGACTGTTTTAGGTTGAGAGAAACGCTCTACACAACTTTCAAAATAATCAGCAAGCGCCCGTGAGGATGATAACAAAGCTGCATCATATTCAGGCAGCCCGTACATAGTCATAAACCTCTTACGTTTCTCCGGGGCCAATTCAGGAAGACACGACCGTATTGTTTCAATCCATGATGTCGAGATTTTAACTGGCTTAAGGTCTGGCTCAGGAAAATAACGGTAATCATGAGCTTCTTCCTTACTCCTCATTACAACGCTAACACCTCGTTCTGCATCCCATGATCGCGTTTCTTGTTCTATTTTTTCTCCATCAGTAAGTAGAGTTTCCTGCCGTTTAATTTCATAATCCACAGCATGTTGAACAAATTTAAATGAATTAATATTCTTCAATTCTACCTTTGTCCCCAATGCAACCTGTCCATGAGGCTTTAAAGAGACATTAGGCTCACAACGCAAACTCCCTTCCTCCATATTTCCATCGCACACCTCAAGGTATACCAATATATCCTTCAGTAACTTAAGATATGCAACAGCTCCATCTGATGATTGAAGGTCAGGCTCAGTGACAATTTCCAAAAGAGGCATTCCACAACGATTCGCATCTACATAACTAATACCAGGACTAGATCCATGGATATTTTTCCCCGCATCTTCTTCAAGATGAGCCCTTCTAACGCGCACTCGCTGATTACCATGTGGACTGTCAATATCCACCCAGCCATTTTTGCAAATAGGAAGATCAAACTGAGAGATTTGATACCCTTTAGGCAAGTCAGGATAAAAATAGTTTTTTCGTGAAAATACGTTTGGTGTTGTGATCGTACAGTTAAGGGCTAACCCCGTGCGGATCGCCATTTCAGCAGCTACCATATTTAAAACAGGCAGAGCACCTGGCAAGCCTAAACAGACAGGACAGGTCTGAGTATTTGGTTCAGCTCCAAAAGCAGTTGAACACCCACAAAACAGTTTACTCTGAGTTAAGAGCTGTGCGTGAACCTCAAGCCCAATGACAACATCATATCCCGCCATCGCGCCGCCATTATCCGACGAGGAAAAAAATCATAGCAAGTAGTCTCAATAGAGCTGATGCCTTACCGTCACTAGGCTTCATCTGCTGAAAACTTTGATCGCTTACGCTTTACAGCGTCCTTACCAGACTCATAGGCTGAACCTAAAATCTTTTTCCCTTCTTGAAGAAGATCCTTGCCCTTCTCAACAGCATCCTCAACATTATCAGTAGCTTCCCGAGCCAATCCATAAATGTCACTTTCAGCTCTTTTTGCATACCCACGGATCATACGGCGAGTTTCTTCCCCAGGTTGAGGTGTAAGTAAAAGAGCTAAGCCAGCACCTAATAGCGCTCCACTCAAAAACGAAAACGCTACGGCACCGCTCGAAAACCCTTCATCATAGTTTGCCATTTGAATCTCCTTCTTTTTTTGTCCCAGTTTCCTTCTTGATCGTTTCGGTCGCCGCACGTAAGCCGGCAAGAAGGCTCGTCAGATTAAGCATCATTTTCAGTGTATTACCACGTACAAGGTGGTGGACCGTATCAACACTATCCGCAACTCTTCCAAGCGCAACAAATAAGTGTGAAGCTCTAGCAACGCCATGCTTTACGTCACCAGAGATATTTTTTACATCATCAGAAATATCATTACAGTTACTGGCAGCTTCCGTCACCTCATTCAGTAGCGGGTCAACTTTAGTATTAATCTGACGGAAAAATAACTCAGATTCCTTCGCAGTTTTACGCAACTGGTGCAACACCGGAACGAGAAACGCTACCAGTACAGCAAACGAAGCCCCAATAATTGCCCACGCAATGTCAGCCATCCATAACCTCACTGATCGGTGCTCGTTTTAAGTGCCAATCTGTCTCCTGCTCAAAAGCAAATGCAACCTGCAGCATCGTTAACTCATCAAACCAACGTCCAAGAATTTGCATCCCAATTGGCAAACCATCACGGCTCATGGCACATGGAATAGAAATTGCGGGGAACCCTCCCAAATTTGCTGAAATCGTGTAGATGTCGGATAAGTACATTTGTACAGGATCATCAGTCTTCTCACCAAGTCGAAACGCAGGCGTAGGCATGGTGGGAGTAACAATCACATCAACTTCACCGAAGGCTGATGAAAAATCATCTCGAATCATTTCTCTCGCTTGCTGAGCTTTGCCATAATACGCGTCATAATACCCGGCACTCAACGCATACGTCCCAAGCATAATACGCCGTTTTGTTTCCTGACCAAACCCTTCTCTCCGAGTCTGACAATACATCTCAGATAGGTCCTGACACTGCGCACTTCGATAACCATACTTCACACCATCATACCTCGCCAAATTGGAACTCGCCTCAGCAGTTGCAATCAGATAATACGTCGCGATTCCATAGGCCGTTGTGGGCAACGATACCTTCTTAATGGTTGCCCCACATCCCATTAACACCTGTAATGCTTCCCTAACTCCATCATTGACCTCAGGATCAAGTCCATCGGCAAAATACTCGTCAGGAATGCCAATACAGATGTCGGTCATATCCCGTCGAAGACTACTTGAAATCTTCGGAACTGGTGCTGTTACTGATGTCGCATCACTTGGATCATATCCAGCTATCGCCTCAAACATAATGGCGGCATCGGTCACATCCTTCGTCAACGGCCCGATCTGATCTAACGAAGACGCATATGCAATCAAACCATACCGAGAAACTCGTCCATACGTAGGCTTCATTCCCACTACACCACAACATGCAGCTGGCTGACGAATTGACCCCCCAGTATCAGACCCAAGAGCGGCAATACACTCATGTGCAGCCACAGCAGCCGCAGAGCCTCCACTCGACCCCCCAGGTATACGCTCAAGATCCCAAGGATTTCGGGTCGGTTGAAATGCCGAATGCTCAGTGGATGAACCCATAGCAAATTCGTCCATATTTGTCTTTCCAACTAAGAACGCACCCTGGGCCTCAAGACGAGTCATCGCCGTAGCGCTGTATGGAGGAACAAAATGCTCTAACATCTTTGAACCACAAGTTGTCACAACATCTTCCGTACAAATGTTGTCTTTTACTCCAATGGGAATTCCATTGAGTCGAGAATCTAATCCAGGTTGAGAGGCTAAAGATTTGGAGGCTCCATTCAGCACCGTATGGTACGCATTGACCGAACCATCCAAACGGGCAATTTGAAGATACACTGCCTCTGCAAGCTCCTGAGAGGAGAATGCTGCCTCAGACAACCCATCTGCAGCATCATGAATAGTCAGATGGGCAAGATTCACTTCGAATTTCCGGCAGCCGAAATTCTTAAATTGGCCTGATACATATCAAAGTCCCACTGTGATGGCTGATGCTTAGAGACAACACGGTTTTTTTCATCAACGAGAACGATAGTTGGAGAATGCTGTTTTGCCTCCTCCTCGTTGTACAATCCGTAGCAAAATATAACTAGAAGATCGCCGACAATCCCTTTCCGCGCAGCAGGTCCGTTCAGTGTAATAGTCCCAGACCCCGCTGGGCCAGGAATAATGTAAGTTTCAAAACGTTCCCCATTGTTGAGATTAGAGACCATAACCAATTCATAACATTGAAGTCCCGCTTCACGTATCAAATCTTCGTCAACGGTTAAACTCCCTTCATATGCAAGATTTGCATCTGTCACTGTAACACGATGTAGCTTTGCACTTAACAACTGACGAAACATCTTTAATCCTTTCAAACAAATCGTTAGTCCATAATTTTTGGAACTTCGAAATACTTTCCATCTGACACAGGTGCATTCATTAACCCACGATCCCTTGCCAATGACTCCTGCCGAAAATCTTCCCTCAGGGTAGGATAAATCGTATCGTCGATGGGCAAGGACTGCGGAGAAGCAGTGAGATCCTTGAGAGCATCAAAATAGGTCAGAATATCACTGAGTTGCGCACTAAAAAGCTCGATTTCATCGTCACCAACACCAAGTCGAGCCAAGCTCGCCACATTTTTCACCTCATCCTTTGAAACTTCCACGCCGCCTCCCAATCACCAAAATTAACCCGGTAGTGTACAGGGTTGACCATCAAATTTCACCCCCTGGCCCTTCCGACAACACTCTACCCTTGCAATCAAGCTATTTTTTAATCTCACAACAATGGTACACATATTAGTTAGTTTTTGAAGAAGCCAGTCACTTAAAAATGTTGATCAGCATCGTCAACACGACGCTGATGATGATACAAGTCACAATTGGGAATGCAAAGGAAAACTTACCTGATTGATATAAAATATCCCCAGGCAATTGCCCAAAAGGCAGTTGCCTAAGGTAGGGGTAGAAAATCCCGACTGCCACAATTACCAAACCAATGATGATGAGTATCTTTTGCATATTCCCAGATTTAGATATTTTTTACCTGCTCCACATCAGGGAATGCAAGTATAGACTTTGAGAGGAGGAAAACAAACAGCAAAGCAAGCGAATAGAAACTACAATCTACCGATTTCAGATCTATCTCAGGCAACTGCCTTTTGGGCAATTACCTGAGATATCAATGCAATATCTAAAAAAATTTAGGCCGCACAAGACATATCTTGTCCACAACACATGGGTGACTTGATTTTTCCAGCACACTTTGGGCATTTCGAAATTTGAACTTCTGTGCCATCAGGTAGTGTCAGCATGTCATTAACGAGAGCGGGATCGCCACACTCCGGCTTAGCACAGGTTGCATTAACCGCCATATCACACTTTGGACATGAATAAGTTGCCATATTATCCTCCTTTTTTAAACTCCTTACCTTAGCCCTCCCCAGTCTAGTGAAGGCGCGATTATAAAACTAAATGCCTAAAATGTATAGAAAAATCGGACACAATACTATAGCAACCACTCTACCGATATAAATTTTTTCCATTCACTCTACAGTTACACTTTTTGCTAGGTTCCGTGGCTGATCAACGTCCGTACCTCGTAACGTTGCAATATGGTATGCCAACAATTGCAAAGGAATCGTCAGGAGAAACGGAGCAAACATCGGATCAACCTTAGGAATAACATACACATTATCAGCAAGGCTACTAATCGTATCATCTCCTTCGCTGACAATCGCAAACACTGAACCGTTTCGCGCTTTCACTTCCCGTACGGCAGTGACCATTTTCCCATACAAATGGTCTTGAGGAGCTAAGATCACTACTGGCATCCCATCATCAATAAGAGCAATAGGACCATGTTTCATCTCTCCAGCGGCATAGCCTTCTGCATGAATGTAGGAAATTTCCTTAAGCTTCAAGGCCCCTTCAAGGGCAATAGGAAAATTAACCCCTCGCCCAAGATACAACGCACCTGAGCCACGATAATACTTACTGGCAATGCCCTCAATTATTGGTTCAGTAGCAATAATACGTTCAACAAGCGGAGCAATGTGAGTTAAATGACCGCACCACGAGACACCCTCTTCCTCAGTCATCATCCCACGAGTTCGTCCAAGAAGAAGAGATAGAAGATACAACGCAGTCAGCTGTCCAACAAACGCTTTGGTCGATGCAACCCCAATTTCAGGTCCTGCATGTGTATACAAAAGACCATTTGCTTCACGCGTCATCGTACTTCCGACAGAATTACATAATGCAATGACATGTGCCCCTCGTGCCATTGCTTCACGAATCCCCGCAAGAGTATCCGCGGTTTCACCAGATTGAGAAATACCAATCACAACGTCATCACGATTCAGCAAAGACTTACGATGCCGAAACTCTGATCCCAGCTCAACGTGAACAGGCAATCTGGCCACTGACTCAATGAGATACTTCGCAATCAATGCGGAATGCCACGAAGTACCACACGCAACCAACCACAGCCTCTCCAAGGAACGTATTCTCTCTAAATCAAGACCAAGATCAGGAAGCACAGCCACCCCACGCTCAGGATTGTACCTCCCCATAAGAGTATGCAGAATAACTTGGGGTTGCTCATGGATCTCCTTGAGCATGAAATGTCGATAGCCAGACTTTTCGGCCATCCCGGGAGTCCAATCAATATGAGTGGGTGTTTTATCCCGTATTGTGCCATCAAGTGCCCGAATCACAACCTGATTATTTTTTACTGTGCAGGTTTCCCCATCATCAAGAAAAATAACCCTGCGCGTGTGATGCAAAATCGCGGGGATATCCGATGCCACAAAAAAATCTCCGTCGCCTAATCCAACGACAAGAGGACACCCGGAACGAGCAGCAACAAGAGTGCCAGGAGCATTTTCACTCAGTAAAACAATCGCATAACTGCCTTCCAAGTCATTAAGCCCTAACCGAACGGCATTTTGAAATTCATTACCCTTCTTCATCCACCGATGAATGAGATGAGCCACAACTTCTGAATCCGTTTCTGACTGAAACTCATAACCATCACTGACAAGACTTTTCTTTAATGCAACATAGTTTTCAATGATCCCATTATGCGCTAACACAAGATGCCCCGATCGATGCGGATGCGCATTTGTTTCCGTTGGTTCTCCATGCGTTGCCCACCGCGTATGCCCAATCCCAATTGTGCCAGATACAGAAGACTTCGAAACGATGTTCTGAAGATTATCTAATTTTCCACTGGATCGCCAAACAGTAATATTTCCCTGATGCAATGTGGCAATACCCGCAGAGTCATAGCCACGGTACTCAAGCCTCTTCAATGCATCCATTAACAAAGGGGACGCCTGTTGTTCCCCAACATAACCCACAACGCCACACATATCTCAATCCGTAAAATGATTTTCCACAATTACTTCCCTTGTTGTTTTCTTTTTTTCACTTTCCCTGGCTTATTGACTTGTTTTGATCGAGCAATGCCCAAGGTTTCAGAGTCAATATCTTCCGTAATGGTTGATCCAGCTGCAGTGACTGCATTCTTCCCAATTTTTACGGGCGCAACCAATGAAGAATTACTCCCAATTAAAGTACCATCTCCAATAATGGTTTCGTGTTTTGCTTCTCCATCATAGTTGCAGGTAATTGTCCCTGCTCCGATATTAACATCACTCCCAATATGGGAATCCCCAAGGTAGGTCAAATGATTTGCCTTTGAACCCTTTCCAAGAGTGGTCTTCTTCATCTCCACAAAATTTCCAACTTTTGATTTTTGCTCTAACCTTGTACCATGCCTTAAGTGCGCAAAAGGTCCAACTACGGCATCATCTTCAATTTTTGATCCCGCAATAACAGACGAGTCCAATACCGTAACCCTACGTCCCAAGACACTATCCACAATGCGAACGCCAGATCGAATCACACAACCATCGCCAATCATTGTGGTGCCCTCAAGAGTGACATGAGGACACACAGTCACATCCTGTCCAATCTGAACTGAATGATCGATATAGGCAGTTTGTGGATTACTTAGCGTAACCCCATTCGCCATAACCCGCTCACGAATTCTTCCACGCATTACGCTCTCAACATTTGCAAGATCAGCGCGACTATTAACGCCATGAACTTCTGCAGGATCAGCTAACAACAATGCTGCAGCCCCACTTCCATTGGCTACAGCCACTTCAATCACATCCGTCAGATAATATTCATTCTGAGCATTTTTTGGCTGAATAACACCCAACGCGGGAAAAAGAAACGATGGAGTAGTTATGTAGGTGCCAGCGTTAATTTCAGTAATCTCCAACTCATCAGGGGTAGCATCGACTTCTTCAATAATCTTCAATACGCTGCTGCCCTTACTTCGCACAACCCTCCCGTAGCCCTTGGGATTGACTACCTTCACGGTCAACATCGCAACAGCAGTGTGCTCAGATGCGTGAAACGCTATAAGACGCTCAAGTGTCTGGGAGGTAAGCAGTGGAACATCTCCATTAAGAATAATCACTTTATCAATATTTCTACCAATAGCCTCCTTGGTTTTGAGAATGGCATCTCCAGTCCCTTGCTGCGTAGGTTGCTCAACTACTTGAAGCAACGGCTGTTGCCGCGTATTTAAAAAATCACGAACTTGATCTCGCTCATGTCCAATAACGGCAATAATAGAATCCGGATCAAGACTCTCAGCAACATCAAGAACATAACTCAACATAGGCCTACCTGCGACAGGATGCAAAACTTTTGGTAGCGTTGAGTGCATACGCTTTCCCTGCCCTGCCGCAAGAACAATAACTGCAAGACCAGTCAATGAGTTAGCCACGATCCTTCTCATAACTACCAAAAGGGATACTTTCGCCTTTCTTCGTTTCAATAATTGACACACCTTCCTCAGGAGGCACATAGAGCCCCCCTGATACAATCATTTTCATCGCATCATCAACACTGATAGAAAGGGATACTGCCTCTTCTTCCGGAATGACGAGATAGTACCCAGAGGTCGGGTTAGGCGAAGTTGGAACATAAACATTAATAAGTGGTTTGGAGGAAATACGCTGCATCTCTTGTGGGACAACACCCGTCACAAATGCAAAGCAATAGTGTCCGTCCTTTGGAAATTGAATCATGACAACTTTACGAAATTGATCTTTTTTTTGTACCGAAATCATATCGGTAATAGACTTGAGGGTAGAGTAAATGCCCTGGACTACGGGTACGCTCTTGACCCACATTTCCCAACGCTGATGTAATTGACGACCAACCATATTGGTCGTCAAAACCCCGGCAAGGAGTACCACTCCAACAAGCATAACGATACCCATGCCAGGGATATACCACCCGGTAAAACCAGAAAAAATATTACCAAAGATTCCGTCCAAAAATGCCAGGAGTGTCTGGAGGATAAGAAACGTTCCCCAAATTGGGGTCACCACCAGAAGACCGGTAAAAAAGTACCGCTTGATCTTGGCCTTATCGATGTTTAACGGCAACATTGTAATCGTCAATTCCCATGAATTTTCAATAAGATCGGGATGATATCAGCCTTTCCAACCACCACGCAATGATTTCTTGCTATTCACCGTACCATGGGCTAGTGTAACTTCACAGGCAGGTAAAATTGAGCCAGATTACGACACCCTACAGCGAGGATTGAAACCGCAAGATCCATTATAAATAATCCCAAACTTATGCAAATGAAGCGGCACCTTGGAGCCTTCATCACACTCGAAGGTGGTGAAGGAAGCGGCAAAACAACTCAACTTCCACGTTTGGCTCGATATTTCAGATCGGCAGGCTACGCTGTTCTAGAAACAAAAGAGCCAGGCGGAACAGCAGCAGGCCTAACTATTCGATCCATTCTTCTCAAAAATAACAGCGCCCCCATCAATTCACGATGTGAATTATTTCTGTATCTTGCAGATCGAGCACAACATATTGCAGACGTTGTCAAACCTGCTATCGAAAAAGGGAAAATAGTTATCTCAGATCGTCATTCCGATGCAACCATGGCCTATCAAGCCTTTGGACGTCAACTAAACGCAAAATTGATTGCCACCATGAACCGGTTTGCAACCGAAGACTTAATGCCCTCACTGACATTACTTCTTGACCAACCTCCAGAAATTGGTCTTGAGCGATGTCGTACTCGATCGTCAATGAACCGCCTTGATCGTGAGGAGTTACATTTCCATCGTCGGGTGAGATCTGGGTACCGTACACTGGCACGATCGGAACCAAATCGAATCAGAATTATCGACGCGAAACAGCCTCCAGATAAAGTGGAAGCTGCTATACAACGTCAGGCGAAAAGATTTATGAAGGCCTACCTATAAAGCATCATGCCCTTCAATCAAGTAATAGGCCACGATCGTCAAAAGCAGATCCTCCAGTCTATGGTTTGTAAAGAACGATTTGGCCATGCACACTTGTTTTCTGGAAACTCAAGTATTGGGAAAGGATTGATCGCTAAAATGTTTGCGCAGGCGATAAATTGCGAATCTCCTCAACACAAATCAGATGCCTGTGGAGCATGTCGGACATGTGAAGAAGTAGAGCAATCTATTCATCCAGATGTACATCACATTGCACCTAATAGAGAGGCAGACGCCAAAAGCGATGAGATCAAGGTCGACCAAATTAGAGGAGACGTGGAAGGTATGCTCCGGTTGCGTTCATTTACTGGAGGTTACAAAGTTTGTATCATCGACGATGCCCATCTCATGAACAGAAATGCACAAAATGCCTTTCTCAAAACCCTTGAGGAGCCCCCACTGCATAGCATAATAATCCTCATCAGTGATAAACCACAGTCCCTTGCCCCAACAATCCTCTCTCGTTGTCAAAAGCTCTGGTTTGCCCCATTATCTGCAATCGAAATCCAGATGGCCCTTGAAGCTCGACAAAACACTCGAGAAAGAGCGCGGTTTGTTTCCCAACTCTCCCAAGGAAGAATTGGAAAAGCATTATCCATCAACCCTGATGAAATGCTTGAAGCGCGGGATCACATCATCACAACCATCGGCCTTGACTCATTCATGCATGGAGGGATAGCTCACCTGTTTGCCGCCTCTGAAGTGCTTCTTAGCGAAAACACTCCACTCACAGATTCTGAGGCACTCTCTGGTGGAGAAAAATTTCGATTTGGAAAATCGAAACGGGCCGCAGCCGCACTCACCTGGCTCTCACATTGGCTGAGGGACATTCTCATTCTTCAAGTTTCAAAAAAGACAGAGCGCATCATGAACTACGATCGACTCAAAGAGCTAACACAAGCCGGAAACCAATGCACACCTTCGGCCATAATTAACTTATTGAAAAATATTGAAGTCACCCATCAGAACCTTCGCAGAAATCTCAACCCAACCCTACAAATGGAAATGTTTCTGCTTAGGCTCTACAATGTATTCTCTACAAAAACAATATCATGAAAACCTCATTCTATATCACAACCCCAATCTACTATGTGAATGACATTCCCCACATTGGTCATGCGTATACAACTATTGCTGCCGATGTACTCTCGAGATACCACCGATTAACCGGATCAAAGGTTTTTTTCCTGACCGGAACCGATGAACATGGACAGAAGGTTCAGCAAGCAGCTGAAAAACAAAACCTAGCCCCAAAAGATTATACGGACAAAATCGTTACTCGTTTCCAAAAACTGTGGGAGACACTTTCAATTTCCAATGATGATTTTATTCGTACCACAGAACCCCGCCACACGACGGTTGTTCAAAAAATATTAAAAACCCTGTTTGACAATGATTCATTATATGAGCACACATATGAAGGTTGGTACTGTCTATTTGACGAACGTTTTTGGACGGAGAAGGACCTCATAGACAAGAACTGCCCAGACTGCCTTCGTCCCGTCGAACAAATTCAAGAAAAAAACTATTTCTTTCGTATGAGTCAACATCAAAACTGGCTCATTGATTACATACATACAAACCCTCGATTTATCCTACCTGAAAGCCGCAGGAATGAAGTACTTGGGTTTTTACAAAAACCCTTAGGCGATCTATGCATTTCACGCCCCAAAAGCCGTCTCAGTTGGGGAATTCCACTGCCATTTGCTGAACATTACGTGACCTACGTATGGTTTGATGCACTCGTTAACTACATTTCATCGACAGGGTACTTGACCGATAAAGAAAATTTTACAACGTGGTGGCCGGCCAGCGTACACCTTGTTGGAAAAGACATTTTGACAACCCATTGTGTGTATTGGACAACGATGTTACACGCAATAGGGCTAGATATGCCAAGAATGATTTTTGCACACGGATGGTGGACTGTTAATGGAGAAAAAATGTCGAAAAGCCGTGGCAATGTTGTTGATCCTCATGAGGTAATACAAGAGCTAGGAGTCGACCCCTTTCGCTACTTTCTATTGAGAGAAGTCCCCTTTGGTCAAGATGGTGACTTTTCTCAATCGGCAATAATTCAACGAACTAATAGCGAACTAGCCAATGACATTGGAAACCTTTTAAATCGAAGCCTCACAATGGTTGAGCGATTTTCAAAAGGTGTTGTCCCTTCCCCAGAACCCACAATGGATAGGGAGCTAGAACGAGAAATTCAAGAAGTCACTACCAATTTAAAAACTCGTATTGAGCCGCGTCTGCAAGCATTGGAATTTCACCGCTCTATAGAAGAAATATGGCGCCTTGTTGAACTTGGGAACCAATACATCGAACAGTCTTCCCCATGGAAGCTTGCAAAAGATCCATCAAAGAAGCCCTTCCTGAATAACGTTCTATATACCCAAATGGAAATTCTTTATTGGCTCGCTATCTTCCTCTACCCATTTATTCCGAATACTGCGAGTGCTATGGCACGTCAGCTTGGAATAACAATTGATTTTTCTAACCCCCTCCTTAAAAATACTCAATGGGGCATGTTTCCACCTGGTGTTAAAATTGAGAAAGGGCATCCATTGTTTCCGAAAATAGAAGTTGATCCTAAATCACAAGATCAAGAACCAACAGAAAAACTAATACCACAAGAGACCACAGTGGAGATAGGCATAGAAGACTTTTCGAAAATTGAATTAAAAACAGGGAGAATAATCACTGCGGAAGCTGTGCCAAAATCAAAAAAGCTCCTGAAACTCGAAGTTGATATCGGCACTGAAACACGCCAAATCGTGTCTGGTATAGCAATGCGATACCCCCCAGACACAATCATCGGAAAACTTGTAGTAATCGTTGCCAACCTCAAACCTGTAAAACTCATGGGAATAGAGTCACAAGGGATGGTATTAGCAGCTGGAGACAAAGAAGTAGAAGGTCTGTTATCGATAACAGAAGACGTAAACCCTGGCACAAAGGTCAAATAATGTACACCTTCGAAAACATTCTGTTTCGACGACCTGTTCCCTAGACACTATTGATGGTTGCTCATCTGAGAAAAAGTTGAAATGATGCACGAGACCTTCAAGTTATATTGCACCGTTTGTGAAAAGGAACGCAATCACTACACAATGACGGATGGCATGCCTGGCTATCAAGGACCCTGCCAAGCACGATGCGGAATTTGCAATACGTTTCAATGGGGAAAAATAACAGATACACCTGAGAGATGTTTTATTCCAGAAGAAAAATACCCCACAACCTGAAAAACCGGTCAGAGACGGAAAATCATAGAATAATTGATCTGAGAAGTGGACTACTTATTAGAACTGAGTGCCTGAGTCATTCGTGAACCCATTTGCGCCGGATTATCAACAACATAAGCGCCAGCTGACTTCAGGACCTTCATTTTCTCAGCTGCTGTCTCTCCACCACCAGTCACAATCGCTCCCGCATGACCCATCCTCCGACCAGGAGGAGCAGTAATACCGGCAATAAAGGAAACAACAGGTTTTTTCATTTTTTTCTTAATGAATTCTGCAGCTTGAACTTCAGCATCACCCCCAATTTCACCAATCATCACGACCCCTTCGGTTTTGGGATCCTGCTCAAATAAATCAAGTACATCAACAAAGTTCATTCCACCAACAGGGTCCCCTCCTATACCAACACATGTGGTCTGTCCTAGGCCTTCATCCGTCAACTGCTTGACCACCTCATAGGTTAAGGTACCACTCCGTGAAATCACCCCAACGCGTCCCTTTTTATGAATGAACCCCGGCATGATTCCAATTTTCGCCTCTCCTACGGTTATAATTCCAGGGCAATTTGGCCCAATAAGTCGAATATCCGTCCCAATCAACGACCGCTTGACTCCTACCATGTCATTCACAGGAATCCCTTCGGTAATGCACACGATTAGCTTCACCCCACTTGCCGCTGCTTCATAAATAGCATCGGCACAAAAAGGCGCAGGTACAAAAATGAGCGACGTATCCGCTTTGGTTTCTCTCACCGCTTCTTGCATGGTATCGAACACTGGCACGCCCTCGAACTTCTTTCCTCCTTTGCCCGGCGTTACCCCAGCAACAATCTGAGTTCCATACTCCCTACATTGCGTTGCATGAAACCCTCCCTCTTTTCCAGTGATACCTTGTACAACAACTTTAGTAGATTTATTGACCAAAATACTCATGAAACACGCCCTTTCTTTGAAGGACCTGCCGTTAACTCAACCACCGATTGTGCCCCCTCCCAAAGATCTGTCGTAGCCTTTAGCTTCAGCCCAGAATCGTTCAGCAACTTTCTTCCCAATTCCGCATTTGTACCTTGCAGTCGTACTACAATGGGTACACGTACGTGCATTTCCTCGGCCGCTGCAATAATCCCTCCAGCAATTCGTTCACATCGCACAATCCCGCCAAAGATATTTACAAAAATTCCTTTGACTTTCTTATCCTTAAGGAGAATTTTAAACGCTGCCTTTACTGTCTCTTGAGAGGCGCCCCCTCCCACATCAAGAAAGTTAGCCGGTTCACCTCCAGCCAACTTAACAAGATCCATTGTTGCCATAGCCAAACCCGCACCATTGACCATACAGCCGATGGTACCATCAAGTTTTACATAATTAAGGCCATATTCTGATGCTTCAATTTCAAGCTTTTCTTCTTCGTGTCTATCGCGAAGTTTCATAACATCAGCATGCCGTGCGATAGCGTTGTCATCAAAAATTACTTTTGCATCGAGTGCAATAACCTTCTGGTTTTCAGTAATCACCAGAGGGTTGATCTCGACCTGAGAAGCATCTTTTTCCATGAAAAACCGATAAAGGTTATTGAGAAGTGCCATAAACGACTTCGCAACCTGCTGGCCCATCACATGAATACCAAGACTGAGCAAAAGATTGCGCCCATGAAACTGCTGAAGACCAACCGATGGATCGATATATTCTTTACGAATCAGGTGTGGTTTTGTTTTCGCTAAGTCTTCAATTTCTGTACCACCCTCAGAACACGCGACGAAAACTGGTCGTCCAGTACGCCGATCGATAAGAAGGCTAAGGTACAATTCCTTTTTAATAGCCACCCCTTCTTCAATCAGCACTTTACGAACTTTTTGGCCTTCTGCTCCCGTTTGGTGAGTTACTAAATTCATGCCAAGCAATGATTTTGCCAGCGCACCAACCTCTTTCTCTTTTTTGGTCAACTTTACGCCACCAGCTAGCCCACGCCCACCTGCATGAATCTGCGCCTTAACCGCATAAATTGAGCTACCTAATTCAGATGCCCAGTTTTTCGCTGCCTCTTCCGTAGTCACGGCCTTCCCTCTTGGAACTTCCACCCCGTAACGAGACAACAATTGCTTTGCTTGAAATTCATGGACGTTCATGTCTACTCCATTAATACCAGATACTTGATATCACTTAATTTAAGTGGGAACCAATTAGTTAATGCTTTCGACTATTTTGTTGAATGTTTTACTTGGTCTCATCGCAGCGCTGACCTTTGCTGGATCCGGGCGATAATATCCTCCAAGATCTATCGATTTGCCTTTCGAAGCATTTAACTCTTCAAGAATTACATCTAATTTATCTTCAAGTTCTTTGGCTACTGGAGAAAATTTCTCCTTCAAACCCTTATCATCACTTTGTGCAGCCAGCTCCTGTGCCCAATACAACGCCTCATACACATGAGTTCCAGCATTATCAAGTTGGCCTAGCACACGACCAGGCGACTTTTTATTTTCCATAAGTTTTCCAGTAGCCCTATCCAAGGTTTCAGCAAGAACTTGCGCTTTAGGGTTTTTCGTCGTTCTACTGAGGTGAGCAAATGATTCTGAAAGAGCCAAAAATTCCCCAAGCGATTCCCAGCGCAAATGCCCCTCTTTTACAAACTGCTGGACATGTTTTGGCGCTGATCCTCCTGCTCCAGTTTCAAAAAGCCCTCCTCCTGCAATGAGCGGCACAATTGACAACATTTTTGCGCTAGTCCCTAGTTCCAAAATCGGGAAGAGGTCCGTTAAATAATCACGAAGCACATTACCAGTAGCAGCGATTGTGTTCTGACCAGACTTTGCGCGCTTCAATGAATGTTCCATAGCCTTTTGTGGCGCCATGGTCTGAATATCCAAGCCATTAGTGTCATGATCTTTGAGATAAACATTCAGTTTTTTAATAATCTGGGCGTCATGTGCTCTATTTTCATCTAACCAGAACACAACGGGCATCGACGACAATCTACATCGATTGACGGCCAACTTAACCCAGTCTTGAATTGGAATATCTTTGACAATACAACTTCGGAATATGTCCCCTGTATCAACATTCTGCTCATGTAGTGTATTACCCGCACCATCAGTCAGGCGAATTACCCCACTTCCTGGTGCTTCAAACGTTTTGTCGTGTGACCCATACTCCTCTGCTTTTTGCGCCATCAGCCCGACATTGGGGACAGTGCCCATTGTAGTAGGATCAAAGGCTCCATTTTCTCTACAAAAACTAATAGCTGCCTGATAAACACCGGCATAACTACCATCTGGGATCATTGCTAAAGTATCGTGCTCTTTACCATCAGGACCCCACATTCTTCCAGAAGTACGAATTGAGGCCGCCATAGAAGCATCAATAATAACATCACTCGGTACATGAAGGTTTGTAATGCCTCTATCAGAATCAACCATCGCCAAATCCGGACGACTTTTCATACATGCCTGAATATCTTCTTCAATTTCTTTTTGCTTAGCATCAGGCAAACTTTTAATTTTTGCATAAACATCGCCCAGACCATTATTGGGGTTTACTCCCAATTCTTTAAACACTGCGTTGTGTTTTCCAAAAACATCTGAAAAATATACGGTCACGCCATGTCCAAAAATTATGGGATCAGAAACCTTCATCATCGTGGCCTTCATATGCAACGACAACAAAACACCTTGTTTTTTAGCTTCGGCAGTTGATTCCTCCAAAAAAGCACGTAGTGCCTTTACACTCATTTTTGTGGCATCAACAACATCTCCAACATCCATCTTGATGCTGTCTTTAAGAATAGTGGTATTCCCATCAGACCCCACAAATTCAATCCTCCCATTACCAGCCGTCTGTTCGGTAATGGTGGTAGACTTTTCATTTGAGCGAAAATCTCCACTCCCCATATTTGCAACATTGGTTTTCGAGGTTTTCTCCCACTGCCCCATTTTGTGAGGATTACTCTTTGCATAGTTCTTAACAGACGTAGAAGCTCGCCTATCAGAATTGCCTTGTCTTAATACAGGGTTGACTGCACTCCCTTTGACCTTATCAAACTTTGCCTTAATAGCTTTTTCTTCTTCATTCTTTGGGTCTTCAGGGTAATCAGGAATTGCATATCCCAAAGACTGCAATTCTTTTACGGCGTCTTTGATCTGAGGAATTGATGCACTAATATTGGGAAGCTTGATAACATTAGCTTCTCGCTTCATAACCAACTCACCGAGCAATGCCAAGTCATCTGGCTGTCGTTGTGCATCTGTCAGTTCTTCAGGAAATTGCGAGATAATTCTACCAGCTAGTGAGATGTCTTTGGTTCCAACATTAACACCTGCAACACTGGCAAAAGCCTGAATAATTGAAAGAAAAGACCCGCTTGCGAGTTCAGGAGCTTCGTCTACTTTTGTGTAAATGATATCAGGGTTGGTCGACATTTTTTCTCCACCTAATTACAGAAAATTCGTTGTAAAATTATTTCTCTTATCAACAAATACAACTCTGTTTTTCATTCCTCACTCAATGCATTTAATGCAGAACCTGCCTTAAACCATCCAATTTGTTGTTCAGTCAGACTATGATTTGTCTCAATTACAACTTCCGTATGAGACTTTGACACAGAAACTAAAACAGGCTTCCCTGGCTCTAGCTCACTTAAGCCTTTGACTGTCACACGATCATCCTGTTCAAAAATATCGTAGTCCGCAGAATTAGCAAAGGTCAGCGGCAGAATCCCTTGTTTTTTAAGATTGGTTTCGTGAATACGCGCAAAGCTCCTTGTGATTACCACCCTAACACCAAGAAACCGTGGAGACATTGCGGCATGCTCACGGCTACTCCCCTCACCATAATTTTCATCCCCAATTACAACAGAGTTAATCCCTTTAGCTTTATACCTTCTGGCAATTTCGGCTATTTTCAACCCATCATTGCCGCCTAGGCCATCATCTTCTTCCAACACATCTTTCCCTTCTCCGACAGTATCAGAGAATGCACTCGTAGCCCCAAGAAACATGTTGTCACTGATTTTATCAAGGTGCCCGCGAAACTTTAGCCAAGGCCCAGCTGGGGAAATATGATCCGTAGTAGTCTTACCTTTAGTTTTAATAAGAATTGGAAGTGTTGTAAAGTCCCTTCCATCCCAAGCAGAAAACGGTTCCAAGAGTTGCAAGCGTTCACTTGTTGGAGGAAGATCAACTTCTAAATCTTCCCCATTCTCTGCTGGTGAAACAAAACCTTCTTCTCCCTTTGCAAATCCTTGATCGGGAAGCTCTTCGCCTTCAGGCATCTTGAATTTAAAAGATTTTCCTTCTCCCGTACTAATAGACCCGTTCACAGGGTCAAACTTCAGATCTCCAGAAAATGCCAAAGCGGTTACAATTTCAGGGCTTGAAAGAAATGAAAGGGTTTCTGCGTTCCCATCATTCCGCCCAGGAAAGTTTCGGTTATAGGAACTCACGATGGAATTTGCTTCCCCTTTTTTCGAATCTCCCCGTTTCCATTGTCCAATACAAGGGCCACATGCATTCGCGAGAACCGTACCACCCATAGACTCAAAAATTTCCATAAACCCATCACGCTTCATCGTGTTATAAATCCGCTCAGATCCAGGCGTGACCAAAAATGGGGTCTTGGCCTTTAAACCAGCGTCCAAACCTTGCTTCGCCACATGTGCCGCACGACTAATATCTTCGTAAGATGAGTTGGTACAACTCCCAATCAAGGCTGCTCCAACCTTTGGCGGATAATTTTTCTCTTCTACCTCAGATGACATCTTTGAGATGGGTCTCGCCAAATCTGGACTATGAGGGCCAACCACATGAGGCTCGAGAGTTGACAAATCAATCTCAACAATCTTGTCGTAAAACTTCTCGGGGTCTTTCTCAACCTCAGTATCAGCAACCAACAATTCACGGTTCTCCTGTGCCAACTTTGCAACATCCGCACGATCAGTAATTCTTAAATATGCGTCCATCTTGTCATCGAATGGGAAAATTGATGTCGTTGCGCCCAATTCAGCGCCCATATTAGTGATTGTACCTTTCCCAGTTGCACTAATGGTGGCAGCACCAGGACCAAAGTACTCAACAATTTTGTTTGTTCCGCCTTTTGTCGTCAAAAGCCCACAGAGATACAAAATAACGTCTTTTGCAGAAGTCCAACCATTTAATTTTCCAGTTAGTCTAACTCCAATCAACTGAGGATGCAGCACTTCCCACGGCAAACCCGCCATCACCTCTCCAGCATCTGCCCCCCCAACACCAATAGCCAACATACCAAGGCCGCCGCCATTTGGTGTATGAGAATCGGTTCCAATAATTAGCCCCCCAGGAAACCCGTAGTTTTCTAAAACGACCTGATGAATGATGCCTGCACCCGGTTTCCAAAACCCTATCCCATACTTTTTAGCTGCCGAGGCAAGAAAGTTATAAACTTCACGATTTTCATCGTTGGCACGAAGCAAGTCATTAGCCGCTCCGACCTCCGCACGAATGAGATGATCACAATGAATTGTACTTGGCACAGCCACTCGTGGTTTGTTGGCCTGAATAAACTGTAACATCGCCATCTGCGCAGTAGCATCCTGCATAGCCACGCGATCTGGACGCAGCAACAACTGTGCTTTACCTCTTTCCCAAATCTGTGTGTCAAAATTGTCCGCATGCGATACCAGAATTTTCTCTGCTAGCGTTAACGGTCGCCCAAATTTTTTTCTTGCCGAAGCTAATCGATCTGGCATTGCGGCATATAGATTTTTTACCTGTTCGGCTAACATAGCTTGATCTCCTGATCCAATATATTATTTTAACTTTGGGACATTGCGCCGCGAAGGGGTCGCATAGTTAACAATGTAGTCAAACAAGCGAATCAGTCGGCTGCCTTGCCTTTTCTGATCTGTCCAATGCCCAATCAATCCAATCGTCCGTGCCAACACAAAAAATCCATTCAAGCTGTCAACTGGAAACCCAAGATCAACTAGCACGGCCGCCATAGTACCATCAACATTGAGAATCAAATTATCTTTCTTCCCAGACGTCACGCCTTCAACCGAGAGTGCAAAGTCAAGATGAGGGGTTTTAAGCCTCGTTGACTTTACATATTTAACCAGTTCTTTAACCCTCTTATCCGGGTTCTTAACACTTTTCACTCGATGTCCAATTCCAGGCACAGGGCCCACATTGTCCTTCATGTGTGCAAGAAATCCTGGAATATCTCCTTTGTGGTTCTTTACACCATACTGAAACCATCGACCAGCATCGGTCACTGCCCCACCAAAGCGTGGTCCAATCATGATCAATCCGGCTGCAACTGCTTGCGACATTCCAATACCTGCACAAGCCGCAATAATGGTTCCAAGCGCACCACTAACACAGGGGCCGTGATCCGCAGACAGCATGATAATACGGCGAATAATTTCTGCTTCTTGCTTTGAAATAAGCCGTTTATCCCACAACAACCCAATAACATGTGGGATATCATACCCCTTATTGATTAATTCAGAGGCTGGATATCCATTGTAGCAAGGCTCCTCACCTCGGTCGTCCGCAATAGTCGTACGAATCAGTGGTGTGACAACGACCTCCCCAGCATTTACCGCAGCAGCCACAGGCTTAGGCTGCTGAGGAGGTGGCACCTCAGAAATTTCTTTTACAATTCCAGATTTAAGGAAACCCGTGTAAACTTTTTTGATCGCAGGACCTAAGGCACCAAAAGTCTCAGGAACGATTGCACCAGATTTTCTAAGAAGAGTTGCTTTTGATCTTGCTGAACCCTCCCCCTTCGCTCCTTCCTTTGCTCCTGCGTGCCCAAACTTCATGCCCTTGGGAAGCGATTCCTGGCAAAATCCAGATACTACTGCTAGCAGTTTTATTCGACGCTTCTTTGCGCCATACCATGCCGCAGCCTCT
Organism: uncultured Nitrospiraceae bacterium; assembly: GCA_964463965.1. Lineage (GTDB taxonomy): Bacteria > Nitrospirota > Nitrospiria > Nitrospirales > UBA2166 > UBA2166. Next base: position 48,746 of record CAYXED010000005.1, on the reverse strand, counting down.
TCCTCAAGAGTTCCTCCCATCTCGCCCACGATGATTACAGCTTTAGTTTGAGGATCTTTTTCAAACCTCTCCAGATAGGTAACATAGTCAGAGCAAGGATAGGCATCCCCACCAACCCCAATCGCTGTCGTCACCCCGTCAGCAAACTGACTAGTGATCCACAAAATCTCATTTAAAAGCCCCCCAGACTTAGTAATGACGCCAAACGAGCCAGGACGATGTAGTTTTGAGAGACACAAATTTTCATAAGTTGCACCCACAACGCCTAAACGACACTGCCCAGGGGAAATAACACCAATAGATGATGGGCCGTTTACAAGCTTGCCACGTTTCTTAGCCTCTTTGGCAAGCAACTTGGCATCTCTTTCTGGAACCCCTTCAGCAATCATCGACATAAACTTTATTCCCGAGATCTCCATCGCTTCCATCGCTGCAGCATAGGCCCGGTTAGCACCAACATAAATCAAACTCGTATTTATTTCATGCTTTGCAGCAGCTTCTTTAACCGAACGATAAACGGGAACTGGAACAATAGTGCTCCCAAATGGCACATCATATGTTTTGCCTGCATCAGGTGGATATACAAACGCTTCAACGTTTAGTGGTTTCTGAATCAGATAGGAAAACTCTGCCATTCTTCGCGCCGCATTTAAGCCAGCCGCACCACCTTGGATGACCACCTTTGTATTGAGATTTGCCATAATGCTCATCTGGTCACCGCCTTCTTTTTCCCAAGTGCCATATCAACAATATCGGTTAGGGGCGTCGTCCGATCAAATACGTTAATTTTAAAACCTTCCTTTGCTAACTCACGCATTGCTGCAAGCCCTTCTTTTTCACGTGGCCCACCACGACGAACCCAAATTTGGACTTTACTCATTTTGCCTTTCGCCTTTGCCTTACGAAAACCTGCGATAATTCCTCCGAATGTTTTTTTAACGTCGGTGAAGTTTGCTATCGCTCCACCAACGATGACCCTCTTAATCCCAGGAAGGTCACAAACCTTTTCGGTCAAGGCTTCCACTGCCCAATCAGGAGGATCACCCGAATACTCCGTATAGTTGGCCAATTTTCCTCCACGTGCAACAACAGCATCACAGTAATAGACACTAGCCCCACCGCCCGCTGGGAGCATCGCAGTATCACCCCCGGGGATTTCAATGAACTTGATTGACCCTTTTACACTCGCATCAACCGCCATCAACTCTTTTTCATCCTCTGTATACGCACGTCCAAACTCAGCCGCAAAGGGAAAATCCCAATCTGAATGTCGATATTTTGCATCGGCATCAAGTAATGTCACCACATCAAGGGCAACCAACTTCTGATCAGAACTGCGTTGAACAAGGGGATTGATCTCTAGATATTGAGCATCTTCGTTGTCATAAGCTTCAAAAAGTTTTGCAGTAAAATCTGAAACTTTTGAAACAAGGTTTCCAGAGAATCCAGCTTTTCTCGCCAGCGACTCAAGGGCCCTCCTCGAAGGGGCCTCTCCTACCTCAACCGAGAGTGACTTGACACGATCCCAATTTTCCTCAACATCGATACCACCGCATGTGGCAAGCAAAATATCTGCTCCCTTACGAGTCGTTTGGATCGCCACATAGTACTCAGCTGCGTGAGGAATCATCTCCGAGATGATCACTTCTCGCACTGACAGCCCCCCTACCTGACGACCAATCATCGACTTAACTGCGCTTTTGGCTTGTGTTAGATTCAATTTGACACGTACCAACCCAAGTTTAAAACGCGACCCCAAAGCCTCATGTGCCTTTGCTACAAGCTGTGTGTTTTGCAGCCATGGGTTTTTAGCAACCTTCTGCTCAAAATCTCGTACAGACGTTACCACTAGACTCCGTGGCACTGAGATCCCCCACTTCTGAAGAATCCCCATCCCATATCCCTCTAAAACCTTTGCCATTACAATAACCCCTTGTGAAATGAGTACACAAAAAAAGCGTAAGCGGCATAAGATATCTGAATCAACCTCTGACCTCAAGGCCCAAAGGAATCAATCACTGGTACTAAAAAGGCCCTATCTGATCCGCGACAACGTCAACTTTCTCTCTCAAGTACTTTATTGAAAATAATATCCTTTAAAATCAACAACATAAAAGAATAAAGACAGTTTTCCTGCCTTCGGGAATGCCTAGAGTGAAACCGCCAATTCGCAGGATTAGGTTTTGCGAGAAAGCTGAAAACCCGCCAAGGCCCTCAAGGCATCCGCAGACGGCCCCAATGGCGCCAGTATATCGGTCGCACGGTCTGTTAGGGTTTTCACTTTAGCTTTAGATGCGTCAATACCAAAAAACGCAGGATAGGTTGATTTGCCTCTGGCTTGATCACTATTGACTGCCTTACCAATCTGTTCAAGCTTTCCTACAACATTTAGAATATCGTCGTTAATCTGAAACGCGAGTCCAATGTCTTCACTGTACTTGGTCAACAAATTGAGGTGTTCTGGAGAGGCTCCACCGACAAGCCCCCCTATCCGCACAGCAGCCCGAAAGAGCTTCCCAGTCTTGTGCTTGTGGATATACTCTAGTCTATCTGCATCAATCTCAAATCCCTCTGCCTCAATATCAGCAGCCTGTCCACCTACCATGCCCATGCTTCCAGAGCCTTCCGCCAATTCACGAACTACCTGTAGTTGAATACCCTCGTCCAGCATGTTCTTTGTTGATTTTCCAGGATTACTTACAACTTCAAACGCAAGCGTAAGCAAAGCATCACCCGCCAATATCGCAACCGCTTCGTTGAATGCCTTGTGACTGGTGAGTTTTCCACGGCGATAATCGTCATCATCCATTGCGGGAAGATCATCATGAATAAGAGAGTAAGTGTGGATCAGCTCGAGAGTTGAAGCAATACGAAGAATGTGAGGAGAAGTACCCTGCACCGCCTCGTAAGCAGCAATAGTAAGGCTTGGACGCAACCGCTTACCGCCTGCAAAGAGGCTATAACGCATGGCTTCGTGAAGTGTATTATCAGGAGAAGGGAGCACTTCCTCAAGAAATTGATCAATCTTTTCTCGCTGAGTCGCGAGATACGCCTCACCATCCACTACATTTACCCCAAAATAGCCAGAACAGCATCACGAATTTTAACAAGCCACTCCTTAGGGGTCAACGAAGTAAATCCCGTAACATATTGCGATACAAGGCTATTTTTTTAGAAAGGAATCGATTATCATACCCGAAGACTTATGCGAGCTAACATGTACCGAGTCTTGATTTTACACGGCCCCAACCTCAACCTCCTCGGTTCCAGGGAAACGGAAGTTTATGGATCAACCTCCCTGGAAGAATTGAACCGTAGGATTACTGAATGGGGAGAGTCTGAAGGTGCAAAGGTGACCATATACCAATCAAATTCAGAAGCTGAACTGATACAATTGATTCAGGACTCCCCTCCCAATTATGATGCCATTGTCCTAAACCCTGGAGCATTTACTCATACAAGTATTGCAATGCGCGATGCTGTTGCCGCAATCTCAACCCCAACAGTTGAAGTTCACCTGTCTAATATTTATGCCAGAGAAGAATTTAGACACCACTCTTACATCTCAGCCGTTGCAATTGGACAAGTTGCGGGGTTTGGCCCCTATAGCTATCAACTGGGACTTCGTGCAGCAATCCAAGAAGTTGAAAAAAGGAGGTCCTGATGATATCAACGGCCGAGTTTCGTGGTGGAGCTATGCTTGAGCTTGATGGCGAACCTATGGAAATTGTTGAGTTTCAGCATGTTAAGCCAGGAAAAGGCGGCGCCTTTGTCCGCACAAAATTACGAAAGCTAAAGTCTGGCAACGTTATTGACAAAACTTTCCGTGCTGGGGAAAAACTTGATGAGCCAGATTGTGAAGAGAGGGAGCTTCAGTTTCTGTATCGAGACGAAGCGGCGAATGAATGGCATTTTATGGACAATGAAACTTTCGAACAACAATTTTTTACTTCCCAACAAGTCGGAAACAATGCAGATCTAATCAAAGATAGCATGGTAGTCAAAATTCTTTTCTATAAGGGAGATCCGATTGCCGTTCAGTTACCAAATTTCGTAGAACTTGAAGTCGTTGACACCGAACCTGGAGTGAAGGGAGACACGGCATCTGGCGGGACGAAAAACGCAACCGTTGAAACCGGTGCTATAGTAAAAGTTCCGCTCTACCTTGAAACAGGAACAGTTATTGTCATTGATACGAGAACACGAGCCTATGTCGAACGCGTCAGGTAAACGAGCTACTCCAAAAAAGAAAGCACGTCCAACCCAGAAAAAACCTGTGGCAGGGACGGTATTTGACATTTTTGAACTTGAAAAGCTCATAGATATGTTTCAACGAAAGAATATTACAGAGCTAGAGATTGAGCGAGCAGGAACAAGGATAAAGCTCGGGAAACACAGCAAAGGCATGGGACCTGACGCAACACACCAGGAACATTCGGGAACCTTATCACAAAAAGAGCTCTCATCACTTGACTCCAGTTTGTTTCCAATAACTGCACCACTCGTTGGAACATTTTACAGAGCATCAGCAGCCGATGCATCTCCATACGTTGAGGAAGGTGACATCGTTCGAAAAGGCCAGGTACTCGGCCTGATAGAAGCGATGAAACTTATGAATGAAATTGAAGCTGAGATTGATGGTACTGTAGCCTCAATTGTAGTAGAGAATGGCACTCCAGTTGAATATGGCGAACCTTTAATTCTGATTAGGCCAAAAGAGTAGTATCTCCCATCGGCCCTTATTAGCAACTATCCTTCATTGAGAGAAAACTAGCTTATATGTTTCAGAAAATCCTTATCGCTAATCGTGGAGAAATTGCACTGCGTGTCATACGTGCTTGCAAGGAACTTGGAATCAGTACCGTTGCAGTTTACTCTAAAGCGGACACCAATGCTCTTCACACGCGTCTTGCAGACGAAGCGATCTGCATTGGGCCCGCAGATGCAATGCAAAGCTATCGAAATATTCCAAACATCATCAGTGCTGCCGACGTAACTGGAGCAGATGCGATCCACCCCGGCTATGGCTTCCTCTCAGAAAGCAGCGACTTTGCCGAAATGTGTGAGTCAATTGGCCTACACTTTATCGGACCAACCTCTGGCAACCTAAAAACATTGGGGAATAAAGCAAAAACACGTGCTGCGATGAAGGCACATGGCATTCCAGTTATCCCTGGGAGCGAAGGGGAAATAACCGATGAATCTTCTGCAAAAGAAATTGCCGAACTCATTGGATACCCAGTCATGATCAAGGCATGTTCTGGTGGAGGTGGGCGTGGATTGCGTATTGTCCATAAACCATCAGAGCTAAAAAAAGCTTTTCACGCCTCAAGGCATGAAGGGGTTGCAGTCAATGGAAGCAATGGTGTCTACATCGAACACTATATTAGTTCACCACGGCATATCGAGGTCCAAATTCTTGCAGATCACAATGCCCATACAGTGTTTCTCGGAGAACGTGAGTGTTCAATCCAGCGAAGATACCAGAAGCTCATAGAAGAAACTCCATCACCGGCGGTCACAGACAAATTGCGAAGCAAACTTGGGCAATTTGCAACCCGTGCTGTCGAAGCTGTCGGTTATCTAAATGCTGGAACAATTGAATTTCTCCTTGACCAAGATGGTAAATTTTATTTTATGGAACTCAACCCACGCATCCAGGTTGAACACCCAATTACAGAAATGGTTACGGGGATAGATATTGTCAAAGAACAAATAAAAATTGCGGCTGGGCTACCATTACAATACCAGCAAAAAGACATAGAGATACGCGGACACAGCTTTGAATGTCGCATCACCGCAGAGTGCCCAGAGCAGCTTATCCCAAGCCCAGGGCAAATTCAGCAATGGCATCAACCAGGAGGTCTTGGGGTCAGAGTAGACAGTGGTGTTGAGAACAACTCAATGGTTTTCCCCCACTATGATTCTTTAATTGCTAAACTGATTGTGCATGGAGCATCCAGAAAAGAAGCGATAGCGAAAATGCAATGTGCCCTTGATGAGTTTGTGGTCAAAGGAATTAAGACAACCATTCCTCTCCATAAACAAGTTTTTCAGGATCCAGATTTTCAAAAAGGGCTCCTCTTTACAAAATTTCTCGATCGCTTTACTCCGACTAGTTCCTAGGTGTGTCCCTCCCTTAAAAAAATGTCTTCTCTCAAAGACCTATATGTGATCCTTGACCAAAATGTAGCAGGTGCCCCTCCCCTAACGTCTGTTGCCCAAAACGCAATCAAGGCAGGTGCACGTATCTTTCAATATAGGGAGAAAAATCTTCCCAAAAAAATAATGTATCAAACGGCTATTGATCTTCGAGCCATCACCACTGAAGCTAATGCAACATTTATCATCAACGATTCCGTTGACATAGCCTTGGCAGTCAAAGCAGATGGAGTACATCTTGGACAAAATGATCTTCCACTCGAAGATGCTAGAAAAATACTCGGACCCGATAGAGTAATAGGCATCTCAACTCACTCAATTACTCAAGCTATAGCAGCAGAAGAAGGAGGAGCAAATTATATTGGCTTTGGACCAATATATAGTACCAAGACGAAACACCTCACTATTACCCCCCTCGGGCCTCAGATGGCTGCAAAAGTCTGTTCAAAAGTTTCCATTCCCGTATTTGGAATTGGAGGAATAAACTTCACTAATGTTGCCGAATTACTCCCTACAGGAATGGCAGGTATTGCCGTACTTTCAGCAATATTGCACGCATCGAATGTTGAGAGCGCCGTAAATAAACTCCAAGACTGCTGGAAGAGCTCAGCATCACAAAATCATTTTAAAAATTAGCATTTCAATTACTAGCCATTAACGAGAGATGGATAATGCACACGGAAGACAAAACATTTAATCTTCGTTTTAGCCTAGAAGCGACGTTTTCTGAACATTACCAAGGAACCGAGGATGAGCACATATGGGCAAAGGAATGGGAACATCTAATCAAACCTGAACTGCTGAAAGAGGTATTTACTATTCTTCGGGCACACTCAGACTGGACACCGAGAATCAGAAACAGAGGAATGACACAAGAAAATGAAATTGAAATCGTTCTCACAAGGAATTTCTAAAGACCCAATCTGGCGCTCTCAAGACAAAACTTAGGTAACTATTAAAGTATACTCAACTTGACACAAAACCTAAGGCTCTGTAACTGAGAATTCCGCCGGATCAATTTCCCCATTGCGGATGCGAAAAGCCTTGATAGTTGGTTGGTCTTTCACTTCGAGTGAAATAATCACATAGTAGGCTTCAGGGTAAAATGCAAGCCGGACATCGGTCGCAGAGGGATATGCTTGGGTATGCGTATGCGAGTGGTATATAACAAGAAGATCAAGCTGATTAGATCTGATATTTTTATGAACCCATAACAATTCCTTGGGGTCCATAAAGTACGAGACGATCGAGTGGTCCTCATTACGTATAGGATAAATGTGAGTTACATTGGCATCCTCTTCGGAGCTTTTCCCAGCCATAATGCCACAGCACTCTACAGGGCTCAATTGCAATGCATGTGCCGTCATCTCATCAATGATATATTGAGGAATACGTAACATAATGAGTGAAATTCTCCCGTCAGCTATCAGTTAGTGACGAAGAAGGGTTATTTTTTGAATCATCCTAGGTGTTTTCCAAGACACGCTCGACACACCATCAGACCGTACAACTAAACGAATAATCAAGCAGTTTTGTAATGGCTGGATTGGGCCCACAAAGCGAACACTTTGGGTCCTTCGGAACTTTCACTTCTCTAAATGTCATACCCAGAGCATCATACAACATTAAACGCCCAGCAAGAGATGTTCCCACGCCTAAAATTTCCTTAATAACCTCAGCGGCCTGAAGTGACCCCATGGTACCAGCAAGAGCGCCTAACACCCCTGCCTCCTGACAGTTAGGCACCAAGCCCTCTGGCGGCGGTTCTGGGTACAAACACCGATAACAAGGAGATGATTCGTGCGGCTTTAAAGTTGTTAGTTGTCCTTCAAAACGGAACATGCTGGCAGAAACAAGCGTTTTTTTTGAAAAAAAACTCGCGTCATTAATAAGATAGCGAGTAGAAAAATTATCTGATCCATCCATAACAATGTCATATGCATCAAACAATTCCATAACATTTTCAGTATTAATTGACGTCTGGTATGGTACAACTTCAACATCAGGGTTAACCGATGAGATTCGCTCAAATGCAGACTGTACCTTCGGATGGTCAATAGTACGAGTTGAATGCAATATCTGTCGTTGAAGGTTAGATAGATCGACTACATCGTGATCTACAATACCCAAAGTTCCTATCCCAGATGCTGCAAGATATAAAGCCGCTGGGGACCCTAGGCCTCCTGCGCCAATAACAAGCACCTTAGCCTCGGCTATTTTCCTTTGTCCTTTTCCACCTACTTCAGGAAGAATAAAGTGCCGACTATAACGCTCAACTTGGGTATCAGTAAAATCCACCAAAACTACCCCTCAATAACGTCCAATTCAATTGGATCGACATGCACACCCTTCTGTTTTAACCCTTCCACAGCACGCTCAATATCATCTATCTCTCCGGTAAGCTCAAGGTTTAACCACCCAGTAGTCTCTGTAACATTGGCTCCCCTAATATTTGTCACAACCGGATATTCTTTACCAATCTCATACACAACAGGCCGTGAAATCTTTTCTTCTGGAAACCTCAAGTGATATTTTAGGCTGGACATCATGCCCCCTCAGCTTCCACCTGCAATCGCAGGTATAATGGATACTTCGTCACCATCGTTAATCAAGGTTTCCTTCCCATCAAGAAACCGAATATCCTCTTCGTTGACGTATATATTTACAAAACGCCTCAACTCTCCCTGCTCGTCACAAAGTCTTTCCTTCATCCCGGGGTAATTTTTCTCCAGCTCGTCAAGCAGGTTATTTATATTTGAGCTCATCACCTCAACTTCAGTCTTTCCCCCTGTTATCGATAGGAGAGGTGGTGGAATCCGAACATTAATCGGCATGCGAAACTCCTTCTTCAAAGCTCTGCAACTTGGGCAAAATACGCACTGGGCTGCCAACAAAATCAGACACTGCCTCTTGTGTTTTTAGGCCATTACCAGTCACATATGCAACCGTCACATCTCCTTTACTAATCACACCATTTTCAACAAGTTTCTTGAGCACACCAATGGTCACACCACCCGCAGTTTCAGCAAAAATTCCTTCCGTCTGTGCGAGCAATTTCATCCCCTCAACAATTTCGTCATCGGATACAAACTCCATGTGTCCGCCACTCTCATTTGTAGCCTTAATCGCATAGTATCCATCAGCAGGATTTCCGATAGCAAGGGACTTGGCTATGGTGTCAGGTTTAACGGGTTTAAAAAAATCTACGCCTTGCTTAAATGCTGTAGCAACAGGGGAACACCCCTCCGCCTGCGCACCATTGAGTTTAGTGTGAACCGGGTCAATAAACCCTAGCTGATGAAGTTCATTAAGCCCTTTCCAAATCTTGGTTAATAGAGAACCAGACGCAATAGGAATTACGACTTGGTCTGGAGCCTTCCAACCAAGTTGCTCTGCCGTCTCAAATGCTAAACTTTTTGATCCCTCAGCATAATATGGTCTGATATTCACATTCACGAACGCCCACTGATACTTAGCAGCGATTTCGCTACACAATCTGTTGACATCATCATAATTACCATCAACTTCAACAACCGTCGGACTATATATTAAATTTCCAAGAACTTTCCCAGCTTCCAGATTAGCAGGAATGAAGACGAAACAACGCATTCCCGCCTGCGCAGCCTGCGCAGCAACAGAATTTGCGAGATTACCCGTTGATGCACACGCAACAGTTTCAAAACCCATCTCCCTTGCGCGGGTAAGTGCAACAGCCACAACGCGATCCTTGAAGGACAGAGTTGGATGATTAACCGTATCGTTCTTTATATAAAGCTCATCAAGCCCTAGCCGAGCTCCAAGATTTTTTGCATGCACAAGCGGGGTGTATCCAGCGTTCAGACCTACGGTTGCGGGACCCTCAACAGGAAGCAAATCAATAAATCTCCACAAGCTTGGTGGACCATTATGGATACTATCTCTAGATAAATTCTTCTTTATAAAGTCGTAATTATAATCAACCTCTAGCGGACCAAAACACATCTCACAAACATGAACTGGGTCAGCCGGATAAGCTCTCCCACACTCACGACACTTGAGTCCTTTGATTTTTCCCTGCATCGGCAAAGGTCACGTATTTAATGCACAAGCGGGTTGCTCTGACTCCAGCAACTCTAATATTTCAGGATGATCCCCACACAATGGACACTCTGAACGTTTATTAACCTTAATTTGGCGAAAACGACTCGTCTTCGCATCATAGTCAAGCAGGCGATTGGTCACCGGAGTCCCAATACCAATTATCAACTTAAGCACCTCCGTTGCTTGAATTGTCCCAATCACTCCCGCGAGCACACCAATCACACCAGCTTCCTGACAACTGGGCACAACACCAACGGGAGGTGGTGCTTTGAAAACACATCGGTAACATGCAGTCTCTTTCGGTACAATAGTGAACACACGCCCTTCAAACCGAAGAATAGCGCCATGAACCAACGGACGCCCCGCAAAATAGCAAGCATCGTTCACAAGAAACTTTGTTGGAAAATTATCGGCTCCATCAACAACAATGTCATATTCATTAATAATGTCAGTGGCATTACTTGAGTCTAAACGCTTCTGGAGTGGGATAACCGTGACATCCGGGTTGAGGTCACTCACTTTTTCTTGTGCCGAGAGTACTTTCGCCTTCCCTAAATCTTCGGTGTAATGGATTACTTGTCTTTGTAAGTTAGTTAAATCAACAGAATCATCATCAATAACGCCAATGGTTCCTACCCCCGCAGCCGCCAAATAAAGAATTGCAGGCGAGCCCAAACCACCTGCGCCGACCACAAGAACACGCGCTTGAGCAAGTTTCTTCTGCCCCTTGCCTCCAACCTCTGGAAGCAAGATATGGCGGCTATATCTCGTAATTTGCTCGTCGTTAAAAGTCATCTCAGGAGGGCAGCGTTATATGTTGAAATACTTTTCTACAGTAAGATACCTTTCCCCGGTATCACACAATATCGTTACAACACTTTTTCCTGGCCCCAGCTCCTTGGCCACCTTCTGAGCTGCAAAGACATTTGCTCCAGCCGATATTCCAGTCATCAGACCTTCAGTACGGGCTAACTGTTTTGTTGTTTGGTATGCATCATCATCACTAACGGTGATAATGCGATCAAGCACTGATCGATTCAATACTGTAGGCACAAACCCTGCCCCAATACCTTGAATTTTATGTGGACCCGGTTCCCCTCCTGATAACACTGGCGACCCTGAAGGTTCAACAGCAATAATCTGAACACCAGGGTTTTTCGCCTTGAGAACTTCCCCAACACCAGTAATCGTTCCTCCAGTCCCAACAGCTGCTACAAAGGCATCAATCTTTCCATTGAGCGCCTCCCAAATTTCAGGACCTGTAGTGCGCCTATGCATCTCAGGATTGGCTGCATTTGCAAACTGATCCGGCATCACATAATCCGGATTCTGCGCCACAATATTTTCCGCTTCTCTAATAGATCCTTGCATTCCTTCCCATGCTGGCGTTAAAACCAGCTGCGCCCCGTAGGATGATAAGAGGCTTGCACGCTCCATACTCATGCTTTCTGGCATAACCAAAATAAGCTTATACCCTCGAACCGCAGAAATCATCGCAAGGCCAATACCAGTATTCCCACTGGTGGGTTCCACCATAGTTGCGCCGGGCTTCAAGCGCCCTTGCCTCTCAGCCTCCTCAATCATATTTAAACAAATACGGTCTTTAACACTACCTCCCGGATTGAGATGTTCGAGCTTCACAAAAATATCTGCAGAACCTTCCCCAGGAAGTCTATTAAGTTTTGCTAAGGGGGTATTACCAATCAATGTGGTTACATCCACAACGCCTTGCCCCCCACCCATATAAAAAATACACTCCAGGTTATCACCTTCCTTGAGTGTAGTTGTGCCCAATGCATCACGTTCAAGCAAATTTGCATTCAGCTCCACAGCCACCATCTGCGGCTCCCAATCTTTGTGTTTCAAAAGATCGAGCACTGTGCCCTCAGGCACCTCCTCCTTCTTACCGTTTATAGTAATCTGCATAAATTGGTCTTCTCAATGTAGAGTGGGTAATGACTAAGGTTATACTGCACCAATCTTTTGATTCACGATATAAATTTTATCACCTTGTCTACCAACATAACGCAACTGATTCTCGCGAGTTATATAGAACATCTCTCCATTCCAGGACAATAAATGGTCATATCGCTCGCTATCTTCTCCATCCACTACAGCGACCCATTTTCTGTTCACCGCTGCCGCAAAAACCACATGCTGACTGTCAGGAGTAAAATTCACACCACTTCCCCCAATGCCATCATAGGCACCTCCAACAACTTTTCTCTCCACCAACACACGCCATTTGCTATCGGAGCTCCCTGCAACATAGCCAATCTTGTTACTATCAGGACTAAAAATTAGACTCTCCTCAATTAAATCCCAATGAGGCCGTCCAAGCTGGCTATCAACCACAACTCCAAGTTTATCCAAGCCTTGCACAACTGAGTACGCAAACCTTTTTCCGTTCGGGCTAAACACCGGCCCCTTGGTCCCCAACCTAGTAAATGAGCGATCCACCATTGGAATTTCCCCGTAGGAAAACTGGTCCGGTTTTCCGTCAAGCATCATAAACCACGCACCCTCAAGCTGAGCGCTGTAGGCAAAATGTTCCCCGTCCGAAGAAAATGAAAACGTGTCGTGGCCAATATCAGTATGGGGCACACCTAATGTCCCATCGACAACAACTCCCCATTGTTTACCAAGCCTCACCCCAAAAGCTAACTGTGATCCATTAGGACTAAATTGAGGTTGAATCCCATCGATATCGTCATACAAATGACCAACTATCGAATGATCTACAACCGCTGTCCAACTACCCGCAGATTTCGCTGCGTAGGCTAAATGAGCTCCCTGGGGATCGAAAGCAAGACTTTGTGTTCTGATTTCGTCATACGGTGGACCAATAACACCATCCTGCACAACATACCATTTCCCGTCATCTTCTGCGGCGTAAGCCACGTGCTTTCCAAGAGGATCAAATTGCATAGAGGTTGAAGTAACAAAGTCAAATGCACGACCAGTTTTTTCATCGACCGTCACCGCCCAGTCATTCCCAGACTGCCCCAAGTAAAGAGATCTCTTTCCGGTAACATCGAAAAGCGAGTCTCCAACCCAGATGTTATCGTATTCAGCACTCCGTTGTTCATTTATAACAATTACCTGCTTTGATCCAATACGTGCGATGTAACCAAAATTAGCACTATTCGAGCTGAATTCTAGGGTTTTAACGTCGACACGGTTATACGCCTTTGAAAGCTCCCCATCTACTACTACAAACCATTTATGCTTTTTCTTGACTACATATGCATACCGCTTTCCATTATCACTGAAAGAAAAGCTATTCTCGATGATATCGTCGTAAGCAGAACTCACAGACCCATCAACTACCACGAACCTATTCTTTCCACTAGCAACGACGTATGCCAGTCTCCCAGTTTTGCTAAATACAAGACTACTGGCTTTCACAGCACCAAACACAGGCCCTAAATCTCCGTCATGAATTACCTGAGCCCGCCCATCTTCAGTTTTTTGTATATAAGCAACATGTGACATATCCTGGCTAACTACAACTGATTGAGGATTCCACCTTGAAAGATCAATCACGGACAGTAATGTTTTAGATACAGCCGATACACCAGATTCTGGACTCATCTCAGCGAACGAGGCTGAGAGGCTGAACAGCAACCAGAAAAACACGATACCCCCACAAGTTAAAGTCCTTATCAAAGTAATCATTGTCCACCTCCATCATAGGCATCGGCAATCACATCAGGTCCTACAGATTTTGCACATCTGAACCCACCATGTGGAGGAACATATATATGTGACCACCCGGCACGAAAAGCAGATCGAAGCACAGCTGGCTGAGACTTGGCAGATCCTCCTCTGACGCTATAGGAATCAAACTCCTTACCATGCCTATTTTTGGTACCTCTCTCAGGACCCTGTGGATTCACTTGAGATCGTACAACGATACCGTTTGTGTCCTTGTAGTACTCTTCAAAATAGATATCATTGACCCATTCAAAAACATTACCGGCCATATGATGGAGTCCATAGGGAGATACCCCTTTGGGGTAACTATCTACAGGCGCCAACGAGTTTGGCCCCCTCCAATGTTGAGGAGGAACACCCCAATTTGCATGTTCTTTTGTGGGCTCCTCACTACCCCATGGATAGTCAAGGCCATCTGGCCCTCGAGCAGCCTTTTCCCACTCGGCCTCTGTCGGAAGTCGTTTCCCAGCCCATTCACAGTATCCCTTGGCCGACTTCCACATAATACTCGTGACAGGAATATTGTCGTGCCTGGAGGGATCCAGCATTCGCCTGTTAGTGGGGAGATAAGCTGGAGCTACGGTCCCACCACCGTTTGCTTCAACGTACTTGCGATAGAGCGCATTAGAAACTTCGTACTTATCCATGTAAAACGCATCAAGATAAATTTTTCGTTGTGGCTTTGAATTATCCCGTATGCCATACCCCCGAGTTTTCTCAGGAGTCCCCATCAAAAAATCACCCGCAGGGACAAGCATCATTGGGGCCCCATCCTCACCTAAAATTTTTACTGGAATTTCAGCTCCACTCTCTTCGGAATAAGCCGAAGATGCAAGGGGAAGAAAGCACGCTAGAAACAACAGGCTGACAAAAACCCATGTTTTTTTGAAAATCAAATGTTTGACACAAATCATATCACCCCCACTACAACAGACACCCTTGGGTCAATACCCGCGAACGAATCAACCATCGGAAGATTAAAAGCGGGATTCCAACCTAAAAGTGCTCGAAGCATGCCGAGCACCGTCGGTAACGAGAAAAACAACTCGTCAACTCTGCTAATAGATACATATCACGAAATCCCCCCTTCAAAGATCCCGAGATACGGTGTTAGGATAGCACTTTTGATCAACCAGTGTCATCACCAAACGGGGCTAATTTCACGTCAATATGTGGACTCAGCTTATCAATTCCCTTGTGAAGATGAATTTCAACAACACGATTATCATTAACTTCAAGGGCTTCACAAATGGCATCTTGAGTAATTTTAAGGCCACCATCCAAATCTCTCCTCAAAGACGAGCTAAAATAAAACCATATAGAGAGGACAAGATCCTGAGATTGCAAAAGAGTTCGCAGACGATCTCTGTCAGGGTTTTTGGCTAATGCTATAAGAACGTGCTGGCCAACAAGCTGTTTGTACGAACGCCCTTCCGCTGAAAGAACTCTACGCCCTTTCACAGTGGCATATTGATGATTAATACTGGGGGGTACGGGAAGTGTCAGTTGAAGCTGCTTACTCGGCACGAGAAACGCCGTATCAAAATCAGTAAGATCGACTAAAGAAATTCCAAGAAACGCGCTTGAGCGCTCTCAAGCTTTTCTTCGTTGCTCGCTAGATAATTGCTCCACGAAGACAAGCTCCATAACTCAAGTTTCTGATAAAGCCCAATGAGCACAATCTCGTGCTGCGCTAAAGATTTAGATGGTTCTGAATATGTTGTTTCACGCCCTACGACTTCTATTTTCTTCCCAAACTTTATCTTGGTGCCTGTACGCTCAACATCAAGATTTAAATGTTTACGCATTTTACCAGGGATTAACACTCTCCCGCCTTTATCAATATCAGCAACAGTCATCTCTGATACGACGTGATGCATAAAGAGTCGGCTTTCGTCCTCATCAAGATCCGCACGGCCCTGCTCGAGTATGCGCGACCACTCAGGCTGTGCGTAGGCCCAGAGGCAAGAATCAGGCCCTTTCAGATACACGAGACGTTTGCCTTGACTTTCAAGAATCTCACGCATTGGCGGAGGAAGGACGAAACGCCCTTTCTCATCAAGCTTACATATGTGCTCTCCAGCAAACATCTTCGTCCACTACCTCATTAAATGTGAAAACCTTTGGCCAACACTGAATGCTAGAATTCCTCACATTAGTTGTCAAGTTTTTGTCACCAACTTGTATGCAATTAATTTTCAATCACAATATATTGAGTGTTTTCTCGTACAATTATTCAGGCTATTATCTACCATCACTCACGTTACTCGACAGTAAATTTTTGAGTTACTTATTTCAACAGGACATTTTGAGTACAGTGGAGATTGATTCGCATGCTCCATTCGAAGGTAATAGTCGTCCTGCCTTATGCAAATCGTTACCCAATATCACAATTTGTCGCTATTTACTGTAGATAAAAAATATACAAAATGATTGCACCTCGATTGTTTCTCTTTAGTGTTTTTTTTCTTTCTGGAATAGCGGGAATCATCTATCAAATTCTCTGGATGAGGGAAATCCAGATTCTTTTTGGAAATACGGCACAATCCGCAGCCATAGTACTCCTTGTATTTTTTCTTGGCATGGCACTCGGAAACTCTTGGGGTGGGCACCTTTCCATTCGAGCAAAAAACCCACTGGTTACCTATGCAGTAATAGAATTCGGCATTGCACTAGCAGCAACCCCCGTACTCTTTCTCACGCCCATTTATCTACAGTTTTCACACGCCCTATATCCACTGCTCCCGACAACACCCTGGATGCCAGATCTTGTAAAAGTTACTGTAGTACTTGCCGTTATGCTCCCAGCAAGTATTTGTATTGGCGCAACCTTCCCTCTCCTCGGCACAACTATCATTACCGAGCGTTCATATCTTGGACGAGACGCTAGTCGTCTGTATGGAATTAATACACTTGGTGCAGTGTGCGGAGTTGCTCTAAGTGGTTTTCTCTTGCCCATGCTTGTTGGTAATACAGTCACATATTTATTCGCACTCCTCACAAACTGCATCCTCGGTGCCGTAGTCATACTGTGGGGAAAAACCTTTTCCAGTGCTGCCAAGACACGGTCACTCGACAACACTACCAATAACCTCACCGAAAGCAATAAGCCTAATGCAAAAAAAATTGCGCCTCTATCTCAATACATCTTAATCACCATTGCATTTGGATCTGGGTTTGGAACTATCGCACTTGAAGTCTTATGGACGAGAATGTTTGCCCTCGTATTCCAAAACTCAGTTTATAGTTTTTCTGCAATTGTCCTCATCTTTCTTGTAGGCCTTGCTATTGGTGCACTGCTTATCTCAACACTCCGCACTTTTAATAAACTCGGTGCAGGTGCATTGGGGATCAGCTTAGGACTAACAGCACTTTTTATAATACTCACTCCAATGATTTTTTCAGAAACAACAGACCTAGCCCTTTTTGCCAGCACAGCAAAATGGCCATGGTATCTGTTTAAAGTAATAGGACTCGTTGCTGGAATTATTTTTCTTCCGATACTTCTTGCTGGATTTACTTTGCCTCTATTATGGAAACTTTTCGAGCACTTCAAGCATCCAGTGGGCACAACTCTTGGAACAATTAACCTTTGGAATCTGCTTGGGGCCATGTGCGGCGGAGTTGCGGCTGCCTATGCTCTTATTCCAATACTTGGCCTGTGGCTTGCCATTGTCGTCATCGCACTTCTATTCCTGCTCCTCTCTCAACTAGCTGTATTTCATACACAACCCGGCTGGACAAAATATTTTGGATTTTCCCTAAGCTTCATGTGTTTTGCCTTATTGCTATACACAAACCCAACTCAGTACTCCTCACAGAAACTTCTACCAGGTGAACGTCTTTTATATCTAGATGAAGGCAAAGAAGCTGCGATTTCCGTCGTGCAGGATAGAAATCAAGTCAAATGGCTTAAAAGCAACAATACATACCGCCTTGGAGCAACAACAGCAATACGTGGAGAAAAGAGATTGGGACATCTCCCACTTTTACTCCATCCCGAACCAAAGAATGCAGCATTCATAGGGGTTGCAACAGGAATCAGCGTCAGTGCCGGTATCGACCATAACCTCTCTGAACTAATTGGAATTGAAATTCTTCCTGGAGTACTTAACGCTTTACCTTACTTTGCAGAATACAATAAGAATTTGTTTGAAAATCTAAATACAACATCTATTCTTGATGACGGTAGAATTTACCTAAGAAATACTCCACAAACATTCGATGTAATTGTCGCTGATTTATTTATTCCCTGGCATGCCGGAAACGGCAGTCTCTACACGAAAGAACATTACGAAGCGAGTCGTCAACGCTTAACCCCTAATGGAGTCTATTGTCAGTGGCTCCCGCTTTACCAATTATCTGAACGCGAAGTAGGAATTATCTCTGCAACTTTTTCCTCTGTTTTTCCTCACGTCTCAGTATGGCGTCCAGACTTTTCTGCCAATGCTCCCATTGTAGGCCTCATAGGCACCAACCACCCTATTGTAATTGACAAACCAGTTTTTCAATCTCGCCTCGATAAGCTACAAACACAAATTAGGCCCAAAGATGCCCTACTAAAAGAGCTTTCGGATATATCTTTAATGTATGCAGGTGACCTTTCATCAGTACAATCATGGTTGAAAAAATTCCCAATTAACACAGATGACTGGCCAATTATTGAATTTGAAGCGCCAATTAGTGAAAGCGACGGAGTTATATTTGATGGATTACCTCTATCTTCGTTTTATGATCAGCTAGCAAAAAACGACGGAAAATCTGTCTTAATAAGAACTGCCGAAAAAGCCATACAAAGTCCGCTTTCTCCAAAAGCAGGCAACCTTCTTTTTCGTGCAATTGCGTTAGGCGACATCGGAAATTTTCGGGGTCAAATTAGTGCTCTTCGCGAAGCCACCGAACTGCTCCCTAATAGCACTTATCTTAAAATATCCAATTCAATACTAAAGGCGAGGCTAATGGAAGAGGGAAGAAAACAGCGTTGATAGTTTAAAAAGATGCCGCTCTACTCAAATACATCACGATTACTAAGTTGAATAATGAGCATTATGCTCCACATATTCGGTACTTAAATCAGTTGCCCAAATCCTCTGATTTTCCTTCCCCATTCCAACATCTATGGTAAGAGTAAATTCTTTTTTTCTTAATACTTTTTTTGCAGCTCGCTCTAAAGCAGCGCCTGTCCCTACTCCCTTTTTAACCACGGAAACCGAATCAAACATAAGGGAAATTTTCTCTGGATTGATTAAAACCTGAGAACTACCAAGAGCAGCCATAATACGACCCCAATTAGGATCTTGTCCAAACATTGCCGTTTTAAATAAAGTAGACGTCCCAACCGCCATTGCCAAACGTTTTGCGTCACCTCGAGTCCGTGCACGCTTGACAACAATTTCAATAAGTTTAGTGGTTCCTTCTCCATCGCAACAAATTTTTTTCGCTAGATTGACACAGGCCTCCGTCAACAAACGTTGAAATGATCGCATTGCCGGTGTGCCCACACGAATAAGCCTGTTTTTTGCTTGTCCATTAGCAAGACAAAGCACCATATCATTAGTACTCGTATCCCCATCAATAGT
Source organism: uncultured Nitrospiraceae bacterium (assembly GCA_964463965.1). Taxonomy (GTDB): domain Bacteria; phylum Nitrospirota; class Nitrospiria; order Nitrospirales; family UBA2166; genus UBA2166. Next base: position 29,208 of record CAYXED010000005.1, on the reverse strand, counting down.
CACCGCATTGAAAGATTCTTGAACTGCAGACTTTAAAGCTTGCTGTAATGCTGCACGCTCAATATTAGCATCAGTGATCAAATACCCAAGCATCGTTGCCATATTAGGGTGCACCATACCTGAACCCTTAGCAATACCACCAATAACAACAGTTTTTCCTACAATTATTCCCGTAATACTGGTCTCTTTGGTACAAGAGTCTGTAGTGAGAATCGCTTGTGCAACACGACTTCCTCCTGAAGAAGTTAATCCACTGACCAACCTTGGAATCGCATTTACAATACGGTCAATCGGAAGTGGCTTTCCAATAATCCCCGTTGAACTCACGCCCACTTGATTAGGCTTCAGGCCTAACAATTTTGCAGTTGCAGCAGCCATAGTAAGGGCATCAAGAAAACCCTGTTTCCCAGTACATGCATTTGCATTTCCACTATTGGTGATAATCGCACAAATCCCCCCCCCGCGCACATGCCGTTTTGTAATAGTGATAGGAGCCGCAGCACATTTATTAGTCGTAAACACAGCGGCTGCAACCGCAGGATAAGAGGACATTATGAGCGACAGATCGAGTTTGGGTCTAGGCTTAATCCCCGCATTAATAGCTGAGGTTACAAACCCGGGCACACTCGACAAACCAGTCGACCTAGGTCTCAAGGAAAAGATCCTATTAGATCAAGTCCGCTATGCTCAGGTTTGTCAAACATAAGATTCATGGATTGCACAGCTTGCCCAGCCGCACCTTTCACTAGGTTATCGAGTGAAGCCAATACCGTAGTCCAACCTGTTCGTTTATCGACATAAACGGCAAGATCACATCTATTGGATCCACGCACGTCGTGAGGGTTTGGTAATCGACCTGATGATGTCAAACAGACGAAAGATTCATTTTGATAATAGTTGGTGTAAATTCTTTGAAGATCCTCAGTAGACATAGGAGACCTCAATCTCACATAGGCAGTACTGAGGATACCCCTATTCATAGGAACGCGCGTTGGTGTAAAAGTTATTCGAAGTTCAGATTCAGGGGGAGAAGGTTTCTCTTGGGCATGTTTCAAAATTTCCTGCAACCCTTGCTCAATCTCTGGTGTGTGTCGATGATTCCCTAAACTATAGGCTTCTACCCCATCATGAGCTTCGGCAAAGTGTAATGGAAGTGAAAGCTTTCTTCCTGCGCCAGAAATTCCAGACTTTGCATCAATTACAATACAATCATTGTGAATGAGAGAATGGTGCAACAATGGTGCCAGTTGTAAAATCGCAGCTGTTGGATAGCACCCAGGGGATGAGATAAGCCGTGCCTTCTTAATTTTTTCTCGGTTAAACTCCGGCATGCCATACACCGCCTCTCGAAGTAAATCCGGAAAGAGGTGTTCAGTCTCGTACCAAACTTTATAGGCTTGAGGATCACTCAGCCGAAAATCAGCGCTGAGATCAATCACACGAAGTCCAGCGTTTAAACAGGCATTGGCCACAGACATAGACGTCATGTGGGGAAGTGCAAGAAATACCAAATCTGAAGATTTGGCGAGACGATTCGGGTCAAAGGTTTCAAGGACAAGGGGCAACCTATCTGCTAAGTGCGGAAACACCTCAGAAAGAGATTTTCCCGCATTTTGCTCAGCCGTTACAGCAGCAATGGTGACAGATGGATGCCCTACTAAGATGCGAAGAAGTTCAGCTCCAACATACCCACTCGCACCAACAATGCCAACACGAAGCATCGAATAATATTATAAATCGGGTTTGAGTAAAATGCGCAGCATTAGGGTCCCATGAAAAAGTATGAGCCCACGGAAAATCGACCGAAGACCCCTCACCGCTTGGAAAACTGAAACTTTGCCCTGGCGCCTTTTTGTCCGTATTTCTGCCGTTCCTTTTTCCTTGGGTCTCGAGTGAGAAACCCTTCCTTTTTAAGAGCTTCCCTATGAGCTGGATTAATTCCAACAATAGCCTTTGAGACAGCGTGTCTCAAAGCAAGCACTTGTCCAGTCTGACCTCCACCTTTTACAGTCGCGGAAATATCATATTTTCCTAGCAAGCCAGTAAGCTCTAGTGGCGGTTGCATCATTAATCTGTGTGCTGAACGTTGAAAGTAATCATCAACTTTACGCCCATTGATAGTAACATCCCCTGTACCCGGAGACAGCCATGTCCGTGCAATTGCATTTTTTCGTTTCCCTGTTGCGTATGACCTTCCTGAATCCATCACTGTTTCCTTTTCTATCTGGTATTAGGTAGTTGCAATGCCAAAATTGTTCACAGAGTCAAAGGTTGAGGCTTCTGGGGCCCATGAGGATGTTCTGAACCAACGTACACACGAAGCTTACCCGCCAATTGTTTTCGAAGCCTGTTTTTAGGAAGCATCCCATAAACAGCCTTTACTAGCAAATCAGTCGGATCTTTCTTGAGTAATGCCTCCGCATTGATTGATTTGAGTCCTCCGGGAAAACCCGTGTGATGATGATAAAGTTTCTTCTTGAGCTTTGAACCTGACAAATGAATCTTTTCTGCGTTAACTATAATCACATGATCTCCAAGATCAAGGTGAGGGGTAAAAGCCGGTTTATGTTTCCCCCGAAGAACGGCAGCGACTCTTGAAGCCAACCGCCCAAGAACTTGGCCCTGAGCATCAATAATGTGCCATGTAGGAATCATATCTTTAGGTTGAGCAGGATAAGTTTTCATTGTAATTATGCCTCATACTTTCCAAAGTTTTCTGGATCAAGTGTCTCCAACCATTCATCTAACTTCTCACCTGCACGATGCTTCATGACATCATCCGTGGCATATATAGGGCAAGATACGCGCAAAGCCAAGGCAATGGCATCACTAGGCCGTGCATCAATAGTGTGTTCCGACCCATTTGTCTTCACATAGATAGACGCATAATACGTATTGTTGCTGATATCTGTTACCACAACTTGACTCACATCAATCCCCAAATATTCCGAGATCCCCTTAAGTAAGTCATGACTCGTAGGACGTGGCGGCACGACCCCCTCAATTGCCAATCGGATTGCCTGACCCTCAGTGCTCCCGACCCATATCGGAAGAATTTCACTTCCCTGATCTTCACGGAGAACAACAATTTGAGTGTCAGTATTTGGATCCGCAAGTACTCCATGAACTTTGAGGCGTACCATCGCGTTACATCACACCTCATATTTTCCAAAGTCCTCTGGCTTAAGATTCTCCAGCCACCGATCTACTTCCTCGGCATCATGTTTTTGCATTACATCTTCAGAGGCAAATATTGGTGCCTCCGCCCGGATAGCAAACGCTATAGCATCACTCGGTCGCGCGTCAATGGAAAAGAACGAATCTCCATACGCGATATGAACCTTTGCATAATAGGTGTTTGATTTCAAGTCTGTAATATTAACACTCAACACCTTGGCGTTCACTGAATCAACGAGAATTTTCATCAAGTCATGTGTCATTGGTCGTGGCACTGACAAACCTTCCAATGCAAAACTAATAGCACTCGCCTCCGGCTTACCTACCCAAATTGGAAGCATGTCTTGGGTTTCCTCACACCTCAGCAGTACAATGTAAGAGTTATTATAGGGATCGAACATAACCCCCCGAATTTTCATCTGTGCAATCATATAGCTGTTTACAGATTTAGTAACCTAGGCACGGTTGCAGCGCTAGGTCCATTTACCATTTCCCTGACCTGCCTGTCAATGGAACTACCCACATTATGCGGCCAAAAACCCTTTAATCAATGGATTTTGTACCAGCCAATCAATCTTCCTCCTTCGGAAGATTGAGAAAGGTCCACATCTGTTCTTTAAGTTGCGCACGACCACTGGGATCCCCGAGGTTTAGCCGAAGTTCATTGATGACCATGACACGCATATTCGTCCATTCTATCCAACAGGGCACACACACATTTGCCTTGATCAAGGGTTCTATTTTACCCATATAAAGGGGCTCTTCAACTGCATCCCCTGATTTTTCACATTTTGAACACCGATCTATAGGCATCGGAGCTTCCTCACTATGATTATATTTCCAGCTTTAAATAAGAGGCTTTAGGGACTAAGCAGCACACCGTCACCCAAAACGCAGATAACACGACCACACCTCACACTACAAAGCTTCCCTCAAACTCAGAGGACTTAGCTAAAAAGAAGAATCAAGAGAGCCAGGTTGATTTGGGGGAGGATTATCTGGCGGAGGTGCAGCTGTACCCAGCCACAAAGCCATAATTAATATTCCCGCTCCTAACCACCACACATATGGCTGGACACCCCCTATATCGGCCAAAGTCTGCCCTCGAGACTCCCCAGATGTCCTACCCATTCGCCCATCAAGAGCGCTGTGAAGATCATCAAGACTTCGCATCATGTGAGCATAATATAAATAGTTGGCAAATCCTCCAGCAGCTAAGCCCCACAAAAGCAGCACCTCCATGCCACCACTAAGCATCATCATGGTCAACACAGGCCCAGCGGCAAATGCAAGCGCATATAGGTACATTTTGCGGTAAAGAAACCACAACCATCCAAACAAAAATGGATACCAGTTCCAAGTTAAGGCGAAACGCTCTGCCCCAGCATCATCCTGAAAGTTTTTGAACTGCTTAAGATAATATTCAGCGCCAGGCCCAAGAAACGCAACCCAATCCTGGTTGTGCTGCTCAGATTGAGCTTCTGCATTCGAAGTGGTATCTGTCGAATCGACATGTTCTGAAATGGGCACACCACACGCGTCGCAAAAGCGTGAATCTTCTCCCAACTTTCTCCCGCAAGATTCACAAAGCTTTGTCATATCCACACACCATAGCCTGAAAAGTAATACATAAGAGACACATTCTATCCTGAAGTACTAATAGAGTCTATATTACAACTCTTTATTCATTACTACACTGATTGATATCGCATCACAATCCCAACATGAGTGATTGCAAATATGAACACTCCTCCTGCTGCTAGAAAAGCCGCAGGGTACCCTATCGTAGCAATAAGAATGCCTCCCATAATAGGTCCACTTGCATGACCAATATCAGACAAAGTGCCATAAACACCCATTGCAGAGCCCACAAAATGAGGTGGAACGCTATCTCCAACTAACGCGGCACTTGAGGTCATCACTGAAGCATCCCCAAAACCAAACATCCCGGCAAGAATAAGTAACACTAAAAATTGTTCAAAAAATGGTATACACGCCATAGCAACGGCACAAAAAACTAGTCCCATCAAAATCAATGGGCGGCGACCAATTTTGTCAGATATTGTGCCAAGTAATGGCTTCGCTCCAAGGGAAATAACACTCTGAACCCCAAACAAAAAACCAACTTGGGTACCATTCAACCCAATTGAAAATCCATAGAGAGGAAGAAACGCCATCAAGACCCCAGTACTAACCATCTTTGACATACCCGCAACGCTCGCAGCAAGTACTAAGTGGTTTCTAAACACAGTTTGCGCGCCTACAGACATCAGGGCAAACATTTCTCCGACATCGAAGCTTTTCCTGGGGTTTGAAGGAACCACATCTATTTTATTAGTCTGCATCTTGAAAACTAGGAACAAACCCAGAAGTCCGATTGAACCTGCGGTGATAAAAGCATCTGAAAACTCAGCATAATCCAAAAAAAATCCTCCTGCCATTGGACCAAGCAATGAGCCAGTCTGGGTTGAAGCGGTATACCACCCAATTCCCACTCCTCTCCTCTCTGCAAAAATAGATGCTGCCGTTGCAAGAGCAATTGGCGCAAACACTGCGGTTGCAAGTCCATGCGCCAACCTCAGAAGCAGCAGTGTCTGAAGGTTGTCAATTAAAATATATACAAAGGGAGTAACTCCAAAGGCAATGGCTCCAACAATAAGCAGAAGTCTTCGTCCAATGATATCTGAGAGGATACCCATTGGAAGCTTGAGAAATACCCCGGTCATGGTAGATGCAGCAACAACCACGCCAATCATCTGAGGTGTTGCCCCTAATGATTCCGCAAACATGGAGAGAACTGGCATTCGGACCAAGTTGTAACTGAAGAAACAACTCAGCCCCGCAACACAGAGAAAAAGAAATGGAGGAATCATGTGAGGGACATTTGATTGTAACGAGAATGACTACATGCAGTCTCTAGCAAGAGACGTCGTATTACGTGATGGACTCCCCTCGATAATAAAATCACGACCAATTGGTCTAATACGAACATCGGTCAATGCAATCTGGTTTGCCAAAGATGACTGCATGCTACCATCAAGAAAAGAACGTGCGCCATCACCTCCCAGGAACATAGGGGCAGTCATCAAAAGCACTTTATCAACAACACCAGCCTCAAGAGCAGCCGCATTAATCTTGGCGCCACCTTCAATCATGACATGGGCAAACCCCTCTTCCCCTAAGCGCTCCATCAAATTAGAAAACGACAGTTTTCCATTTACGGTTTTTATCTCAATAATTTCGGCACCGTGTTGCTCCAATACTGTTTTCTTTTCAGGATCAGCCTTCACACATGCAATAATAATTCTAGTTCCAAGCATTGGAGATAATACCCGTGCCCGAAGAGAAATCCGGAGATGGGAGTCAATAATTACCCGATGAGGCTGAGGTCGGACTTGCCCTGGAAGACGTACCGTAAGTTCAGGGTCATCCGTAATAACTGTACCAATACCAACTAATACAGCATCGACCCTTGCACGCAATCGATGCACATAACGCCTTGCTGGCACAGCTGTAATCCAACGTGATTCACCATTTGCTGCAGCAATTTTACCATCCAGTGTAGCTGCAATTTTCAGGGTTACGTATGGTCTCTTTGTTGTGAGTAGCTTGACAAAAGGCAAATTGAGCTTCTCTGCCTGCATTCTACATACACCATTTTCTACCTGAATCCCGGCCTTCTCAAGTGCTAGAATTCCTTTGCCGTTTACAGCAGGGTTGGGATCCCTCATTGCCACGACAACACGCGCTACTCCACTCGAAACGATACTGGGAACGCATGGGGGAGTTCGTTTACTTTCGTGCATGCAAGGCTCAAGCGTGACATACAAACACGCACCCCGAGCGTTCTCTCCCGCATGCTCTAACGCATATACTTCTGCATGCGGCTTACCCACTGCATCATGATACCCGACTCCAACAACGCGCCCATTTCTGACCACCACCGCTCCCACCATCGGATTGTTCCCAGTACGCCCTAATCCTTTGGTGGCAAGACGAATCGCCAAGCGCATATGGGCATGATCGGTCATCGACGAGAACGACGAGTAGTGGACTTGCCTCGCTGTTTAGTGGTTCTACTTTTAGGGGAAGTAACCAAGGAACCATGCTTGATAGCGGCATGGGCTGCAGCTAACCTGGCAATGGGAACGCGATACGGAGAGCAACTCACATATCCCAATCCCGCACGGTGACAAAATTCCACGGAATTTGGGTCACCGCCATGTTCGCCACAGATTCCAAGCTTGAGATCGGCCCGTGTTGCACGTCCTCGTTCAATCGCAATGCGAATAAAACCTCCAACACCTCTTCTATCAAGTGTTGTAAAAGGATCTCCAGTCAAAATATTATCGACGCGTTCTGTGACCTGAAATTCACACGCTCTGCAAATCATCGTCTTCTGATCAATATCTTGAGCTTGGCAACGTGGGCAACGGTCATGCATGGTACGATAAAAATCAATTATTTTCGCGGCATCATCTCGTGAAAACCCAAATGTTGTCTGGGTTAAATCGTTGGTCCCGAAAGAGAAAAATTCTGCTTCCTCAGCAATCTCTCCTGCCATTATTGTTGCACGAGGAAGTTCAATCATTGTTCCCACTTGATAAGAAACACGCCGCCCACATTCCTTCATAACCTGTGCAGCAACATTTTGGATCACACGTTTTTGGGTTCTCATCTCACCACGAGTACCAATCAAGGGAACCATAATTTCAGGAAATATTTTCCCTCCTTCCCTTGCAACCTCACACGCAGCTTCGATGATAGCTCGAACCTGCATCCTTGTAATTTCAGGCATCAAAATTCCAAGTCGACATCCGCGAAGACCAAGCATTGGGTTAAACTCATGAAGTTCTTCAACGCGCTCAAGAACACGCCGCGTCTCGGCTAATTCATCTGGGTCTTTACCAGTCAGCTCAGCTTTTGCAATCTGGACCATAAGCTCTTCTCTCTTTGGAAGAAACTCGTGCAGCGGAGGGTCAAACAGTCGTATTGTTACAGGGTAACCGTCCATCTTTCGATATAGCCCAATAAAATCGTTTTTTTGAAGAGGAAGCAAGTCATCTAGGTGTTTCATACGATCGGTAGTAGTTTTTGCCATAATCATACGCTGCATAATTTCTACGCGATCTTCAGCAAAAAACATGTGTTCTGTACGGCAAAGACCAATACCTTGTGCCCCGAAACCACGTGCTACGGATGCTTGGTCTGGAATATCTGCATTAGCCCTCACACCCAAAGAACGAAAGGAATCGGCCCATTTCAAAACCTTAGAGAAATATTGATAACGATCGGACTCTTCCGCCTTCAAGGCCCCTTGTATTACTTGAACAACTTCGGAATCCATTACAGGGATATCCCCCTTATATACACTACCGTCAAAGCCATTAATCGAAATAAAATCCCCCTGTTTTAACCTTAATGAACCAAGACGAACAGAGGAATCACTCTCTACTACTACCTCTTCACAACCAGCAATACAAACCTTCCCCATTTGTCTCGCAACAACGGCTGCGTGAGAAGTCATGCCTCCTCTAGCAGTCAAAAAACCCGATGACGCACTCATGCCATGTATGTCATCTGGACTCGTTTCCATTCGCACCAAAATCACACGATCACCAGAGTTTTTCATTTGAATTGCCTGCTCAGGAGTAAGGGCAATTTTTCCAGCAGCAGCACCTGGCCCTGCCGGCAAACCTCGTCCTTGTTTCACATGTTTCTTCTCTGCTTGAGGGTCAAATACCGGATACAAATACTGCTCAAGATGCTCCGGTTCAACACGTAATACCGCCTCTTCTTGTGTGATCAGACGTTCTTTAACCATATCAACGGCGATTTTTACGGCAGCAATTCCACTACGCTTCCCCACACGTGTTTGAAGCATGTACAGCTGGCCTTTTTGAACCGTAAATTCAAGATCTAACATGTCTCTGTAATGTCGTTCCAATTTTCGATGGATCTTTGTGAGAGCTTTTTGAGCTTTTGGAATAGCTGCTTCGAGCCTGGCAATAGGCTGAGGGGTACGAACACCAGCCACCACGTCTTCTCCTTGCGCATTTGAAAGAAACTCTCCAAAAAGGACTGGCTCCCCAGAAGACGGGTCTCTCGTAAACACCACTCCTGTGCCACTATCATCACCCATGTTGCCAAATACCATTGCAACAATATTTACCGCCGTACCCCATGCATCTGGAATATTGTAAATTCTCCTATATGCGACGGCGCGATCTCCATTCCAAGAGTCAAAAATAGCATTAATTCCCATTTCCAATTGATGATAGACGTCTTGCGGAAATTCCCGTTTTGTATGACGTCGAACCAGCCCTTTGAACTCACCAATCAATTCTCGAAGGGCATTTGCATCAAGATCAACGTCGTGCGTACACCCGTAAGTATTCTTTTTTTCTTCCAAACATTTTTCAAAAACTTCTCGTCTCACTCCCATCACTATGGTGCTGAACATAGCGATAAATCTTCGATATGCATCATAACCAAAACGTTCATTATTGGTTTTCGCAATCAACCCACTAACAGTTTCATCATTCAAACCAAGATTTAATACCGTATCCATCATGCCTGGCATAGATGCCCGTGCTCCGGAACGAACAGACACCAAAAGAGGGTTTTTAGGATCACCAAAATTTGTGCTCATAGTTTTTTCTAAACGTAACATATGCTGCTGAACAGCATTCCACAACCCAGAGGGGTACTTTCTTTTTCGACGAATATATTCAATGCAGGCATCGGTGCTAATTGTGAAACCTGGTGGAACTGGAATTCCAAGATTGGTCATTTCAGCCAACCCAGCACCTTTTCCTCCAAGCAATTCTCGAAGCTCTCCTCTACCCTCAGCTTTCCCATTACCAAAAAAGTAGAGGTATTTCGTCGGTTTTTTTGGCTTAGGAGCAACGGACTTTTTTGCCGTTTTTTTCACCACCCTTGCAGAGTTTTTCTTGTTTGCCAAAACTTTTACCTTCTTAGCTGCCACACTACTCTCCTCCCCCCTACCACATCGGACCTTGAAACCTTTCGCTCACAGCAGTTGCATCATCTGTCCATATTTGTTCACTAAGATATTTCCATCCACCATCAGGAAGAATCGTAACAATCACGCCCTTCTCCATGTGTTCAGCAGCTTTAAGCACCCTATAAATCACTGCACCAGATGAAATGCCTCCAAGAACACCTTCAACCTCAGCAAGTTGTTTGACCATCCGAAACGCATCTTCATCTTTGACAACCTCATTTACATCTATGCAGTTTATATCAAAGATTGGCGGAACATACCCATCCATTAAGCTTCTCAGTCCTTGCAACCCCCCCTTAGGATATGGTTGAACTGCCATAATTGCTATATTGGGGTAAGTTTCTTTTAATCGACGCCCTGCCCCCATTAAAGTTCCACCAGTTCCCAGGCCCGCAACAAAAAGATCAATAGAAGTGACGATGCCCTTAAGATCTTCAATAATCTCTTCTGCCGTCGTCTCATAATGCGCAAGGACATTGTTTGGGTTTCCATACTGATCAAGCATAAAATGCCTATCATCTTCTTTCAGAATACTGTGGGCCATCCGAATCGCACCATTAGTACCTTCGCTACCAGGGCTAAGTGTCACCTCAACACCAAATGCGTGGAGCAGCTCTCGCCGCTCCGTACTAACATTGTCAGGCATTACAACGCGCAGAGGATACCCTTTGATTTTGGCAAACATGCCAAGCGAGATCCCAGTGTTTCCGCTTGTAGGCTCAAGAAGAATTTTCCCCGGGGCAAGTGCCCCAGACGCCTCTGCACGCTCAATCATGTATTTAACTATACGATCTTTTAGGCTTCCTGTTGGATTGAATCCTTCTAGTTTTGCAAAAATCCTAACGGAAGGTTTAGGACTGAGCCGACGCAGCTCAATCATCGGGGTATTACCTATGGCGTCTGTTAAATGATGATATAGCACCTACGCCTCAACGACAACTTGAGAAAAGTCTGCAAATTGGTGAAAGACTTCGTGAAGTTCGCTCAAAATCGAAAGCCGGTTGGCACGCACAGCCGGATCTTCCGCCATAACAAGAACATCAACAAAAAATCTATCAATTGGTTGTTTAAATTCTTTCAGTAATCCTATGGCATCCAAATACCTTTGCATCGCCAAACATTCACCAATTGTCGTACGATGATGTTGTAATTTCTCATATAATTCCCGCTCCGCATCAAATGCGAACAAGGATTCCGATATCATAGGCGAATGAGCTTTGGGAAGAATATTGATAATCCTCTTGAACGCACTAATTAGTTCGACAAATATACTGTCCTTCGAAACCTTTTGGAGTGCCACAATACGATGTAAAGCATCAACAGGATCGTCAAACGCGCCCCGCTCGAGTACAGCACGAACAAGATCATACCGATACCCCTCACTAGCACAACTTGACTCCATCCTTTGCCGGAAAAACATGAGAATATTTGTCACAACATCATCATGTTGAAACTCTATGACAGGTTCAAAGGCCCTTAAAGCCTGATGAACTATATTACGAAGAGGAAAAGGCATGCCACCGGAAAATGCTATCTGCAAAATACCCTGAGCCTGACGTCTTAGGCCATAAGGATCTTGTGACCCAGTCGGCGCACGCCCAATAGCAAAATAACCTGCGATGGCATCAACTTTGTCCACTATCGACACAACACTACCAGGGAGAGTTTGAGGCAATGCATCGCCGGAAAACCGTGGGCAGTAATGCTCAGCAATCGCATCAGTAACCGCATCAGATTCTCCATCACGCGTCGCATACTCTTTTCCCATTACCCCTTGAAGGCTGGGGAACTCTCCTACCATACCCGTAACAAGGTCAGCCTTACAAAGCTGCGCCACACGTCGACATATACTTTTACTTTCCTCTGACAAGGCCCAAAGTTTTGCAAGGTATACAGAAAGTCCCTCGAGCCTCTCGACTTTTTCGTATAGAGACCCTAGCCGTTGCTGATATGTAACAGCACGAAGCTTTGATCGCTTAGAGTCAAGAGAGGTTTTAGTGTCTTCTTCAAAATAAAATTTTGCGTCTGCAAGCCGCGCTGCTAACACCCTCTCATTGCCCCTTACAACCTCACTCATATCGGCATGTTCCACGTTACATACTGCAATAAAGTGAGGCAGCAACTTCCCAGTCTTTGATACCATTGAAAAAAACCCTTGATGCTCTTGCATAGCTGTGACAATCACATCCTTTGGCAAATCAAGGTACGAAGGGTCAAATTTTGCCGCAAACACATGCGGCCACTCAACTGAATATACCGCCTCCAGAAGAAGCGAATCGTCATACTCTAGGGTCCCCCCCCATTCATCTGCCACGGAATTTAGTTGGGTACAAATGATCTCTTTACGTTGTTGCTGATCAACAATGACACCTTGCTGTTCCAAAGACTTAACATACGCTTCAAAGTTTTTTACCTTTGTGCCTTTAGGTCGTTTTTTTGATTTCTTTTGCGCCATATAACGATGTCCAAACGTAATGGACCCTGCATCTATCCCAGCATAGGAAAATGGTATCGTTTCCCCTCCATACACGGCCAGAATCCAACGAATAGGCCGAGCAAACCGGGCCCCACTCGCATTCCACCTCATCGATTTTTGAAAGGAAAAACCCCGTAAGTAATCTGACAAGAGGACAGGGAGCAGAAAAAAAGTTTCCTGTCCCTTTTGAGGTTTGATGGCAGCAACATATTCTCCCTTTGGCGTATGACGAAACACAAGTGCATCAACAGGAACCCCTTGTGCTTCGGCAAAGCGAATCCCTGCTTCCCTCGGATTACCATGATCGTCGTAGGCAACCTTACGTGGTGGACCTAAGATCTCTTCACTTTTAGGTATTTGTCGGACCCCTAACTGAGGAACCCATAGAGCCAACCGCCTTGGAGTACCAAACACGGCAACGCTACTATACTGAACACACTGATCATCAAACAGGGCACTCGCCCTTACTTTCATCTGCTCAAGGAGAGGCTCAATAAACTTAGCGGGAAGTTCCTCTGTCCCAATTTCAAGCAGCAATTCCTTAGTCATTATTTCTGATTTATCAAGGATACAGCAGGCTGCATTTGCCCCTCTAGAAGAGGAAATCCTTTAGCTTTACGATCCTTCAGATAGCCCTCTGCACATCCACGAGCCAACGCACGAATGCGAGCGATATAACCCACACGCTCCGTCACGCTAATAGCCCCACGCGCATCTAAAAGGTTAAAAATGTGAGACGCCTTCATACAACAATCATATGCGGGAAGAATAAGCTCTTTGCTGATAAGCTGCTGTGCTTCCTGCTCAGTATCCTGAAATCTATTTGCAAGCACTTTAACGTCGGCATCATCAAAGTTGTAGGTTGAAAACTGCACTTCAGAGTCGTGATGAATATCACCATACGCAATGCCCTCAGACCACAGCATATCGTACACATTGTCAACTTGCTGGAGATACATTCCAATACGCTCAATTCCATAAGTAAATTCGACAGGAATCAGATCAAGAGGAATACCTCCCACTTCTTGAAAGTACGTAAACTGAGTAATTTCCATGCCATCAAGCCTGACCTCCCATCCTAAACCCCATGCACCAAGAGTTGGTGATTCCCAATCATCATGCACAAACCGAATATCATGACGGTGAGGATCAAGTCCCAAACTAGTCAAACTTTCAAGATATAACGCCTGAGCATCATCAGGAGAAGGCTTCAAGATAACTTGGTACTGGTAGTAATGTTGAAGCCGGTTTGGATTCTCTCCATAACGCCCATCCGTAGGACGGCGACATGGCTGTACATAGGCAGCATTCCAAGGCTCGGGACCTAATGCTCTTAAAAATGTCGCGGGGTGAAATGTCCCAGCACCCACCTCAAGATCATATGGTTGAAGAATGATACAACCATGATCCGCCCAAAAGCGGTGAAGAGACAATATAATGTCCTGAAAGGACAATTTTGACATAAGACTACTGCCAGCTCGCAGGCAATGGAAACAATTTCATTGTTGTTAAAAGGTGGCGTATTATAGGTAAACGTGGGCACACAGGCAAATTTACCACCCACACATACCTATTTTAGATATCCGCATCCCTCACTTCCTCCCGTCAAGCTCAACATCAAAATAGTGTATAGATAAACGGGGCAACAGCGGATCCTTCGGTTAACACGATAAGCCCCCCCAACGCTCCGAGGAATAAGAGGATAGGAAGCAACCAAAATTTTTTGCGTTCTTTGAGAAACCCCCAGAACTCAGCAAGGAATTCGCCCATTTTATAGCTCCCTTATTATCAATATTGCCGTTTCATGTGTGTAGCCTCACGAGAAGTCCTCAAAACGCGATAGCTTAGTATCCGTGGATCAAACCCACGACAAAGTGGATCTTTCCCAATGATCCTCATAAAAAATCCAATAGGCGTAACCAGCCCATAGAAACATACGGCTAAAATAATGCGCGTATTGAGCCAACCTAAAAAACGACCTAGAGTCATCCATACCCGAAACACTGGGATCAGTACCCGAGAAAAGATAAAGCTAAATACTGCAAAGAGAGCTGCAAAAAAGACAAACCATCCGCGAGCAGGATCCGCATGCACAATCAGTGGCCAAAAACCAATGATGCACAAAACGAATGCCATCATTAATCCAAAGGCTCTCAACTGTTTTCTAGTGGGATTTAAAGTAGTTTGCATAATTTAATCCAATTCAAACTCTTCCTTCCACGTCATATCATCCTCTACTGCTTTTTGGTCAGCCTTTAACAATACACAATCTTCGAGTACAAGAAGATCCATTTCAGTTCGCATAAAACACCTATACGCATCCCTTGGGCTACACACGATAGGTTCACCGCGTACATTGAAGGATGTATTAACAAGCACCGCACAGCCAGTCAGCCCCTCAAAGGCCTTTAACAACTTGAAGTACCTTGGATTAACATCCTGCGTAACGGTCTGAACCCTTGCTGAGTAATCAATATGTGTAACCGCAGGAATATCTGATCGCGGGATATTAAGCAATTCAATACCCCATAACTTACGATGTTCCTCAGCCAGTGAGGCACATCGATCACTACGAACAGGTGCAACCAAAAGCATATAGGGACTATCTGCATCAAGATCAAAATATTGAGAAACTTGGTCACGAATAACCGAGGGAGCAAATGGGCGAAATGACTCTCGGTATTTAATTTTCAAATTCATCACCGATTGCATTGAGGTATTTCGTGCATCTCCAAGAATACTACGCCCCCCTAAAGATCTAGGCCCAAACTCCATGCGTCCTTGAAACCATCCAACAACTTTCCCTGCAGCCAAAGCCTCGGCAACACGCGCAAACAAAGTATTATCATCCAAGCACACATACGATGCAAAAATTTCATCTAGAAACTGCCGAACCTGCGCACTAGAAAACGCTGGTCCTAAAAATGCTCCTCTCATAGTATCCCTTGGCGATCTAGTATCCTCCCTGGGCATATTCAAAAATTGATGCCAACCTGCCATAGCCGCACCAAGCGCCGCACCTGCATCTCCAGCTGCAGGCTGGATCCACAAATTTTTGAATATGCCTTCCCGATGGATCTTCCCGTTTCCAACACAATTCAAAGCTACCCCGCCGGCTAGGCAAAGATTTTCCACCCCAGT
This sequence comes from uncultured Nitrospiraceae bacterium, assembly GCA_964463965.1. Classification (GTDB taxonomy): domain Bacteria; phylum Nitrospirota; class Nitrospiria; order Nitrospirales; family UBA2166; genus UBA2166. Next base: position 13,387 of record CAYXED010000005.1, on the reverse strand, counting down.
TTCTCGATGCATAGTACGGGCCAATCTAACCATCACCTCTTCTGTAACATCTTGAATAGATCGCGCAAGGTTCATATCCCGCTGGCTTAGGGCTGACTCTGCAGTTCTTGGCGGACCACCAAAAAGATCGTGAAATCGACTGCTTGTCATCGTCAATCCAGCACAATAGTTAAAATACTCCATATTCAGCCGAAAAGTCCCATCAGGCTTTAAGTCAATCAGATGGTCATAAATTAGATGCACATAATCTGGCTGACCGTATGGAGCCAGCCCCATTACTTTATACTCACCAGAATTGACCTTAAACCCTGCATAAGATGTAAAAGCAGAATATAAAAGCCCAAGGGAATGAGGAAATGGCAATTCCCATAATGGATCGAGACAATTACCTCGTCCTAACCATGCGGATGTAGTAGCCCATTCACCAACCCCATCCATACATAAAACTGCTGCTTCATTAAACGGAGAAGGGAAAAATGCCGCTGCTGCATGAGATTGATGGTGTTCCGGGAAAAGAAGAGGTGGAACGTCCTGAGGGTTTAGTTCAGCAAGTAATCCAAGTTCTTTTCGTATCAAGTTTTTTAAAAAAAGCTTTTCTTTCAACCAGAGCGGGATAGAAGCCCAGAAAGAAGTGATCCCTTTTGGAGCAAATGATAGATATGTTTCAAGCAAACGCTCAAACTTCACAAACGATTTTTCGTAGAAAACTACATAGTTCACATCGGAAAGAGCAACCCCCCCCTCATTCAAGCAATATTGAATTGCATGCTTTGGAAAAGCTGCTTCATGCTTTTTACGCGTAAACCGTTCTTCCTGAGCAGCGGCAACAATATGCCCATCTTCGAGCAAACATGCTGCACTATCATGGTAATACGCAGAAAACCCAAGGATTCGGACAGGAATCTTTGAAGACGCCATCATCTGCTTCAATTATTTTTGAACATGATCGTCCTTGGCGCACCTGAAACCAATGATACTATCTGCTCTACCTTGTCGCGCGGCAAATCTTTTTGTAGTTCTAGCATTCACAGCAGACTCAGCCCACGATCCTCCTCGAAGTACTCTATGCTTCCCTAAATCAGGCCCTGATGGGTTTTGAATTGATGCCGAAGTGTACCAGTCTTCTTCATACCAATCCGCAACCCATTCCGTGACATTACCTGCCATATCATAAACTCCATAGGGACTTCGTCCGTGGTCAAACCGACCAGGTGGCGCAGTATACTCATACCCATCGGCGTCCCCCTTGATGTTTGCGTTACGTACATCGAAGACATCGCCCCAAGGCCATTTCCTAGGTGCATCTCCGCGTGCAGCCTTTTCCCACTCTGCTTCCGTTGGTAGTCGCTTTCCAGCCCATCGGCAGTAGGCAAACGCACTGTCCCAAGTCATTCCAACAGCAGCTTGTTCAGGATTCAAAAGCTTAGCCGGATCATCATCAAAAACCGGGACAAATGGCTTAGAGGATCTAGTAGCCTTTAAAAACCGCGTATAATCTTGATTCGACACTTCATACTTATCAATGTAAAAACGAGACAAAAACACTGGGTGCTGCGGGGCCTCATCGGGATCACCCTCATCACTCCCCATCTGAAAAAACCCCTCAGCAATAAGGACCATTTCCCTATCATCATCCCCAACAATGGTCGGAAACTCACTGTAATCTATCAAGATCTCAGGCCTTGGGCTTTCCAACTTCCCTTCCCCTTGGGCGAGTAAATCATTATGTCTGTCAAGTTTCACAGCCTCCCAGAGCAATGTCCCCACCATTAAAACCGCACAAATGGCAACAAAAGCAATAGAGGCAATAATAAGTAAATGCTCTTTCTTGTTATCCATAAATTCCTGTGGGATAATTCACGTTTAAATGCCCAAAAATAGTATACTATCACATCAAATAAACCTTCATCTGTTAGGAGCGTCTCAATGCGTCATCCAGTGAACCTGTGCTTCTTATCGCCATTACTTGGAATTACTCTCATTGCTCTTCTTGCTGGACTTTCTATTGCCGCAGAAACAGAAGATCCAATCAAAATATGTGGGGAAATAACGGAAAATACAACATGGAAGACCTCTCAAAGCCCCATTATTGTCACTTGCCCATCAACGGTAACTGCTGGAGTCGCACTAACGATTGAGCCAGGCGTACAAATACGCTTTAAAAAAGCCTCCCGAAAGGGACGCCCAGGCATGTTGATTGACGGACAACTAATTGCCAAGGGCACTGAGGGCAAACCAATTATCTTCACCTCAGATGCTCGCAAGCCTTTTCAAGGAGATTGGTCAAGCATTCGCTTTACAAAGTCAAGTATTCCAACCCAATTTGATGCAAAGGGCAACTATGTTGGTGGGTCAATTTTTGAATTTGCAGTCATTGAAATGGGCGGTGGAGCAGGGAAGATGGGAGTCATTGAAGTCCGCGACACGGCACTTCTACTCAATAACGTTGTCATTCACAAAAATGCCGCGAGCGGCGTACGAGTTAAGAATGCTTCGGTAACCATTCTCAATAGCTTGCTCCAGAGCAACTCCAACTCACAAGCATTTGGGAGTGGTGTGCTTGCACACTCTGCAACAGTTACTATCAAAAACACGGATATAATAGACAACCACGTTGCCGGCCAAGGTGCTGGAGTTTTTGCCCATGACTCAACCGTATCAGTTGCCGATGTAAGGTTTATGGGAAACCGTTCTGATGCAAACGGGGGCGGACTGTTTGTCACAGATTCTACGCTTGACGTGACCCGTGTAGTTTTCGATCAAAACGAAACAGTAGGCAGAGGAGGCGCACTATACGCGGCAAGATCTACGGTAACAGTGGAGGACTCGTCATTCACAGCCAATGAGACCCTGTTCCTTGCATTTGGGCATGGTGAAGTCCAAGGTCGTGGGCCTGTTAAAGTACGTGGAGGAGCAGCCTATTTTCGAGATGCTGTTGTAACGATTGGCGGCACTGCGTTTGCTAAAAACAAGGCTGATATGGAGTGTGGCGCGTTAGGGTCTGAAGGCACCAAACTCGTAATATACAACAGTGCATTTTTGGATAATTGGGCAAAAGAAAGTGGGAGTGCCATGTGCATCGATAGCTCTCAGCCAGGCTCTCTAATCTCTTCCACAACCATAGCAGGAAACATCTCGACTCACAGCGATTACCCCAGCACTGTATTCATGCAAAACGGCCCATTACTGCAGATTTCGAATAATAACTTTTTTGTCGGACCCAAAGAAGTTGCATTTCGAAACCTTACGCACTTAAAACTGAAGGCACATCAAAATTGGTGGGGAACAACCGATGAAAATACCCTGAGGTCAAGCGTTGTAGGCGGTTCTCTCACAATGCCGTCTGCGGAAAACATCACATTTGTACCAATCAAACAAGCTCCCGTTGAAATTCCTGAACTGAAGCTACCTCCACGAAACGGTGGGGCTTCTTAATACCTCCCCCGGCTACTACCTATTTGCAACAGCGATACCACTTGACGGCATATGGGCGATCGCTGGGCCACGGGTGGCTTTCAGTTACACAACGGTAGTACCCTCGATCCACAGCTGAGAAAACCTTTGAAGACGTTTCAAAAACCCAGTTAGCAAGCCACTCTGACTCGTGCTTTGGAGGTGGCAACTGCTCCACTCCATTGGCTGGTGCTGTATCACACGCATCAAGCCACTCACTATTGCTACATAATCTTTTTCCTAAAGCTTCACACGCCTCTACCGAGGCATACCAACTGACCTGGCTCCTCACTGGAACTTTATCAATACAAAATGTTCCCAAATCACTCATATCCTCAGGACACGATGGGCGAAATGTTGAAGATCCTGTCGCCGACATCAGCTGTTGCATTGGCACAAGCTCTTCTCCTGTGGAAGCAAGAATATGTAACCAACGTGGATTGTCAGAAAATAATTCCGACATACCTCCTGAAGCATTTGAAAAAGGCGTCACGCTTCCCAAAAGTGCGTGGAAGACCCCTGTAGATAAAATTCGAACATCCTGGGTCTCTTCCCATAATAAAGTTCCATCATCAACGGCGTCATATAGTTTAAAAGTTACAGGTATTAACTTGCCCTGTAGTGCAACGAAATGCTTTTCTGGAAGTTGTACCATGTAGTGAATAATTTGATTTTCCTCATCGTTGGTAAGCGCATATATCAACGACTCCCGATCAAGAAAAATGGCTGAGAGGAAAACAAGGAGAGCAAAAAAAATAGCGTGAGAGTTTTTGTATGGCACGGAGTGAGCAACAGGGCCCGCACTCTCCTTATCACTTACCAATAAAACAGTGCGGTCGTAAACTAGGAAATAATTTTTACTTCGCGACGCAGCAGCGGAACGGTCTTCCGATGAGAGGCCAATCACTTGGGCGAGGGCTACTACCCGTCCGGCACCGGTAATACCCCCTATCCACTGCATCAAACACTTTATCTGATGTTTCATAAACCCATTTATCCAACCACTCAGACTTTTTGTTGGGCATCTGGAGAATTTTGTTGTGAGGAAACGCATCACACGCATCAAGCCACTCATTACTTGAACACAACCGTCCTCCCCGCTGTTCACATACATCAGCAGCTTTGTACCAGTTTGCCCGTTCTTGAGGTTCTCGATCAATACAATACCCACCTTGATCAACCATATCACCAGGACATGTCATCATTGTTCCTTCAGCTGCCCAGGCTACCCCAACAACAACCCATCCAAGCAACAATACGCTAACCAAGAAGGCAATAACTATACTTAATCGAACATGTATCATGAGAAATATTCCTAGTTCATTGCAATAGTTAAACTAAAACAATCTAACTTATCTCTAGTTATGAGCGTGTCCCTCATCATGCCCACCATGATCCCCATGACTATCATGCCCACCATGACCTGGCTCCCCGTGGGAATGACTATGAGAATCCATACGAAAGTGATCAGTGCCTTGGGTATCTAGTTGGACTTTATCAAAAGCCGCATGCTCACCAAGACCACATATTTTATTAGGCATATGAACATATGGTTCGGTATCAGGATCTCCATTTTCATCAAGCATTTGGGATAAATAACCCGCAGCCTTTCTTCCCATGCTCGCTGACACACGAGCGTGATTCACTGCGTCCTTAATGTGCGCCGTTCCTCCACGAAGCCCAGAAACCATATGAATATGATGCGTATGAATCATCCCCTCATGCGCATTGTGAATTGATGACTTTACAAAACAAATAGTTTCTTCACCCAGCCCACGTAGTTTACGACTCGCAGTATCTGAAGCTTGAACGCCAGAAATGATAGCGATAACTTTTTTGCCTGTAGCGACTAAACTCATACCAGCTTTGCGAGCTTTATCACCTTCGGCACGCGCTTTCTTAATTCCTGGTACAGTCTGTGCGCGATTCATGTGAAGAACCAATTTTTGATGCCCCGTTGACATTTCTTCGAGAATTTTTTGGGCTTTTTTCACCTCCACGTTTAACGCGGGATCCTTCGCTGCCATCACAGGAGTCGAAATCGCAAACACGAAGAGCATGATACCCGCAACTTGGAGAGGAGATTTACACATCACATTCATTGTCCAATTTCTCCCTCAAAAACGCACAAATGTATGTAGGAAACAGAACAAGGGGGGCCCAACACAACAGCCCCCCTTGTTTTACGAACGCATCATCAATGAGTGACGATGATTACTTCTCGAGCGACACAGGTTTAGCCTGCGCTCCATCTTCTGCAAACATGGTATCCCTATCCGTTGGATTCAAAGCCATCAATGCCTTGTCACCCTCAGGGAGAACACGAAGGAGCCCCCAAAGACCAGCCTCCATGCCTACCATACGGCTATCCATGTATATAAAATCACCAGTCATTCCAGCAGGGCCACCCGCAGTAATATGGACTTCCTGCTTTTCGGCAGAGCCCAGCTGCATGGTACTAAGCATATCAGACCCTGCACGGAATGGCTCGAGCGGCCACTCATGCCCCTCAATGGTAAACATTTGGTTCTGCTCCATTGAGGCACCAAAGACATGCAGAATAACCTTATCTCCTGCATGTGCAGTAACAATAGGTGTTGCCGGATCTTTACCAGCATCCGCACAGAAGAACAAGTTCATGGAATCGCAACCAAGATCCATTCGATATGCATACGGATCCAACCGGTAATTGACCATCACCAAGCCAGCCGTCTGCTGCAGATATGGCATAAACGCGGTTCCCATGATTTGATCTTCTTCCTGGAACAACAACACTGCATCACGATAATCCTCATACTGATGGTTTTCCGAGATGCTCTTATCGATGATCACATCAGCCTGCCATGCATTGGCCATGGAGACATCAGCGCCAGTGATTGGATCACGATATTTTGATCCACGTGGTCCAATAGAAACAGCACCATACAACCCATCACGCGGATTAATCAAAATGTTACCCCAATCGCGGATTAAACCTGAATTCTGGGCTCCGAGCTCTGGGTGTGCGTAATAGGTGTAAGTTTTGCTACCTCCTGGTGCGACAACTTCCCCACCCTTATTATTTCCAACAGGGAAGGCCCCATCCTGAGGATCGTAAGCCAGCATGTCAATCTGCATGCCCGCGTTCTCTTTTTTCATGTTGTTCGTCAAATTAATCTTCAAACAATCCCCAACGTTCACACGAAGGGTCAAAGGATGCGGTCGTAAGCTGCCTGCGGCAACCTTCTGCACCTCACTCTTCAACACATACGCCTTTCCGTTTGGATTTGTCATCGTTAATTTTCGATCAAAATCGACCGTAATAACTTCTGGCGCTGCAGGATTCAAATTCATCGCATAATCAATCGCTGCAACATCAAAAGTTTTAACCGGAGCATCTGCAGGACAGACACTCTTGGCCGACTTCGGAATCTCTTCGCGTCCAGGAAGGACCTGAAGATCCGACTGTATCTCATCAAAGACTCTCACGAGTCCCCACGAGCCCTCGCCAAGCTTCGACAACCGGCCATTGTAGTGGAGATAATCTCCAGCCATCTGTTGCGGTCCTCCTGCTGCAGGAACAAGGAGGTTATACCGCTCTGCAATACCAATATGCAGAGTGTTATCTGGCTGTGAGTCCACCATGTGTTGCTCCGGACGGAAATAATGTCCATTTAAAATCCATGTGTGCGTCTCATTCATACCTTGAACAATCTCTCGGAACATAATGGGATCTCCAAGATAGGCACGAACGCTCGGCGTTGGCGGATCTCCATGAATTTTACTACTGAACAAATTTGACGGATTTGGATCATTGAGAAGCCGCTTAGTAAGCGGTTCAGCTTTCATATTCAACGCGCCTCCAGTCGTATGCTGCCCACCATTCAAACGAGGAAACGGTGAATCAGGCATATCTGCAGGCATCTCAAAGGTAATTGTCTGAAGGTCAGCAATCTGCTTCTTCGGATCAAACCCTTCTGGATTTCCGTCATAGATAATCTGCGCTGTTGACGGCACAGTGTCAAAGAAGTTTATGACAAGCTCCCTGAAGCTTCCTGTGATAGTCGCTCCAGCGCTCGACACCCCAATAATCTCACGAGTTCGAATATCTGCGAGAAGTCCACTTCGAATCATCTCACCCGTGGCAGGATTATGATAGGTCGAGTTCGGTGGCTCAGCTATAATCTGGCATGTTGCCCCATGCGGCCAAGTGGTTACCCCAAACGCATGATCATGGCAATACACGGTCCCATAGTCAACGTCTACATAGAACCGCTCACGAACAAACTCTACACTCACAATTTCATCCACAGCATGGGAGTGCTGCACACCCTGCTGCAACGTCAATTTGTTTCCATCAACGCTCTTGATACGAACAACTTCAAAGGTCTCCACCTGATCCATTCCAACACCAAGCTCAATGTTTGGATGGAAACCAGCATGTGGTAGCCCCTTGATGTGTAGAACGGTATCTCCCTTCTTCACTGGTTTCACCAAGAGATCATTCTGTGGCAACGGCAAACCATGCCCTTTATGGTTATTCTCAAGCATGTCAAACGGGCGCATCGCCTGTTCGTAAGAAAATCCACTAATCACCCCATCGGAAGACTGGTTGTCAAACTGATGGAAGTGGTGATGCATATTCACCTTACTGCCCAAGAGATTTTGGGCCATATCATCAGGCCATTTACTCTTCAACAACAAGTCAATACAGTCATAGACATTGGCACGCATAACTAGCGGCACTTGCATCGAAGGCGTCTTTCTGACCTTTGCCTCTTCTTCGGCAAGCACAAACAACAAGCCACTCTCGTCAATGATCGCAGGTGACTTGCCTTTTGCTGGACTCACTTCGATAGGAAGTTTCACAAAATTAATGGTGAACTGAGTACGGCCGGAGTTTTGAGGGCACAAACTCCACGGTCCATGTGCACCCGGTGTTGCCGGCTTAGTGTTAGGCACACCAGCAGCAGCATCTGCCCCTGGTTCGCGACCATAGGTCAATGGCTTAGGATCCGTCCCTACATGGAATGGCTCAAGCCACGCTGCAGGGTTATGATTGTGTGCAAAAACCGGCCTCATCCCAAGATGCGGATGTAAAAGTGGCCATGCCACCTTTCCAGTTTTTGGTTCAAACAACATTGGTGGCCGCTTACCCGGCATCGGCTTCCAATCATGCTTGTTGCCTTCCGCTGGTTTGTATTTTGGCCAATCAAAGGTTGTCATTGGCTCGTTCATAGCCTTCAAACCATCCCACTTCCATGGCAATACTGTCGGATCGTGAGCCATAACTTGCTTAAACTCATCAGGATACCCGGTACGCTCTCCTTGCGTTGGAACCATTGCAGTAACCCAATCTGCAATGGACACCTTCACTGGATTAGCCGTCCAGTCAGTCTGATCCTTAGTAACCTCAAATTTCTTTCCGTACCAGTTCATCGTCTTACCAACGAGCTGATCCGACGTCACAGGAGTTGGCATCAAGCCCTTACGATCAGGTAACTCAGCCATCGGCCTCATGATGTCGGTAGACTCGAACGGATAATTTCCGCTCTGAAGCGTGTTATAAACGCGCCAATAGCCCCACATCCCCGCGACATAATGGTGAGCAACGTGGCAATGATACAAGAAGTCCCCAGCGAGCTGCTGACACAAACCAGACCCACACTCCACATCCAGGTCAAAGACTTCAGTTGGCCCAATCACCTGAACATCAACGCGATCTGACGCGGTTCGAATAACTGGGAACTTAATTGGCCCATCAACACCATCGGCAAACATCCTACGATCACCAGCCGTTGGCTGCCTCAACCAACGAATAGTTCCACCATGTGGGTGATGAGAATGAAAGACCTCAGAACCACCATGGGCTAACCGAACCTTGGCTGGGTCACCCAAATATGACCGGAATACGGTGGTCGGAGCATCCCCAAATGTGTAAGTACTATAAGCAGCAGACTCATCTTCGAAGTGAAAGAGATCTTTCTGCTTCTGAAGCAGAGCAATACCAAATGGCTCACTTCGGAAGTTTAACGCACGTGAAGCTGGACGATACGCATCGCTCAAAGGATCACGCTGCGGAAGCATTTCATCTTCGATATCCAAAGGACGAAATGCCTCATCACCAACTTCATGATAAATCAACACAAATTCACGAAAGTCTGGCTTGTCAGGATGCGCAATAATTGCTTCCCATCCACTAGTCAGCTCTTGTCCCTCTTCATCCATAAACGGTGAGAGGAATGTGCTTCCAGGAGGCTCAACGACGAATACACCAACGAGGCCGAGCGAAGACTGTTCACGCTGCCCCATACTCTGCAGCTGGTGTCCACCTTCCTGCTCATCAGGGCGCAAATACCACTCAAACACCTGACTACCCTCACCATCAATCATCGAATCTGGATTGGTCAGAATGGCCGGATCTCCCGTCTTCTTCACGACCATATTAGAACCGTGAATTCGGAAACTGACTGGCGAATCAAGCATATTCTCAACACCAAAAATCACGCATTCCCCGGGAACGCCTCGGATGACTAAAGGCTGAATAGCATCACCCTGGAGGCCATTAGTCACAGCACCAGGATCATTAGCATCTTTTCCTGCTTCACGGGCCTCTGCATTCCGTTCCTCCTCAGCGCGAACTCGTTCCAACTCTTCTTCGAGCACAAACATATAGCCAGGATAGAACATGTGCCATTGGTTCAAAGTAACTTCAACTTCAATGGCCTTAATATCAAAAACTCTCTTTGGCGCATTAGCTGGACAAGAACCACCCTTATTCATTGAGTCCGAAACTGCCTGATCTGCGGCTTCGAGAACAATGTCGTTCCCCATCAAACCCATCTGATGCAACATATCCGAATAAGTACGCGGACCACTCACATCACGAACAGCACCCTTACGCTCCATCGCTGCATGATCCATCATCTTCTGATGCATGCGAGCAATCTTCGCTGTTCGACCGCTACGGCCTTCCAGAGTCTCCTCAATTAGTACTTGGCCACGGAGCCGGTTGACCCAATCTGGAACTCCATTTGGATCCTCAGATACTCCTTGCTGTTGTGCTTTGTATGCCCCGGTACCGGCCGGGACAACCGAATAATCAAAGTCACTCAAGTCCTGAGCAACTGCCGATGGTGCAAAAATCATGGCTCCGGTAAGAACCAGAAAAAGCGGAATGGAAAACCATCCCACTCTTTTACCTACTGTGTCCTGCCTATACATACTTCTACCTCCTTGCAACAATATGGAAGATAAAGTTGTTAATCATGCAGTAGAAGGCCCTGAAAAAAACAAGACTCCCCCCCTCTTATCCGTAGGCAAAAAAGCACCGCGGAACCTGCACATTCTATTTATTACTCCTAATTACAATCAAAGACATTTCAATATTCCGCCAAATAAGGTACCTCATAGAAAAACCTGCCGCAAGGGCAAGACGAGATCATACCTGAAAGTAGACCCTTGGGGAAACAATTAATGTAACTCATTTAACAAAATTCATACAGAACGCAAAAACCCTGTTTCCACTACTCAACAGAAAACCTCCGTCATGGAAACGAGATCGGCTTGGTCTCTTCAGGGTGCCCAGCAAACATGCTATCAACTGCATCGCGGTTAAGCGCAGTAATAGTCTTGTCGCCCTTAGGCAATACCCTTAAGAGTCCCCATTGTCCTGCTTCCATGTAGGGCATCCTGTTGTTCATCCACACGTAATCACCTGGAAGAGCGAAAGGACCACCAGCCGTGAGATAAACATTTGATCGCTCTGCCCCACCGAACTGATGGGAACTCATCATATCGGCTCCGACCCGAAATGGCTCAAGCGGCCATTCATGTCCCTCGATCGAAAAAATTCCATTTTGTTCGCTAGATGCGCCAAAAATGTGAACCACAACCTGATCTCCCGCATGGGTAGTAATAATAGGTGTTTCTGGATCTGATCCAGCGGCCTCACAATAGAACAAATCAGACGAATCGCACCCTAAGTCATGTCGATAGGCATAAGGAGCAAGGCGATAATTGACCATTGTCAATCCAGCAGTCTGTTGAAGATAGGGCATAAAACTCGTTCCCATGATTTGATCCTCATCAACAAACATCAATACAGCGTCACGATAATCCTTTTTACCAACATTTTCCGGCAATGATCTGTCAACAATCACATCTGTCTGCCATACATTTTTCATCGTGGTATCTGCCCCAGTAACAGGATCGCGAAATTTTGATCCCCGAGGAGCGATTACAACAGCCCCGTAGAGACCATCCCGAGGATTAATCAAAACGTTACCCCAGTCACGAATGAGTGCTGAGTTTACTCCTAACTCAGGATGCGCATAGTAGGTGTAGGTCCTCTCTCCTCCAGGCTCAACAGCTTGGCCACCTTTATTGTTTCCGACAACAACACCCATGGAGTCATGAGGATCCATCGCAAGCAAATCGACATGCATCCCGGCTTTTTCTTTTTTCATCTGATTCTTAAGCGTCACAGTAAGACAATCACCAACGCTAACACGAAGAACCAAGGGGTGAGGTCGGAGACTCCCTGCGGCAACTTGCTGTGCCTCACCTTCTAATACGTAAACCTTCCCTTCAGGATGTACCGTACGTAATTTTCTATCGAAATCAACCGTAATCACTTCTTCAGCCTTCGTGTGAAGCCTCATCTCATAATCCATCGCGACAACATTGAAATGCTTGCTTGGAGCATCACTCGGACACACTGACGTCGCTGATTTTTTTACATTCTCATATCCTGGCAACACTTGAAGATCTGACTGAACTTCATCAAGCACGCGAAGCATACCCCAGGAACCTTCCCCAAGTTTTGATACACGTCCATTGTAGTGAAGATAATCACCCGCCATCTGCTGCGGGCCTCCAGCAGCAGGAACAAGAAGATTATAACGTTCTGCAATACCAATGTGCAGGGTGTTGTCTGGCTGAGCCTCCTTCATGTGCTGTTCAGGCCTAAAGTAATGCCCAGTAAGATTCCATGTATGTGTTTCATTCATTGCCTGGTCAAGAACCCTAATCATAATGGGATCGCCCACATAAGCACGAAGAATTGGCGTATCTGGATCCCCATGTACCTTTGTTGAGAAAAGCTGAGACGCATCGTTGTTGATCTCCAATCGCGTTGCAAGAGATTCTGCTTTCATATTGAAAGCACTCCCAGTCGTATGCGTCCCCCCGTTAAGATGAGGGAAAGGCGAGTCCTGAAGATCGGCCGGCATCATAAACGTAATCGTCTGCAAATCGGCAATCTGCTTTTTGGGATCAAAGTTTTCTGGGTTCCCATCATAGATAAGCTGAACGGTACCCGGCACAGTATCAAAAATGTCCAACACTAGTTCACGAAAACTACCTGTCAAAGTATCTCCATTCGCACCAATACCAATAGGTTCACGCGTATGAATATCCGCAATAGGACCACTGCGAAGAGGCTTTCCCGTCAAGGGATCATGGTAGGTTGAATTGACAGGCTCAATTGCAATCTGCCCCACTGCCCCATGCGGCCAGGTGGTCACCCCAAATGCATGATCATGCCAATACACAACACCATACTGTGCATCAGAGTAGAGCCTCTCTCTGACAAACTCCACACTCACAATTTCATTCGCAGCATGGTCATGATTCAGAGACTGCTCAAGGGTCAATACATTGCCGTCAATTTTTTTGATACGAACAATTTCAAAGGTCTCCACCTGATCCATTCCAACACCAAGCTCAATGTTTGGATGGAAACCAGCATGTGGCAGACCCTTGATATGTAGAGTCGTATCTCCCTTCTTCGCAGGCTTTACCAAGAGATCATTCTGCGGCAACGGCAACCCATGCCCCTCATGATTATTCTCAAGCATGTCATACGGCCTAACTGCCTGCTCATAAGACATACCACTGATCACACCATCAGAGGCCTGGTTGTCAAACTGATGGAAGTGGTGATGCATATTCA
>CAYXED010000004.1:46990-189468 GCA_964463965.1 uncultured Nitrospiraceae bacterium | reverse complement strand
TGGTCGGGGCGAGCCGATTTGAACGGCCGACCTCTCGCACCCCAAGCGAGTGCGCTACCTGGCTGCGCTACGCCCCGCACCACCGCGTTTTTTCTTACGTTTCGGTTGTGAATCCCCGTCATATGACGCGATGATTTTGAGCACTCCGTTCAGTTCGGATCTGACGTGATCGAGAACTTCCCCTGGAGGGAGTGGGCTTACCGAAACATCACGCCTTGCACCTGCCCTCCTGCCCCATTGACGCCTCACCCCTTCAAGAGTATAGCCCTCATCGTACAGAAGCCTTTTAATGGTACGTACAGTTTCTATATCACGCTCCACATATGTCCTACGCCGCCCTGGCCCCTTCCCAGGTTTCAAAAATTTGAACTCCGACTCCCAAAACCTAAGAACATAAGTGGGCACTTGAGTAATTTCACTAACTTCCCCTATCTTGTAAAAGAGTTTTTTTACCCTCGGGTATTCAGCTATGATTGACATGGCGTTTAAACACGTGGCTTGGTCGGAAACTAACAACTTTTCTCGGCGTAATACCTATTTCTTCTCCAGTCCGCGGGTTTCTGCCTTTTCGAGATCCCTTACTACGGACCATAAAACATCCAAAACCTGTAATCTTAACTGATTCGCCTTTTTGCAAGGTTTCCCTAATTGACGAGAAAAGGCTGTCAACAATATGCGCTGCCTCCCGCTTGGAAATTCCTACTTTTTCAAACAGTTCTTGTGACAGATCTGCCTTTCGCATGACTTCCCCTTGAACGGCTCTTTGATAATGGCTTCACCTTTGACATATGCTTTCTTAGGAGACAAAGCTCAATACTATCCGCAAGAGCCTGCCAACTTGCATCAATAATGTCTCCCGATACCCCAACTGTACTCCACTCATTTTCATGATCACTCGATACAATTAGGACCCTCACCTTAGACGCAGTCCCTTCCTCTCCAGTCAACACGCGCACCTTATAATCACGCAACTGGACATCCCTAAGCTCTGGATAAAAAAGATCCAAGGCTTTTCTAAGGGCGTTGTCGAGTGCATGCACAGGTCCATTTCCCTCCGCTGCGCAATTTTCAACACGATCACCAACTCTCACTATGATCGTCGCTTCTGATACTGTCCCTTGAGTCAACTCCCTTTTCTCGACAATTATCCTAAACCCTAAGAGTTCAAAAGACTGCATTGAGGAACCTGCAGCTTTTCTCATAAGTAACTCAAAAGAACCTTCAGCCCCCTCAAACTGAAAACCCTGATGTTCACGATCTTTCAAGTCTCTAAGCAACGTGTCAAGTTCAGGACTAGTCTTCGAGAGCGACAGTCCAAAGTCCTTAGCTTTTGCCAGAACTGCACTACGCCCAGCATTATCAGATATAAGAAGCCTACGCCGATTCCCAACAGCTTCAGGCGTTACATGTTCATAAGTAGTAGGATGCTTTTCAACCGCATGAATGTGGACACCTCCCTTATGGGTGAAGGCGGCTTCTCCAACATACGGTTGCCGTTTATCTGGTTGAAGATTTGCAGTTTCGTACACAAAACGAGAAACATCACGCAGCTTTCGTAGCTGTTCTCGCGTTAAACATACCCGCCCCATTTTCAAACTTAAATTAGGTGCGATAGAACACAAATTCGCATTTCCACACCGTTCCCCAATCCCATTAATTGTTCCCTGAACTTGAATCGCACCACTTTTCACTGCCATTAATGAATTTGCTACCGCCATCTCTCCATCATTGTGCGCATGAATGCCAATTGGAGTTTTCATTGCCTTGGATACCTTAGCAACAATTTCTTTAATTTCCCATGGCATTGCAGCACCATTAGTATCACACAACACCAATCGCATGGCGCCTGCCTGTTCGGCACTTTCCAAGGTTTGCATAGCATAATCAGGGTCAGCTTTAAACCCATCAAAAAAGTGCTCCGCATCATAAATGACTGATTTGTTGTGACTGCACAAATAGTGAATGGAGTCTGAAATAATCTCAAGATTTTTAGCTCGAGAAATTCCAAGTGCAGTCTTCAAATGCAATACCCAGCTCTTCCCAAAAATGGTAATAAATTCCGTATCCGCTTTAAGCAAAGCTTGCAAATTGGGGTCGTTCTTGACTCGAAGTGCTGCCTTCCGTGTTGACCCAAATGCAACAATCTTTGCCTGGCTAAGCGGCTGTCTTTTAATCTCCTTAAAAAACTCTATGTCCTTGGGATTTGATCCCGGCCACCCTCCCTCAATGAACTGTACTCCTAATTCATCAAGCTTATGTGCAATACGCACCTTGTCCATGGCAGAAAAAGAAACATCAACAGACTGAGACCCGTCCCGAAGAGTAGTATCATAAATCTCAATCATCTTTTTAGTCATGGAGAGGTAAGATCCTTTGCGCATCGAAAGCCAACATTATGGTTAGAATCATGCGTCCACTCAGGGCTTCTTATAACAGCCCATGGGGTGAGAATAAATCTATCACCTCCTCGTTTGACCTTGGTCATACGAGCATCTGGTCCCTGGGGGTTTACCACAGGGCTATTTTCATAGTAATCACCCGCATACGAATCCCCTACCCATTCCCAAATACTTCCACCCATATCCATCACCCCATACGGACTGGCAGTTTCAGGCATTGAACCCACTGGACCAATAGGATCAGTCTCAAGAAAATCTTCTGGAATTTTATCCCCCCACGCATACAATCTTCCATCATCCCCACGAGCCGCCTTCTCCCATTCTGCCTCAGTCGGCAATCGTTTTCCTTCCCATTCACAGTAGGCCGATGCATGCCCATGCCTCACATAGTTTACTGGAAATTTTACAAATTTAGGGTTTTCATAATACTCACTTCGATTTAAAAATCCGCCAGGCCTATTGGCGGGGGGAAGACAGACACCAGCGTCAAAACAAGCACGGTATTTCTCATTTGTTACAGGAAACTGATCAATCCAATAAGCATCTAAATATACTCGGTGTGCAGGCTTCAATCCGGAAAGGTCAGTTTCATCAAGTCCCATAAAGAAAGAGCCTGCCGGAATCAACCTCATATCTGCAGGCGGCATAACACCAGACGCTACTATCTCTTCCAAAACTTTTTTCTGGATCATTTTGAGATCCCGGTTTGTTTGATCAATCTCGGCTATCCTTTCAGAAAGCTGCTCTTCAACCGGACCTGAGCTCTGCTGCCGATTTTGGATATCTTGCTTCGACTCACCCAACGCAACATCTCCCAATCCCAGAGTCCCCATAATAATCACAAAAAAACAATGCCAGAGACGCGTACTACCAAAATATTGGATCAAGTGCTCTTCACTCTTTCTCCAAATCAAAAGCTTGATGGAGTAGTGCAACGGCAGTCTCAACATGTTTTTCTTCAATCACGCATGATATTTTTATCTCAGAAGTACTAATCATCATAATGTTGATCCCCTTGTTGGCCATAACAACAAACATTTTTGCTGCAACACCAGAATGTGCACGCATTCCAACACCAACAATGGACACCTTTGCAATATTGTGCATCACCTCAACGCGTTTTGCATGAATTTCCTTTGAAACACGATCAATGACCTCAACCGCCTTTGGAACATCATCCTTCGGAACGGTAAAAGAAACATCTGTCATTGCATCCTGCCCAACATTTTGAATAATCATGTCAACAATAATGTCAACTGCAGCAACAGGCTCAAAAATACGCGCCGCAATACCTGGCGTGTCCGGCACACCAATCAGGGTAACTTTTGCCTGGTGCCTATCGTAGGTCACACCAGAGACAGCATCACGTTCCATTTCTTTATGCTCCTTAACAACTTCGGTCCCAGGTCCTTCAGTAAAGCTTGACTTTACCACAATTTTCACCTCATGGTTCGCCGCAAATACGACCGCCCTATCTTGAAGGACTTTTGCACCAAGACTTGCCATTTCAAGCATTTCCTCATACGAGATTCTATCCAAACGTCTTGCAGTTGAGACAATCCTTGGATCAGCCGTATAGACCCCATCCACATCAGTATAAATTTCACAACACTCCGCATCGAGCGAAGCGGCAAGAGCAATAGCAGTCAAATCAGAACCACCACGCCCTAACGTAGTTACATCCGACTGCTCATTAATCCCCTGAAAGCCAGCAACAACTGGCACCACATCCTGCTCAAGTGCAGCCTGAAGTCTTACCGCGCCAACACTCTCAATGCGTGCCTTAGTATGAGTATTGCTGGTAAGTATGCCAACTTGACGTCCAGTAAAAGATTGAGCCTCAACCCCTAACTCTTTAAGAGTCATTGCAACAAGTGCAATCGTGACACGCTCTCCACTGGAAAGCAGCAAATCTAATTCACGCTTGTCTGGCTTGTCAGAAATTGCACGCGCAAGCCCCATCAGTCTATCGGTTTCATCATTCATGGCAGAAAGCACCACAACCACACGACAATTATCTCGTTGCATCGCAGCAACACGCGTAGCAATATGCTTAATCCTATCAACCGTCCCAACTGAAGTTCCACCATATTTCTGAACAACTAAACTCATCCTTACAACGTACCTCAATCAGACCCAGCGCTTAATTGCCTCTTGGACATCTTCAGCATTTACACATGTCATAGGCCGAGAAGCGACATTCATAGCGCAATCAACATCCTTCAAACCATGTCCAGTTAATGTACACACCACGACATCATTCTCTTGAAATACCTTTTCCCTCGACACCTTGATCAATCCAGCAACGGATGCAGCAGAGGCAGGTTCACAGAAAACCCCTTCTTGATCAGCAAGTAATTTATATGCACTGAGAAGTTCATCATCGGTTACCATGTCAATCCTTCCAGATGATTCCTCTGCAGCTACTTGAGCGGATTTCCAGCTTGCAGGATTTCCAATGCGAATTGCAGACGCAACTGTTTTGGGGCTGGTTACTACATGTCCATGCACAATTGGCGCAGCACCTGCAGCCTGAAAACCCATCATTCTGGGCAGAAAAGCGATGCGTCCCGCATCTTTGTATTCCGTATAACCCTTCCAGTATGCAGTGATATTCCCAGCATTCCCTACCGGCAGAAAATGATAAACTGGCGGAACCCCAAGGACGTCACAGACTTCAAACGCAGCAGTTTTTTGCCCATCGATGCGAAATGGGTTAATGGAATTCACAATCTCAAGCGATTGCGAATATGCAATTTCTTTAACCATGGTCAACGCTTCATCAAAATTGCCCTTGATTTGAAGCACTTTTGCCCCATGAATTACAGCCTGAGCTAATTTTCCCATCGCGATTTCTCCTTCTGGGATAACCACGCACACAGAAAGACCCGCCCTGGCCCCATACGCCGCTGCCGAGGCTGATGTGTTCCCTGTCGACGCACAAATAACTGCTCGAGCATGGTTTTCAAGAGCTTTCGTCATGGCCAAACACATTCCTCTATCCTTAAATGACCCTGTAGGATTAAATCCCTCACACTTCAAGTAGACATTAACTGGAGGGTCAAAAGACTTACCCAAACGCCTAGCCTTAATCAGAGGGGTACCCCCCTCCTGAAGCGACACAACAGGGCTGTCCTTAGTGACAGGAAGAAAATCTCGATAGGTATCAATAACGCCGAATGGCCGCTGACTCATGTTCCCAATCCGTTAAGACTCAATACGGATGAGCATTGATCGGTCAGACAGGCTGCTCCCAATTGCTTGCATGGCAGCCTGAATATTTTGCTCTACAGCTTCATGGGTAATCATCACGACAGGCACTTTCCCTCCACGTTTATGCCCACGTTGCAAAACGGAAGCAATGCTAATGTCATGATCTCCAAGTACCCCTGCTAATTGTGACAATATTCCCGGGGTATCTTGCACTGTAAATCTTAAGTAATACGGGCAGCGAAGATCGGTCATAGGTTTGAGCAAAAGCGCCCTTCTCTCATCAGGTTGGAAGGAGCACGGAGGAATTCTACCCCTTGTACCCGCAATTAGATTTCTGGCAATCTCAATAATATCTCCTACAACTGCACTTCCTGTAGGTAACGAGCCTGCTCCTCTCCCGTACAACATTAGGTCTCCAACACTTTCACCTACCAAATGAATTGCATTGAATACTCCGTGTACCTGTGAAAGAGGAGAGTGCCTCGAAATCATTGTGGGATGTACACGCGCCTCAATATTTTCGCCTGCCATCGAAGTTTCCTCAGAGCTACTCCTCTTGGCAATACCAAGAAGCTTAACGGTATACCCAAACTCTCGAGCCGCTTCCAAATCCAATGAATCGATCGACGTTATCCCCTCAGTATAGACATCCTCAAGATCAACCTTAGTACCAAAAGCAAGATTAATGAGAATAGCAAGCTTGTGAGCTGAATCAAAACCCTCGATATCGGTCGAAGGGTCTACTTCAGCATAACCAGCACGTTGCGCTTCAGCCACTACCTCATCAAACGACACTCCCCCTTCACTCATTTTTGTCAGAATATAATTGGCCGTTCCATTAATTATCCCATATATCGTATGAACCTTCTCTCCAGCTAAACCTTCCCTGAGCGTACGGATAATAGGTATTCCCCCTCCTACACTAGCTTCAAAACCAATATCTGTCCGGTGATTCTGAGACACGGAATAGATTTCTTCCCCATGAACCGCCAAGAGCGCCTTATTAGCCGTTACTACAGGTTTACCCAACGCCAATGCGTTTTCAATAAATTGCTTCGCTGGTTGCAACCCACCAATAAGCTCTACGACCATGTCAGTCTTGGGGTTCTCTATGAGCCCCTTGGCATCAGTTGTCAATAACTCTTTATTAATCTCAATACCACGACCTGTAGTAATATCGAGATCGGCAATCCCCACCACTTCAAGCGGAATACCAAGACGCCGACGAATCAGCTCTGCCTGATCTATAAGAATCTTTGCGACACCACAACCAACAGTGCCAAAACCAATAATTGCTATGCCAATTTTTTCTCTCATACGTATATTAAACTCTACAGAATCATAGAATAGTTTTATGGTTTTCGCTTAATGTTTTCTTGATGCATCGTATAGCTTGTCGAGTACGATGTTCATTCTCTACCAAGGCGAACCTAACGTGCTCATCTCCATATTCACCAAACCCAATGCCAGGAGATACCGCTACCTTCGCCTCATTCAGTAGCATCTTTGAGAACGCCAGGGAACCCATTGCACGAAATTCTTCAGGGATTTTTGCCCATACAAACATTGTTGCTACTGGACGCCGAACAGACCAACCAATTCTGTTCAGACCATCTACCAACACATCACGCCGAGCTCGATACATGGAAACAATATCAGTGACAGATTCCTCTTGCTCATTCAACGCTAAGATGCTTGCGATTTGAATAGGCTGAAAAATCCCGTAATCGAGGTAACTCTTTATTTTTGCAAGCGCGCCAACTACATCAGGGTTGCCAACGCAAAAGCCAACCCGCCAACCTGGCATTGCATAGCTTTTTGAGAGCGTGAAAAACTCCACCCCCACATCTTTTGCGCCATCAACTTGCAAAAAACTAGGAGCCCGATATCCATCAAAAACCAAATCTGCATAGGCCAAATCATGCAAGACAATCAAGTCATTTTCTTTTGCAAATACAACTATTTTTTTAAAAAACTCAAGATCTGCCGTTTCCGTTGTTGGATTATGTGGAAAATTAATAATCAATAATCTGGGGCGTGGAAGTGTCTGACGATATGCTGTGACAATTGCTTCAAAAAAATCCTCTCCCTCACGTAGAGGCACTCCCCTCACTTCAGCCCCAGCGATAATGACACTATAAAGATGGATAGGGTAGGTAGGTGTTGGTGCTAATACTGCGTCCCCAGGCCCCACAAGCGCTAACACAAGATGAGCAATGCCATCTTTGGATCCTATCGTTGCAATGGTCTCCGTCTCTGGATCAAGAGAAACCCCATATTTTCTCTTGTACCAGTTGGAGATTGCAACCCGAAGCTTAGTAATCCCTCGCGATGCTGAATACCTCATGTTTTTGGGGTTCTGCGCCGCCTCAACCAACTTATCAACAATCGGTTGGGGGGTAGGCATATCAGGATTTCCCATCCCAAAATCAATAATATCCTCACCCCTATGTCTAGCCTCAAGCTTTAGCGCCGTGACTTCTGCAAAGACATAAGGAGGAAGCCGGTTGATACGATGAAAACCCTGTTTCATTGCGGTTTTATACTACTCACTGACCATAGTACCCCCGCCGGATTGTAGGAGATGCCATAAACCTTGTCAATTTTCAATCACCAACATTTTGCTATTGTTTTAGGGTCCAAAACTCCTTAAAAGACAAGGACTTGATCCATATAGACTCGGTTGGTATGATCAGGCTCCCTTAGGTAAGTGCGAGGGTCTTTGCATCTTTATAACGAGTAGGCCAAAGCAAAAAAAAGCTGACTATTATTATACAAGTTCACCCATACTAGGAGGAGCCAGAGCGTTGTCAATCCAGCCATTACCCTCTGAAGGATCAGGAGATATAGCCCAGCCAACAGTATCTGAGGAAGAAGGCAAATCAGTCCGCCCGTTAACCTCCGAGGAGGCGGGAAACCTTGAAAAGAACTACGACAGGCTGATGCAGATGGCTGCAGAACTTGATCGTGCCCTATATGCTGTGAATGTTGAAATGCAGGAAGCTTACAAAAGCTTCCTCAAAATAAAAACAGAACTAGACATGTTAAAATCAGAGAAGACCACCATTATTGAGCGTTCACGTCTCGTCTCTCGAATGCTAAGTAAGTTCTGAGGGTCACACGTCGTCGGGTATGACGTTAGCCAAAGGTGAACCCGACCCTCTAAATACGTCATGGATTTCCCAACCCATAAACTCTACCATGATCTTAAGCTACTGTTGAAATTGGCCTCAAGTTCTAATCTAAACCGTACCACTTAAATGCATCTAAGGAGCTTCGTTTAGCATGGATTCAATCGTTCTTTCCCTGCTCATACTTACAGCGATCACGCTCCTAATTACCCAACACATTCGAGTAGAAATCACCGCGCTGCTAATCATCGCAACTCTTGCCATCACAGGCATCCTTGCTCCTGAAGAAGCTATTTCAGGGTTTTCAAGTTCCGCAACGGTAACAGTAGCAGGAATGTTTATTCTTAGTGCAGGATTAATTCGTACCGGCGCTCTCGATATGTTTATCTCACTTGTTCTACGTTTTGCAAAAAACAGCCAACACAGGCTATTTGTCTTTCTCACTGCTCTTGTTCCAACGCTTAGTGCATTCGCAAACAATACACCCATCGTTGTGATGATGATTCCAATCATACTCACAGTTTCTAGAAAACTGACAATCAGCCCATCAAAACTACTCATACCAGTCAACTACCTTGCAATTCTTGGCGGCACATGTACTCTCATAGGAACAAGCACTAATATTCTCGTGAACGACCTTTCAAAGAGCAACGGTGGCCCAGAGTTTGGAATTTTTGACTTCTCATTGCTTGGAATTCTGAACCTAAGCATTGGGGTTGTATATCTATATTTTTTTAGTGACAAGCTTCTTCCAGACCGCACGCCAGTTGTCCTGCAGCCTACCACAAACCGTGGCGGAACTTTTGATACGGAGGTAATTGTTGAGCCGGGATCTCCTTTGATTGGGCAACAGGTTTCTACAGTTTTTGGAAAAAAAGCCGAAGTTAGTATCCTTGAGATTATAAGAGAAAATGAAGTTCTACGCTCGCCCATCGACCCCACCATTATCATCACAGAACGAGACGCTCTTATCATTCATGGCACAGCGGGAGATATTAGAACACTTATCTCAACCATGGGTGTGGCTCTCGCTTCGGCTATAGAAGAAGACGATATGACCGAACAGCAGCCCAAAGACACCACTCTCGCAGAAGCTGTCATACTATCGAATTCTCCCTATGTTGGCCGTCGGCTAAGTCGAATAGGGTTGACTCGGCTATATGGAGTGAAGGTGCTTGGCATTGAACGACTAGGACGCCCACACCGCCTACTAATACGGGAGACTCGCTTAAAAGTAGGAGACGTTTTGCTGATTCAGTCTGATAATAGCGGTTTGCTTCGCCTTCGGGAAGCGGGCGGAGTCATGGTTGTGGAAGAAATTGAGCAATCAATGCGTGCCAAAGAAAAGGCCCCAATCGCACTTGCCATCATGACTGGTGTAGTTACCCTAGCGGCACTAAATATTTTCCCAATCGTTTCCCTTACACTGACTGGTGCCGCACTCATGCTGCTTACACGTTGCATCAGACTTTCTGAAGCAACGCAGGCGATGGATACATCAGTACTGCTCCTTATGGCTGGTACTATCCCCCTTGGTCTTGCAATGATAAAAACTGGACTCGCATTTGCCATTGCTGACCACTTTCTAGGTGTTCTCGGCTCCACACAACCATGGGTTGTTATCGGAGGCATATATTTCCTCACGATGCTGTTTACTTCATTTTTCTCAAACACTGCAACAGCAGCACTAATGGTGCCCATTGCGCTAAGTTTATCAACGACTGTTGGCATTGATCCGCTCCCTCTCATGATTGCAATAATTTTTGGTGCAAGCTCCTGCTTTGCAACCCCCATTAGCTACCAAACAAATCTAATGGTATTAGGCCCGGGAGGTTATACATTCCGCGACTTTGTCCGCATAGGACTTCCGCTCAATATAGTGCTTTGGATATTCTCAACAGTCGCTATACCCTTTTTCTTTCCGCCGTAACAAGCAAGAGGTAGCAACCCAAAACCTTGCACACATCTCTGCAAATTTTCGAAGTCCTCAAGTCACTCCAAAAATCTATTTCAATTGACACCCCTGGGAAGGAGTTGTTATCGTCAAACTATGCGTTTACCTCATAGATACAAGAAAAAACCGAAGACTATCTCAATGTTTTTTTATATCATTTCTTGTGTCTGTCTACTGTCATTACCGTCAATCCCAGCATTTGCACAATCATCTTCCTTCATGCCTAAATCTCCAGTCCCTTCGCTTTGGGCAAAGTCCGCAAAAACAATGCGATCATTTCTTGCTCTAACCGATCCCAATTCCATCTTCGCAAGTAGAGTGGAGCTGGCAGTTAAAACATTCTGGCGAGACCTAATTAACGAACCATATGCCTCTGTCCCTGGTTCAAAAGCATTTGCACAATCAGCCAATTCCGTGGTTTATATCATTACCAATGATAAAGTAGGAGTAGGCCTGATCATCAACAAAGATGGCCTAATACTGACAGACTCAGCGGTGATCAAAGAGGCAACATCCATCGCAGCTGTGTTTCGACCAAAAAGCGTTGCTGACCTTGGGAAAAACCTAGCAATTAGCGCAGATGTAGTAAAAATTAATCCAGGGGTTGCACTCGCAGCACTTCAACTCCGACACCCACCTAGAGGGATACAACCAGTCATGTTTGGAAACCTGGAAAAGATTGCTCAAGGGGACCAAGTGTTTAGTATAGGGTTGGCTACGCCAAAATCTTTTGTCTATACCAATGCAACAGTTATAGAAACGCAAGCAAATATTGCCTGGTCGCCAGAGTACGCCAAGAAGGTTAAACGAACACCCCTGAACGTGAAACCAATCGCAGTCAAAGCTGATTCCTTATTGGGAATTTACGGTGGCCCTCTTCTAAATAAATACGGGGCAGTGATAGGAATGAAGACATTCTATGATAGTGAGTCCTCACAAACATACGCCACACCAATAAGTGCCATCAATACATTTCTCAATACACTACCACCTGTTGCCGCAAGCCAAATCACACACATTGATGAGTGGGCGGAGAATACCTTAACCAACTGGCGAAAAAGTAATATCCTGAAACAGTTCGACACGGATAATGATGGAGTAATCGACCGTATTGGGATAGATTCAGATCAGAATAATTACGTGGATGCCTGGATCGTCGATAGCAATCAAAACGGCATCCCAGACTTTATAGCCCGTGACATAGACAAAAACGGGCGTTATGAAAAACACGCCTTCGACGCTGAAGGGGATGGTAGTTACGAGACTCACTACTTCGACCATAACAACGATGGCATAGAGGATGTCATTGGAACAGATCTAGACGAGGATGGTAGTGTCGACGTATTTGCAATCATAAGACGACATGGACTCGGATCTACCAACATCAAAAGCCATGCACCTCCGCCCTCTATTTATCAAGATAAGTACTCGATTCGATAACAGGCAAAACACCACGCGACGGAGAGAGCCTCCCGGCCTCTGGTCTTTACAACTAAGATAGGGGAAACAATACTTGTGAAACTACTGAGGAACGGAGAGCTTACTTCCTCCGCTGAAACTTCATACGCTTTCTCAACTTCCGATCTTTATGTTTCCGCATTTTTTTGCGGCGTTTCTTAACAACACTGGACATTTAATTAATTTCAGCCTTACAAGGTATCCGCTACAATGTGAGTATCAGTTTCATCGACTCCGTCGATCGTATGAATCGTACGTATGACAAGGTCTGAAAGAGTTTTCTCATCCTGTACCTCTACAAAACAAAACACATCCGGCTGCCCAAAACATGGATGAACCTGTTTAACACTGGATACAGAACTGAGTGACTTAACAACATCTTTCGTTTTCCCTGTCTTAACCTTTAGAAGGACATACGCCCTTGTCGCCATAACTGCCCCCCCTGCGACGTGAGAGCCGAACTGATATCACAGCTCAGATCTCCGTAAATCCCACGAGAGCCCATTATAGGGGGCCCAAACCGCATGTCAAGCGCTAAACATCCCATACACTGCAGAGTATTGTGAGATTATAAGTTAAGTATCGAGTTTCAGCAGGGAAGTCTTTAGAACAACTCTCACCTTCATTTTCGAAGGAAGTGAGTTAATTCTCACAATATATCAACGGTTTACCTTATTCCGAAAACCCTCATAGAGGTAACGGCTGTTGAATATAGCTTACCTCTTAGCACTACTCCACCCTGCGACTAACTCTCGCAATCGATCCTTGAGTTCCGGAATATCATTTAAATTGTTTTGCACAGCCCCAATAATTTTTTCGAGCCTTGCCATTCGAAGTGCTTTCTGGTCATTTATAACAAGTTGGTCGTACTCTTTGTATGCTTCTAAGTATTTCGATTCAAGAAATGGTCGAATAACAGTTAAACCTGCTGCAATTTCTAAAGGTTCGGGGTCAACGGGAGAAACAACCGCAAACCTTCCATCAGAAAAAATCAAGGCCGCCATACCATCTTTGTAAGGCACTGATAGCACTTTTTCTACGGTTTTTTGATCGATCTGATCCCATCGAGTAATAAGGCCAGGAAACCTCCGCATAAAGGCAACTTTTTTCTTATTTGCTTCCCATTTTGCTTCTGAGGACATAGGTCACCCTTCGCTAGATTCAGAACAAATAGCACAACCACAAATTGATCGGATATGCGTGAATGTGTAAATTCCGCTATTGTGCCCATCACTCCAATCAATGCGAATGCCGTAGAGGCCAACAGGATTTATCTCAATAGGATGCACATCTTCTGGAATAGTGCCAGGCTCTATGCGCTTTTCCCCAGACCATTCATCAACGCATGCCGCACATTCACACGCCTCCCTTAATGCCTTAACAAGATGGCGCCCTTCATGTCCATCACTCCAAGTGATACCCAGTACATTCTCACTGACCTGTGCAATACTTGTAGGACGCGGTGTGGTATTCATTGGTATCGTTTCATGACGACTGCTTGCCGGTTTTCCACTGCAATTTAAGATCTACAGGATCAATCAGTTGCATTGCAGCCGTACTGAGACCTGCAGCCATATTTTCGGCAACCTCCCTATAAGCATTTGCTGCAACAGATTCAGGGTTTTTTGCCACAATCGGAACACCAGAGTCACCACCAAGCACGATATCTGGTTCAATAGGAATCTCGCCAAGAAATGGAATCCCAAGTTCCTCACTAACCATTTTTCCTCCACCATGACGAAAAATATTATGCCGTTCATCACACTTATGACAAACAAAGAAACTCATGTTTTCAATTAACCCAAGGACCGGTACATTGACTTTCTCGAACATACGCAACCCACGCCTTGCATCAATAAGACTGACATCTTGCGGCGTTGTGATGATAACTGCGCCTGCAAGAGGTGCGGATTGAGTGAGAGTTAACTGTGCATCTCCAGTACCAGGGGGCATATCAACAATCAAGTAATCCAACTCATCCCATAACACCTGCCCAAGAAACTGCTGCAGTATGCCATGTACCATTGGTCCTCTCCACACAACAGGTGCATCGTCTGACACCAAAAACCCCATAGACATAACTCGCAGCCCAAACTTTTCTTTTGGGACCAGTTTATTTTCTGCTGTTTTCTGAGGTGGCCCTTCAATGCCTAGCATAGTTGGAATACTTGGACCATAAATATCTGCATCCAACAAACCAACCTTAGCACCAGTATTTTTTAATGCTAGCGCAATGTTCGTACTCGCAGTCGATTTTCCAACCCCTCCTTTGCCACTTGCAACAGCTAAAACATTTTTAACTCCTGGAATTGAAATCGAGCTTTCAACTGCCCGAGATCTAACATTCGCGGTCATTGTGACCGTAACCTCTAATACGCCTTCTAAAGCAAGCACTTTCTCATAGCACTCCTGTTTAAGCTGCTCCTTAACAGGACATGCAGGAGTAGTCAATTCAACATCAAAACTAACTTTTGAACCATCAATAGATAAATTTTTGATAAAACCGAGACTAACAATATCCTTATGTAAGTCTGGGTCCTGAACCGTTCGAAGCACATTTAAAACATCTTCTTCACGTGCGGCACGCGTACTACCCGCCATGTAAACCTCCCTTGTCAATACAATGATCCATACCTAAGACCATCCCGGAAAGACCATGAGATTGATCTCGTTAGGGACATCCTCAAAGTATGTGGAGAATTAAATACCACAACACAGCATTCAAGCTTATCCTAAGCGGAAACAACCTGAATTCCAGGATCAACTTCTTTCTTTAGCAAATTTTGAATAGCCATCATCGTCCCGGTCGTTGAACTAGGACAACTCCCGCACGCACCTTGGTAATGAATTTTTAGAGTTAATCCATCAAGACCAAGAACGTTCAGGCCTCCACCATCACCAGCCAGCGCTGGCCGAACTTTCTCATCAAGAACACGATTAATCTTTTCGAGCAATGGGTTCCCTGCCGAAGTTTCCTGCGCAGAAGACTCAGCATTGACGTCAACGGCATCAACATTAGCTTCAATGGCCACTATAATTTGCTTTTCAACATCGTGCCATGAAACTGCTGCAGCCTTACTCACAGTGACAAATTCCTGTACATAAAAAACAGACTCAACGTGGTCAATTGAAAAAAGAGCCTTGGCTAAAGGATCATTGTCTGCACCACTCGTTTTCTCAAATGATCGTGTAGTACCAGTAGACACTGGGCTGTCTAGCATGAACTTTTTCGCATCGGGATTAGGTGTCGGTTCAATTGAAATAATTTTTCCCATTCTCAGTCCCCCTTTTATCTATGATGCATGTGAGCATCCAAACCTTGAAAAACACTAGCCCAAGTTTTGGAAAGTAGTCACTGTAGAAGATACACCTCGGCTTGATAAAAAATGTTTTCGGATACGCTTCTCAACTACGGCTTCTTTCCCAAGCAATTGTGCAAGTGTTATGTGAGACAATGAGTGATATGCCTGTTCAGTAACAAGTAACCACATCGCACGGATACCACAATCTGGGGTATGAACACACCGCAGACAATTTCCTCGATGCATGAGACAAAAACCTTCATCTACCTCAATCGCCTTAAGAGCAAACAGCGCCTCAGTCAGGGTAATAGACTCTGGCGAACGCGTTAACTCGTATCCCCCACGAACACCCCTAACGCTCCGTACAAGCCCAGCACGCCGAAGAGGCGACATAATCTTTGCTACGTAGGCTTTAGACAACCCTTCACGACTTGCGATTTGCTCGATATGTATTGATGTTCCAGCATTTTGAGCAAGTTGCAAAATACACCTAAGCCCATATTCCTCAAGACGACTAATTTTCATACGTTATATCACCCCCGTGGATAAGGACGTGGAGCATAACTAAAAGTAGAAAAAAATGTCAACATTATGAGTGTGGTCAACTTGACCATCACCCACTGGGTCAAATTAACCAGGATAATGCCCTTATTCCCGCCGGTTTTTTGGCTCTATTGTGTAGGAATAATTAACCTAAAACTGATATCATGCAGTCACGTCGTATGGTGATACGACTGGAACGTTATAGGACCGAAATAAGGAGGATCTTCATGTCGGTAAAAATCACCGAGGAATGCATTAACTGTGGGGCCTGCCTTCCAGAGTGCCCAAACGAAGCAATATTTGAAGTTCGCAGTGACGCTGAGGCCAAAGGCTACAAGGTGTCAGAAGGTGACGGTGAGGGAGATACGATTTACGTCATTACGTATGATCGTTGCACCGAATGCGTAGGCCATTTCGATGAACCTCAGTGTGCTGCTGTGTGTCCAGTGGATGACTGTTGCATATCAGACCCTCAGGTGCCAGAAACAAAAGAAGTTCTGCTTCAAAAAGCACGAGATCTCAACCCTGACAAGGAAATTGACGAAAGTCTATGCTGGAGTGAGGTTCGAGGTTAAACTCACTCCCATAGTTGGCCTGATTTTTCCACGCTGAAATCTGTGGGTTTTTTTGTCTTCCTCCTAAAGCGTGAGACTTCCGAGGCTTTCCCATTCCTCACAGCCAAAACGAAAAAATTTTCGCATCATAGAGAAGCGGCTTAGAGCATGCACCGGAAAATTGAGCCCTCAGACCAGAAAAGCTCAATCTCCCCCTCTACTCAAAAACTAAATCCTACAGTTTCTTCTTTGCCATCATGGTTTAAAGTCAACATCAAAACAGGGCACAATTATGTCCAGATGAAGGCCCTCACCAATAAGCTTTCACTCCATACCATCTGTGAGGAAGCACGATGCCCAAATATTTGGGAATGCTGGAACAACAAAACTGCTACACTTATGATTCTTGGAGATGTTTGTACCAGACGGTGTGAATACTGTTCTGTCACAACAGGGCGTCCGAACTCAGTTGACCTAGAAGAACCCTTGAGAGTGGCCAAGGCTGTGGAACAGTTAGGGCTCCGGCATGCAGTGATTACTTCTCCAAACCGAGATGATCTCTCTGACGGTGGAAGCGCCGCGTTCGCATCTACAATAGAGAATATTCGCAAACTAAACATTGATTGTCGCATTGAAGTTTTGATCCCAGACTTAAAGGGCAATACGGCAGATCTTGGCATTATACTCCGCAGCAACCCTGATATTGTAAATCACAACATTGAAACCGTACCACGCTTGTTCTACTCAGTTAGACCCCAGGGAAACTACCAGCGATCACTTCGTGTTTTGCTTTACGCAAGTCAAGCAGGATTTGTGACAAAGTCCGGTTTAATTGTTGGAATGGGGGAATCACTAACAGAAGTCATCTCGGTCATGAAAGACCTACGATCCGTTAACTGCCAGATTCTTACCATAGGACAATACCTGCAACCAACTAAACTCCATCGATCAGTTTCACGGTTTTATCACCCTAAGGAATTTGACATGCTCCGATGCGAAGGGGAGAACATGGGGTTTAGTCACGTCGAATCAGGACCACTTGTTAGAAGCTCATATCACGCTGAAGAGCAAAGTCGGGAGATTCATCACTGAAATCACTGCTTCGAGTTCTCACCTTTATTCGTCCATATTGGGTGCTCTCCTCGGCCACCTTCTTGACCGCAGCGGGAGTGACCATGCTCGATCTAGCCCCCCCCTGGATTATAAAACTCATCATTGATGATGTCATAGTTGGCCAACAAAGCACCTTACTTCCATGGTTAATTGGTGGGCTCCTTGCCGCCCATGCAAGCCGGAACATAATGGCTAGTTTGCGCATTCGCTTTAACAACACTCTCGAGCAAAAAGTAATCTATACCCTGCGAGAAAAAATATTTGAATCCCTTCAACATCTTTCAATTTCATACTATGAACACAGACAAACTGGAGAGATAATGAGTCGCGTCAGCAATGACGTTGAAAATATCGAACGCATTTTCATCGATGGCCTTGAAGCAGTTTTAATGGCTACACTAACTCTAATTGGCATATCAATCATCTTATTTACTCTTAACTGGAAACTTGCATTTTTGGCATTGCTTCCGATCCCTATACTCGTGTTTGTGGCCATTCGATACACACAAACGATCCACAGCTTTTATCATGAGATCCGAAAAAGCGTTGCAGAGTTAAATGCGTATTTACAAGATGCACTCTCTGGTATTCGAGAAACAATGTTATTCAATAGGCACGCCCATGAACAAGCCCGCTTCAATACACGAAGCAAGGCCTACTATGAGAGTACGCTTCGAGTAATGCGTCTTTGGGCCACATACTCACCCAGCATGATATTCGTCGGAAGCCTAGGAAGTGTTCTCATTCTCTGGTATGGAACAACCCAGGTACAAGCAGGAGATTTAACCGTTGGCGAACTTGTCGCATTTCTTGCCTACGTCGCATTATTCTATATACCAATTAACCAAATTCACGCCGTAAATAATATGCTTCAGAGTGCATTGGCCGCAGGAGATCGGGTTATCGAAATTCTTGACGCTACACCTGAAGTCACTGATCCTCTTCAGCCAACGATACCACCATCAGGATTACGAGGAGACGTATCTGCCCGCAATGTAGCATTTAGTTATCAGAAGGATGCCCCCGTCATTACAAATGTTAACTTTGAAGTTAGAGCAGGGGAACACATTGCACTTGTCGGTCATTCGGGTGTGGGAAAAAGCACGTTTTTCCGTTTGCTAATGCGTTTCTACGACGTACAACAGGGAGCTATCTCTCTCGACGGGTATGACCTCAGAGAACTACCATTAGCATACATCAGAGCCCAGATTGGGATGGTACAACAAGAACCATTTCTCTTCAATGGGACGGTACGTGAAAATATCGGCTATGGTGATCTTTCCGCTGACCTAGAAAAAATACAATCGGTTGCCAAGGCGGCACATGCCCATGAATTTATTTCACATCTTTCGGCACAATATGAGACGTTCGTAGGAGAGCGCGGCGTGAAGCTTTCAGTTGGCCAAAAGCAACGACTCGCCATAGCGCGAGTTTTACTCAAAGACCCTCCAATTATCATCTTTGATGAAGCCACTTCCAGCATAGACACCGAAACCGAAGTAAAGATTCGGGCGGCTTTAGGTACTTTAACAAAAGGCAGGACAACTTTTATCATCGCACACCGCTTGTCAACATTACAGCATGCCGATAGAATTCTTGTTCTAAAAGATGGGAAAATTATGGCCGAGGGTTCCCACGACACCCTTCTATCTCACAATGAAGTTTACCGGACTCTTTACGAAACACAGTTTCACGCTTAGTTGAAAGGCTGACTCAGAGACCCTTTATGCACCATTCAACCTGACACATAAAACACAAGACATGAATGCCCTGAAATTAGCATACACCCCGACATGGACTTTACTTGCTGTAATTGTACTTACAGTGGTTCCACAGTTTTCAATTGCCCACACAAAAGATGAAGAAAACACTATTCACGTATACGAAAAGGCCAAGTCTACGGTTGTAAACATCATCAGCCGATCAGTATCGTATGACTTTTTTATGACTCCTATCCCACAAGAGGGATCTGGTTCTGGATCAATCATCGACCTCAACGGACACATCGTAACCAACTACCATGTTGTACAGGGAGCTCAACGACTTGACGTTACCCTCTCTGATGGAACCCAGTGGGATGCGGAACTCGTAGGCACAGACCCCCTAAGCGACCTCGCAATACTTCGCATTAATGCTCCCCATAATCGTCTCTCTGTCGCTCCAATTGGAGATTCCCGTTTTCTCAAAACCGGACAAAAAGTACTTGCCATTGGTAATCCCTTTGGTCTGGAGCAAACGCTAACCACAGGAGTCGTGAGCTCAATTCGTAAAACCTTACAGGCTGGTGGAGTTGAGTTAGAGAATGTAATACAAACTGATGCTGCTATCAACCCTGGAAACTCTGGAGGCCCATTACTCAATTCCTCAGGGGAGTTGATTGGAATCAACACAGCAATTTTTACGCCCTCTGGAGGAAGCGTCGGAATAGGATTTGCCATCCCTATACATACCGCACAACGAATCATTGCAGAGCTAATTAATAAGGGATATGTATCCTATCCGTGGATGGGCATAGAAATGCAGACTTTGTTCCCACGTTTTGCTCAGGCGTTACGTCTTCCGGTTCAAGAAGGCGTTTTACTCGTCCGTGTAGTGAAAGATGGCCCAGCAGAAAAGGCGGGACTTCGCGGTGGAACTCGACAAGTACGTATTGGAAACTCTATTCTAATCATAGGGGGAGACATTATCACACACATTGCTGAAACTCCTGTCACTTCAGTTGAAGAGCTTAGTCGTGAAATTCGACATCACAAACCTGGCAATACGGTACTTTTTACCATTATTAGAGGGAAGAAAAAACAACAAGTAAACATTGAACTCGGCGAGCGTCCTTTCCAATGATTCCACCAGAACAAAAAAAAGCTGTAGTTCTTACGAGTGGTGGGCTCGATTCTGCAGTCACTGCCGCAATTGCGATTGCTGACGGGTATGAATGTCATTGTCTCATTTTGAACTATGGCCAACGACATAGCGCTGAGATTTCCTGTGCTAAAAAAGTTGCATCAAGTCTCAATGCTGCTTCTTCATTAATTTTAGATATTGATTTTCAAACCATCGGACACTCTGCACTCACAACATCAATCCCAGTACCCAAAAATAGTACTGTAGAAAATGTTGGAAAGAATATACCTTCCACTTATGTACCTGCACGTAACACAGTCTTTCTTTCTATCGCCTTGGCATGGGCGGAGTCATTAGGAGCGCCAGCTATCTTTTTTGGCGCTAATGTACTCGACTATGCAGGATACCCAGATTGTCGTCCAGAGTTTTTAGATGCCTTCAACAAAATGGCCCATCTTGGTACAAAACAGGGAGTAGAGGGTAGGCCCATCACTGTTTATGCTCCCCTTCTGCAACTAACTAAAACAGAAATCATTCGGAAGGGCATTGAACTCGGCGTAAAATTTGAATTGACTCATAGCTGTTATGATCCATCCCCTCAAGACAAACCATGCGGAGAATGTGACAGCTGCCTTCTCAGAAAAAAAGGCTTTCAGGGTGCCGACATTCTTGATCCAGCATTGGAGGACCAATAGCTCATGTATGCATTTTTTGGAGTTTCGGAAGAAGAGTTTTTCATGATAGCAACTGTCGTACTAATCATTGCTATTCCACTTGGGGTACGAGTGTATCGTTATTTTGACACCAAACGCATAAAAAAGAATTTTAAAAACGACTGGTGATATGTTTCAATCACGTTTTGATCTAGTCAAAAACTGTGTACTCTAGTAATTTACTAACACGTCCCCGAGTAGGGATCAGCAAATGCTTACTTGGAGAACCTGTACGATACGATGGGAAGCACAAGTACAATCAAACAATTGCAGAAGAGCTGGGACCATACTTCCAATGGGTGCCGGTATGTCCTGAATTTGAATCAGGTTTGGGTATACCACGAGAAACACTTGACCTAATAGAAACCACGAATGGTCTTCGCTTAATAATGTCTACTGCAAGGACAGATGTAACGCCTATGATCTTAAAATTTTCTGACTCTCATATCAGGCATCTCCTCAAAAATAGAATTCACGGTTTTATTTTTAAAGCGCGATCACCGTCATGCGCTGTAGACGATGCACTCGTGCACAGATCAGATAATTCATCAGAAAAGGCTACTGGATTATTTGCTTCGGCAGTCCTCAAATCTTTCCCTTCGCTACCTATTGAAGATGAAAACTATCTGAAACAGCAATCTGTAAGGACTAAATTTATTGAACGTGTCTTAGCCTACCAAAAGAGGAGCAGTGGCTAACAATGAAGAGCTTGGTATATGTCAGATAAAATAACTCCCCAGAAAGAGGACTACTCGCGTTGGTATTTGGATGTAATTCGTGAGGCAGAGCTTGCAGAAAGCTCCCCCGTTCGAGGATCAATGGTCATCCGTCCATATGGGTACACACTCTGGGAAGCCATGCAGGCTGGTCTTGACCGTCGTTTTAAAGAAACCGGCCACGTAAACGCCTATTTTCCGCTCTTCATCCCGATGAGCTTCCTTCAAAAAGAAGCTGAACACGTTGAAGGGTTTGCTCCCGAACTTGCCGTTGTGACAATAGGTGGAGGCACCACCCTAGAAGAGCCCTTGGTCGTCCGTCCAACTTCAGAAACAATTATCGGCCATACTTATGCAAAATGGATTCAATCCTATCGTGATTTGCCGTTATTAATTAATCAATGGGCAAATGTTGTACGTTGGGAAATGCGCACTCGTCCTTTCTTACGTACAATGGAATTTCTGTGGCAAGAAGGTCACACCGCACATGCCACAGAAGAAGAGGCCAGAGAAGAAACACTGCGCATGTTAAACGTCTACAAGGATTTTTCAGAAAACGACGCCGCTATCCCCGTAATCAAAGGAGTTAAAAGCGAACGTGAGAAATTTGCTGGCGCAGTAGACAGCTATACAATTGAGGCCATGATGGGTAATGGCTGGGCACTTCAAATGGGCACCAGTCATTATCTTGGAACAAAATTTTCAGAGGCATTTAATATTAGCTTTTTAGATCAAAACAATGTCAGCCAATTTTGTCACACAACAAGCTGGGGAGTCAGCACACGACTTGTTGGGGCAATTATCATGGCACACGGTGACGACCAAGGCCTCCGTCTTCCTCCACGACTTGCCCCTATTCAAGTAATTGTCGTCCCAATTTGGAGAAAAGAAAGCGAGAAAACTTCCGTATTAGAGGCTGCTGAGCGCGTCAAAACCACTCTCCATGACAATAACATTCGAGTCAAAATTGACCTTAGAGATGATCAAACTCCAGGATTTAAGTTTAACGATTGGGAGATGCGAGGTGTTCCAGTTCGAGTTGAAATTGGCCCACGAGATGTGCAACAGCAAAGCGTAGTATTTGCACGTCGTGACCGTCCAGGCAAAGAAGGAAAACGCCTTGGCGTCCCAATGGCTGCCGTTGCTGAAGAAGCCAAAACACTTCTTGAAGACATACAGTTCAACCTCAAGCAACAAGCCTTACAACGGCAAACTGAAAATAGTCATTACCCCACTTCCTATAAAAACTTCCAAGAAATTTTGAATGAGCGAGGGGGACTTCTTTATGTTCCTTGGTCCGGGACTACCGCTGATGAAGAACGCATTCAAGAAGAAACTAAAGCAACGCTCCGATGTCTTTTGTTCAACGAGGATATACCAAATCCAGGGCCATGTATTGTGACAGGCAAACCTGCGACACAAACCGCAATTTTTGCTCGAGCATATTAGAGCAGAAAGCGGCTCGTGCCCACCATTAACTCGACAACCTCAATCCCACCAACTGCAGCCAATGAAATATTTCTTCGTCTATCTCGTCAAAATCCTTCTCCACAAACTGAGCTGCACTACCTCAACCCTTACACCCTTCTTATAGCAGTCGTATTATCTGCACAAGCAACGGACGTGGGAGTAAACAAAGCAACACCTGCATTATTTAAGGTCGCGAATACACCCAAAAAAATGCTTCAATTGGGTGAGCAACGACTTCGAGAGTATGTGAAAACAATTGGCCTATATAATACCAAATCAAAAAATATCATCGCCCTGAGTCATATTCTTGTTGAACAATATAATGGAAAAATTCCTCATACACGTGAGGCCCTTGAGAGCCTTCCAGGCGTAGGAAGGAAAACAGCTAATGTGGTTTTAAACTCCGCTTTTGGACTTCCAACAATTGCTGTGGACACCCATATTTTTCGTGTCAGTAACCGTACTGGGCTCGCGCTTGGGAAAACCCCTCTTGAGGTAGAGCATGGACTCGAAATGATCATTCCAAAAAAATGGAAACATCATGCCCATCATTGGCTCATATTGCACGGGCGCTATACCTGTAAGGCACGAACCCCCGCCTGCTCAACATGTATTATTGATGACTTATGTACCTTTGAAGGCAAGACCAAATTATTATCTCAACAATCTAAAACATAAAAACTCGAAGGAGCATTATGGGACAAGACCAGTTTATTGGAACCTGGAACCTTATCTCGTTTGAATTTGTACGCTCAAACGGCATGGTGACTCAACCATTGGGGCATGATCCTATTGGAATGATTATGTATGACGCATCCGGGCATATGTCAGGACACGTGATGCGTCGGGAACGTCCTAGATTTTCCTCTGGAGATCCATTGATCGGAAGTGCAGAGGAAATTCAAAGCGCCTTTGCAGGCTATATTGCCTACTGCGGCACTTATGTTGTAAACGTGAAGGAGAAAACCATCTCTCATATTTTGGAATGTAGTTTACTTCCAAACTGGGTGGGAACGACGCAAACACGATTTTTTGAATTTTCTGGTACTCAACTCACACTGACCACCCCGCAAGGCCTATTCGCTGGACAGGAGCAAATTGTACAAGCACTCTGGAACAGGATGGCATAGTCAATTCTACCCCCCCTGAAACCCTTTAGACAAAACAAAAGACTGCAGAGAACACGCATAAAATTTTTCAGGAAAAATTACGTTGTAGGCAGAGCATTAGCAGGCTCCACCCACAACGTAGGAAGGGTAATACCTAATAAAAACTAATTAAATACTGCGTTGACAATTGCAGAAGCGTCCATGATGACAACACACTGATCTAGGCCGCTACACTGCCCACTCCAGCCACCAAACGTGGATCCTGCTCCTGGAGTTGCTGTCAGAACAACTACTGAGCCTGCTGGGTATTTTTGTGCGCAGTCAGAACCACAATTAATATCGAGTCCCGTTACGGTCCCAGCGCCTAAACCTGACATTCCAACGCCCAAAGTCTTATTGAGAAGACTTGACGTTGCATCGACCTCATTTTTTTCAAAGACCGCTCGAACTTCCTGATTCTGATCCATTGTCACCGTACACGTTGAGGTCCCCGAACATCCACCGCCTACCCATCCGACAAAGGTAGTGTCCGCACCTACAGTCGCAGTCAGAACCACGCTGGTGTTGGTATCGAATGTCTGCGTACAGTCCGTCAACACTCCACCATTTCCACAGTTGATACCAGTCCCTGTGATAGTTCCTGCACCTGCGGTTTCCCGTATTTCAGTCACCGTCAGGTTAGTGGTTGTACCTACACTGCTTGTAAATTGGGCTGTGACGGTTGTCAACGCTGACATCGAAACAACACACAATCCGGTTCCGACACAGCCTCCACCCGTCCATCCAGTGAAAGTTGATCCAGCAGCTGCAGTAGCGGTTAGTGAAACATTAGTTCCAATAGTGTACGTTTCTGTACAATCCAGACCACATGAAATCCCTGTAGGTACACTCACAATCGATCCAGTGCCAGTACCACTTGTTGTGATGGTCAATGACGCAGTGGTTGTGGTCGGTGTCGTCGTGGTTGTGGTCGGTGTCGTCGTGGTTGTAGTCGGTGTCGTCGTGGCTGTACTCACCGCAAACTCAGCAACCACGGAATGACTCTGACCCATAGTCACAGAGCAAAGTCCGGCGCCTCCACACCCACCACCACTCCAAGAAATGAATTCATTTCCTGGATCTGGCGTTGCCGTAAGAACCACGACACTGCCCTGGTCAAAGGTACCATTACACACCGGCTGATCCGTCGTTCCGCATAACAAGTTTCCAGGTATACTCGAAATATTACCAGAACCAATCACGGTCAATCCAAGCGTTACGGCTGGCGAGAAGTCAAGTGTAAAGAGCCCATTTACTGACCGCTCCTTGAGCAATGGAAGAAACTCACATGTTCCAGACTTGAAGTCTTCTGCGATCAACGAAATGTCGCACTCGTCTCCACCCCATCCTCCAAAGGTTGAGCCTTGGTCAGCTGTTGCTGTTAAAACTAAATTTTCGTTCGGAGCAAAGCTTGCAATACAAATTTCTCCACATGCTACTCCATCAGGACTGCTGGTAACCGTGCCAAAGCCGTCTCCAGAACGAGTAACAATGACAGACTGAGGCAACTCCTCAATAAGCCCTGAGACTGTATTATTCTGAAGATTCTCCTCTCCAGCAGCAGCAGTAAGTTTGACGACTGCATACATTCCACCAATACTCCCAAGGCCTTTTACTTTAAACTTGAGCTTCGCCTGATTCCCACCCTCAATACTATCGACAGAAATCGTCTGAAGGAGAGCATCCTGCTCATCTACAATTTCATCTACCGACAAGAACAAGGAAGCTACCAGTGGTCCAACCGCAACTTCCGTACCAGAGTTTTGAGCTTGTAATATAACCTTTAGCTTGTTCCCAGACTGTTTTGGTTTAACGCGTAGCTTTGTAATTATCAGATTAACGTCAGGCGTATTACGAGCGAAAAGCTCTGCAGTCTCAAGAATTCCAATACCTCCTGCGACGAGCACTCGTCCGGTTTGTAGTAACGTTGCCGTGTGCATTTGACGAGAATCAGTCATCATATTCACAACCGCCTCAAACTGTGCTGTAGACGGATTGTAGAACTCAGCATCTAGACTTAAGTTTCCACCGATTAAAAGAACATGCCCACTCGAAAGACGTGTTGCAGTATGATTTTCTCTTGCCTCTACCAAACTGCCAACCTGAGTGAACTGCCCTGTACTTGGATTGAAGACCTCTGCACTTACTGAAGCACCAACCCCACCCGTCACAAGAACCTCACCGGTTTCCAATAATGTAGCGGTATGGCGAGCACGCGCAGTGCCTAGACTACCCGTCGAAGAGAATATCCCAGTCACAGGGTCAAAAATTTCAGCACTTCGTACTGGAAAACCATCGGAGTCATTTCCCCCGACAACAAGAATGGTCCCATCAGATAGCGTCGTGGCAGTATGCAAACTTCTAGCCGCATCCATACTATCGCCCTCACCGAACGATTCCGTAGATGGATCATAGATTTCAGACGATGCAAGCACCACGCCATCTTGACTACGTCCGCCGGCTATTAACACCCGGCCATCTGATAACGCCGAGGCAGTGTGCCGTCGCCGTTCGGTGACCATCAGACCAGTGCCTGTAAAGGTGTCTGTCGAAGTATCAAATAATTCGGCTGGTGTGTCATCACCAACTGCACCGCCAACAATCAGAACACGCCCATCTCGCAACTCAGTTGACGTATGTTCTGTGCGAGACGTAGTCATACTTCCGACCGGCACAAAACTCTCTGTAGGTGAATCATACACCTCCGCAGTACTGCCTCCGCCACCCAAGCCTCCTGAGACAAGTACCCCCCCACTTGATAAGAGAGTGGCTGTGTGGCTCTGCCGTGCTGCACCCATGTTGCTGATTGTTGAGGTAAATCCTCCTTCAAGCGGACCAAGCACGCTAACAACTGAAGGCTCAAACACATTAGGTGCATCAAAAAGCTCAGCGGTCGTCCCCGACTGCCCACCTCCTGTAATTAACACCTGTCCACTCAACAACAGAGTAGCCCCTTGAAATGACCGTGCAGAGACTAAACTAACAGTAGGAGAAAAAGTTGACGTCGTTGGATCAAAAATTTCTGCGCTAGCTGTTCCTTCCAGACTTCCAACAAGCAACACTTGCCCATTTGCTAAACGTGTTGCTGTATGGTGACTTCGAGTACTACTCATTGTTCCTGTCGCAGTAAACGATCCTGTTGTCGGATCATAGACTTCACTCGTATTCAAAGTAATACTTCCCGTGCCTAAACCTCCGGCAACTACCACCTGTCCACTTGATAACAACGTGGCAGTGTGATTACTACGTGCTGCCGTCATGCTTCCTGTACTTGAAAACGTTCGTGTTACAGGATCAAAAACCTCTGCAGTGCCAACGGTGCTGCCCGAGTTATCAAAACCTCCAGCAATCAATACCCTCCCATCTGAAAGTAGCGACGCCGCATGGAACATACGGGCAGTAGACATCACGCCACTCGAGACAAAAGTTTCCGTATCTGGATCATAAAGCTCCGCTGTGGCAAGCGCGCGGCCATCTGCACTCATACCACCAAGAATTAACACGTCACCACTTGGTAACAACGTAGCAGTATGATTGCTTCGGTCAGAAAGCATTGAACCCGTTACCGAAAACGATGCCGTTAAGGGATCGTAGAGTTCAGCTGTGGCGGCTCCAGATGTTCCACCACCCGCAACAAGCACCTTACCATTGATTAACAAGGTTGCACTATGAAGCGTCCGTGCTGTTGCCAAAGTTCCTGCCTGGAGAAACCCTGCAATAGTTGGATCATATAATTCCGCTGTAGCAGTACTTCCACCACCAACAATAAGTACTCGACCATCAGTCAGAAGAGTCGAAGTGTGGAAAGTACGTGAAGATGACAAACTCCCAGTTGCTGTAAAGGTCTGCCCTACGACAGTACTCACCGAGCCCAACAAAAGGGCCACTCCAATTGCCCACATACACAGCGATCTACCCACAATCCATCTACTTCGCATCGTTACTCCTCCTAGAAATCAGGCTGGCCAGATAAAAGCACATCTGCCATACGTCTCCGATATGATTTACATGTCCACAAATTGCTTAATATTTAGATAGACCATCCCCCCGATTGCCTACCCACCTATATACAAGTCCGCCTACCATACGCGGTGCCACATAAAATGTCAAACTTTTGTCGTAATGTGTCGTAAGTTTGTCACTCTAATTTAATGTTCTACTTGAAAAAGAAATACTGACCAATATGTATGCATATTATATGCCAATTCAAATATGTATATAGTTTTACACATTGCAACCTTAAAATACCGTATTAACAAAGAAGAATACGAGTCAGTCCCGCAGGGGAAAGAAAACTCCACCTATCAAAACCTGGCCACTGTAGCTCTTTTAGTACATTTTCCTAGATTGTCGTATCAATCTGGATACAGAATTAATACAGAGAGCGCAAAAGTAGAGGAATTTGTGACAGTTCTTAGTGGAGTGTAAAAACAAATGGGCCTACCGCATAACACGGTAGGCCCATCGATGTTCTTAAACTAACCGACCTAAAGAAACGCCGATCAGCTTAGCAGATCTTTGGCTTACTGCTTGACCTCCAAAGATCCTCTGACTGTTGTAACACTGACACACGATGTACCACTGAAACCAGTACCACTCGTAGTCGTCGTTCCATCCGGATTACCATTACAGGTCTGTGGACGGGCCGCCGGTGGTGCATTGCTCTCAGTCGTGCTGCCAGCATTGGCATGCAAGTATACTGGGAAGCCCGGTGTCACTTCATAGACAAAAATACCGTCCTTCGCCAGAGTATCAAATTGCGATAATCCCTTGGCACTTAGAGCACCAATCAACGCATTCGGAACAAACCGAACAACATTTCCGCCCTGGTTCAGGATCGATGATGGCGGAAGTGGCGTGTCAATTCTGATGGTGCTGCCATTGACATCACGCATACCGGTAATTGTGATAGTCGTACCCTCAGGCTGAGACCCAGTTACACCCGTTGGGTTGTTGTTGATTGTCATAGCAGACAAAGTACCGGTGACAGTTCTCTTAGAACCGGTTCCGTGCGCTGCAGCCGCGAGACTATTGGTGGCATCGTCAGCTGTCGCATCACGAATGGTAAACCGAGGACTGACGGTAATCTGTCCAGAACCACGATCACCAAGCGCGGTGGCACCCTGTGAGAAGTTTGCCAAGACACAACGAATATTCACAGACTGCGCAGAGAAAAAGGTATTTGCGTTATTGTCGGTACCAACGGCGCGAAAACCAGAGCCATCCACCGAACCATTACCACCAAATGCGTTACGCAGTGTCGCAATACCCGTAGAGATAGCACGCGTAAAGATAAACGAACCAGAAGGCAACCGTGCATCTGCCACGATACAGCCGTTATCGGTCAAAGTCAGAATGTTATTTGAAGCGAGATGTGCGCCACGAACGGTCGCTACAGCCGCTGCATCAAGCGTGGTGCCGGTATTGTTTACCGAACTCGACTGAATGGTTTCAATAGCTGCTGCCAATGTTGGCCCCATGGTAGCCGCCGGAATCTTCCTGGAAGCACCCGGTAACGTCAGAGCAGCATCAGAAGGACTCGTAAGACGTCCCTTAGCATCAAAAATACCATCTTGATAGTCAAGACCAACAACTCTCACGATATCCAGGACGTCTTGGTCACCCTCGACGACCTGAGCTAGCTGAGAGAAAGCGGCATTGACAATACCATAACGCTTTGATTCATCGGAATCAGAAGATGAAGCAGGATTCGTGATATCCGAAGGAAGCGTTCTGGCAATATCAATATCGTCCAAAGAAAAGAGCGATGCTGTTTGAGTATTGGCAGCATGCGCCTGACCAGCGGTTGGGGTTCCAGTACCAGCCCCAAGAGCTCTTGTCGCGGCCAACTCAGTCAAGGCGCTAATAGCCACAGTGACAACGTTCGCAGCACCACCGGCTGGTCTCAGATCATCCAAGTACTCAAGCGGAACGAGAGTACGCAGCTTCGAGTTAATTCCAGGTCCCTGCGGCCCAGTGTTGGTCAAACCGGTCACTTCGTCGATGAATGTCCCGTTAAAGACTTCCACGTGAAGCGGACCAACCAACGAAGACTGGTCATCTGGAATGGTCAGCGCGAAACCACCATTTGCGTCCGTCGTTCCAGAAGCACCAATAGTGCAACGCTCAAGGGCACCTGAAGTACCCACTACTGTCGTTGGGGCGACAGTTGGGCAGGTTCCCCCATTGTTGTCCGCATAAATAGACAGAACAACAGTTCCATTAACGATAGGCCCTTTAATGGCCTTTCCTGATGCTAACGCAGCACCCGGAACAACAGTGCCAGATCCTGCAGCTCCTGCAGCTCCTGCAGCTCCTGCGGATCCTGCGGATCCATCAGCACCTGCTGGACCCGATGGTCCTG
Source organism: uncultured Nitrospiraceae bacterium (assembly GCA_964463965.1). Taxonomy (GTDB): domain Bacteria; phylum Nitrospirota; class Nitrospiria; order Nitrospirales; family UBA2166; genus UBA2166. The sequence goes on along the minus strand of CAYXED010000004.1, from coordinate 158,549 downwards.
CTGGTCCTGCTGGTCCTGCTGCACCACGTGCACCCGCTGGTCCTGCTGCCCCTGCGGCACCATCAGCACCCGCCGGTCCTACTGCTCCAGCTGGTCCTGGAGGTCCGGCCGGCCCTGCAGGACCAACCAACCCATCTTCACCAGAACATCCTACCAGCACCAAACCAAGCGCCACAGCACCCAGCACAAGCAAGAAGCCTGAAGATGCTCGTCCGGTTTTCCCCGTCGCTCTCATTCTCCCCATTGGTTCAATCCTCCTTATTTGATGATTCCATTCTCTGTTACCTAACAACATGGTTGAACCTCATGTTCCTTTCCCATTTCCCCCCCGTTCATTTTCTAAGGCCACTCATTTCCATAGCACAAGCCGCCCGAAGGAAATGACGAACGCATTTTGAGTTAAGCATCATCCACTGTCAAGAAAAAAATTGCCCGTGGATGCAAATCGCGCACGCCACCCGCCTCGACGGCTAGCGCATTATCTATATCGATACGCCCCATGTCAAGGAAAATTTTGGTTTTTCTTTCATGTTCCATTTTTTCCCCAACCTCCCACAAGATCGCATTTTAGCTTCTCAAAGATTCTGACAAAACCCCACTAGTCTCCCCAAAAAACAAAACCACTCCAAACCTCATATGCAATGCACCACATAAAATCAACAATCTCTTGAAGTACCTAACGTTAACAACAAAACAAATCGCGCCCCTACAGCTACTGAAGGCGAGTTTTTGAAAGCTTCCTCAAGTCAACATGCTGGCCCTTTTCCAAGTACTTCATATCGTACACTATTGCTTCTTCTTTTTCTCCTACCTTCCATAATACTGTTGCCAGATGGTGGAGCGCTTCCACATACAACGGTTCAATTTCTAGCACTTTCTTAAACAATCCAGCACTTTTAATCAGGGAACCAGAACCACCCTGCAACATATACGCATAGGCAAGATTAAACGTTCCCTGCCTATGACCTGGTTCATGTAACAAAAGTCTCTCATATCGTTGGATTGCTAAATCTGAACTACCCAAATGCTGCAACAACAACGCTTGCGTAAATAGACGGGCAGATGCCGTAGAATCCAGAGATGACTGAAAATTTTCAAACTCACCGATACGACTCCTAGCCCATAACTGAGTCGAATCAAGCGCAAGAATGTACTGCAACACGATCCTTTCATCCTCCTGAAGTTTTTGTGCAGCATAAAAGTCTGCCAATTCTCGTAGCGCTGTAAGATATCGTGGCCTCAGCTTAAGTGCGCGAAGGTAGTTCAATTCAGCTCGCACATAATCCCCAATTTTATTCTGAACGTACCCAAGATAAAACCATGGCTCTGGAGCCATCGGCCACCCCATAGTTGCACTATACAAATGTCCCAAAGCTTCATCGGTTTCCCCCAACTCAAAATACGTTAATCCCAAATTAATGTGTGCAAAAGCGTAAGGTCCATTTTCCACAGCCCTTTCAAGCCACTCTGCCGACTCCTGTAAGCGCCCCATTCCTCGCAATTGAATCCCATAGTTCATGTGCGCTCGCCATGTACCCCCATTGCGTGCTGCGTCTCCCCACAACGTTAATCGTGATTCCCATACATTGCTTCGTGCACTGGCATGGTAAGCCATCCCCATAAGACCAATCACAACTCCAAAAGAAGCTGCATACGACAAAACTTTACGCTGCCCAAATACAACACCACTAGATTGCAATTGCTCCCAACCCTTGACGGCAAGAAATCCAAACAAGGCACACAGTCCGGCAAGAGACAGATATACCCGATGCTCATTTACAACTTGGCGAAGAACTACCCCATAAGTAGTGAGAAAAAGACAGACAGGAAACCACAGCGACCAGAAAACAACATTACGTTGATGCCTAAACAAAACTAAAGTCCAAATGATTCCGCACAGAAAAACAAGTGCGGCGATAACTTGTAGATCAAATAGGGAGTTCGAAATCGAATACACCACATCGACGTTTTGCTTTCCTAGCAAGAGTGAGAGCTTGAGGTAGTAAAAAACTAGTGCTTTGGTCTGAGTCAGGTAGTGATCAAAAATTGGCCTTATAAACTCTGGGCCGCCAAACGGCCCCAACACCACGGCAGACCGCACCCATAAGTATGCCATTGAAATAACCACATATGGGACAAATCTCTTCCAATGTGCTTTCCACCATTGCTTCCACGCCTTCTGGATACTTTCATGTACGTAATGCCCCAAAAACTCCCAAAGTAAGACGATTACTGGAAGAGAAATAGCTATCGGCTTACTAAGTAGCGCAAGCCCATAGGACACGTAGCATACGCAAAGATACACCCATTTTGCCCTCCTAGAAAAGGATTCCGCCCCGCTATAGACTGCCATAAACAGGTAGAGACTTATGAGAAAAAATGCACTTGCGAGAGGTACCGATTGAGAACTGGCGTAATTGATTGACTCTGTAGCGAGCGGATGGAGCGCAAATAGAGCCCCCGATAACCACGCTCCCCACTCTACAGAGGAGCTGGATAGTCCTCCTTTAGGATCACTGGATTTTGTGAATGCCACACAACAAATCAGTATCAGTAAAAATGCATTACTGGCGTGAAGCACCATGCTAAGTAGGTGAAAAGGCAAGGGCGCACCACCACCAGCCCACCAACACAAGGCCATCGATGTTAAAAAGATCGGGCGATATCCTTGATTGCCACTTAATATCGAGAAATGAGTTTGATCAACGAAGAAAAGCGGAATGTTGTTCAGTTGTCGAATCGATGGATTTTCAGCAATGACATGCCAATCGTCAAAAACAAAAGGACCGTTAAGTGAGCTCCAATATATTGCCCCCACAAACACAAGCAATGAAAGCGGCCTAGCCCAATAGAGGAAAGAAACACTCATCAGAAGCTACACCCTTTTTGACAACTCATACCAAAAACATCCTCACATGTACGGGAAACTTCCCACAGCATCCGTAATGAGTTTTTAGAAACCTCGTCCCTCTTTTTCTTGCTTCCTGTTTCCTGTTTAGCAAAATATGCTGTCATTACGACAACACGTGAGGTATGATCACTATACTTGGTATTCACAATGGTCAAGCCAGACTAACTCAAAACAAGTATCACTTAAGGCGTTAGGTCTCTCCACACCGCGAACAGTAAAATGTCACTCCAATCCGAACAATTCACGGAAAATATAGCTTCACCATCACTCCATGATCAATACTACAAATCAGCACTCGTCGTCATTCCTTGCCTAAACGAAGAACAGACTGTTGGTAGGGTGATTAAAAACATTCCAAAAAATATTCCAGGAATCAGCAGCATACAAGTACTTGTCATTGATGACGGGTCATCTGATGAAACCGTCAATCGAGCACGTGCAGCTGGAGCTGAAGTGATCAGCCACACCACTAACCTTGGTCTCGGCATAACATTTCGTGAAGCAGTTAGCGTTGCGCTGATACGTGGAATCGACGTCCTGATCCACATAGATGGAGATGGTCAGTTTGATCCAACAGACATCCCCACTCTTGTGGCCCCTATTGTGAAAAGCAGCGCTCACATGGCCACAGCGTCACGTTTTATCAATCCGGAACTTGTGCCAAAAATGCCATTGATTAAATATTGGGGAAACCGTGGGCTCGCACTAACAGTTAGGCTGTTAACTGGCAAATCTTTTCATGACGTTTCCTGTGGCTTTCGAGCATTCTCACGAGAAGCGATGCTCCGCATGACCCTGTTTGGCCGCTTTACCTATACGCAGGAAACTTTTCTTGATCTCGTCGTAAAGCGATTAGCAATTATTGAAGTGCCAGTCCGCGTGAAAGGAACCCGTGAGCACGGTACATCAAGAATGACATCGAGCATTACAAGATACGCCGTGCAAACATTGCAAATCATGATTCGTGCGTTTATTGCTTACCACCCGCTAAGATTTTTTGTTGCAGTGAGCTTTCTCTTTCTCGCAACAGGATTGGGCTTTCTTGGTTTTCTCGGAATCCATTACATCGAAACACAAGCATTTTCCCCTCACATTTGGGCAGGCTTTGTCGGAGGGTCATTTACGTTGCTCGGTGTATCAACTCTCATCACAGGATTTTTAGGCGACACATTACTCCGCGTCCTCATGAACCAAGAAAATATACTATACTATTTGAAAAGCGCGGCTGTCAGACAAAAATTATCCCGCGGCGAGCAAACTCACGGTAGCGTGATTGGCAATACCAAAGACAGGTAGGTGGCCAATATAACCGCTTCGGTACTCAGCGGACGATTCTGATACTCTTTGTGTTGTTCTTCTCCTTACCTTCCTTGATTTTTTTACTAGGATCTACCCTCAAAATAAAAAACTTTCCAGCTACAGATTCATCAAATGCTACCGCCCCATCAAGAACCACTTTTTCTCCGGGGAGCAATGGTTGCGATATTTTCCATTTTTCGAGCTTTGGGTCAATCTTTCCACCATCGTAAACAGAGTCATTTGAAATATGAGCTTTGATCCTAAATGGCACAGTCGTTTTGACTGTCCCTTTATTTTTCACTTCCACCGTGAAGAATAAACGATCTTGCCCAGATACATCTGTCGTATTCACGACTTCAATAATTTTCCCTTTGAGGTCGGGTGACAGTTTCCTAAAAACAAAGGCATTGCCTACCGATTCTACCACCGTGCCATCAACAGTAACGTCATGAAATGGCGCCCCAATTAACAAGTCGGAGACTCCATCCTTATCAACGTCTCCCGCTCCTACTATCGAAAAACCAAAGGTCGATCCCGATTCAGGCGAAGGATCATTCACGGTCAGCAAATGGTTGCCCGTGGCTCCGCTAAACAGCAACACCTCCCCAGTGCTAAATACTCCCTGACTACTGCTTACCGGCGCTGGAGCGCCAATCGCAACATCTGTAACCCCATCCCCATCAAAATCACCTGGCGAGGCAAGTGCTGCCCCGAACATCCCATTTTCTACTGGAGATGGATCATTAAGGACGTGCAAAACTGTCCCATCTGCACCCGAAGAGATAAACGCTCGTCCAGCGTTGCGAATGGATGGAAGATCGGCCGTAGGGGCTCCAACAAGAATATCGCCAATACCATCGTTATTCACATCTCCCATTGCAGCGACGGCAAAGCCAAAACGCGCACTTGGGATTGGTTCTGGAGTATTAAGCGTGTACAACCGTTGCCTGTTCGCACCTGAGAACACGTATACCTGTCCCTGAGAAGGACGTCCCTCCACTATTTGGAAAGGGGCTGAAACAGCAAAGTCTGTTACCGCGTCCCCATTAACGTCACCAAGTGATTCGACGGCAAAGCCAAATGAGGCCCTAGTTTGAGGGTTAGGATGCAAGAGAATCGAAAGCAATTGCCCATTTACCGGTGACATCACAAACACCGCACCTTCACTTTGATTGTCCCCAAATGACTGCTGAGGAGCACCAACGATAACATCCCGCTTTCCATCTTGATTTTGATCATTGATTGTTGCTAATGCCGCTCCAAAAAATGCCCCTCCCTGAGGAATAGGGGCCTTTAATGTCACTCCTAACCAGCTCCCATCCATACCAGAAAACACATACGCCTGACCTTGCCCATCATTTCCATCAATACTCTGAAGACGTGCACCGACCAGAATATCAGGGCGTCCATCACCATTTACATCACCCACTGCGCGTATTGCTTCTCCAAAGATCGCGCCAAACCCAGATACGGGGCTATCTAACGTAAAAAGAAAGGTTCTATCGGCTCCTGAAAAAATGCGTACCGTCCCTTGCTGAGCAATGCCGCTCACCGACTGCTGAGGTGCGCTCACCGCCAAATCAGGGACTGCGTCACCATTCAAGTCACCAACAGATTGGACTGACCAACCAAACCAAGAGATTATCTGAGGGTTGGGGTTTTGTAGTGGCACAACTTTTATCTTTCCTGCCCATGTCACTCCAGGAGTAACGGTCAGGAGCACAAGCAGGCCAGTTAACATAATTTTCAATCTAGTACTCATAACGACTTCTCATACGCAACTCTATTCTGTCTGTCAACTGGTGATAAACAACGAGGGGCTCACTCCATAAAAGAGTGAGCCCCTCGATTGATAAGTCTCGCCCAATACCCGGGCTGTCAATAGAACCTTATATTAACTCGTGTTTACAGGTCCTTGAATAAGCGTAGTCTGCTTACAAGCTGCAGCAGTAACATCCGCTGCTGTGCAAGTTAGCGCCACACCTGGAGTCCTATAATACGTCGTTACTCCCGGCGCAACCGAGTAGGTCCAGTTTCCGGTTGTGACCACGGCGTCAAACGCAGCCACAGACGTTGCAGCCAATTGCGTTTTGAGCGCATTAGGATCAAAGGTCAGTTGATTTGGCAATGTGGTCGACGTCGTGAAAATCGTCGTAGGAACGAGTGCTGTCGCAAGCGCTGCCACCGCCGTTCCATTGGTATCTGTAGCTCCCGAGTAGTTTACAGTCGAATCAGTTGGAATCGATGCAATCACCGAATTACCTGATGGGGTAAGCGTCAATTTACTCAACGTCACCGTCATTTTACGCTTATCAGTCGTACTACACGTCACAGAATTGAGCGCTGCAGTCGGACAAATCGTCACGCTAAACGGAACTGTCGTCGCAACCGAACCCTCAACAACGGCAAACGGAACAACGACTTTGACACTAGCTGCCGTCATAGTAGCAACCGCTGCTGCGTTGGCTGTCGTACCGGTGACAGTGCTGATCAACTGTGCACGACTATTGACGGCATCTGTCAAGGTGATTCCATTGGCAACCGTTGTAAAGGTCAACTTACTGTTTGCTATCGAAGTCTCATCCGCAGCATTTACTGTGGCTGCTACAGTTGTATCCACGGCCACGCCAGCAAGATTTCTCGCTGCACTGGCCACTGTGAAATTGGTCATAGCTGTCGAGAGATCATTTGCTGCTGCAGTGGACAATAAAGCCGCCGTCGCTCCTAGCGGGATAATGGCTGTTGACGCCGCAACTTTTCCATCCAGGACACCGTCATTAAAGTCATTCACAACGGCATTCAGGAAATCAAGCGGGTTTGCAATCGCTAACGTGGCAGCCTGTTGAGAAAACGCTGCGGTAAGAAGCCCATACTGCTGCGTCTGCACAGTTGAGCCAGCCGGAAGAGCTGCATTCACGTCAATCGGTTCTGCATTAATATTAGTAATACCGTACATGCTCTGCACCAGAGTGGTCGCAGACGTGATAGTGGTAGCTGGAATAGCCAAGACACCGGTCTGGGAGAAAATTCTGCCTGCCGCCATAGTGGTCAACGGTGTAAGATTCACTGTAGCGGTCGTTCCCACCGTAGGAGCAGTGGCAACCACTGCACGCAACGGGGTTGTGGCCCCCGGCCCAGTCTCAGTAGTACCATCAACTTCGTTAACATATGTTCCACCAACCGCCTCAACAATGATAGGACCAGTGTACGAGGAATTGATGGTAGCGGTGTAAGTACCATCTGCCAAACTCACCGCAGTCGACGCAAGGTTTCCTACAGCAATATTACATGTGAGCGGGGCCCCACTTTGAGTACTCGCGAGAGTTGTACAACCAGCTCCAGAACCCTTTACAGTTACCGTTGCCCCTGAGATCGGCCCCTTCATAAGCTTTCCTGAGATTGCCGCTGTACCCGCTGCAAGCGGTGCCGCAGCGCCTGTGCTGCCCGCAGCGCCCGCAGCGCCTGCTGGGCCCTGAATTCCTGGTGTTCCAGGGGATCCTGCTGGGCCTGGAAGCCCAACGCCAGTAGCTCCTGTGGCTCCTGTGGCTCCTGCTGGGCCTGCTGGGCCTTGCTCACCCTCAATACAACCCGCCACCAATAAAAAGCTCAATACGGCAGCGGAGAGTAAAAGTCTGCACATAACGCTATTTTGTGCTATCACGATAAATCCTCCTTCAACTTTAGAGAACCTCTAAAAAACCAGAGGTCCGCTACAATGGTAATTTTAAATTGCCTATCTTTCAATCTTTAACTCCAATCTTTCGTATTCAAAACATGCAATTAGGGGTTAAAATTAAAGTAATAGATTATATCATTGGGAGACTTAATGCGTCAATATTTTGTCGGATTCTTCCCTTCTGTACACTACATCAGGGTCCTTGTCAAGAAAAAGTGTCAATCCAGCCACTTATACCATATACGCCTAAACCTATCGTACCAGATACGTCGCAGAACTCAACGTACGCATGCCCACACATGCAACACCTTGCTACAAAACATGTTGTCCACAAAAATTATACCCAGATTTGATAACCGCCAAGGTCAGCACGAGACCCATAGATAGGCAATTTCTCTGTTCCCGAGGGATATTAGACCTCCTATACAGCCTAACGATGTGAGGAATCTCACTCACCCAACTTAACAATTGATATAAATAATATTTATTTTTTAAGCTTATATTAAAATTTTTAGCACTTCTGTATTACATTCACAGTCAAGTGACAGATTCAATACCTATCACGATTCTGATCAGTGGGAGAAAACATTCCAATTCTCCACTGACCAAGAATCTGAGCATAAGCTGTGGATTATGGCTGGGGGACAAGGATTCGAACCTTGATAGACAGAGTCAGAGTCTGCCGTCCTGCCATTAGACGATCCCCCACCAAATTTTAGGCAAGGTCGCAAAAACAGGGAGAAAGTACCAGGATGCTAGCATGCAGGAAAGGCGCAAATCAAGAAATCACGCCGGAGAATAAGGCAGAAAATTGTCACCATTCACTCATAACGATAATATAACGAAGATTCGTAACTACTACCAGCTCATCGAGGTAGTAGTATTTTGATAAACGTAGCAATGTGAGATGGAGGAGCATACATGCCACTGGAATCATTTACCGTACAGAACGTCAAATGCGATGGATGTGCATCAAATATAGAGGACGGTCTCTTAAAACATCCAGGAGTGGTCAAAGTTGAAGTGGACATCGCGACTGGGGAAGTAACGGTTGAAGGGCAGAAACTTTCACGAGAACAACTCTCAGAAAAACTTACCGCACTAGGACACCCATTGATATAAAATTCTGAACCAATGCCTTTCCGGTTAGAAGAAGAACGGCCTTAAAGAGGTTTACTTGAATCGCGGGTCTGCTAAATAGAATAATGTGCTATACCACTCGATAAATTCCTCTCCAAAAAATATCGTTAGCACCGCCCCAAGAGCGAGAAATGGTCCAAACGGCATTGGTTGATGGCGCTTAATAAAATCTTTTGCTATCAATGCAATCCCGATGAATGCTCCAAAAAATGATGCCAAAAGCAAGGTAAGCAATGTGGCTTTCCATCCAAGAAAAGCGCCCAACATGCCCAACATTTTGGCGTCACCCATTCCCATCCCTTCACGCCCAAAAACATAAGGACTGATCCACACAACACAAAACAGCACTCCACCTCCAATCAACAAACCTAACATCGAATTCCACCAAGTTATGGGTAGCACAGTAATTGCCGCAATAAACCCAACAAGTATCCCCGGTAAAGTAATTTCGTTTGGGATAATTTGATGTTCAAGGTCAATGAACGTAATAACAATTAACGCAGAAAATAAAATTGCATAGACAACAGTAATATACTCCACCCCAAATCTAAGCACAGCAAACATGTAGAAAATACTGTTGAGGACCTCAACAAGAGGATAGCGCCAAGAAATGCTCTCACCACAATAACGACATCTCCCGCGCAATCTAATAAAACTAAATAAAGGAACGTTGTCTAACACTTGAAGCGGAGTAGAACAACTTGTACAACGAGAACCAGGAAAAACTATGGATATCTCTCGAGGGAGACGATGAATACATACATTTAGAAAGCTTCCTACGACCAAACCAAGGAAAGATATTGCAACTAAAGTACCAAGCGCCATTCCACTACACCTTGTCTTATTGAACTAGTTATTTTCCGTTATCTTCATTCGTCGCTGACGAACCACTTCGTACAACAGAACCGAGGTAGCAACAGACACATTCAAGGAAGCAACTTTCCCCTGCATTGGAATTGCAATATGGTCATCGCAATGTTTGAGAAGCCCAGGTCGAATACCACGCCCCTCACCCCCAATAACAATTACAGTTGGACCACGATAGCTTAAATCGAGATAACTCTTAGATGCATTGGGATCTAATCCATACACCCACAGACCAGATGACTTAAGTTGCTCAATACTGTGAGAAAGATTGACAACCCTTGAGACATCTATATGTTCAAGCGCTCCAGCAGAGGCTCTCGCTACAACACTTGTCATGCCGACAGTATGCCTATCAGGAACAATTAGCCCGTCAACACCAGCTCCTTCGGCCGTTCTAATAATCGCACCCATATTCCTTGGATCTTCAATGCCATCCAAAACGAGAAAAAGGCCAGGAGCACACGACTCCTTGACTTTGTCAACAAGCACATCCAGCGGCACATAGCTTTTTCTTGAGACACATCCCAGAACACCTTGATGTTTCGTAGATTGTGCTAAACGATCCAAGGCTTCACTTGGCACTAACTTAATAGGCAAGCGAGCACGTTTTGCTAAACGAAATATTTCATCTTGTTGTCTATTACGAATCCCTGCTCGAATGAGCACCTGATCCAAACGGATGTTGACACTTCGCAATGCCTCTCTAAGAGAATGGACACCAACAATTAGATCATCACTGAACGTCGAATCACTCTCTTGCATAACCGTGTACCCTATACAATAAACGCCCTATCACGGAGTTATTTCAGAGCGAACGGATTGTTTTGTTGGAATATTTATCAGTATGCTCGATCTAATGCCATAAACTCCAGGTAGCGAAGAGCCTTTTGCGTAAGCTGAGCCTACTTTATCATCGTCTCCAGAAGAAACAATTTCACTCACCGTCAGATACCCTAAGACATTTTTGCTTTGTCCTAACAATTTAACCTCAAGAGCTGGAACATCAAAGTCAAGCGTAGAAAAATCGTCCGCCACGCCAGTCTCACGGACAAAAATTTCTGCTTTTACATCCAATACTCTACGCATAAATTCCCTGACAGAATGTGGCAGAGGGTCACCTGCAGACTCCAATGGCAACTTAACCTTTGCTCCTGATGTCAAAATTTCAAGCTCTGTTACACGCGAACGATCAACACGTGTAAGATACTTATCTCTCAATTGAAATAAATTACTTGGAATGCTTTCAAAGTTTGCACGTGGAATAATAAAACCAGGAGAATCTTCGGAAGTGAGGACGTATACAAACCCCGTCCTCGCCACACCTGGAAAAAATGTCATTGAGTATGGATCTCCTTGAACTTGGAAATGAATTACGTGATGCGTCCCACTAAACTGCTCAAGCATTTTTTCTTGTTTCTCCAACCCATCAACAAAATCTACTGCTCGAAGGTTTTCTATTTGAAAAAGGAGCATTCCAATCACAGATTGATCTGCAAAAGCTTGAAGAGGCTCTTCAAGAAACCAAGTTTGCTGTGCTTTAAAAAGGGAAAACTTTTTGCTATTCCACTCAAGTGCAATACGGTCAATAGTGTCTCGGTTAACATCAAAGAGCTCTTTTCGTCTTAGCACAACTGGAGTTTTTGACAAGATGTCTCTATCCGGTAAATTGGTCAAATAAACGTCAGGCTCGCCGCCTCGTTTAAAGTAGAGCTGTGATGATACTGGCCCCTTTTCCCCAATGAAAAATCTTTCGGTACCATTCTCAAGTTTGAACGATAAGGTAAGCTTAGGTGGTGCCAATCCATAGTCACCCAGATTATTTTCTGGATCACGAATAACCCGTGTCACATTTGCAACTACCAAGTCTCTAATCACATCCTCTGCTTCGGCATCGTCAGCCCGATACTGTAACGGTTGAACTAATTGCCACTCTCTATCTGTATTCTTGCTGAGCACAATACGGTCTTTGTCACGATATTCAAGTATCATCTCTCGAACATCGTCACTCTGAAAACTAATCAGTTGTTTGGCTTGCTTTTCTTCTTGAGCTTTACGTTGAGCTTGTGGCCATTCCACCACGTACAAGTACAACAGACAAAGGACAAGCAGTCCTCCGAGTACAAGAGTAGTGGCATAGGATTTCATCAAGTGATCCTAGCAATCATTCTGCGGACTGCCATATCGGATTTCGAACTTGATTTCATGGTTACGTTCTGAAGGATAGAACTAAGAACAATCACGCAAGCAGCACACACGATCAAACGAATATACCAGATACTTAATCTGCACTAGAAAATTACAGAGTTATATTTTCCTAACACCTCTTATAGGCGTCGACGTCTTTGCCATACGTAAATACCAAATCCAAAAACAATCCCAGGTACAATAAGTACCTGAATATACAATAGTATTTGAGCTTCATTTCTCGTTAAAACCATTGGTTCAAAGTCTTGCACTTTTGCAGAAATAGATATTAAATCACGTTCTTCAGCCAACCAATGAAGGGAGTTAAGAAAAAAATCTCGATTACCAGAAAAATTAACATATGCGTTAGTAACAAAATCTGAATCTCCAATAACAACCATAGAGGGAGGCCTTTTCACATCAACTTCAGCGCCACCATGCCCAAAAATTTTCTTCGGCGCCACAGCTACTGCTACGGCAAGAGGTCCTTTAACGTCATTCTTAACATCAAATTTAGTATCAGCTGATTCAAAGTCACGTTCTTCCCAACTTGACTCATTAGTCTGCGCAATAGGAACAATATCCCAATCACTCAGTCCTCTGGTACTTTTTCCCTTATCAACCGTTAAGGCACGTGCAATTGGAAAAAACGTGGCTAAATTAAATTGGTCTGTAATCACATGCTCTAGGTAAGATGTTACAAGAGGTATCGTAATCTCGGCCCCTGACAAACGTGAATCCGGATCCATAATGACGCCATCGCCCACGCTGATTCCACGAATTTCAAGAAGTGGTTCGAGACCCGTATACGTATCAGCACTCAGAACCGGGTCAAGCAATAATAACAACCGACCCCGTTGTAGTATGTACTGTTTTATTTGAGCCAATTCGTCCCTTGTAAGCAATCTCCTAGGCCCTGCAATCACCAAAACCGATACGCCCTTGGAAGGATCAGGCTTCTGGACAAATGATACTGTGGAGACATCATACCCTTGTTTTTCTATAGCCGCCTGGAGCATTGAGTACCCCTGTTTCCCAGTATCATCTAACTCTGGTTCGCCATGCCCACTCAAAAAATAGACAGTCGTTTTTTCGAGACGTGTTATACGAATAACCGCATTCGTCAATTCTTGTTCACTGGGGGAGAACACCTCTGCCATTCTTCCTTCGGTTTCAAGGATAGCGGTATCAAACTTCGTAATTCCATATTGCCTTGCGAGCGCAGGTTTTTTGTCAGGATCTGAAATAGTATATTGGATATGATCTGTGCGATATTGATAAGTATCAAGAATGTCCCGATACTGCCCTTCTCCCTTGCTTCCCTCTCTTGAGAAAACGGTTACGGTAATTGGTTTAACCAAATTATCCAACACATTGCGAGTTTGAGGAGCAATGGTAAATTTTCTATTTTCAGAAAGGTCAACTCTGAGAGGATGACTAGCATTCACGAAGTTTATGAATTCAAGTATTCCTAAAAACAGTAGAACCATCAGAATGCTGTTAAATCCTAGGCGGGTTGAACGTTTACTTGAAAATGTCTTGACCGTTTCGAAATGCAAAACAAAAAAAGCAATCAAACACGCTAAAGCGATTGAAGCAACACCCGTTACAGCCCAATCAGGAATAAGGGCAAGATCCTTAAGCACAATACCTGTGAGTGCCAAGGTAGCACCAACACCTCCAAGCCCTATAACCATATACCTGGACATGATCTCTTATCGCCACCGTTGTGACTCGATAACACGGTGAGTCAAAAAAACCCAAAAGACAATACTGGTCACATAATACACAACATCTCTGGTATCAATGAGCCCTTCCACAAAGGGATCAAAGTGATCAACGATGGAGAGATAACGCAATAGTTCCCCAACCGGCTGCCCTTGCAGTGCCTCAGCGCCCCATCCCACCATCCAAAACAGCAACAGGATCCCAAAAGAGACAAACACAGCAATAATTTGATTTTCCGTAAGAGCGGATGCAAATAGTCCTACAGAAAGAAACAGCGCCCCCATCAGAAACAACCCCAAATATGCTGCAAATAATGGCAACCATTCAATGTTTGTAAAAAAAGAAAGCAGAAGAGGAGTCAAGGTAGTTAAACACACCATTCCCCCAAAAATTATTGTCGCCGCAAAGTATTTTCCAAGAACCATTTCAGTAACCGTGATTGGTGAGGTCATTAATAATTCAAGAGTGCGCATTTTTCGCTCTTCTGCAAACAATCTCATCGTCAGCATCGGCAACAGCAACAACAGAATAATGGCAAGATTTCCAAAAACTGGCCTAAAAACTAACTCATTCACATGTAATTCTGGGATGACTCCTTTGACTTGCATTTGCTGCATAGCAACCGTACTTGCCTGCACGGCCGCGAGGTACGTTAACACCCCCACAATGAGCAAAAACATCGCAATGACTACATACGCCACCGGCGACATGAAATAACTGCGGAGCTCTTTACCCGCAACCACGCTAATATGTTTCATAAGTTACACCAGATATTAAGAATGAAGGTTACACAACTGATATGCGGATACGCTACAATTCTATTTAATCAAGACAACCAAAGCTCTTTTCAAACACATAAATGAAAGAGCGGGAGCGATATCCAATCACCGCCCCCGCCACTAAACTTCTTAGTAGTTTTTTACTGCCGAAAATTAAAACAATCCAGTTGGTGCATGACTAGCTGACGCCATGAAAAAAATCATAGGTATCGATAATACGACGTTAGTCCTAGATGCAAGAAGAGCAATCCTCGCTGCACGAGGCTTTTCTTCTGCAAGCACTTCAACTAGGCCTAACACCTTCTTTTGGTTAGGCCAAATAATCATCCACACGTTAAAAAACATAATTGTCCCTAGCCAGGCGCCCATGCCAATAGCCGCTGATTCACCTTGAAGCATAAAGGCTTTTCCCAAAATACCCTGGTTCATTAGTAAGAGCATTCCAAAAACCCAAGTCAATAATGCACCATACCTAAACCACCACAGTGCGTTCGGAACAAGATGCTGAAATGCCTCAGCTTTCGCTTCAGGCGTTACAGCCTTTAAATAGCCTGCTTGGATAAAATTAAAGTAATAGAGAATACCAATCCAAGTAATACCTGCAAGAATATGGCCCCATCGGAGTAACAATTCAAAATGTGCTTCCATGATCTACTCCCCCTTCACAATTTTATTCTTGTCATCAAGATACTGCACTAAACAATTGCCCTGACTAGCACAAAAAGAACCGCTGTTAGCAGAAAACCGGATATAATTGTTCCAGAAATAGAATCTAATGGATTCATGATTTTTCTCCCTTCAAGGTAATAATAATTCCACCTCCAAGCACTTGACCTTCTCGATAAAATACCGCTGACTGCCCAGGAGTAATAGCTCGTTGGGCACCTTCAAAAACAAGTTGCACAATATCATCAGAATAAGGTTTAACCACCGCCGAAGCAGGAGGTGTAGCATAGCGAATCTTTCCCATTACAGTATCCCTAAATAAGTCCTCTTTCGTGCAAAGCAGATTTAGGTCTCCAACTAAACACGATGATTTAAACAATGCCTCCTCATGACCAACGACAACTGTGTCTGTTAGAGGTTCAACTCCAAGAACAAACATGCGTTCTCCAGTTGACACACCAAGTCCACGTCGTTGTCCACTTGTGTAGTTGAAGACTCCTTGATGCTGTCCCAATATCTTTCCAGATACATTAACAATATTCCCAGATCTCCCAATTTCCGGCGCCTCGGTTTCAAGAAACTCTCGATAGTTTGACTGAGTTACAAAACAAATTTCCTGACTTTCAGAAATTTCATCTACTGGGAGCCCTATGGACTCCGCAACAGTCCACACCTCCGATTTTTTCATGCCTCCAAGGGGAAATATCAAATTCGGCAACCAAGCTCTCTTCAGTCTGTGAAGAAAGTATGTTTGGTCCTTAGTCTTATCAAGAGCCTCCGTAAGACAAAATTCATTTGTCACTGTGTCTCTGATGAGACGAACATAATGACCAGTTGCAACATAATCTGCTTCCAAACTTTGGGCAACCTCGTACAAGTGAGTAAATTTAATCCTTTCATTACATCGAACGCATGGATTAGGTGTCTGCCCTGCCGCATAACCACTAATAAAATCATCAATAACAGCTTTTCGAAATTCTGCCTTAACATCAATTACGTGGTGAGGAATATCAAGTTGCTCCGTTGCAAACCGGGCAAGGCCAACCTTGCAACAACTTCTGTCTTGCCATTTTTTGGTTACTCCACGTGCATCATCTTCTGCTTCCCAAACCTTTAGCGTAACGCCTACAACTTCATAACCCTGCCGCACCAAAAGGGTTGCGGCAACAGCGCTGTCAACCCCACCACTCAGCCCAACAACAACTTTGCCCATATTGCTCATTGCTTACAAACACCCATAACTAACAAAAAATAATGTCAAGAATACGATCAAGATCCTCTGAAGAATAATAGTCAATAGAAATTCGTCCACCCTTACGACCCGCCGTAATCTTAGCATTAGTACCGAGGCGACGCTTTAGACGGCTTTCGATATCTATCACATTTGGATCCTTTAGTTTTGTAATGGACTTTGATTTTTTTCCCTTTGGCTGAAGAAGACCCTCCAGATCACGTACCGAAAGATTATCCTCAGCAGCACGTTTTGCCCATGCCTGCTGCTCATCCATTGTCGGCAAAGAAAGTAAAACTTTTGCATGCCCCATCGTTAAACCGCCAGACTCCATAAGCGCCTGAACGTTATTAGGAAGGGTCAGAAACCTCAACATGTTAGCTACCGAAGATCGCGTCTTGCCAACACGTGCCGCCAACTGATCTTGGGTTAGAGAAAATTCTTTGACCAAACGTTGATATGCACGTGCAACCTCAATTGGGGTAAGATCTGAACGTTGAATATTTTCAACAAGAGCCAATTCCATTACTTCATGATCGGAAACATTTTTGACCACTGCAGGTATCGTGGCAATACCTGCTTGCATAGCTGCCCTCCAACGACGCTCTCCTGCAATAAGCTCAAACTTCCCATCAGGTACCCCCCGAACCAAGACAGGCTGAAGAACGCCATTATTTTTTACCGATTCCACAAGTTCATCGATTTCATGCTGAGCAAACCGTCGCCGCGGCTGATTCCTGTTAGGAACAATGCGGTCGAGCAGAATTTCTTTCCTTTCATCAAGCGTATCAATAGATGCAAGATTATCTTGTGAAAAAATTGCGTTTAAGCCTCTACCTAAAGCCTTCTTTGCCATCTAAAGCTCCCAATGTTTTTTGCCATGCCTCAGAAAGGGGTACAAAAAAGAGGCTATGGGACAAGAGCAAAAATAAGTAACGCTACACTCTACTTCCATTTTGCAAAACCTCATTGGCAAGCTCTATATAAGCTCGAGCGCCAGAAGAATGGTTATTGTACGCAAGCACAGGACGCCCGTAACTTGGTGCTTCTGCAAGAGCAATGTTTCTCGGTATTGCACAACCAAAAACCCTATCATTAAAATTTGAACGTATTTCATGGGCAACCTGATTACAAAGGTTATTCCTTGCATCAAGCATTGTTAATAAGACACCCTCAATAACAAGATTTTTGTTATAGACCCTTCGCACACGATTAATATTTTCCATCAACTGACTAAGCCCATGGATAGCGTAATACTCACATTGCACGGGAATAAGCACAGATTCAGCCGCCACAAGTGCATTGATAGTGAGAAGCCCAAACGACGGCGGACAGTCAATGAGTATAAAATCATACTGCTCGCTAAGACTGAGACAAATATTTTTCAGCCTGCTCTCACGATGAGGAACATCGGCAAGTTCCAACTCAGCACCAGCAAGTGCAGGAGTTGAAGCAATGAGCTTCAATTTATCAACCGACGTATTCTGAACAACATCCAAAGGGCCTTTGGTTTGACCAATGGCATCATAAATCCCCCCAGAGCCATTCAAGCCATCTAACCCAATACCATTTGTTGCATTTGCCTGAGGATCAAAATCTATAAGAAGAACACTTTTTCCGGCATCCGCAAGCGAAGCCGCGAGATTCACAGCAGTTGTTGTTTTTCCGACTCCACCCTTTTGGTTTGCGATAGCAATAACACGCCTAGCCATATTCACCCCTTAATTTTCAACAATACCAGAGGAAACGCAAAAGGCACAAAGATCAATATATAATGGTAAAAATAAAAATAAATACAATATATAGTGGTTAAACTAGCATAGGAGGCATCCTACCACAGGACGGCTTCAAACGGAACCAGATTGTTCCACGTGGAACAATTTTTCTTCTTCATCAGCGCTATTTTGCCTCCTCCTCCTTTCTAGTGAGATCATGAGGAGGGAAATTGCAGCTGGAGTTATTCCGGAAATTCTGGAAGCTTGCCCTATGGACCGAGGGCGCACGGAATTTAGCTTTTCAAAAACCTCAGATGAAAATCCCACTACCTCGTCATACTTGAAATCATCAGGGATAATCTGGCCCTCAATCTTCTTAAACTTTGATATCTGTGACATTTGCCTTTGAATGTAGCCATCATACTTAACCCTGTTATTAATCTCGCATATCACTTCAGCATCAGAAGCTCTCTCCAAACCAAACGCGTCGAGAATATTTTCATAAGTTACCTCCGGTCGCCGCAGGATGTGTGCAAGTGACAAGGACGTATTCGTCACATTAATTCCAAAACTTTCAAGCTTTAATGCAGGGTCGCCGCAGGAACTCAATTTTGTCGACTCAAGCCACGATATTTCCTCGTCTATTGCCGACAACTTCCGCTCAAGTTTCCTATAGTCACCTTCTGATACCAAACCAAGCTGAAAGCCTTTTTCCATGAGCCTGTGATCGGCATTATCTTGCCTTAACAACAATCGATATTCAGCCCTGGAAGTAAACATCCTATATGGCTCTTTCGTATCCTTCGTTATAAGGTCATCTATCAGTACCCCAATATACGCCTGAGAACGATCAAGAATGAATGGTGGATGTTCTCTTACCTTCAGCGCGGCATTAATTCCAGCCATTAATCCTTGCGCTGCGGCCTCTTCATACCCAGATGTACCATTGATCTGTCCAGCGTGGTACAAGCCTTCAACTAGTTTTGTTTCCAAGGTTGGATGCAGCTGCCTTGGAGGAAAATAATCATATTCTATAGCGTATCCAGGTCGAAGAATTTTTGCCTTCTCAAGCCCAGGGATGCTCTGTACAAAGGCTACCTGTACATCAATAGGCAAACTTGTCGATATGCCATTAGGGTAAAACTGATCACTCTCAAGACCCTCTGGTTCAATAAATACCTGGTGCCCGGCTCTATCAGGGAACCTCACGATCTTGTCCTCAATGGAAGGGCAATATCTTGGACCTACAGCATCTATAAGTCCACTGTACATAGGAGACCTATCAAGATTATCCCCTATAATCCTATGGGTTTCCTCGGTCGTATATGTGAGATGACAGGAACGCTGAGGATTTTCAATACGCCCCGTACGGTAAGAAAACGGTTTTGGAGGATCATCGCCCAACTGCTCAGCCATAGCACTAAAGTTTATGGAGTTTTTGTCGATACGGGGAGGGGTTCCCGTCTTTAGTCTTCCTACAGAAAAACCAAGATCTCTCATGCAATCTGACAGTGATTCTGCAGGAGCTTCCCCAGCTCTTCCAGATGGAAAATGATTTAAGCCAATATGGGCAAGCCCCTTAAGAAAGGTTCCTGACGTCATAACAATAGCCTTTGCACCAAAACTTGTTACTCGTCCTTCCTTGTCCTTGCTTGTTAATCCACAAACCTTGGCGCCTTTTACGAACAATTGCTCCACTGTACCCTCAACAATTTCCAGCATAGGCTGACACTTAAGTGTTTCTTGCATAACTCGCTTGTAGATATGCATGTCCGTTTGTACGCGTAAAGCCCTAACGGCAGGCCCCTTACTCATATTCAACATCCGAAACTGTATTCCAGCCTGGTCCGTGTTATATCCCATCTCACCACCAAGAGCATCGATTTCCTTTACTAGGTGTCCCTTTGCAATGCCTCCAACTGCAGGATTGCAGGACATTTGAGCAATCTTGGGTATATCCATCGTGAGGAGAAGCACACGACAACCCATCTTGGCTGCCGCCAAGACGGCTTCGCAACCGGCATGACCACCCCCAATTACCACAACATCATATG
This sequence comes from uncultured Nitrospiraceae bacterium, assembly GCA_964463965.1. Lineage (GTDB taxonomy): Bacteria > Nitrospirota > Nitrospiria > Nitrospirales > UBA2166 > UBA2166. The sequence goes on along the minus strand of CAYXED010000004.1, from coordinate 138,299 downwards.
TGCTATCAAAACTACTCATACCATCTACCTACAAAGACTTATGCCCTCCATCACAAAAAGGCTTTTTCTTGGAGTGTTTACACATGCACAACCAAACCGTTGTTTTTTCTTCAAGGATAAATTCATCGGGTAAAAAATGCGTGCCTTCGTGAGACCCATCACAAAAAGGTTGATTACCGGAACGCCCGCAACTACACCAATAGTAAGTTCCAGCGTCAAGAGTAAGCACCTCAGGGGCTTTTTTAACTACGATAGGGGATTCCATTTTTAATTTTCTCCAATTATTTCAATAAGTTATAACTGGGTATAGGGCGTTCAGCGTTTCACGCCCCACCTCAGCAAGCCCACCTTCACTCACAATAGAATCTGTAATCGGAATAAACCTTGCCAGCTTAAAAAAAGGCCTATGAGTTAGAACAGCAGCTGTTTCAGTACGCCTATTCCCAGTCATCTCTAAAGTATAACCTGCACCATATCGCCACTCCCAAAGCGAGTGTCCTAAGCACAAACAAATATTTCTATCTGCAATTTGAGGATAATTATTAATTAAATTACTTTTATACCTATTCAGATTTGTCCCTTCAAGTATCATCGCAAATATAAAATGATGCCCCCACCAAAACAATGAACGGAAAGTAAACTTTTCTGTTCGTACAAAATGCCTCGGGAAGTCAAGGTACTGGTAGGGATAATGGTTTAAGTGCTCGCCTTTTACAAATTGAAATGCAGAAATATCAAATCCATTAGGTGCAAGAAGACGCACCCCAGACAAATCATTTTTCAATACACCATGTATTTCATCAAGAGTTGAGCGTACCTTCTCCGTAACCCGTTGTTTAGCTGGAAAAAAATTTTTATCTCCGATCAGGGAAAGTTCATCGGCAGTGAAAAGATTCTGAGTGGAGTTCAGCAAGGAATTAATGGTTTTCCTTAACTAAATTCTTGTTCCAGGCAGGAATTTCAACAACAAGGTTTTGAGTGCCATTGGGAACACACTGGCAACTCAGCCGAGACTGTAGGCTTACGCCAGGAGCTTCATCAAGTTGATCATACTCGTCATCAGTACCTTCATTGCAAGATTCTAAGCCCTCTTTTACAATTACATGACATGTAGAACACGCACAAACCCCTCCACAGGCATGCTCAATATCAATACCAGAACCCAACGCAATATCTAAAATACTTCCAGGAAGTCCGGTCTGGCAGTAGGGAACCTTTTCAGGATCAACAACAATTTCAACACTATCTTCAGACCCAACAAACTTAATCGTATAAGCTTGTGTCGCTCGCTCAATAGGATTCTGATCAATGTACGGATTACTTCCACCCATGCTTTTTACCCTCGTTCTAAAATAATTTTTACGATTTAGAAAAATATCAAAAAAGCTCTTTGGCTATTATACACACCTTCAAGTACTATGACTGCATTCAGACGGTATAATCAGCTTAACTACATAACAGGTGCCATGATGCCACCAATACTTTTTTGCAGTCAGTGCGGCTCAGAAACATCCAGAAAAATTCCCAAATACGATGATCATCCTCGTTTTGTATGTCAAACTTGCGATCATATTCACTACCAAAACCCAAATTTAGTTGTGGGAACACTACCAACGTGGGAAGACAGGCTACTTCTTTGCCGTCGAGCCATAGAACCTGGTTATGGGTTATGGACATTACCAGGAGGTTTTATGGAAAATGATGAAACTGTAGAGCAAGGTGCTATGCGGGAAACCTTTGAAGAATGTCACGCAGACGTTGAACTTATCGCACCCTATACCATTTACAGCATTCCCCACATTAACCAAGTCCACATGATGTTTCGTGCAAACATGAGAAATTCACAATTCAGCGGTGGGAAGGAAAGCCTTGAAGTAAAACTATTTCACCACAGTACAATTCCCTGGAATGAAATCGCATTTCGCGTTGTGCGGACAACCATAAAACACTTTGTAAGCGATTCAGAAAAAGGGGAGTACCCTCTGCACATTGGGACAATTTCTCGCGCATCAGAGAGGTAAATTATGTACTTAATTTTACCGATAAAGCTGTAATATACACTATACAATCCCACTAATAGCGGGCAATGGATTACTCAAAGTGTACCGCAATCCAAATGGGGGAATCATGAACCAACGTTTTAACACAATCATTGCGATTGCAGTCTTTATGGGCATCTTTTGTAGCATACCTGCATTTGCGGGTCTAGAGGATATCCTCTACGAAAAAGGCACAATCACTGATATCGAGCGAAACAAAATTAAGGCAGATCAAGAAAAAACAGATGCAAAGGCTGGAGAAAAAGAGGCTAAACTTCGAAAAGCCATTGCCGAAGATGCACAAACGGCAAAACCTGAGAAGAAGAAAGAATATCCAGACATGAACTCTCATTGGAAGGGCGGCCTTCAATTCAAGTCTGCTGACGGCAACTTAGAGTTTAAAGTAGGCGGTCGTATCCAGCATGACTTCGCCCATATCGAAGCCAACAACACTCTTAAAGGACAGGTGGGGGATGACATCGATACTGGGGGTACAGAGTTTCGTCGTATGCGGATGTACATGGATGGACGCCTTTATGACAACGTAACTTGGAAAAATCAGGTTGATTTTGCGGATGGGGTAGTGGCGTTCAAAGATGTCTACATTGGAATTCACAATCTTCCAGGAGTTGGCAACCTCAGAGTGGGTCACATGAAAGAACCATTTGGTTTGGAAATGATCACCAGTAGCAACCACATTACGTTTATGGAGCGCTCTCAAACTAACATCTTCGACCCAGAACGTAATACCGGCGCCATGTTCTACAACACAGGACTTAAGAACCGTATGACATGGGCCGCTGGTGTTTTCTTAGACTCTGGAGACCAGGGTGAGTCGTTCAATGCACTGACTGGAGAAGCGACACACTTTACCGCCCGCATCACGGCCCTTCCACTCTACGAGGACAAAGGGAAAAGGTTGATTCATTTGGGTGTCAGTGCAACTCACAGAGAAAACCCAGAGGATGAGATGAGACTTCGCGCACGTCCTGAAGTCCATCTGACAGATCGATTGATTAACACGGATCATTTCACCGCAAAAAGCGAAAATCGCATTAAACTTGAATCTGCAGTAATATTCGGGCCGTTTTCCATTCAAGGCGAATATGATCAATCATTTGTCAGAGATGGGGTCACTCAGGCAGATGATCCTGAAAGTCGATTAGAGATTACCCCAAATTTCTCAGGGTTTTACATGTATGGAAGTTATTTTCTCACCGGAGAAAGTCGGGCATATAAAACGAAAAGTGGTGCATTTACACAAGTTAAACCGAAGAAAAATTTTGGTAAAGATGGGATCGGCGCATGGGAAGTTGCGGCCCGCTATTCACACCTTGATCTAACCGATAGCGGCATTGTTGGTGGCAAAATGGACAACATTACTGTGGGCCTTAACTGGTATCTTAACCCAAATAGTCGTTTGATGCTTAACTATGTCAAATCACAAGTTGATTTTACCAATCCTTCAATTGCTAAAGAGGGAAACATGGACGCAGTAATGACGCGTTTTCAAGTCAACTTCTAAGATTCAAAACTACTGCGTGTAATTAGATTTATACAATGTCGTCCATAAAACCGGAGGAATAAATGATTTTTTTAAAGACAGGGGCGTCTATCGTTGCAGTGGGACTGTTAGGCCTTTTTGGCTACACCACAGCCTTTGCTGAGGTTGTTAAAGTCGACCCTGCACTCAAAGCATATAGCAAGGTTAGGGGAGTGTCAGGAAATCTTAACAGTATTGGTTCGGATACCTTCAACAACCTTATGACCTTATGGGCAGAAGGGTTTAGAAAAAAATACCCTGCAGTAAAGATTCAAATTGAAGGAAAAGGATCAAGCACTGCGCCACCAGCTCTCATTAACGCCACTTCTCAACTTGGACCAATGTCACGGAGAATGAAGGGCAAAGAGCGTGACAGGTTTGAGGACAAATTTGGTTATCCTCCAACACTATTTAAAGTTTCTGTTGACGCACTCGCAATATACGTCAACAAAGACAATCCACTGCCTGGGATGACGTTGGCCGAGGTAGATGCCGTATTTTCCAAGGAACAACGCAGAAAACATTCGGCACGTTTCAAAACGTGGTCTGATACAGGTATAACTGGTCCGCTTGGAGAGGAAACTATTAGCATTTACGGCCGTAACTCCGCCTCAGGTACGTATGGATTTTTCAAAAAAAAAGTTTTGAAAAGCGGTGACTACAAAGATGAGGTCAAAGAACAACCCGGTTCGGCATCTGTTGTCCAAGGTGTTACTGAGGACCTCACTGGAATAGGCTACAGCGGGATTGGCTATAAAACGTCTGGTGTCAGAGCTCTGCCTATCGCATCTTCTGATGGTGCCCCATACGTTGATGCAAACTATGCTAACGCCATCAATGGAAGCTACCCTATCTGGCGTTACCTCTATGTTTACGTTAACAAAATACCCAACAAACCACTTTCCCCACTCGTAGAGGAATTTCTACGCTATATCTACAGTAAAGAAGGGCAGGCAGTGGTAGTGAAGGATGGGTACTTTCCTCTCGCAGCGGAACAAGCACGAGAAGAACTCGAAAAGCTTCGCTAGAAAAAATTTTTATAGACCAGAAGCATCTATTCCAGTGAATATTGGAATCTATATGCAGTAAGAACCTCTCTCTGAAAACCTTAGCCAGCTATACGAGAACATCACATTTTCCCTGAATTTATTAACATGAAAAGCTCTTCAGAGAATTCGAGCATATGGCACATTCACTGAGCCCATATGACAAATTCAGACACCGTTTTATAGGCCAGACGCTAAACTACTAAATGCTTTTGACCCTATGTATAGTGCCAAAAAGCTCCATTGACCTTATCCATAAAGCACATATATGATTTGGAAGAAATGACCTAATCTATTCTTTTGTATGGATAGGCAGTAGCCTTCGCAGGTTGTGTATGCTTTTGAAAGCCGAACTGAAAGAAAATACTAGAGCAGAACCCTCTCACCTCTCGCGTGAGGAGTTATCGGAGAAAGTCCGCCTTGCCAGTGAGTCCATTGCATTCAACTGGCCGATGCGGATGTTTGCTTCTAGAAACCCTCTTATGGGCTATGAAAACATTTCCTTTTACGACGCAATACGTCGTGCGGGTGACCTCACTGGAGGTAGAGGCTACCTCCCTAATGAACAGTACAGAGAGCTGCTAACGAAAGGGCAAATTACCTTAGATGATCTAAAGCACTCTCTTGCCTTCAATATCAACGAAAATGATCTAAAACATACGATTCAAGTTGGACCCCGTATCATCACCAAACAAGAAATTATGTTGCTCCATCTGGTCCACGGTTTTGAAGTTATCGATCCAGAACTATTCCTCTGGAAAGTAAAAAACACATATGGCGTATCGCGTTTTAGAGAGAACGTTCCTAAGCACACACAAGCTCTGCTAACAGAAAAAACATCAGAGTCCCATTTTGTCACTTCACTCTGGAAGCATACACTACACATTTTCGAATGCCGTGATCCTTTTGGCGAAGCAATGTTCGATAACAGCAATGACAAACTTGCTGCCTCTGAAATTGAGTTAAGCACAACCAATCAAGGGAATGACAGAGCTACTACCCAAGAACAAGGGGCTACCGGGCTTGTAAAAACTTTGGGAGAGCGTGTACACCATCTTACCAAAATCAACGTTGTCGAACACATTAACGACCAAATGGCGAAGTGGTGCGCAGCCTTCCTCGATGAAGGGTTGTCAGATTGGAAAATGCCAGATCGCGAACATGGCTTTTACGAAGCGTGGCGTCAGTGTTCCCAAAGAGACTTTTCTACCAAATTCATTGGTGCGAATAATCGCTATACAAAAATCAAAGAAGAATGTCCTCACCCTGAAACCTTCATAATTCGAACATTGACTGAGCTTGGGATTCCAGAGACTCATTGGCAAGAATATCTCACACGTCATATGGCACAACTCCCTGGATGGGCTGGCTTTATAAGATGGAGGAGTGAAAAACCTGAATACTTGCCACAAGCCCAATATCCAATCACCCTTGTACATTATCTTGCGGTACGCCTTTTCTATGAAGCCACACTAATACAAGCCATTTGCGAGCAAGATCTCGGATGTAATGGGACCCTCAAAGCTCTTGACACAATAGAAGATCAAAAGCATGTTGAGCAGACCGAGACAGGTGCAGATCAAAATATGACGAAAATTTGCCACGATGCGTGGCGTTTTTTTCACATCATTCAATTTCTTGGGCTCTCCATCGAAGAGTTCCAATGGATAGTTCCAGAAGACGCATGCAAAATAATTCAATGGCTCAATGAGTTCCCTCTAGAGCAACATGGTCCAGTGTGGCTATGTGCGCATGAACGCCACTATAGAAACCAGCTGCTTTCACGTCTGAAAACACGACGGGCACTCTCAGCATCCTCCAATGAACGTCGCCCGGATGCTCAAGCAACATTCTGCATCGACGTGCGCTCAGAGCCGTTTCGTCGTCACCTAGAAGCTCAAGGCAACTATGAAACGGCAGGATATGCAGGGTTTTTTGGTGCTCCAATTTACTACAAGTCCCTGGAAAAAGAGGAGGTCCTGCCCCTTTGCCCAGTACTATTCTCGCCAAAGAAGAGCGTGGTAGAAATTCCTCGCAAGGGACAAAATATCGAACATTTCGTAGTTGGTTCTATGTGGAATAATCTTGGGCATCAGCTATTTCATACACTTAAAAGTCATCCACTTACATCCTACGTCCTTGTTGATATTTTAGGTTTTTTGTTTGGTTTGATGTTGCTTGGAAAAACAATAGCACAACGACCATACCGGAAGCTTTCAGGCTGGATACACAAATATTTTCTCCCTTATCTCTCAACAGTGATCCCTATTGAGACACAAACTGAACACACTCAGGAAGAAACGAAAAAAACTCCGTCCATACCGTATGGGTTTACGCTTCAAGAACAAGCACAAATGGTTGAAAACGGACTACGGTTAACTGGCTTGACTCAAAATATTGCACGCATTGTTCTCTTTTGTGGACATGGGAGTACAACCGACAATAATCCCTACGCAGCAGCCCTTGATTGTGGTGCTTGTGGCGGAAGCCATGGAGGCCCCAACGCTCGCGTTCTAACCCAAATGGCTAATAACCCACAAGTTCGCGGGGAAATGCAATCTCGCGGCATAAAAATTCCAGACGATACATGGTTTGTCGCTGGTCAACATGATACGACAATTGACGAGGTCCGGTTACTCGACCACAACGACATTCCAGAAACACATCAGGTTGATATTGATCAACTTGAAAGAGCTCTCAAAGTGGCAGGAAAACATGTAGCGATGGAACGGCTAAAACGTCTACCTAATGCACCTGCTGTTTCTGATCCGGATGATGCAACGGCTCATGTGATGAGTCGCAGTTGCGACTGGGCTCAAGTGAGACCAGAATGGGGTCTTTCAGGCAATGCGTCCATGATCATAGGAAAACGCTCCCTAACTACTGAATTACAATTGGATGGGCGAACATTTTTGCATAATTATCACGACGATCAAGACCAGAAGGGAGAAGCACTCGAGATAATCATGACCGCTCCTTTAGTGGTTGCAGAATGGATTAGCTACCAATATTATTTCTCGACTGCTGACCCTTGGGTTTACGGTAGTGGGAGTAAGGTGCTCCACAATGTGGTCGGAAAAATTGGCGTGATGTTGGGCACTCAAAGCGATCTGCAAACTGGCTTTCCATTGCAGACGGTCAATGATGGAAAAGCTCCCTATCACGAACCCATGCGTCTACTCGTAATCATTCAAGCCCCAACGAAACGAATTTTAAGTATTATTGATCGGCATACGGTTCTTCAACATTACTTTAATAATCAATGGTTGCACCTTTTGGCACTCGATTCTGATACAAATACATTTCATCAATACCATCCAGGCGGAACGTGGAGTCAGCTTTTGGAAGACTCAGAGGTGAAGACATAACGATGACGTTTTTTACAAAAGTTGTTCTTCAAACAATACTTCTCTTCACGTTGTGGATGTTACTTTCTGGAACAACCAATGCCTATCACATCGTTTTGGGGATTATTTGTTCGCTGATCATTACTCTCCTTAACGTTGGACGCCACGGCTCTTCTTCTCAAATGTTTCCATTGGTTCAGGTGCTTCTCTATCTTCCATGGCTCTTTTTACGCATTATTTTAAGCAGCCTCAAGATCACAAAAACCACTCTTACTCCCACACCACCAATTGCCCCCACACTGTTTACATATAAATTTAACCTCAAGGATCACCGCGCAATCGCTCTATTAGGAAACTCCATAACACTTACACCAGGGACAATCACTGTTGAAGTGTCATCAACAGAACTCATCATACATACTCTTAATATGGATATGACCACCGATGTCACCTCAGGACTAATGGAACAAAAGATTGCTCGGGCATTTGGTGAGGATCGGAACTCTTAATGCAAGAATTATTTTTTTTCATTTTTGTTCAACTCGTTGTTCTCATGCTGGTTTATCTCTACCGTGTGGTGCGAGGTCCCACTGTATTTGACCGATTACTAGGGCTTAATGGAATTTCAACGAAGGCCATAATTTTGTTGGTTGTGATCGGAACTCTTTATGACCGTGTAGACATGTTTGTAGATATTTCCACGGGCTACGCACTACTCAATCTCGTCGGTGCGCTAGCCGTAGCAAAATACCTTGAACAGAGACGGGCTACATAATGGAGAACATCGTTGTCATCACAGTTCTAGTGGGCATGTTTTTTCTTACTGTGGGAGCGATTGGTATCATCCGTTTCCCTGATATTTTTTCACGATCACATGCTCTTAGCTTAACTGACACTCTTGGTGCATTGCTTGTTTTATCCGGTCTAGGAATTCATCACGGTCTATCACTAAACACTATCAAAATCATTATAGTCCTAGCGCTCATACTGATATTAAACCCAGTTATCTCACATGCGACAGTTAGAGCAGCATTCCGAGCAGGGATAAGACCTCAATCTTCTCAAACAGATAAAGTGGTTTCTGAAAACCCAAATGGGCACACACGAGAATTACCATGACAATTCTATCCACGACCATGTTACTCGTTCTGCTTGTCCTTACCGCAGCTGGAGCTATCCTAATTCGAGACCTGATTAGTGCAGTCCTTGTACTCGGATCATATGGTTTTGTCTTGGCAATAACCTGGGCTCTCATTGGCGCTGTAGATGTAGCATTTATGGAAGCAGTAGTAGGAGCTGGGCTCTCAACAGTATTTTTCCTAATTACGCTCTTCCAAACAAACGCTCTCACCGATGATGTCGAACGACAAAACCCTTATCCATCCTGGGTAGGGGTCTTGGGTTTATGTCTACTAGGAGGAATTTTGATGTCTACCGCTTCAGATCTTCCGTCACTTGGGTCACCGAACTCACCACCAAATGTTCACATTTCTCCAACTTATTTAACACAGAGCCTTATAGACACAAACACGCCAAACGTTGTGGCGTCTGTATTAATGGATTACCGGGCATTCGACACCCTTATTGAAACAGCCATGATTTTTTCCGCAGGAATTGCTGCAGCGTTACTACTGTGGAGGCAAAACCCATGATTCTTCCCCACGACAGCCTGATTGTTCAAACCCTCACTCGCACTTTACTACCAATCATCCAACTATTTGCACTATATGTTTTGTTTTTCGGACAATACGGTCCTGGTGGAGGCTTTGTGGGTGGAGTGATATTTGGAGCAAGTCTCATTCTCTCATTCTTAGTCTTTGGTGCAAATGACACTTCGCAACATATTCTTTCCCGCATTGCGTTTCAAGTCGACGGTCTCGGTTTGATAATTTTTGCTGGAGTTGGGGGACTGTGTATGATCTTTGCCGGACAGTTTCTCAACTATGCTGCTATTCCACTTCCAATGCTTGATACTCCAGATATTCGTTCACTCGGCATTGTTTTTACACAACTTGGTGTAGCGATCGACGTCGCGGTCACATCAATTTCAATTGTTTACAGTCTTTCTCTCCCAACTAACCGGAGCCACTCGAATGATTGAAACATGGATTGAACGTCCTCATATCATCGCCTTCACCGTTATCTTCATCTGGGGACTTTACTTAATGGTGGTACATCACAACTTTATTAGAAAATTAATAGGCATGTACCTTGTGCAAACTAGTGTTATCTTTCTATTTGTGACGTTAGGTACGAAAACAGGAAGCACTATCCCAGTTCTCCACACAACAGATGCAGTAATCGACCCTACAGACTATGCAAACCCACTGCCACAAATGCTTATGCTCACCGCAATTGTTGTCGGAGTCAGTACATTAGGTGTAGCTCTAGCGATGGCAGTGAAAATTTATAAGGAGTATGGAACGTTAAACGAAGATGAAATTTTAGAAGAACTGCGTGCCCGGTGACATGCTAGTTCTCATTGTACTAATTCCACTCTTTGCGGCAATTACCATCCCAATGATTGGGTTGCGACAGGAGTCTGCCTGCAGACCTCTTGCACTAACGGCACTGGCAGGTATGAACATCGCTTCACTCTCAATATATAACGAAGTAGTTCGCAATGGGACAATTCACTATGCGTTAAGTGGTTGGCCTCCCCCAATAGGTATCGAATGGGTTGTCGATGGCCTAAGCGGTATCATGCTAGTCGCATTAAGCTCATTATCCCTCATTGCACTTGCATATGCTGGCCCACTCACTTCAAAACATCTGGGGAGAAGAATCGTCCCATGGCACACAATGATCCTGATGCTTGTAGCATCGCTTGCTGGAATGATTCTCGCTGCTGATCTTTTCAATTTGTTTGTGTTTCTTGAGGTTGCCTCACTCTGCAGCTACGCTTTGATCGGTGTTGCTGGAGGACGTGCCGTAATTGCTGCATTTAGGTATCTCATCGTCGGAACAATTGGAGCCTCGCTATACCTTCTTGGAGTAGCATATATTTACTCTGCAACTGGATCACTCAACATTGCCGATATAGGACAAAGATTGCCAAGTCTCATGGAGTCCAAAACGGTTGTCATAGGAATTATTTTTATATTTGTTGGGCTAGGAATAAAAATGGCTCTCGTTCCACTTCACACCTGGCTCCCTGATGCCTATAGCAATGCCCCTGATGCTATTACTCCAATTATCGCGCCACTGGTCACAAAAGTTGCACTTTTTGCAATACTTAGAATCATTTACTGGATGATAGGTACAGAAACATCTTTACATCACCTGCCTGTTCTCTTTTTCACGGGATTAGCAGGTGCGTTAACGATGCTCATCGGAGCATTTCTTGCACTAACACAGCTTGAAATTAAACGAATCTTCGCTTATGCGGGCATTTCTCATCTTGGCCTCATTGTAATGGGCATAGCAATGGGAAATACAGAGGGGTTTCTGGGTGGAGTTTTCTATTTACTCACAGAAATGGTAATGCAGACTGTCCTATTTTTTATCGCCGGGGCCATATTCTACTATGGAGGTGTGCGATATATCCACGAGCTATCCCGCCTCAGAGGGCAAATACCCCTCACACTAACAGCATTAATTGTGGTTGCGTTATCGATGGTTGGTGTTCCACCCACTGGAGGTTTCTTTGGAAAATGGTACATCCTTCTGGGTGCCCTAAAAGCAGGCAATTACATTGCAGTATTTACTATTACCATTGCTACCATATTAACTATGGCCTATTTCTTGAGGATTATTCGTCCACTTGTCGTGAGCTCGCTTCAACCAGAGCAGCCAATACATATACAAGCACCATTTTCTATGCGTTTCGGTATGAGTGTGCTTTCAATCACAATTATTGCCCTAGGTATTTTCAGTGACCGTATCATCACCATTCTTCAAAAAACTGCAATGCCTATAGGGTTTTAATTTATGTCGCCATACATCCTCATTCCAACTTTTCCGCTCATTGCATTTTTTGTAATTTTTATAGGGAGCCGATGGCTTAAGGAGCGAAGCCAGCATATCAGTGTCCCTGCGATCACAGCTTCGTTTGTACTTTCTGTTATAGCGTGTATTGACATCCTTCGAAACGGCTCAATCGATATCACACTATACCAATTAATACATCTAGGAACATTTAGCGTTGATATCACTCTATATTTTGACCGCCTTTCCATTCTTCTTTTACTCCTAGTAACTGGAATCAGTTTATTAGTTCATATGTATTCTTCCCGTTATATGCAGGGAGATGCTAGACACGCAAAATTTTTTGGTTTGATTACCTTGTTCACCTTTTCCATGATTATGGTGATATTAAGCAACAATCTATTTGGTCTATTTGTGTTCTGGGAAATAATGAGTATTTGCTCATATTTGTTAATTGGTTTCTGGTCAGAACGGCCATCTGCAATACGTGCAGCGACAAAAGCATTTCTTGTAAATGCCTTCGCTGATATAGGGCTATTGTTTGGAATCGTGCTAACTTTTGGAGCTTTTGGGACACTTCATATAGGGAAAATCATCTCATTAGCCCCTGAAGTTTCGACTCATACCATCAACCTAGCAGGCTCGTTTGGTGGAGAATGGCATGTTTCTGTTTTAACTATAATTTGTTTTTTTCTATTCATCGGTGCGATGGGAAAATCGGCTCAATTTCCATTCCAAGGTTGGTTACCGTCTGCAATGGAGGCTCCAACGCCTGTATCTGCGCTAATACATGCGGCCACCATGGTAAATGCAGGAGTGTATCTCATAATTAGACTAAGTCCCATGTTCTCACTCACACCATCTGTGCTCACATTCATTGCATTTGTGGGAGGAATAACTGCTCTCGTTGGGGCTATAGTTGCACTTACTCAAACCGATATTAAACGGATTCTTGCATTTTCTACAATTAGTCAACTTGGGTTTATGATGTTCGCCTGTGGTGTAGGTGCCTTCATAGCTGCTACATTTCATTTGCTTTCCCATGGAGCATTCAAAGCCTATCTATTTCTCTCAACCGGTAATACGATACAGTTTTCTGAAAAGCACTATGAGACTCACGATACCTCAAAACCACCAGGGCATCTCTCTTTTCAAGCACTGGTCTTAGCTCTAATTCCACCAGTCATACTGTTTTCGGGACCATACGAAAAATTGTGGGTAGCAAATTTTTCTCATCCGGCAGGACTATCCTTCCTCTTTCTCACAGGAATCACCGTATTTTTTACTGCGTACTATCTTTACCATCTTATTACATCGATTTCTAAAAACCCTGTGTCAAGGGAATGGGCCTCTTTGTCACAACACGCCATGTCTCCAACGCCAAAAATAATGGCAGTGAAGACCATACTAACTATTTTAAGTGCTATAATGGGGTCTGGCATAGTGCTCTCACTGGCATGGAATGGGATATCTGAAATGCTCATTCCAGTTTTATCACCACAAACAGACAATTCAGTTAACGTAATTCACCCGACAACAAGTTTACTGTGGGTAGGTATTGGAATTGGAGCCGCAACGGCAGGGTGGGCCGCTGCATATTATCTCAACACCAACACAGGTAAAAAAACAAAGTGGTTTCCCATCCTTTTAAAAACAGCTTATGTCCTATGTCTTAATAGATTGTATATTGATGAGATTTACAATACGGTCATTGTAAAACCAACATTGAAGCTTTCCCACTGGCTCATGCAAGTGGTTGAAATTCAAGGTATTGATCGTGCCGTGAACGGTATTGGGAAAATAGTTATCAATGACGCCTACAAACTATGGCAAATCGTCGAAATGAGGACAATTAACCGTGTCACTAATGGTGTTGGTAACAAAACCTCCCATGCAGCTAAGACGATCTATAAGGTCGACCATTCGCTCATCAAACATCAAATGATATTGATAGTTTTTTGGCTTACGTTGTCAATAGGCTGCTTCTATTTTCTAAGGTTTTGATTGTTGCGAGTGAGTGCTAATTGAGAACGCTCTAATACACTCGATGCAGGGAAAAAAATAGTGGAATTCTTCTCAGAGCATCTGCTCACAGTTATCATTACTATTCCTATCATAGGTATTGCGATCATCGCTTTTATTAAAAGCCAAACCGCGGTACTCCAAACAACGTTAGGAATAACACTCCTTGATCTTTTTGCGGCACTTTACCTCTGGAGCAACTTTGATCAGTCTATTCATGGCATGCAGTTTGTAGAACGAGTTGCGTGGATGCCCACATTCAACACTAGTTACAGCGTGGGCGTTGATGGAATCAGTCTACTCCTTGTACTACTCACCACACTGCTAACTCCATTATGCATACTGTGTTCATGGAACAATATTGATCAAAACCTCAAAACATTCATGATACTTATCCTCCTCGTCGAAGCCGCCATGCTGGCAGTATTTACTGCATTGGATACGTTAATGTTTTTTATGTGCTGGGAAATAACTGTAATCCCCATGTACTTTATGATCCTGTTGTGGGGTGGACCAGAAAAAATAAAAGCCTCTATGAAATTTATCATATATAGCTTAATCGGAAGCCTATTGCTGCTTGTAGGAATTCTTGGCCTATACATTATGGGAGGCCATACCTTTGACCTGATAGAGCTTACTGCTCAGAACTATTCACTGACTACACAGTTTTGGATTTTCCTAGCTTTTTTCATTGCCTTCGCAATCAAGATGCCTATGTTTCCCTTTCACAGCTGGCTTCCTGAAGCGCACTCTGAGGCCCCAACGGCAGGAAGTGTCATTCTCGCTGGAATATTACTAAAAATGGGCGGTTATGGGTTCTTGCGTTTTTGCCTTCCAATTCTTCCAGAAGCTTCCATAGCCTTTACTCCAATAATCCTCTGGCTTTCCATCATCGCCATCCTGTACGGAGGATATATGGCGTTGGCTCAAACTGATCTAAAAAAGCTTATTGCATATTCCTCAATTTCCCATATGGGTTTCGTAACGCTTGGAATCTTTGTATGGAATAACATAGGAATTAATGGTGCAGTTCTACAGATGTTTAACCATGGCATTACAACTGGCGCACTATTTATTATCGTTGGGTTTTTATATGATCGTACCCATAGTAGGGTATTGGGTGACTATGGCGGCCTTCATAAGACAATGCCCCGCTATGTAGCTTTTCTGAGCATTTTCTGCGTTGCATCCTTTGGGCTCCCAGGAACAGCAAATTTTATTAGTGAGTTTTTGGTACTGATTGGCACATCCTTCCGATCATTTCCAATGGTATTATTGTCGATGGGTGGAATTATTCTGGCGGCAGCCTACATGTTATGGATGCTACAACGAGTTGCCTTGGGTCCCATAACAACGCCACGCAATGCGCATCTTCCTGATCTCCTGCCACGAGAAATCGCAATTATGATACCGCTAGCATTAATGGTGTTCTGTATAGGGTGGTACCCAAATCCACTTCTTACAACGATGGACGCGAGTGTCAATGGGATTGTTGAACAATTACATTTAACAAAAATTGTCCCATTATCAATGATGCTAGACTAATAGCCTTTACTTTCCTAGTCGCCCTGAAAGAGTAAAACCTTTAAATTTTCTTGGCCCAAGTGTCACGAAGAGTGACGGTACGATTCAAAACCACTCTCCCAGGGAGAGAGTTAACCGTATCGATAACAAAGTATCCTTGTCTCTCAAGCTGAAAATGATCACCAGGGCTGGCATCTTTCAAACTCCGCTCAACACGACATAACTTAAGCGTCTCGAGAGATTTTGGGTTAATAGTTGATAAAAAACCTGATTCATCAGCCGTGTTAGTGGGATCTGGGACTGTAAACAGACTGTCGTACAGACGAATCTCCGCACATAACGAATCCTGTTCCGACACCCAATGAATAGTCGACTTTACTTTTCGTGATGCCCCAGGCATGCCTCTCTTGGTATCAGGATCATAGGTGCAGTGTATCTCGGTAATATCACCAGTTTCTTCATCCTTTATTGCAGAAATACATCGTATGATATACGCATTGCGTAACCTCACCTCTCGCCCAGGGGCAAGACGGAAAAACTTTGGTGGGGGGTCCTCACAAAAATCATCTTGCTCAATAAATATTGTCTTAGAAAATGGAATTTTCCGAGACCCCATGTCTGGATCCTTGGGATGATTAGCAGCATCCATCTCCTCAACACACTCACCTGGGTAATTATCAATAACAACTTTAAGAGGGCGTAGAACGCCCATCACTCGAGGTGCACTAATATTCAGATCCTCACGCACACAGTGTTCCAACAAAGCTACATCGACAATCCCATCACGCTTAGCAATTCCAATTTCATCACAAAACCGCCTAATAGATTCTGCTGTATAACCACGACGTCGCATTCCTTTAATGGTTGGCAAACGAGGATCATCCCATCCGTCCACAATACCAGTAGTAACAAGTTCATTCAGCAATCGCTTGCTCATAATGGTATAGCTTAAGTTCAGTCGTGCAAATTCAATTTGCTGTGGATGGTTACTAGTTCCCACTTCATCAAGTACCCAGTCATATAAAGGGCGATGATCTTGAAACTCAAGAGTACAGAGCGAGTGGGTAACACCCTCAATAGCATCTGAAAGGCAATGGGTAAAATCATACATAGGGTAAATATTCCACCTATTACCCGTTCGGTGATGTGGTGTTTTCCGTATTCGATACAAGATAGGATCACGCATATTCAGATTTGGAGAGGCCATATCAATTTTTGCACGCAAAACATGAGCCCCCTCTTCAAACTCACCATCACGCATACGTTTAAACAGATCAAGATTGTCTTCGAGAGAACGGTTTCGATATGGACTAGCTTTACCAGGCGCTGTCAATGTGCCTCGATATATACGAATCTCTTCACCATTCAAACTGTCAACATAAGCCTTATTTTTTTTTACAAGTTCAATTGCATATTCATACAGCTGATCAAAATAATCTGATGCATAGCACACACGATCACCACATTCAAAACCTAACCAATGAACATCTTCTTTTATGGAATTAACGTATTCAATGCTTTCCTTAGTTGGATTAGTGTCATCAAATCTCAGGTTACAAATACCAGTGGCATATTCAGATGCAACTCCAAAATTTAAACAAATAGATTTGGCATGCCCAATATGTAAATAGCCATTCGGTTCAGGGGGAAACCTGGTTACTAATCGTCCTGAGTTTTTTTTATTTTTGAGGTCTTCAGAAATAGTAGTGCGAATGAAGTCAGAGGCAGGCAAAGTCATGGT
This sequence comes from uncultured Nitrospiraceae bacterium, assembly GCA_964463965.1. Taxonomy (GTDB): domain Bacteria; phylum Nitrospirota; class Nitrospiria; order Nitrospirales; family UBA2166; genus UBA2166. Next base: position 121,110 of record CAYXED010000004.1, on the reverse strand, counting down.
TGGTCATCTTATACCGAACTCACCAGGAGACCTTTCACAATCTCTTCCCACTCGCTGTCGAGAGAAAACGAGGAAAGCTCACGCCCAGCGCGAGAGTACCAATACGCGGCATTAGTAAGATCTCCTTCTTTACGATGAAGATAGGCATGAACCCAAGCAGCAGATCGATCGCTCATATCCTGTATAACCTTATGGGCTCCATCCCAATCCCCATTCGCCTCAATCCAAAGGGCCCGAAGTACAGGCCCAAGATCCTCTGGAGGCGTATCATCCAGGAGTGAGGATTTGAAAAGATCAAATGTCATTTAAGATTAGTCTCAGGGAAGAGGGTCTGTCGTATTATACGTATACGAAGTTACAACACCTTCAGAGTTAAAACGGATGACCAGATCCTCTGTTTTTGCCTCGCTAAAGAGTGAATACCGGTAGAGTCCATAAGTCCATGTCCTAACTCCACTATCCATACCCGTACGCCATGGCGCCCCGAACATATCACTTATTTTGTTTTGATCTGCCTCCCCAATCTTGATATCAGGGACTACATACCCAGGAAAAGATTTCCCTACGGTGAAACACCCGCTTGTCCCTAGTGCAATAGAAATAAGAATAAGAATGGTCAAAAACTGAGCTTGGTTAAACTTCATAAGCCTATACCCCCTTAAAAATCCGTGTGTTTAGGGCACTCATGTTAAAAAATATTTGAATCTACGGATAGCAGTAAAAATCTAGTTTATGCTTCCACTACGATCATACCTGCCATTGTCAAAACTATCGAAACAGTGATTCAAAAATGGGTGACTAATAGGCTCTCCACTATCATCAGCTTCAAGATGACGCTCTGCAACATAAGTTGTCTGATCACTGTTATGCACAAGAACATGATACCATGGCTTGTCTTTTGGAGGCCGACTCACCGCAATTTCATCATACCACTCCTCAGTCAGTTGAAAGCTCGGATCAACATCAACTATTACGCCTCGATATTTAAACCTCCGATGATGAATGATTTGCCCAATAGAGAATAATGCTTTGGACTCGACCGAACTATCAGTTATATTTTGCTTTGATTCGTCCATACCATCCATGGTCCTCCCCAGCGGGTAGACTCACAATCTGAATAACGCCCTAAAGATTGTACCCGCTAGAAAATAATCGGACAAGACATGGCCCAGGGAACTAATTGAAATGTTCCGATGAAATAGAAAAAACGCGCCATCTTCTGGTACAGTCAGGTTCAAGAGCAATATGGTATCATCGACGTAGTAGAAACTAATTTTGTGGAGGTAAAATGCCCAAGATAACCATCTATCACAACCCAAGATGCGGAAAAAGTCGTCAAACACTATCCCTTCTTCACGAAAAAGGGATTGATCCAAACATCGTTGAATACCTAAAGACTCCCCCAACTGCTAATGAATTGGACTCAATATTGAAAAAACTAAACCTCACTCCTGAACAAGTACTGCGAACAAAAGAGCCTACATTCAAGACATTGAACCTGAAATCGGGCGACTCTAGAAGTCGGAAAGATTGGATAAAAATTATGGTACAAAACCCAATTTTAATTGAGCGTCCAATTGTAATTCACGGTGTTAAAGCTGCCCTAGGACGCCCGCCAGAAAATGTCCTCAAAATCCTTTAGACAATAACATAAAACTTATCTGAGTTGCCTGTAATATGCCGAGAATTTAAAAGGATTATTTATAATGGTTAATTAATAGTACTTGTCTTTGACATTTTTAAAACTCCTTCGGTATCCTCATCTGCATGTTTTCTGACCCTCCAAAAGAGTCCACATTTCTTATCCCAACCACCGTGCCCATTTTCCCCCTACCCAATACTGTTTTGTTCCCGCATACATACTTAGCATTGCACATATTTGAACCTCGCTATAGAGAAATGGTGAAAGATGCATCCTCTCAAGGACATTGTATTGGTATGGCCTTACTAAAAGATGGTTGGGAGGATGACTATGAAAAAACTCCTCCCGTTTTTCAACGTGGTTCAGTAGGACGAATGGTAAACGTTAAGAAGCTTGATGATGGGCGATATAATATTGTGTTACAGGGTCTGCGGCGTTGTTTCTACGAAGAGCAAGAAGTGTACACCAGTTACCGGCAAGCAAAAATTGTCCTCGTTGAGGAAGATGGTACTGAAAGACTAGACTCAGCGTTACTTGTCCACTTGGCTGACGCAGCTAAAAAATACCTTCTATCGAAAAAGGCAGATGACCAATATCAGCTTATTACATCGGGAAAAATTAGTGATCGTGTTTTAGTAAATAGCTTGTCAGCAGGATTAGACTTTACTCCAACTGAAAAACAGTTTCTCTTGGAGTCAGAAACCTTAATGCAACAAGCAGGCCGCCTTGTAGATCTAATAAGATTTAAATTACCTGCATTATAGATAATACTGCTTTTTCTTTTTTATTTTATGATTTGGACAACATAATCTATCCATTGTTAGTCCACAAGAGCACCTCATTTGTTTTCATAATTTTTTGAACGCTGCCGACAGGCTTCATAAAACAGAACACCTGCCGATACTGCTGCATTTAATGATGATACCTCTCCAAACTGGGGAATGTGAATTAATTGACTACATGCTTCCCGTAATGAATCTCGTATTCCAGTTCCTTCATTACCAACAACTATCGTAGTTGGTTGTGTAAGTTGGCATTGAAAAATAGAATCACCTGCATTGCTACTTGTACCCAAGACTTGAATACCTCGATCCTTCATACTATACGCAATTTCCCTAATATCTTCAGATCGAGCAATCGCCATATGGCTTACAGCTCCCGCAGAGCTACGTGCAACACGACTAGTTACGCCAACTTGGTGCGATGTCCCGATAAAAATCCCATCTACTCCAAAAACCTCAGCAGAACGGATCAATGCGCCAAAATTAAATGGGTCCTGAATCCCATCACAAATTACAAACAGAGGGTTTTTTCTATCCTTCATAGCTTGATCAAGAAGAAGCAGGGGGTCCATGTAAGGAAATTCGACCATTTTGGCCAGGTACCCTTGATGTTCTGATGAATGACATAGATTCTTTATAGATGATCTAGTCTGTACGTACACAGAACAATTACTACGTTTTGCCAACGCACGGACCACTTTTGCTTCCTCTGATGTCAGTTCATCAGAACAATATAATTCTAGAACGGGCCACCGCTCAGCACGAAGAGTTTCAAGAACAAGATTTCTACCCCACAACCAGCATTGTTGATGATTGCCAAGTAACGATGCCTTGTTTCTTCCACGTCGATATCGTTCAACCATGATTTTCTCAGAAAATTTATACAGGAACAATAACACAAATTTTCTCAAATCATTGCAGACATCCTAAACAGCCTGATATACAATCAATATACTCAATACACTGCAGCATAATGAATTAGGCCATTAAAAGAAGGTTTATAGTTGAAAGACGGCTCCACATCTGACGAACCATATAAAAACCCTCAAGTACACATTCCTGCCCTTGTGGTGTCTGGGTTTCTCGGGGCAGGAAAAACAACTCTTATCAGAAACCTTCTGAAAGATGCACAAAAAAATGGCTGTCGTATGGCAGTGGTTTCAAATGAGTTTGGTGCATTAGGTGTTGATCAAGCCCTTTTTGGTCAAGATGAAGATAGTCGCTATGTTGAGCTTGAAGGCGGCTGTGTGTGTTGTCAGCTATCCGGTGAGTTACTGACAACACTTCACGACCTTTGGGAACGCCACAAACCTGATCGTGTAATAGTTGAAACATCTGGTGTAGCTCTCCCATTTGAAACATTGGTCACATTTTGGCGAGAGCCAGTAGCGCAATGGGTAGGGGAAGCGTTAGCCGTTGTAGTTGTAAATGCGGAACAACTATTACAAAAACAAGATATTGAGGGCACTGCTGAACAACAGATATCATCTGCAGATATTTTAGTCCTCAATAAGGTAGATTTAGTTAAAAAAAACCTCGTTAGTGGGCTTCAAAAAACACTTGAAGATATGGCTCCTGGTACACCCATATTGCATAGCGTTAACGCTCAAGTTGATCCAGCCATTTTATTCCCTCCACACGCTTCAGTAGGACAGAAAAAAAGTTCCAAAAAATCTCTTGAGGTGCCCCCTCATACACATGAAGAATTTCAGTCACAAGAAATCAGCATAGAGCCAGAAATTACAGAAAATAATCTTATGTTGAAACTAAAAACACTCACAGCAATTCGAATCAAGGGAGTTGTTAAAACTGTCGACGGGTTAAGGCTCGTTCAAGGTGTAGGATCACGAATCCAACTAGTAGATCCTCCCTCAAACTTTCCAGACAATCTTATAGGTAAAGTGATTGCCATTAGGCGATCAAGTAAAACTTAACGCCAACCTTGAGTCACCTTAATATCTATGAGGATTCTTCCTCATATTTTTCAGGACCTTCTAAGGCATGAAATTCAAGCCCATCAATTTCTTGAAGGGTGTTTGCGGCAATCCCTTGAAAATCCCCATACATCCCTGAAGTGGACTCCATCATCCGATTCAGTTGTGCCTCTCGCTTTGCCCATTGCCTAGTCATGACTTTCTTTTCTTTCTGGAGATCGTCTTGCATTGTAGAGAAATTTTCCACAAGAGCCTCAATTCGCTGACGAAAAATTGGCCCCGTTAAGTATTTATAAACCTGCTCCATTTTTGTATGTTGTCCCTGCGTTGCTTGACGAGCCGATGCTATCTCCAGCAATCCACTTCGTAAAACCATTGCAACGGGAATTGCAAGCTGTGGATTAGTTACCCATACGCCATCTACCCAATCAAATGTCTCTACGTTTTTAGGAAGTGCCTGGCTTACAATAATTGCAATATCTGCTTTAGCGGCACGTTGATCTTCTCGCAATTTTAACAACCACCCGTCACTCCAATTTTTTGTTCGTTTTGACTCCCAAAGAATAGTACCGCAAGATTGGCCAAGGTTATTGAAAATTCTCTGAACCACATCTCCACCAAACTCTCCCTTGGGAACCGGATGAATCTGGTCGCGTGGGAAACGGTCCATCAAGAAAGCCTCAAGCTGTAATTCCTGTGCTTCCCCTTGGAGTTGCTGAGACCCTTGCTCTGATTTTCTTTTCAACGCGTCAATTTGCGTCTGCATCGACAGAATAGTTTGTTGTTGCTCAATGACTTTAAGGTTTGCTGCGTCTTCAGCTTCTTTTCTAGCCTTTTCTCGTGCAAGAACAAGATCTTTCTGTACCCGTTGTTCAATCGTAAGATCTATTTCGCGTTTGGCATCATCCAACTCTCGTTGCTTTCTAAGCACTTCTGCTTGTGATTTTTGTGCATCTTCTAACTTTTTGTTTTTTGTTTTTATGGCGGATTCTAAATCAAGAATTAACGCGTTTTTTTCATTCATATCAGTAGCAATCACTTGCTTAGCTTTTTGTACTTCTTCTTCTTTTATCTTTTTTCGCTCATGTATGAGACTCTGCTCCATCTCTCGGCGAGTAGCCTCGATTACCGGAGCTGTAAGTGATTCAGTTAATTTAATTTCTTTCTTGCAGCTCGGGCAGGTAATGGTAGGTTCTACCATAGATTTACTATACCCTCCGTAAAATACGTTTAGGATTCTCCACAGACAATCGTACCATAAAGTGGCAATACACAGCCTCTAGAAAAAATTATGTTCATCTGCTTGTCTCGGGCAAATTATTTAGATATGGTTTCCCCATATGAGCTGGTGGCTTTTATGGCAATGAATCCACAAAATTGAAATGATTGTACCCTCTCATGCCTATACAATGTAGGGGGTAGAGTGTTAATGATTAAAGATTTTTCTTCTCCACGTCATACTCTGAGAATATTCACATGTCAAAGCTTTCTGCTAGGAGCGTCGTGTTTCCTTGTCCTAACTATATTTGCTTCAGCCTCTGGCGCATCAACAGACATCACGCTATTCCCTCGACCAGCAGAGCTTGAACCCGCGGTAGATTTTTGGACAAAGGTTTATACAGAAATTGATGACAGCCACGGATTCATCCACGACTCAAAACACCTTGATGTTATATACGAAGTTGTGAAGATTCCTACAAAATCAACTCGTCGGGTCCAAGAAAAAGCTATAGAAAAAATAAAAGATAAATACTCAAAAATCCTCCGGTCGCTAGCTAAGGGAAAGCAATTAAACCTTACGGCAGAGGAGAAGAGAGTTCTGTCGCTTTGGCCTAAAGATGTTAGCAAAAAAAAGTTACGAAAAGCCGCTCGGCAATTACGATTTCAAAAAGGTCAAGCAAATAGATTTCGGGATGGTTTAATTCGATCAGGGCAATGGATATCATACATCAAAAAAACCCTTTCAGAACGAGGATTGCCCGCGGAGATTGCTTCCCTCCCACATGTAGAATCTTCATTCAATCCTGCCGCTACTTCACATGCTGGAGCTGCAGGTTTGTGGCAATTTACACGTTCAACGGGACGCCGATTTATGAGGATAGATCATGTCATTGATGAACGCCTTGATCCTTATATGTCAACCGTTGCAGCCGCGCAATTGCTTGAACGAAACCACACCACCTTAAAACACTGGCCCTTGGCTCTTACTGCATACAACCACGGAGTTGCAGGTATGCGCCGTGCAGTACGACGCCTAAAAACAAACAGCATAGAAACCATTATTGAAAAGTACAAAAGTCGTACATTTGGTTTTGCTTCTCGAAATTTCTACCCAGCCTTTCTTGCAGCTGTTGATATAGACAAAAACCCAGTTAGATACTTTGGTCATATTCAACCAGAACCTTCCATCGATACCACAACTGCAAAGGCTCCTCAATACTTTCACATAGATACCTTAAAAGCAGCATTCAATATTAGTATCGTTGAATTAAGACGGCACAACCCATCACTCAAAAAATCAGTTTGGGAAGGCACAAAATACGTACCACAAAATTTTATCTTGAGAATTCCAATAACATCGTTAAAGGGCGACCCCATTACTATCTTTGGCACAATCCCCTCAGAGAAAGGTTTTAGTAAGCAGCAACGTGATAAGTATCATCGAGTGAGGCGTGGAGATACCTTATCCACAATTGCCACACGATATGGTGTTGGGCTAACAGAGCTGGTGAATTTCAATGGACTAAATCGCCACAGACCCATTTATCCAGGTCAACGTATTCACTTGCCACGGCAGAAAGTTTCGAAATATCACGCCAAACCTTCTATTCAGAAACCTATACCAGAAGATGGGAAGTATGTCGTTAGACGTGGAGACTCAATCCATCGTATTGCACAACGGTTTAACATTGATGAGAATAAAATTGTTAAGCTCAACCCAATGCAAAATCAAAACTTGCTTCAGATTGGTCAAATATTAATACTCAAACCCACAGAAGAGTCTAATAATTCAAAAACTCTCCCCATTGCCTTAAAAAGCAAGGGGAAGAAAAGTAATATTCCTGAGTATGACCCATCAGTTTCTGAGATAACCCTTCTCGCCGATCCGAGTGACTATACGGTCTCGGACAATCAGACAATCACAGTACAGGCGTCAGAAACTTTGGGGCATTATGCCGAATGGCTTGGTATTAAGACTCAGAAAATTCGAACTCTCAACAATATTGATTTGAAAAAACATGTTGTCAGTGGAGAGGAACTGAAGCTTAATTTTTCTCGGGTGTCGAAAACGACCTTTGAGACTAAAAGGGTAACTTATCACCAGGAGCTACAAGAAACATTCTTTCGTAAATTTCGTATCCGCGATACTCATATTCATACAGTACGAAAAGGAGAATCAATGTGGGTACTTGCGCAGAAAAAATACCAAGTCCCAGTATGGCTCCTCGGGCAATACAACCCTGATCTCGACCTGAATCAAATAATCAATGAAGGAGAACGGGTCAATATTCCAGTTTTGGAAAAAGTTTCAGAATTGAATCAGTAAATCAAAAGGCTTTTCTTAGAGCTATACTCATTAAATTTTAACTTACAAAGAACCCCTACTAGGATTTTACCAAGTTATTCTTTGTGTAGGCCAATACCAGGAATAGCGCCCCAAATACAATCATAGGCGTTGACAACACATGTCCCATCGTAACCCAGCCCAAAGCAACAAAACCAATGTGGCTATCAGGCTCACGGACAAACTCAACCACAAACCTAAATATCCCATAAAACAAGAGAAAAAGACCTGACACCGCCATTCTTGGTCTGGGGCGAGAAGAGTAAATCCAGACTATAAGAAATAAGATTACACCCTCTAAAACTGCTTGATACAACATCGATGGATGTCGAAGCTCTCCATCAACATGAGGAAAAACCATTCCCCAAGGAACATCTGTAGGCCTCCCCCATAACTCCCCATTGATAAAGTTGCCAATACGACCAGCACCTAAACCAATAGGGGCAAGAGGAATCTGAAAATCTGTCATTTCAAAAAAACTTCTCCCGGTTTTTTTACCATATAGCCACATTGCAACAGCTACTCCAAGCATACCTCCGTGGAAAGACATGCCCCCTTGCCATACACGAAATAACATCAGTGGATCTTGTAACAATTCATCAAAACTATAAAACAGAACGTAACCTACTCTCCCACCAAGCATAACCCCAAGAGCCCCATAAAAAACTAGGTCGGAAATTTCATCTGGATGCCACCCAGAACCAACCTTTTTTGCACGAACCCGGCCTAACCACCACGCAGTAAGAAGGCCCGCTACATACATCAGCCCATACCAGTGGATAGCAAAAGCACCTAAACGTATAGCGGCAGGATCAATATCAGGATAAATCATTTCAGAGCACAACAAATTATTTTACACGTTATACTTACATATAGTTTTATCATAGAGTCAGGTTCTAAACCTCCAATCCAACTGCTCGCATTAATGCAATCGCATTGCTTTGTTGTACAACACCCGATCGAATTTGATAATCGAACTCTATCACTCCATCACGCATCCGGTCCTGAAAGTGAACGTTAGTTACATATGGGGACAAAGTATTTTCCATCTCCGTCAAGGCCAAATCATGAGTTGTAACCAATCCAATTGTGTCATACTCAAGAAATCTACGAATCAACGCTTCAGCCCCAGTCACACGATCACGAGAATTAGTCCCGTGTAGAATTTCATCAAACAAAAGCAAAAGAGAACACTGAGTCCGTGCCAGCTTCATAATCTGATTAAGCCTTGTAATTTCCGCATAGAATCTCGACTTTCCATCTTGCAACGAATCTTGAATTACCAAAGTTGCCCCAATTTCTATCCGAGAAAGTCTTAAAGTATCAGCACGGACAGGGGCACCAGCCATTGCCAAAACTACATTGAGTCCAACAGTTCTCAACATAGTGCTTTTACCTGACATATTGGATCCGCTGATTAAAAGCATCCGTTCCGTGTCACCAAGCTTAATATCATTCCGAACACAGGTAGTATAAGGGAGCAGTGGATGGCCAAGTCCTTTGCCATCAAAGATTGTTTTGCCTTCAAAAACTTCAGGAAAATTATCTTTAGGATGCTCGTACGAATAACCCGAGAGCGCCACAAGTGCCTCAAACTCTCCAACAGCCATAAGCCATTCTCTCAACTCTTTGCCTGTACACTGTTTCCACGCTTCAACCGCCAACGCAATATTTGTCGTCCAGAGCACAGCCCAAGAAACCGCAGCAAAAAACTGATTACGTGTTGAATTATCAAGTGTAAGTAAATCTACGAGTCTTTTAAGTTGTTGAGATGGCTTAGTTGATTGATTAACCAGCTTTTGTCGTAAAAACGTCACTCTTTCACTTGAAAGTGATGTGGACTCGATATAACCTAAAAATTCCATAAGCAAAGCAAGATCTTGCTGATGGCGCCTGATATGCAAGAGGGACATATAGACTTTATCCCTAAGTACCCTCGCATAAATTCCGTTAACAATCGCCATTGCAAGCACCAATCCCAATCCATACCATTCCAACAAAAACCCTATGAAAACCAATACAACTCCAAGAGATAAAGACAATACAATGCCTCTGTGGAGGCCAACATTATAGTTTGGAATACACTCACTCCACATCAATAAATTCTCAACATGCAGATCTGCGCGATAATTAGGCCCAAGAAGGTGAAGCGATTCTCGAAGATCAAGCTCAGGAGATAACTCTTGAACCGCATTTTGCCTAACTTGAATCTCCTTGGGATCAAAAGAATGCTTTATCCACTGTGCTAATGTCTGTACACCACCAGGTGTACGAGCGGTACACAACAACTCAAAAAGAGATCCCGTTCCAAATAAATCAAGGTCTTTAGCGTATAGATGGGCAGAGTCTTGAAATTCACTTCCCGAAACTCCACGTCCCATCCACTCACCTTCAAGTCTCGCAAGACCTTGTTCATAAAATAAAACGCTTCGCTCCGCATGCTGTAATTGTTTACGGATTGTCTCATGGAAAACGAGCAAAGAAAAAAACCCTACTACAGGCAGAGTCATCCACCACCACGATAAAGACTGCCCAATAACAAAACCAGCAATTATCGCACCACTTAAAAAGACAATTAATCTCCCATCAGATACCCATCGATCCCGTTTAGCCAAATTCTTGACATCGCGTCGGCGAGATTTCACACGCTCCATATATTCCTTATGGGGATCCAATACTAATGGCATCAATGAACAAAACTCCAAAAGTGGCTACCATAATAGCCGAAGCTTAAACTAACTTGTAGCAATTCCATTACTTTACAAATACTGTTTTAATGTTTACAAACTCCTTTATTCCATAATGAGAGAGTTCTCTACCATAGCCGCTCTCGCGTACCCCTCCAAAAGGCAACCTCGGATCTGATTTAACAAATGAATTAACAAAACAACATCCAGCCTCCAATTCTTCCTTAGCAATACGTTCTCCCTTTTCCAAATTCTTTGTGAAGACTGCAGCACCAAGACCAAAAATTGAATCATTTGCAACCTCAATGGCTTCTTGCTCATCCTTCACACCAATGATTGCCGCAACAGGACCGAAGAGCTCGTCATCATAGGCAGGCATGCCCTTGCAAACCCGAGTCAGGACAGTTGCTGGATAAAATGCCCCTCTACCCGCTGGGATTTCTCCCCCTAGAAGACAGACTGCACCTTTTGCAATGCTTTCTGTGACTTGACCATGTAATTCGTCACGTAAATCATGCCTCGCCATGGGTCCAAAATTAGTATCAGGATCCATAGGATCACCAAACGATTGTGCCTTCATGTGTTCCACAAATATTCTTTCAAACTCCTCTCTAACCGATTCAACAACAATAAAGCGCTTTGCCGCAATACAACTCTGCCCCGTATTAATTAATCGGCTAGACGCACAAGCAGATGCTGCAAGTTTGAGATCTGCGTCTTCGAGAATAATATAAGGGTCATTTCCTCCGAGCTCGAGTACGGTTTTCTTAATCATATCCCCAGATTTGCTTGCAACAGATTTTCCAGCAGGAGTACTTCCCGTCAATGTTACCGCTCGAACAAGAGGATGTTCGATAACATCACCAACTCCTCCTCCAGTAATCAACAAAGTTCGAAACAAATTTTCTGGAAATCCTGCTTCACGAAAAACATTTTCAATGGCAAGTGCACAACCGGGAACATTTGATGCATGTTTTAAAATACCTGCATTGCCCGCCATAAGAGCCGGTGCAGCGAATCGAAACACTTGCCAAAAAGGAAAGTTCCATGGCATAACAGCAAGAATTACCCCAAGAGGCTGAAACGCTACAAAACTTTTTGTAGCTTCAGTGGATACAACCTCGGGTGCTAAAAAAATTTTGGCATTATCAGCATAATACTCACATACCCATGCACACTTTTCAGCTTCGGCCTTTCCATCACGAACGATTTTTCCCATTTCTTCAGTCATAAGCTTCCCATACTCTGTTGAGCGATCTCTCAAAATCTTTGCGGCGGTGCGCATGGAAGTTTCTCTCATGGCAATCTCAGTTCTCCTCCAAACTAGAAATGTGCTATGTGCTTCTTTTATGATCGCCGCCACCTTATCAACTGGCATTGCATCATATGCCATGATCAGCTCACCTGTCGCAGGATTTACCGCCTCAATTGCCATTGTTAGGTCCTCCGATATTATGTGTCATTTAAGCCTAAGGTTGTGCCATACGCTTAAGCATGATATTCATTGCTATCACTCGACACAAGGGGGGGAGGGACTATGCAGTTTGACCCTGCTATTGCAGCGCAGCAGGCGCTCCATCTGGCGGAACATAACTCTGAGCTCGGATCTCTTCAGCAAGACATTAATGACGCAGAAGAGGCCTTCTCACTCGATGAAGGTCCCGAAGCAACTCAGGCTTTTGAACGCCTCCAAGAGTTTGGAGAAAAGATTCCCAATGCCCGTTATTTCCAGGAATTTCTTATTTACATAACTTGGCAACAAGCAACAGCAGAAACCATTCCACGCCATTTTGAAAAAGGTGTGGAGCTATGTGAAAAGTTTATTGTTCAATTTGGCGATACTCTTCAAACATCTCCGACACTAGCTCAAGTGCTTGATATACAAAAATCGTTCCACGGTGGATTAGGGGAACCTTCTACTGTACCAGAGTATGATGAAGATGCATTTCATGGGGGGGATTAATCCAAAATGTACAAAGAAACAACTCAATCCATTGTCATAGTAGTTCATCTAAAATTTCTGACCGAAGAATCTTTCCCTAATACCGGACACTATACCTGGAGCTATCATGTCTCGATACATAACGAAGGGAATAGCCGCGTGCAACTCATCAATCGCTATTGGAATATTACAGACTCAAATGGTCAAGTTCGAGAAGTAAGAGGAGAGGGGGTTATAGGCCTCCAGCCAATTATAGAACCTGGGGAAGACTTCGAGTACACGAGCTTTGTACCTCTTTTAACACCATCAGGAATAATGTCTGGAACCTACCAAATGCTTCGAACTGATGGAACATTTTTTGATGCCATTATCCCAACATTCTCCCTTGATAGTCCAGATTTTCAGCCTAGCCTAAACTAGCATAACTACCTTCAAAGGGTTAAAATACCTTTTCTCTGAAGACTACTTTTTTACTTTCCAAATGGAATCTACAAACTGGTTTTTGGCATCAAACAAGTTTCTAACAATTTCATATCCATTAGACTCTGCAAGAGTACAAATCTCACTTTCAGTATATTTATATGAATGCTCAGTCTGCATAGACTCCCACATGCAGAATGAGAATTTTTTTCTTAAAGCATCAATGGATACGACCTGTTCTCTTGTACTGTAAATATAGCTCTCGACTGCATGCGTTTTGGGATTGTATTGCCCTTGCTGAACATAGTTTTTCTTTGAAAAATCCCCTCCAAGCTTTTCATTTATGACATCCAAGAGATGCAAATTGAACTTTTCAAATATCCCCGTTGAATCATTGTATGCGGAATAAAGAACCTTTGGGTCTTTCATCAAATCAAACCCTATCATGACATAATCATGATTATCCAATGATTCCCATAGCTTACGAACAAATTTTTCTGCATCTTGAAGCTTCATATTACCTATAGTTGACCCTAAAAAAAGTACAAAATTTCGATGACTGGAGGCCTCGTTGACTGCATTTAGTCCCTCAAAGTAATCAGCAGCAAACCCCTTCACAGACATCCTGCTTGTCAAATACTTTAACTCCAGAGACTCAACAAGGTTTTTTGTTGCGCCAATTGATATATCTATTGGCGCATAATCAAATACAAGCCCATGCCCAATAAAGTGCTCAAGGAGGATCTCTGTTTTTCTCCCATCTCCAGCACCTAGCTCTATCACTCGAAACGTATCGCCTTCCAGTAGAGACATAATCATATTTTTGTATTCTTCAAGTATTTCAATCTCACATCGTGCAGGGTGATAGCCATTGAGTCTAGTAATTTCCGTAAATATCTCACTTCCTTCATCATCAAAAATAAGCCAAGATGGTAGGTGCTTTGGCTTCATTGATAGCCCTTTCTGAACAGCCTGAGCAAACTGCTCATAGGCTTCAGACATGGTATGGTGTGGTCTCAAATTGTAGAACTCGAATGACATGTTTTTCTTCCTTAAATTAAATCTATAAACGTTTGATCGCTTGGATAGAGCTTGTTAGAATGTTCTGGCATGTTTTTACACAACTTTTTTATATTTTGTCTGCCCTCTAATGAGTAACTCTAGTTACCATACCCTTACAGAAGTAGACTATACCGAGGCTGAGGAAGTTTTTGTAAGTCTACTTCAACATGACGATCTCGACAAATATATTGATGACACGCCAGAGTTCGAAAAATACTTTTCACATGCCCTAGATTTCGCTATTGCAACTGCCTATCATGATAGCCCCAAATCAAGAAATACGCATCTTTTTATCCAAAGAGTTTTATATCGCATAAATAGGCTTAGATTGTTTTGGTATGATGATCTTAAAAATTATTCAAATGAGAACTCGTCTTTTCTCTTTTCCACAAGGTCAAAAATAGATACTGCATGGCAAAACTGGGAAACTAAAAATATCAACCTTGAAAATTTGAAAAATACAAATGTGCTACTTGGCCTAAAAAATAGAGCAGAGGAAGACTTAAACCCTGAGCTATCGGAAACTAGCTTATTTTTCAGAAATGAACTTTCGGAAGAGGGATACCGACGCCTTTTGGAGATTACGTCTCTGGATGGACTTGTTGAAGCCAGTCAATTATCTCGAATGATTGGAGGCGTAGGTAATAAAATTCAAGCAATGTTGACAAAAATTTTGCTCGAAGAGTATGGAGGGGGGAAATTATCGAAAAAACATTCCTCCTTCTTTACCTCAATGTTGTGTGAATTTGGAATGAGCACCAAACCAGAAGCATATTTTGAGGTAGTCCCATGGGAGGTATTGGCAAATATTAATCATAGTTTTACCGTATGCGAACAAAAACGAAACTTTTTAAGATACATCGGAAGTTTACTATATACGGAAATATCAGTTCCTTCAGCATTCAAAAATTATAAAGAAGCTGGAGAGCGCCTTGGCCTGAGCAAAAAATCTATAGGATACTGGGATATACATATTAAAGAGGATCTTCGTCATGGCCAATGGATGTTGAACGAAGTAGCCTTTCCGCTTATTGATCTATACCAAGATTCTGCTTGGGAAATTTTATTTGGCTACGATCAACAACGTTTTCTAAGTACGCGCGCGAGCCAAGCAATAGCAGAATCAGCCAGACAAACCAACAACGCCTGACATTTCTATTTTTTGCATATATATTGTGTTTTTCCATTACAAAAAATACCAATGATGCAACAGTACGTTCAGATATGTACGAAATATCACACTTATTTTTAACTTTGCATCATATTCTCAGATCAAAGTTTTTCTTCCAGTAAAATATTTATTGATGCTACCGTGAAATCAAATCAAACTATTAAAACAAATGATTGGGGCCCAATACTCATCAAAGAGTTGTTGCCTAATCCACTTACCGTAGTACTTTTAATTACAGGAGGGGGAATGATACTTGGTGCAGGCACTGTTCGAATAGGTGCAGGCAGCTCTACTTCCTTAACATTAGGAATCATATTACTTGGCACGCTGATCATTCTGGCTACATCGCACCTGTGTTCAATATTTAAAGTAGCTTCTCGCTACAAGATCCCGATGCTTAATATGGACCCCATCATTAAACATTCCTATGCTCTTCCTACTCGTGGAACTATAAAGTGCGGCGTAATAAATGTTCGAGATGAAAATGAATCAACGCGACCACACATATTGATCTGGATTGAGAACTCTACAAAAATTACTTCAGAGTCTGTTAATAATTATCAATGGTATCAATATGTTAGACCAGTCTGCAGCATTAATGATGTTAAACAACTTGACGGAAAAATACTTAAATCGCCAACAGGCCTCACCTATATGTATGGTAGATGGAACCCTGATTGCTACAATCCAGAGATTAAAAAATCGAACCTAGTTTTTTGTCCACCAGGACTAGATCTACAGGACGAAAACCCTGTAATGCCATATAAAAATTACCCTATTCCACAAACAATGCTCAAACAGGCATATACCAATTTAAAAATGATACTTACCCCAATGACACAAGGTAAAGACCAAGTAATGGGTATTTTTGATCCTCCAAAAATTCTTTACCCACCAATAACTGAACCTCCGAACACAACACAAATAGAAAAATATTTTCTTACTTTGATCTCCACAGATCAGCATATTAAACATAGTCCCCAGAAACCGGATTCAGAAAATATTTTTGTGACGATTTCTGTAGATGTAAGGTCATATCTCATATGTACGCTAGATAATGATCTTCATTGTATTGGGTATATGCCGTGGAATTCAACGACTAATGTAAAATTATCCGCTAACTGGAATGAATTAGATTCTAATACTTCTGAAATATTACCCACATGGAAAATAAATCTGAATGCTATAGATTATAGCTACAAGCTTACTACTGAAAACTGGATACCACATCCAGACAGGTAAAACCCAAGGAGTAGCTAGCCACCAAAAGTTAGGGCAATTAATTTCGATGTGGAAGCAATGTCTAGGTGATTGAACAAATAAGTTGCTTCCACAGTCCAGTCTATAAACGGTTTTGGATAGATACCAAGCGCAAGCGTTCCAGCTATTGCAAACCCAATGGCAACTTTCAGTGTTGGTGAAACTGCTATTGGAGACGAATCAGATGGCTCGTTAATATACATCTTTTTCACAACAATCAAATAATAGTACATTGAGATAACGACATTGACCAAGCCAACAATGACTAAAGCAATCAAGCCTGCCTGCATTGCCGCAACAAAAATATAAAGTTTTGCTATAAAACCAGCCAAAGGAGGAACGCCGGCCAGAGACAATAAAAACAACAACATCGCAAAAGCCAAAAAAGGTGAGCGTCGATTTAGTCCATTATAGTCTTCAATCTGCTCGCTGCCTATCACATGAGCAACAGCAATAACAACGGCAAACGCACCAAGGTTTGCAAAAAGATATGCCCATAGATAGAACATGATCGATTCACCACCCATCTTACTCGCAGCGGCAAGCCCAATAACAACATTTCCAATTTGAGCAATACCAGAATAAGCAAGCAGCCTCTTCATATTGCTCTGTGCAATGGCAACAATGTTACCGTATGTCATTGAAATTATTGCCACCAAAACGAGCAGCCATATCCATTCTGCAGTAAATGCTGCCAGGGTAACGAAGAAAACACGAAGCAAGATTGCCAGTGCTGCACCTTTTGGAGCAACAGACAAAAACGCAGTTACAGAGGTAGGCGCTCCATGGTAAACGTCTGGTATCCAAGTATGCAAAGGCACTGCACCAATCTTAAAACCTAGCGCTGCAAAAAGAAGAAGAAACCCGGCAATCAATACTGGAGACGGCTCACCCACAGCCTGTTGAATGTCAGTAAGAACTAGTTTTCCCGTTGCACCATAAATAAGACTTATCCCAAAAGCTAAAATTCCAGCGGTGAAGGCTCCAAGAATAAAAAACTTTAGTCCGGCTTCATTTGATTTTGCGTCCTCTCGAAGATATGCAACCAAAATGTAAAAACCAAAGGTGGTAAACTCCAACGTCACAAAAATACTGACAAGATCATTAGCTGAAGCCATAAGCATCGCGCCAAGCGCTGACATTAAAATAAGAAAATAATACTCTCCTTTAAATGCAGGGAAGCGTTCGACGGCTTCAATAGACATCCATACGACAAAAATAGTCGAAACTATAATAAATATTTTGAAATAGATTGCCATGGGATCAAGTACAAACATCTGGTTAAATAAAGTTCCAGTTTTCCCATTGGCATAAAACCAAAATAGTGTAATCAAAGTCGAAAAAAGACCAACAACGCTGAGGTTTCCAATTACTTTTTTGCTAACACGCGATGGCACAGCATCAACAGCAAGCAACATACAGATCCAGAGTGTCAGAAATATTTCAGGTAAGAGCAAAAGCAGATCTGCTCCAGAAAGGGACAAGGTAAAGCTCATGGATCCCCTCCTAATACGACAGAACTACTTGGGATCATTGAAGTTGATGAAACAGCCTGAGATTCAACCAACTCAGTACCATGAATTTTTTCAAGTAACGGTTCTACACTCGATCCAATAACATCAATGAACTGCCCCGGGAAAATTCCGAAGTAAATAGTACAGGCAATCATAACCAGTAACGGCATACGATTTACAAAACCATTAGCATCTTTTGTGTGCGCCCATTTAAACTCATCTTCGTATTGAATTTCTTTTGTAGGATCACGAAAGAATACCCCTCGAAGCATTCTGAATAAATATGCTAAAGTTACAACGATACCAAGTACAGCAATGATGGTCTGAACTGGATACTTATTCCAACTTCCAAGCAAAATCATCAACTCTCCAATAAAACTGACAGTTCCTGGTAAACCAAACGATGCCGCAACCGCCACAACAAAGCACCCCGTGGCAAATGGCATAGTTCGTGACAATCCCCCCAATGAAGGAATATCACGTGTATGAGTTTGATCATAAACCCAACCGGCTAGAGCAAATAAAAGACCAGTCGCCAGTGCATGCGCAAACATATATAAGACCGCACCAGTCAAGCTGACGTATGTAAGAGCGGCCATACCAAGAAAAATGTACCCCATGTGGCTCGAACTAGAATACCCAATTACATACTTGGTATCATTTTGAGAATAGGCAACCCAACCACCGTAGACAATACTAAACACACACAGTATTGCAGCAATTGGCATGAGTTCACGGGTGGCTTCAGGAAGAATTTCGTACCCAACACGAATGATTGAAAAATGTCCGAGCTTCATTAAAACTCCAGCATGCAACATACTCGTTGCAGCTGGCGCGGCAGCATGCCCAACTGGAGACCACGAATGTAACGGCCATAGTGGAGCGATGGATGCAAACCCAAAGAAAATAAGCAGCCAAATAATTGTTGCGAGAGTTCCAGAAAACTTGGAATGCTCTGCAAGTGTAGGAATATCAAACGTGTTAAGTCCGGAACCAACATAAATCATTAAAATACCCAACAAAGCCACTACCGCACCCGCAGATAGAAATAAAACTAGTTTCATTGCGGCATACTCTTTGCTGTTTGACGTAAAATTCAAGATGAATCCCACGAAATCACGCTTTTTTGTGTCCTTCATTTCATTGTAGTTTTTAGTATGGCTTCCCCACATACCAAGCAACAAATACATGGGAATTACGGAGAGCTCGTAGAAAAAGTAAAGGAAGAACAAGTCAAGGGATACATATACTCCAATAGTTGCTGCCGCAAGAATAAGTAGAGAAATGTAGAACTCTTTGAGTCGATCCTTAATATGCCATGACACAAATATGCCCGTAAAAAGGAGTATCGAAGATGCCAACACTAATGGCACCGCAATCCCGTCTACTCCCAACGCAAACGAAATTCCTAAGTTACTAGACCATTCTAATCGTTGAATAAACTGATATCCCCCTACAGTATGATCATAGGCATACAGTAAACGAAATGACAGAACGAAAGAGATCAATGATGCCCCTGCTGCAATCATTTGAACCAAGAATCGCTGCTGATTTGAAACAAAAATAAGTGCCACAGCTCCGAGAACCGGTGCAAAAAGAATTAGTGGAAGAATCCACGTATCAATCATGGCAATGTTATAACTCCCTTCGATGGATCAACACGATCAGCTATAGCTTGAACAGACGCATCCATCATGTCAAAAAATGGGGAAGGATACAGCCCAATCCAAAAAATCATACTGGTTAATGAAAGGGCAATAACCCATTCTCTTGGATTTAAATCTTTTAGAGTCGACGTTGCTCGTTCAACCCCCTGGTCATCCCTGATTATAGTTTCCCGTGGGGGCGCTAGCATCGCTCGTTCGTAGTACCACAAAATGTAAGCAAGTCCTAAAATTACACCCAGTACCCCCACAGCACCAAAAAACCAGTGGGTTTTAAAAGCTCCAAGAAGGATCAAAAATTCACCTACAAACCCGTTAGTCCCTGGAAACCCGACCGAGGCCAAACCCATGACAATGAAAAACCCTCCTAAGGCAGGCATTGGTTTAATTAGCCCACCATAGCGAGTCAAATCATCTTGCAGGCCGCGTGAATACAAAAACCCTGCAATGAAAAATAGCCCCGCAGTAGTAAAAGCCAGGTTAATCATTTGCAACAAACCACCTTGTAATCCATGAAAATTGAGTGCAAACAAACCAAGCACCACAAATCCAAGATGGCTAATGCTAGAGAATGCAAGCAGACGACGCAGATCAGATTGGGCTAATGCAACAAAGGCACCATAAATAATGCCAAACAACGCCAACACGGAAAGTGGAATTATTAAAACTTGTGATGCGTCTGGAAGCAGGGGAATACTAAACCTTAAAAAACCATAAGTTCCCAGTTTAATTCCAGCCAAGGCGACAGAAACCGCTACAGGCCCAGACACTAGCGCATCGGCTAACCAGGTATGGAACGGGAAAATAGGTGCCTTAGCGGCAAACCCAAAAAATAGCAGAAAAAATACTAACAACTGTTTTTCCAAACTCATCGGTGTTGTCAAAAGCGTGAGCAAATTAAATGAGTGTGCAGGTTCCATGCCTTGAGACAAAGCAAAATCCTGATAGTTCAAATCAAGAATGATGATGCCAACTAACATCAAAACACTTCCTGCCAAAGTATATAACACATACTTGAGCGCGGCATTTTCCCGAAGATTTCCCGTACCCCATAACTTAATCAAGAAATAACTTGGAATTAACATGAGCTCCCAAAATACAAAAAATAAAATAAGATCTAGGGAAACAAGAATACCCATGACCGTTGATTGGAGGGCAAGCAGGCCCATTACATAAACCTTAGTTTTATCGATCTCAAGATCCCACGAAAAAAGCATTGCAAGCAGAGACAATAAAGCTGTAACACCAACAAAAAGCACACTAATGCCATCAATTCCTAAGTGATAGCTGATCCCAAGCTCTGGAATCCAAGGTACATGCTCAACAAATTGCATTGCAGCCGTGTGTGATTTGAAAACGAAAAGAAGCCACACAGTAAGACTCATTTCAATGCCCACTACCAAAATACCAGTGAGTCGAATGACATCGTCAGATTTAAGAACCCAAATCACAATTGCGCCTGCAAGTGGGAAGAACACCAGAAGCGAGAGAATAGGGAACCCTATTTGTGTTGTTGCAAAAATTTGGTCAAGCATAATTTTTGTCTATTTATCGAAAAATATTTCCTGTTGGAGGCCCGTAGACGAAAACCCAAAACAGCACTAACACAGAAAGCACAAAGAGACCAAAAATAAAAATTAATGCGTACTGATGCACCATTCCCGTTTGAAGGATCTTCAGTACTCGTGCCCAAATGTGATAGGCATACCCCGTCCAGTTTAGTCCAGCATATACAACATATTTTTCAATCCACGCACTAGAATTAGCACCGTAGTTATTCATTGTTGCTACTCCATTGACAACCCTATCCATTACATGTCTATCAAAAGCAAATGCCCATTCAGAAAGCTTCTTTGTGGTTTTGATCACAATTGATCTGTAAGCTCCTCCAATAGCATTTTCCATTACAACAATTGGTTTATCTGCAAAAGTTTTGAAGCCCTGGCCAGCTCGTCGGTAAAACCAGTCAGTATCTAAAGAAATTGTTTTGGTCCTCTGAAGCGGTCCAAGTAACAAAAAGAATGCAAGTGCCGAGAACATCAAAATCTGCATCTGACTTACAACATGATCCACCGTATAAGGCACATAATCTACAGGATAGGGAAGTATCGAGTAGAGCACGTTTGGAAATACTCCCAGAAAAATACACATGAAGGCAGCAAAACCCATCGCCAAAAGCATATTCATCGGAGGTTCTTTCGGTCGAAGCCCAGAGTCTTTGGCGAAAAAAACAAACCAAGGAAACTTGATCCCAGCGTGCAAAAAAACCCCAGCTGATGCAAGGACAAGCATGAGCCACACAACAATAAGGCCTTCGTCTCCTGAAGCCTGAAGGATTAGGGATTTGCTTGTAAACCCGCTAGTGAGTGGAAATGCTGAAATCGCAGCTGCTCCAATCACACCAAACAACATCGTTAAAGGCATTGTTCTATAGAGTCCCCCAAGATCCGTACATTTACTTTTTCCAGTCATGTACAACACAGAGCCAGCAGACATAAACAACAGTGCCTTGTACAAAATATGGCAAAACGCATGCGCTGCCGTGCCATTCAAAGACATCACAGTACCAATACCAATACCAGTAATCATAAAACCAACCTGATTGATAATGCTGTAGGCAAGAATGCGCCGCATATCATTTTCAAGAATCGCAAATACAATTCCATACAAAGTCATTAAAACACCAGCCCAAATAAGAAGCTCAGTGCCTGCGAATCCACGGGCAAGAACATAAACAGCTGTTTTAGTAGTAAAAGCACTGAGAATAACCGAGCCTGTAACGGTTGCCTCAGGGTAGGCGTCGGGTAACCACGCACTCAAAGGCGGAATTGCTGCATTTAAGATAAATCCTATAAAAATTAACCATGATGCTAAGCCTTCAAGTTCCATCAAATGAAACACACTGGAGCCTGTGGTCGTAATTTGAACAACAACGCCGCCTAAAAGAGCAAGACCCCCAAAAATATGGACCAAGAGATATCGAAATGCAGATTCCTGAGCACGCTGAGTTCTGCGCGCCAAAATCAGATACACCGAGGAGAAAGCCATAAGTTCCCAAAAAATGAATAATGTCAGTAAATCTCCGGCAAATACGACACCTAATGAACTACCTGAATAGACAAACGTTGCGACATGTTCATCTGGCTTTTCAAGATGGAGAGAATAAAGGACACCGGCAAATGTGTTGATGACAAAGATATATCCAAATATCATCGTCCATTGATCAACTTGCCCAAATATAAGCTGCTGCCCGAGAAAGCTCGCCACCCAATGTGTCCCATGCTCCATTGTCAACAGATCCATAAATGCCACTCCAGGAAGAAGAAGCACAAATGTTTTCCTCACTTGGCCCTGAAGCAACGGGATAAGCAGTGCACCAAAGAGAAATATGAAGCCTGGAGGAAGAGTACTAGTCATAGTAGTCTTCTCTCTTCTTGAGCCATAGCCCGACTAACTTCGAAAAGTAGACAATCACATAGCATGCCACGAAGCCGTATGCGACGAAGAAAATGGGATACCCGGCCCATTCAAATGGGACATGTTTATGAATAAAAAAATCAATCAAAATAAGAAAAATTAAACTTCCGTAGAAAGATTTTTTAAGAAGAGAGACGTTTTTTTCCTTATCGAACCAGTCAAATTCTTTCTTCATCTCACTACTTCCTTCTCATCGAACACTTAAACTCTCTACAACAAGATTAGTTAAATCAAGAAATACTGAGGGAGTGAAAAAAATAAGCACGGTGCCAGCCGCAGTAAGGCATAACGCAATGACTGCGGGTAGTGGAGCCTCTTGTCTCTCTGAGGTTTCTCCTGGAGGCAAATCTTTAAAAAAGGCAGCATTCAGAATTGGAAGAAAATAAGCCGCATTCAACATCGTACTGAAGACCAGCACAAACAGGAAAAACAAATGCTGGGCTTCAAGCGTCCCAAGCAAAAGATACCACTTACTAATAAAACCACTGACTGGTGGAACGCCAATCATACTTAGTGCACCAATTGCGAACGCAGTCATTGTAAAGGGCATTTTTTTTGCTATTCCGTTGAGCTCACTAATCAAAGTTTTATGCGAGGCAACATAAATTGCCCCGGCACAGAAAAACAATGTTATTTTCGAAAATGCGTGCACGGCCACGTGCATAACCCCACCAGTCAAACTACTCTTAGTTAAAAGAGCTGCGCCGAGAATAACGTAGGACAGTTGGCTCACAGTTGAATAAGCCAATCTAATTTTGAGGTTGTCCTGCGTTAAAGCATAAGTGGATGCAAACAAAATAGTGAACGACACCACAACCGCCGTCCCAATACCCAAGTGGAGTTGATGCATGAGATCAATACCAAACACATCAAAAATAACCCTGAGGACAGAAAACACTCCAACCTTAACCACTGCGACTGCATGCAGAAGAGCACTAACAGGGGTAGGTGCAACCATTGCGCTGGGCAACCAGCTATGCAACGGCATAATCCCTGCTTTCGCAATACCAGCAATGTACAAAATGTAGATGGCCGTAAGCATCGTAGATTCCCCTATCCCAGCAAACATTCCACCACGCGCAAAGTCCAACGTTCCCGTCAACATGTAAGTGAGAATCATCGCCGCAAGGAAAAAGCTTTTTGATGCGCCAACCAAATAGATGACGTACATCTTTCCTCCCACCCAGGCCTCTTTTGTTTCTTTATGCATGACAAGAGGATAAGTGCTTACGCTGAGAATTTCGTAAAACAGGAATAGCGTGAAAATGTTTGAAGCAAAAGCCACGCCCATTGTGGATGAAAGCGCTATAGCGAAACATGCATAAAAGCGAGTCTGAGCATGCTCATTAAGTCCTCTCATATAACCAATGGAGTAGAGAGATGCTAAAATCCAAAGGAAGGAAGCCGTACCAGCAAACATCAAGCCAAGAGCATCAACCCTAAAACTAATACTGACTCCAGAGTATATTGTAACCAGCGTATACTCGATTACCCCTCCCGCCATAACCGCTGGTGCCATGGATAACACAATTAAAAACTTTAATACTCCAGCTCCAATCGAAAACGATTCACGAAGATTTGGGTTATGCCGTGCATATACAATTAACAAGGCTGCAACGGCAGAAATCAAAAGAGCCAGAAGAGGTTTTATGGAGACAATGGTGTCCATCAATTGAGGTTAGCTTTCAAAAACAATGAAGGTACTTTCTTTCCCACAGACATCCTTCAAAAATTAAACTTCACCATTTCAACAAGTTCAATTGGTCAACATTTGTTGCGATCTTCCGTCGAAAGACCACAATAATAATGGCAAGGCCAATAGCAGCCTCTCCCGCGGCAATTGCAATGACAAAAATTGCTGCAATTTGCCCATCTAGTGAATTGAAGTAGGAAGCAAAAGCGATTAGATTAATATTTGCCGCATTTAACATAATTTCGACAGACATGAAAACGATGATGAAGTTTCGTCGAATGAGAACACCGGCAAGACCAATGACAAACAAGATTGTAGCCACTGCAACGTAATAAGATAGAGGTATCATGACTTGTCTGAAGAATCATCCTCTCGAGCAAGAGGAGTTTTGGCTAATACGATTGCCCCAATAATAGCCCCAAGCAAAAACACTGCAATAATTTCAAACTGGAGTAAAAAATCATTAAATATCGTAATTCCTACCGCTTTTGTATGGCCTACAAAATCTATAACCTCAGGCGTTACACTACCGCTAATGCTCGGGAACTCACTGCTCATAATCATCAATACAAATAAACCTGAAATTCCAACTGTTGCAAACGTGATGACTGCAGTACGTTGGTGGAATACGCGTTCTTCCGTTTTAAGGTTAAGAAGCATGAGCACAAAAAGATACAACACCAAGATTGCTCCGGCATATACAATCACCTGCACCATTGCAAGAAATTCTGAGTTCAGCAAAACAAAAAACCCTGCAACATGCAGAAGTAGTGTTAACAGTGCAAGCCCACAATGAACAGGATTTCGAAGCGCAATTGTCAAAACTGCTGAGACAATGCTTACCAACGCTAAGTACACAAAGAAAAGCGTTATCATCAGAAGTTCGTAGTCACGCCTTCGGTTCTGATGGAGTAGAAGCTGCCTTAGAGGTTTCCTTAGGCGCGGCAACTTCAACACCTAAAGATTCTTCTGAAGATTTTTGGGTAACCGTCGAAGGCGCTACTTGAGAGGAAGCTAGAGCAGCAGGCTTATTAACTTCCTCCGTTTCTATTGATTGCTCGTCACTCTCAAACGTGAGGGTCTGATACGGAGACTGCGCTTCAGGAGTGGGAGCGGGAAATCGATATCGATATCTTTCCCACATTTCATCATCAACTTCTTGATTGTGTGCAAAAAGATATTTTTTTGAGTCCTCGAGATAAAGTTCCCCTATTTCATAGAGCTTCTTCTTGTCAAAAATCAAGTCTCGCTTGTCCGTCGTTGAGTATTCATACTCTTTGGTCATTGCCAAAGCATTCACGGGACAAGCCTCAACACAGTAGCCACAAAAAACACACTTAGTAATATCAATGTAGAATTCTGTTGCATACCGCAATAAGGGATTAGGTGAATCAGCAGCAGCAGGTTCACTCACAACTTTGATACAGCGTGATGGACATGCCGCTTCACATAAGTCACATCCAACACATCGCTCTTCACCAATCTTTCCTTCTCCCTTGTCATAGCGCAAAAGCCCAAGCGCCCCACGATGAGCATCAGGAATCGTTCGTTTTTCGCGAGGATATTGAAAAGTGACCTCCTTGACAAACATGTGCTGGAAAGGAATCTTCATAGCAGTCCAAATTTCTCGAAACAGAACCGTGTCAAAAAACTTTTTTATTATTCCTTGCCGTTCAGCCTGCATGTTAGTTTTCCAATGCGGGTCCTGTCGACTCAGTTTTCACAATGTTTTCAGGAGCAGACAAAGCACTCACTTGAGGACCAGATTTCCTCTCAAGTTTGACAGGTCCCATTTTGAATGTCAGAACTTTAGTTGTCACATCCGTTGTGCACGGAATTAGGTCCTTAAGACTCGGATCAGAAAAATGTTCGGGGAAAAACACCAAGCCCTCTGGCAAGGAATCATCAACACGAAACGGTATCTCAACTGACCCAGCCGGAGAACTTACCTTTACGTAATCATTTTCACCCAATCCCAAAGACTCTATATCGGCAGGCCCAAGGTGCAGGCTGCCATGATTAGGATACATCGTTACTAGACCAGATGATCGCGTTGAGAGCTTGCCTGAGTGATAAAGAACCTGACCAAGCTCCAACACTGAATGTGTTCCCGTTGGTGACTCCACTGGATTAAAGTATCTTCCAGGAACAGCTACAGCATAGCTTCCGTTAAAATAAGAGGAAAAATTAATCTTCGGTTTGTCCTTATGATCTTTTGAAAAATAACCGGGAACAAGGCGTCCAATCTCATGGAGAACATCCTGCGGACCTTCATAGTCCATTTCGTGCCCTAAACCGTGTGCAATAACAGCAAAAACTTCCCAATCAGGGCGTGAGTCCTCTTTTGGCTGAAGAGCTTCATCAAGTGGACCAATTCTCCCCCAAAAATTTGTCAGCGATCCTACCTTCTCAGCATATGAGCACGCTGGGAAAACGACATGAGCTAGTTTGGCAGTTTTGGTCATGAACAACTCCTGGCAAATCAGAAACTCTACATTATCCAGTGCTTCTCGTACTTTTGCAGAAGCAGGTAAAGTTTCTAAGGGGTTTTCCCCCACAAGATACAATGCCTTAATCTGACCAGTGCGACAACGCTCAAGAATCTCCATCAGTGATCCACCCGAGTCCGCTTGAGGAAGCTCAGATCCCCACGCCTCACTAAACTTTGCACGGGCTTCCGTATCAGTAAAAGCAACCTGTCCCGGAAGCAACTCCGGGGCAACCCCCATGTCAATTGCGCCCTGTTCATTAGCTTCCTCTGGCAGACAAGTAATACCAGAATTTTCTTTTCTGAAAGCCCCGGTCAACCACGCTAAATCAATCAGATTGAGCATATTTCTATAACCATTTTCTCGGCTACTGACCCCTTCAGCGCACATGATTATTGTTCTAGAAGATTCAGCAAGAATCGTTGCTGCATCAACAATGGTATCAACTTCTATATTTGTTTTCCTCGCAATTACATCAAGTGCTACTGATGCAATTCCTGTCTTCAGTGCTGCCAACGCATTAGGGTATGCGGCCACCGCTTCTTTATCGAACAACTCGCGCTCAATCAGTGCCTTGACAAGCCCCATAACAAACCACCCTTCAGTTTCTGGTCGAATTTGGAGGTGGTGTACATTGTCATACTCTAACTTTGCAATATTTGTCTTTCTGGGATTCGCAATTAGCACATTTGATTTATAGACACGGATGGCTTCTTTAATACGCAAACCTGTAATTGGGTGTGTTTCGGTAACATCAGAGCCAATAAGCAATATGGCCTTCGCTTTTGTAATGTCCTCAAAGGAATTCATCGAGCGCCCTAATCCAGTTGCCTCTGACATTGCCCTGACAAAATTCATCTGTCCGTAGCGAGCACTACTATCAACATTATTGGATCCTATGGCACCTCGCATTAAACGTTGAAACACATAAAGATCTTCATTTGTGCAGCGAGCAGTGATCAGACCGGCAATAGCTTGGCCACCGTAGGTATCTCTAATCATTGCTAATTTTTCAACGGTACCATCAATGGCATCCATCCAACTCGCCGGAACAAGTGTCTTAGCTCCATTCGAAACCTTTTGAACAAGAGGCTGCTTTAGTCGTTCAAGATGATCAATGTAATGAAACCCAAAGCGACCGCGCACACAAATTCCACCGTGCCCTTGTGCTGTTGTTTCACGATCCCCCCACTTATTTTTCCAAGATAGCTCAGAGCGAACACGAACCATTTTTTCATCTTGACTATCAATAAATATTTCGCATCCGTCTGCACAATATGAACAAGTCGTAGTTGTCGTTTTCAACTGCCAAGGCTTATAAACATACTTTGCAAATTTATTTGTAATTGCTCCAACAGGACAGACCGCCAAACAATCCCCACAGAACTCACAATACAAAGGCACATCACCCTTAGCGACAACTTGTTGAGCACCATCTTTCTTAAGAAACTGCAAAGCCCCGGTTTTGAATTTTCCTTTTTCATTGACACCGGGATTGATCATTTGCACATCTTCACAAATGTTGATGCACTCACCACATACAATGCAACGCTCCATATTAAAATCAAGTACAAGACTGCGCGTATCTTCAGGAATCATCTTTCTTTTGACATCAATGAGGTTGGTGATCTCATGGTTAAAGGCCATGTCTTGAAGCTCACAACGACCATCGGCATCGCAAACGGGACAATCCAGTGGATGAGTGGACAGATGCTTTGCCACTGCCTTTTTTCTAGCTTCAAATAAGTCAGGAGTTTCAGTTGTCACAACCATACCTGCCTGTACCTTAGCGGTACAGGAACGCACAGGAGCCTTTTTCCCCTCGACTGTCACTAAACACACTCCACAAGACCCAAAAGGATCAAAGGTATAGTGGTAGCACATAGCTGCAATACGTTTGCCCTGCTTCGAAATAACATCGTAGAGAGAAATCCCTGGTTTTGCCTGAACCGTTTCACCATCGATGGTTAACTCGACTGGCTCAACTTCAACGTCTGGATTAGTTACGGGTTTTAGCGCCATTATCGATCACATTCCCCCATCACAACATCGTAGGTACCAAAAATCGTTACAGAATCCGCAATCATGTAACCCTTACACATGTGGTCAAATGCGCCCATGTGTATGAAGGATGGAGCCCTAATTTTCATCCGATACGGACGTGAATCTCCATCGCTAACAATATAAAACCCAAGTTCTCCCTTGTGAGCTTCCGTACCACAATAGATTTCGCCTTTAGGAGCCTTAAAACCACCAGAAAAAAGCTTAAATTGCTGGATCATGTTTTCAAGACTTGTAAAAACCTTATCTTTCGTTGGGAGTGTAACGCTTGGTTTCTTAGCCATAATCTGATTACGAAGATCATCCGCCGGAAGCTGATCCAACGACTTCAAATGATCAAGGCATTGCCTAATGATCTTTACACTTTCCCTCATTTCCTCCATGCGAATCCAATATCGATCATAGGTATCGCCATTCGTACCAACTGGAACTTTCCAATCCACTTTGTCATATGCTGCATAAGGTTCGTATTTACGGAGGTCATAATCAACACCAGACCCCCGAAGAGGAGGCCCACTCAGTCCAAAACTGATTGCATCCTCAGGGGAAATTACAGCAACGCCCTTTGTTCTAGCGATCCAAATTCTATTTTTTTCAAGGAACGTCATATACTCATCTATTTTGGGTGGAAAGTAATCAAGGTACTCATACAGTGTATCGACAAGAGCTGGTGGAAAATCTCGCTCAACACCGCCAATACGATACCAACTCGTAGTTAAACGGGCGCCACAAAGCCTATCAAACCAATCGAGTAAAATCTCTCGATCACGAAATGTGTAAAAAAACACTGTCATCGCGCCAAGATCTAATGCCTGGGTTCCAAGCCAGAATTGATGCCCGATGATTCGCTGTACCTCCGCCACTATGGTGCGAAGGTATTCGGCACGCTCCGGAACTTCAAGATCAATCAATTTCTCGACAGCGCGAACATATGCAAAATTGTTGTACATCGCGCAAACATAATCTAAACGATCGGTGTGCGGAATGAACTGATGAAAAGTACCATGCTCAGCCAGCTTCTCAACCCCACGATGCAAATAGCCCAGTACAGGGGTAGCTTTTACAATCCTCTCACCCTCCAGGTCCATTACAACCTTAAGCACGCCATGAGTCGCAGGATGCTGTGGACCCATGTTGAGCATAAGCTCTTCAGTGCGAAGCACGGGGAGAGTCGGATCAGCTGGACGATCAGGATCGACTCGATATACGGAAGTTCGTTGATCTTTAAGTCCTTTGGACATAAGCGGTTTTACCCTCTGGAAGGCTTACAAAGCCTTCATACTATACGGGGTTTGCTCCCGTCGCAAGAGGGTAAAGGTCCTACCGTAAATGATGAGTCAAAAGTGCTAAAAATCATTGAAATCCACATTTTCCTATCTACTTCATACAGTCTCTGATAAGCTTGCCCCCTCTAACAACAAAATAGCGGGGACGAATGAAACGCCTCAAAATTACTATCCTCGACCTTGTAACCGAAGGTCCTACTAACAGCATTTACGCTCGGGTTATGAACCAGAACCTGGCCAGCATCATGCCTCAAGTTCTAGGGGTATGGTGTGAGCAGATGGGCCATGATGTGCACTTTGTTTGCTATACGGGGCTCGAAAACCTTGATGGCGAGCTACAAAGGGAGGCCGACCTCCTATTCATTGCCGCATTTACTAGATCAGCCCACCTAGCATACGCAATTAGCAATCAGTTTCGCCAAAAGGGAACAATCACTGCTTTAGGTGGACCACATGCACGATGTTACCCTGAAGATGCTGTGCAATATTTTGACTACGTACTCGGTTTTACAGACAAATCACTAATCGATGATGTGACTCGAGATTGCGAACCACATAGGCCAACAGGCAAATACCTAAGTGCTCCCCGCCAACCCAGTGAGCTCCCAGGAGTAGAAGAACGATGGAAGTTTATTGAGCCCACCATTAATAAAGCACCTACATCATTTAAAATCGTTCCTATGATAGGAAGCGTGGGTTGCCCTTATACTTGTGGCTGGTGTATAGACGCTAATATCAACTACCAACACTTAGGGTTTGACCAAATTCGTGTAGATCTAAGGTTTTTGTTGAAAAAAATTGATCGGCCATATGTCGCCTGGCATGACCCAAATTTCGGTGTAAGTTTCAATCAGTACATGGGAGTAATCGAAGAGTCCATACCTCCAGACTCAATTGACTTTATAGCCGAAAGCACGTTGTCAATCTTAACGGAACCTCATCTTAAAAGAATGCAAAAGAATGGATTCAAGGCTGTACTTCCAGGCATCGAGTCTTGGTACGATCACGCAGACAAGTCTAGCACAGGCCGGCTCACTGGCCTTGAGAAAGTACGTTATGTCTCGGACCATATGAATCTAGTACACCAATACATTCCATATACTCAATCAAACTTTGTCCTGGGCCTTGACTCAGACGTTGGTCCGGAGCCGTTTGAGTTAACAAAAGAATTTCTCAGACGAACACCGGGAACTTTTCCCGCTTTCTCCTTGCTATCCGCATTTGGCGAGGCGTCGTCATTCAATCTTGACCTACAGCGCGAGGGGAGAATCCTTCCATTCCCATTCCATTTCCTCGACAACAACAAGGCTATGAACGTTCGTCCAAAAAACTATGAATGGCCTGAGTTTTATGATCGTCTTATAGACCTTTCTCGTTATGCATTTTCATGGACCAGAATTAATAATCGCCTCTGGGCCAATAAAGGCTGGGTACCAAAATGGTTAAACGTTGTTCGGGGAGTTTCATCAGAGGGGTTTGGGAGAATAAGACATCATTCAAACATACGGCGTTTGCTCGACACAGATATAACGGTCCGTCGTTATATTGAGGGAGAAACTACCACCCTTCCAAAATTTTATGAGCAGACTATAAAAGCTAAACTCAGTCATTTTTGGGATGTACTGCCCAAAGGGGCTTTGCTTCACGATCACACGGCATACCTCAAAAAACACGAGGCTAAGCCTCAGCCTACACCATTTCAAGACCAAAAAATGCAAGCTTCACCCAGATAGTTTTCTTCCATGTTTTTTCCGTAAATGTTAGTGAGGTTGGGAAAGTAAGCTTTTACGGCTTTTCCCCAAGGAAATCAAAGGTGTCACGCCACCCTTTGCCTTGGAGAGGAAAGTCTTTTCGTAAGGGGTAACCTTCAGGATAATCATCAGGAAGCAAAATACGGCGAAGATCGGGATGATTATCAAACCGAATTCCCATCATGTCAAAAACTTCTCGTTCCATGAATTCTGCCCCCTTCCAGATATCAACCATAGAATCAACACGAGGGTCAGACTCTGGAACACGGGTTTTTACACGTATCCGATGGCGCTTGAGGACAGAGTAAACCTCATATACAACTTCGAATCGTTCAGGATCTTTTGGCCAATCAACAGAACTAACATGTACGATGTAATCACACAACATATACGGATCATCACGCAAAAACAGACACACTTGATGTATCGATTCACGCTTCACGACCACAGTTACCTCACCTCGATACTCCACAAGCTCAACTTCTGGAAACCGTTTTTTTATCCGTTCAGAGGCAGGGTGCATATTGTATTTTACTCGGTGGAGGATTTCATACTTACTTCTTTAGGCTGCTTTGTGAATACCCGTCGTCGCATAATTTCATCCTGAAGTTTCAAAATACCGTCGAAAAGAGCCTCAGGCGTAGGTGGACATCCTGGTACATACATATCCACAGGAACAATTCTGTCCACCCCTTGAACAACGGGATAGCTATCATAAATGTTTCCAGACGTTGCGCATGATCCCATTGAAATAACATACTTTGGCTCCGGCATCTGGTCATATACCTTCCTAATTACAGGGGCCATACGACGACACACCGTCCCTGCCACAATCATCAGGTCGGATTGCCGAGGTGATCCTCGGAAAACACCCGCACCATATCGATCCATATCATATCGCGAAGAAACTGCCGCCATCATCTCAATAGCACAACACGCTAACCCAAAAGTCATTGGCCACAAAGACCCTTTTCGTGCCCAATTGACCGCCTTCTCGAGTGTTAGGGTAATAATACCAAGATCTCCAGATTTATCTTGAGGTCCAATCTGAATTAGTCCCATTCCAATGCTCCCTTCATCCAGGCATAAAAATAGGCAACAAAAAATAATCCAATGAAGATCATCATTTCCATCATGCCAATCATTCCAATATCGTAGAATGCCACTGCCCAAGGATACAGGAAAATTACCTCAACATCGAAGATAACAAACAACATAGCTATAATATAGTATCTGACAGGAAACGGCATTCGAGCATCTGATATAGGCTCGCTTCCACATTCATACGTGGTGAGTTTTTCAGCTTCTGGATACTTTGGCTGAGCAACATAACTGACAAGCAAAACTCCAGCACCAAATACAAACGCCGCCACAAGAAACAACAAGATTGGCAAATATTCTCCCAAATACGAGATTAGTGTCGGCGATAGATCCATAGCGTGTAGCATAGCATCGGCCTTTTTTCTGGTGCAAGCGGATAATCGGCCTACGCCCTTATTGCAGAAATTCAGGCTGATTTTCAAATAAGCCTTATAAGTAAACTTTGCTCATTCTCATCGAAAATCTTGACACATTAGGTTTGTTTGCTATCGTCCACTAGTGATGGCACCCTCTCAAATTGCGCTGGTTCTTATCACGCATCTTCCACGTCAACTGTTCACCTACGCCATACCAAAAACCTTACGCCAGAACGTCCATTCTGGCAGTATGGTTAAAGTTCCATTTGGTTCTAATTCGCAGATTGGGTTAGTTATTGAAATTGCTGAAAATACCAACATTAAGAGTCTTAAGGAAATTGAAGATGTGGCTGGAGAATCATTTCAACTATCGCCAAAGATGTTGTCACTTGGCCGCTGGATGTCATCATATTATCTTTCCCCTCTAGGCCCATGCATCCAATCGATGGTCCCTCCTCAACTCAGGCAAAGGGTCAAAGAACGATTCACTATTACTCCATTAGGCCGAATAATGGCAGCGGGTTCAGGCCGTGGAAGGGCAATTCAACATGAAATTCTTACCCGCCTTAAATCTTCAAGACATGGGCTTACCCATCAATATCTACGTCAACGGTTGGGCTCAAGAAAAATACTCCCTGCTCTGGCTACGCTTCAGAAAAACGGTCATATAGAGCATACAGTTGATATACCATCTACGCTTTATCCCAAAATAAAACTGAGCAAAGACTCTCAAAAATCAAAATTCCGTCGAGACTTACCAGATATGCCTCATTTTCTCGGTAAAAAGAGGTTTTTACCAAGCACACTTGCCTCATCTATACAAAAAAACCGGAACAAAGTTTTCATTTTACAGGTACACCAAAACTATCGTGCTGATATGTATCTTGAAGCCATAAAGGAAACATTGTTAAAACGCCGTAGCTGTATTGTAGTGTTTCCTCACGAAGCCCAAGCGCGTATTTTTCTTTCCACCATTAGATTATCTCTTGGCAATCGAATATCAGACTGGATAGGAACACACAGCCTTCCTCATAGATCCTTGGAGTGGAATAGGGTTCAATCCGGTGATGCAGATGTCCTGGTGGGCACACGCTCTAGCATCTTCGCACCCATGGTTAATTTAGGCCTCATCATTGTGGATGAAGAGCACGACTTTAGACACAAGACCAATAACGAACCTCGATTCCACACCCGTGAGCTTTCCCTGGCAAGAGCACACAGAGAAAATGCTACAGTTATTCTTGGATCGCTACACCCATCAGTTGATGCTATACACATGATCCAATCGAAAAAGGCTGCTGTTATATACCCCCCTTCCCTTCGATCAACCACTGAGGGAACTTTATTTAAGCAACCGAATGCACCAGTTAGATGCATTGATATGAAAAAAGTGACTAAGAAAGGGCGTATTTTCTCAGAACCCCTTCTTGATGCCATAGAAACCCGCTTACGAAATAAAGAACTAGTAGCCTTATTTCAGTCGCGCCGAGGATTTTCAAGATCATTGTGGTGCCAGGATTGTGGTCACACAATACGTTGTACTTATTGCAGTGTTGCACTCACATACTACAGAAAAAAACACCATTTACTATGTCATATATGTGGAGAAATGCGCGCTGCCCCAGATACATGCTCTCGATGCTCGGGGGCACATGTCATACCCATGGGTTTTGGAACAGAGGGTGTGGAAGAAGAAGCCAGAAAACTTTTTCCTACTGCCACCATAATACGAATGGATAAGGACATCTTTAGATCAAAAGCTGCCCTATTGTCATTCATGACTGATTTAGATTTTGAAAAGGTTGATATTCTGGTAGGAACGTCAATGATGCTGGATATTGCGCCAAAACCTCCGTTGTCACTAGTTGGAGTTATATCTGCAGACACAATGCTTCACATGCCAGATTTCAGAGCTTCAGAGCGTGCTTTTCACCATCTTATGACAATCAAAGATCTTGTTTCTGATGGTGAAATACTGATTCAGGCATTAAACCCTCGACATCCTATGCTCGAATCTTTGGAGAACCAAAACCCGGCTCTATTCTATGAAAGCGAGCTCGAAGCAAGAAGAGAGCTTTCGTTTCCCCCATTCAATAGGTTAATTTGCCTCCGTGTCACAGGAGAAAATAAAGGTTTCGTCGAAAAATGTGCGTCTAACTGGGCCTCACACATTAGGAAAGACAAAGTCTCAGGTCTAAAAGAGATATTAGGCCCAATTCCAGCGCCTTATTCAAGAATGAGGGGCCGCTATCGATACCATATTTTAGTTAAGGAGTCTCCATCAGCACTCGGTGCAGAACTTGCTCAAAGTGCTATTCAGGAGTCCTTGGAAGTTCTAAGAAGCACCTCACCCTCCCGTGATATTGGCTTTGAAATTGACGTGGATCCCCAGACATTTCTGTAAGAAATTTCCTAAAACCAAAAGTGATATACCTGCGTCTAACATTTTGTGGTCTAATAAACACCAAAAAGCTAAGATAATGCTCTTTTAATGGCATCATAGGGGCATTTTAGAGATTTTGTTTGTCTTCTATCTAGAGAAATTCACTGCTCAAATTTTTTGGAAATATTGATTTTTCCCATTACCCAAGGCAATTACATCTTGACTTTCATCAAAACCGTGATTATTTGTTGGTCATGTGGCCATAAGGCTGCGAAATGACTTAAGATGAGTTAACCAAATAATCGAGGAGGAACCACATGGCAGTGAAGGAGAAGGCCAAAACCGCTTTTAAACCACTAAGAGATCGTATCTTTGTCGAGTATCTTGACGAAGACATGGAGAAGTCTGCCGGAGGAATTTTTATCCCGGAGACAGCCAAAGAGAAGTCCCAGAAAGGGACTGTGAGGGCCATTGGTCCTGATGTAACATTAGTAAAAGTTGGAGATAGCATTCTATGCGAACGCTACGGAGGTAGCAAGATTAAGCTTGATGACGTGGAATATGTCGTCATGAAGGAAGAAGAAGTTTTGGGGCTGTTCGAATAAGCCCGCTAACCTGTTAGGAGCAAGAGAGGAGACAACAATGGCAGCAAAACAAATGGAATATTCCGCAGATGCCCGTCAGCTGATTCTGAAGGGTGTAGGGAAACTCGCCAAGGCTGTGAAAGCCACGCTGGGTCCAAAAGGGCGTAATGCCATGCTCAGCAAGAAATGGGGAGCCCCAACCATCACAAAAGATGGTGTAACTGTGGCTAAAGAGATTGAGCTGGAAGACCCTTATGAAAACATGGGTGCCCAATTGGTTCGAGAAGTGGCAAGCAAAACCAGCGACGTTGCAGGAGACGGTACGACCACAGCTACAGTTCTGGCTGAAGCGATTTTTCGGGAAGGTGTAAAAAACGTAGCGGCCGGCGCAAATGCTATGGATATAAAGCGTGGCTTAGATGCCGCTGTTGAAACTATCGTTGGGGAATTGCAAAGTCTCAGCAAAGCCTGCAACGACAAGAAAGAAATTGCACAGATAGGCATTATTTCAGCTAACAATGATGTTGCCGTCGGTGACTTAATTGCCGAGGCAATGGAAAAAGTTGGCAAAGATGGTGTAATCACTGTCGAAGAAGCAAAAAGTTTAACTACCACCCTTGATGTTGTTGAAGGTATGCAATTTGATAGGGGGTATACCTCCCCATATTTCGTAAC
Organism: uncultured Nitrospiraceae bacterium; assembly: GCA_964463965.1. GTDB lineage: Bacteria > Nitrospirota > Nitrospiria > Nitrospirales > UBA2166 > UBA2166. The sequence continues at coordinate 83,611 of CAYXED010000004.1, read as the reverse complement.
CAACGCGGAGCGAATGGAATGCATCCTCGAGGATGCATTTATTTTGATTCACGAGAAGAAAATAAGCAACATGAAAGATCTCCTCGGAGTTCTTGAACAAGTAGCTAAAGCGGGGCGTCCTCTGCTAATTATTGCGGAAGAGGTGGAAGGAGAAGCGTTAGCTACATTGGTGGTTAACAAATTGCGCGGTACTCTGAATATCTGTGCAGTCAAAGCTCCAGGGTTTGGGGACCGCAGAAAAGCAATGCTTGAAGATATTGCTATCCTCACTGGTGGCCAAATGATTTCAGAGGAACTAGGCATAAAGCTTGAAAATGTGAACATCAACGACCTTGGAAGGGCAAAAAGAATCGCCATCGATAAGGACAATACTACAATCGTAGAAGGTGGTGGTAAGCAATCCGAAATACAGGGCCGTGTGAAGCAGATCAAAGCGCAAATTGAGGAAACAACTTCCGACTATGATCGGGAGAAGCTTCAGGAGAGACTAGCTAAAATTGTTGGTGGCGTTGCAGTAATTCGTATTGGTGCTGCCACGGAGCCAGAAATGAAGGAGCGGAAAGCCAGAGTTGAGGATGCCCTCCACGCTACGAAGGCTGCAGTGGAAGAAGGAATTGTCCCAGGCGGCGGGGTAGCCTTACTTCGAGCCATTCCTGCCCTTCAGAAATTAAAAGTTTCTGCTGATCAGCAAATCGGTGTTGACATCATCACTCGAGCCGTGGAGGAACCCCTTCGCCAGATTGCTACTAATGCCGGAAAAGAAGGATCCGTTGTTGTGGCTAGGGTCAAGGATGAAAAAGCCAATATTGGTTTTGACGCTGGAAAAACCGAAGACTATGTTGACATGATCAAAGCGGGAATCATCGACCCAACCAAGGTGGTTAGAAGTGCTATTCAGAATGCCGCTAGCGTCGCCGGGCTGATGTTGACAACCGAAGTTTTGGTTACGGAATTACCAGAAAAAGAAAAGCCAATGCCGATGCCTCCAGGAGGAGCGCATGGTGGTATGGGTGGTATGGAAGGAATGTACTAAGCAGAGTACCCCCTATAAGTACCTGCTTCTAAAACAAAAGGGGCCTGCTGATACTCAGCGGGCCCCTTTTGTTTAACCCTACCATCCAGTAGTCCTTACGAACTTACAATAGAAATAAATGGTGCCGAAGGCGGGATTCGAACCCGCACGGGTTTCCCCACACGCCCCTCAAACGTGCGTGTCTACCAGGTTCCACCACTTCGGCGCGAAGTGTGTTCAAAAGTTTCTTCCACATCCTATTAATTTTTTTAGAAATCAATCACTTTCAGGGGCGAGAGTATAATTCTGGCTTTGAAGCAGTGTCAACACACTCAAAAGGTTATCACTACCAGTCCCGAACTTTAGTTTTCAATTCGAGGAACGGGAGAAAAAAATCCGCTTGAGATGCAAGAACCGCAACAAAAACTTTCGAAACCAAATTACAAAGACTCTACAAGACTTTCGAGCGTCTTGCGGCATCCAGCTGCTCTCAGTTTTTGAAGAGCTTTCGCCTCGATTTGGCGAATCCGCTCCCTTGTAACTGAGAAATTTTGGCCAATTTCTTCAAGAGTATGGTCTGAAGGTTCCCCAATACCAAAACGCTTTCTTAGGACAGCCTCTTCCCGTGGTGTCAGCGTCTTCAAAGCACTTGCGATTTGCCTCTGAACATCAAATTGAACCGCTGTTTCAAGAGGGGAAACAGCACCTTTGTCTTGAAGAAGATCTCCAAAGTGGCGGTCTTCATCATCACCTATGGGAGTTTCTATTGATATGGGATGTTGAGCAATACCGAGAATTTCCCTCACCTTCGCAGGCGGCATATCCATCTTAGCCCCAATATCCTCTGCAGAAGGTTCTCTGACACCTTTTCGAACAAGTTCCTGCGTGGTACTCCGAAGTTTATTAATGGTTTCAATCATATGAACGGGAATCCTGACTGTTCTTCCCTGATCTGCAATTGCCCGAGTAATACCCTGACGAATCCACCATGTGGCATACGTACTGAACTTATACCCACGCTGATATTCAAACTTTTCAACCGCCCTCATCAATCCTATGCTTCCCTCCTGAATGAGATCAGGAAATGCAAGCCCTCTATTACGGTAGCGCTTTGCAATGCTAACGACGAGACGAAGGTTCGCGTCAACCATGTCAGACTTACTACGGTTGACGTCAGCTTCAGAAGATTCCAATATGGCTAGAGCAGCTTTAAGCTCATCTGCAGGCACCATCGCAATCTGACGTTCAATTTTTCTTACCCGCTGTTGTGCTTCGACAAAAACAGTCTTGACTGCAGCAAGCTTTTCAGCCGATAAGCCCGTACGGCGGCGAATTTTTTTAAATGCTGATGCATCGCGAGACATTTCTCTCAAATCTTTAGTTGTCCCACGAATACGCTTACAGCACCGCTGAATGGATGCTTCTGCCTCTACAACTTCCCTTCCAACATCCTTGAGCCGATTGAGAAAGTGATCTCTTAGCTTTGGAATCAGATTCAAAGCCTCAGCTCTTTCAACTACCCGGGTACATGCAGATCTATATTGTTTATCTGCTTTATTGCGTGCTACACGAGTCAGCCTGCTAGAGCGGCGAGCAACACTGGCTTTTACCAAAGTCTGAAATGATCTCTTGATCGAAGCCAACTCCCGAAGGATATGTTCCCGAAGCTCTTCAGTGTCCTGTTCAGTCGTATCTTCCTCGACATCTTCACCTTCGCCTGTATCTTGGAGAGAAACAACATCACGAACTCTGATCTCGTTATTCTTCAACTGAGTACGAATAGTACTTAAATGTTCAAGGGTCAACGGCATGCTAAACACAACTGAAGCAAGCTCTTTTTTGCCTTTCTCAATGAGTTTTGCAAGCCTGATTTCCCCCTCTCGAGTCAGAAGAGGCACACGGCCCATTTCAGCGAGGAAAAACTGGAGGGGCTCATCGTGGTCCTCAAACGCGCCAGGGGTAAGATCAATGCCACTGGTATTGGTGGTACTGGTTTCTGTATCCATTACGTCACCTTTCTACCCAAATAATCTCTCGGTGCAAGCACAAAACGTAAACCGCACAACCGTCTATCCGTCCCAAAAACACCCCTAAAAGTGTGGACAGAACCAAAAAAAACCAGAGGAGATAAGAATCGCTAAAGAGTGAATAGCCATCGCATCTCACTCTATCCGATAAACAAAAACGGGCAAGTGCGACAATTCTATACACCTTATATATACATTACATGTACATTTCTGTGGATTGTAACACAACTTGAGTTTTACACTCGCGGATAAAACCTCTACATGTCTAAATATTCACGAAATAAGTAGGCATTTTAGCCTATATATGGTCCATATGCTCATTATTATTGGCAATTATGCCTAATAAATGATTTCGTGGTTGGGGTTGGGTATTATGAAGTGCGGTGGGAACTGCTGGAAAACTGCTGTATTTGAGCTAGCATGTCATCCCAAATATTTACATGCTAAATTTCAAGAACTTCCTCTTCTTTCTTTTTCATTAAATCTTGAGCCCTAGCAATGTAGGAATCAGTAATTTTCTGGACATCTGCCTCAGCCTTTTTCCATTCATCATCTGACATCACTCCCTCTTTATGTTGATTTTTCAAATTGTGTTTTTTTCTAAGAGTATCGTTTGCAGTATGTCTAACATTTCTAAGCTGAACTTTTGCTTCTTCCCCATATTTTCGAAGCAGTTTTACCAAATCCTTACGTCGCTCCTCAGAGAGGGGCGGGATAGGAATCCTAATGATTTTCCCATCATTTGTCGGATTTAAATTCAAATCTGACGTAGCAATACTGCGCTCTATCTCTTTAATAAGGCTGGCATCCCAAGGCTGAATTGTAATAAGACGACTTTCTGGCGTTGCGAGGGTTGCAACGTGCTGAATAGGAGATGAAGCTCCATGGTACTCAATTCTGATGTGGTCTAACATAGCTATGGAAGCTCTCCCAGCACGAATACGTGACAAAGCTTTGACCAAATGCTCTATCGCAGCTTCCATTTCTCCCTTTACATGTTGTTCAAATTCAAGATCCATGATTATACAACTACGACTGCAACTGGAATGATTTTTTTCCCTTCATAACAGTTCCCACGTTATCCCCGCATACAATTCGTTTTATATTTCCAGGTTCTTTGAGTTTGAACACAACAATGGGAAGATTGTTATCCATGCAAAGAGTTGCTGCTGTTGCATCAATTACCTTCAGTCCCTTGTTTAAAACATCGGCAAACGGCAATTCATCAAATCTCTTTGCTTCGGGGTTGAACATTGGATCCGCATCATAGATTCCGTCGACTTTTGTCCCTTTCAAAAGCAGATTTGCGCCAATTTCCATGGCTCTCAGCGCAGCTGCAGTATCAGTCGAAAAGTAAGGATTCCCTGTACCAGCTGCAAATATTACAACTCTTTTCTTTTCCAAATGCCTAATGGCTCGTCGTCTGACATAACCTTCCGCAAGTTGCCTCATCTCAATTGCCGATTGAACGCGGGTGTCAATATCCCGTTTTTCAAGAGCATGTTGCATTGCCAATGCGTTAAGTACTGTGGCAAGCATACCCATGTAATCAGCCGACGACCTCTCGATTCCTGCTTCAGTCCCGGCGATACCACGGAATATATTTCCACCCCCAATTACAATCGCTACTTCTACACCTAACGAGACAATATCAGAAATTTCTAGGGCAAGATCATCAAGAACTTTGGGATCAATACCAAATGATTGGTCCCCAGCGAGCACTTCTCCACTAATTTTCAGAAGAATACGTTCGTATTTTGGTTCGCTCACTGTTCCCCAAGACGGTAGAGTGAGAAACGTTGAATAGTAACCGCTTCTCCTAACTGCGCAGAGGCTTCAAGCAGCAATTCTTTTATAGGCTTTTTCTGATCCTTGACAAAAGGCTGCTCGAGCAAACAAATTTCAGAATAGAATTTTTCTATCTTTCCTTCCACAATTTTTTGCATAGCCTGCTCAGGCTTACCCAACTCTTTTGCTTGTGCAAGATATACTTCACGCTCCTGTTCAATAATGGTCTCAGGAATATCCGCACGATCAAGATAACTCGGCCCCGCCGCTGCAATATGCATTCCAAGATCTTTTACGAGCGCTTGAAACACTTCGGTGCGCGCAACAAAATCAGTTTCACAGCGAGCTTCCAGTAAAACTCCTATTCGTCCCCCAGGGTGGATATACGACGCAATAGTTCCCTCATTGGCACTTCTTCCTTCTCGTCTCTGAGCAGCAGCAAGACCTTTTTCTCGAAGAAGCTTAATGGCTTGATTAACATTGTTTTCAGATTCAACCAAGGCTCGTTTACAGTCCATAATACCTGCCCCAGTTTTTTCCCTCAATTCTTTTATAAGTTCTTGTCCTGCGCCCATTTGTGACGTAGCCCTCCTGTCAATTCTCTTACATTACCCTGTGCGATGCTGACAATAACTAAATGAAGTGCGTGCTCATCCCGGAGGCGCAATAATAGTCTCTCCAGGTTCAAACCCAATAGGCGCAGTGCTTGAAGAAATTTCTTCTGGCATAGCCTTAGCTGTTTCCTTCTGAAGGTCTTCCCGCCGCTTTGCATTGATCTGCTGACCTTCGATCACAGCCTCGGCAAGCGTGGATAAAATCAACCGAAGCCCCTTGGCGGCGTCATCATTACCAGGAATAGGATAGGCTATACCATGAGGATCACTATTGGTGTCTAGAATCGCGATTACCGGAATTTCTAGACGATTGGCCTCCATGATCGCGATTTGTTCCACACGCGTATCAGTTACCACCAAACAACCTGGAAGAACATCCATATTCCTAACTCCTGAAAGATTCTTCTCAAGTTTCCCTCGTTCCTTTTCCAGTCGAAGCACTTCCTTCTTTGGAAGCTGTTCGTACGTACCATCAGCTTGGGCAACATCCATTTTTTTCAGTTTATCAACGCTCTGCCGGATTGTCTTAAGATTGGTTAGCATACCACCAAGCCACCGCTGATTAACGTAAAAATTCTGACATCGCTTAGCCTCATCCTCAATGATAGAAACGGCTTGACGTTTTGTACCCACAAAAAGCACAGATTCGCCATTAGCAGCCAAATCTCTCACAAAATTGTATGCCGTTCTGATTCGCTCCATTGTTTGCTGAAGATCTATGATATGGACCCCATTACGCTGCCCATATATGAATTTCTTGACCTTGGGGTTCCATCTATTGGTCTGATGGCCAAAATGGACACCAGCATCAAGAAGCTCTCTTACGTGAAGATTCACTATGTTCTCCTCATCTAGACAAAAGGGACAATGCTGAAAAAGCCGCCCCGGCGAACATGGACAAATAGCACACCTTCTAATGGTTTGCAAGCTAGTGTCTACGTATTAGGCCACACATTCAACGAATCCTAGTCTAGCACGCCCTTCCAAGGCACCATGTTATTCGGAACAACTGTGCTATCATTCCCGCCCTATGCCTGCAAATTTAATTCAGCTCCAAGCCGGATCAAAAACCTTTGGAATGAAAAAACTCTTTGACGCTGCAACAGTTGCTATCAATGAGGGCGAGCATGTTGGAGTAATTGGACCTAATGGCACTGGGAAAACTACTCTGTTAAAGGTGTGCTCCAGTGAAGAAACATTAGACGAAGGTGCTTTGGTTAAATCCAATACCCTTCGCCTTGGATATTTAACCCAGGAAATGAACTGGAACGCTCAGGAAAACCTCGACCAGTACATCGATACCTGCCCCATGCCAAATTGGGAACTCAAATCACTCGGTTACGGACTTGGCCTAAATGAGGAAATGTTCAAGGTGCCTTTATCTTCTCTGAGTGGTGGATATCAAATGAGGTGTCGGCTACTACATCTGATTGGCAATGAGCCAAATCTCATGTTGCTGGATGAACCGACAAACTACCTCGATCTCGAAACACTACTGGTTTTGGAAAAATTTCTTCAGGAATACCGTGGCGCATTTATGCTCGTTTCACATGACCGAGAGTTTCTTCGCCGTACCACAGATCATATTGTAGAAATCGAAAATGGTGAAATTACAAAATACCCAGGAACAATTGATGATTATTTCGAGCAGAAGTCCATTCTACGAGAACAACTTGAAAAAAGGGCTATGTCTATAGAAGCAAAAAGAAAAAGCATCTTGGACTTTGCAGCAAAATTTGGCGCAAAAGCTACCAAAGCCAGGCAGGCTCAAGCTAAATTGAAAACACTAACACGTCTAGAGCGTATTGAGGTCAAAGCATTACCGGTCACAGCAAAAATTCGCATACCTCACCCCACACGTATTGGCCAAATTGCCATAGAAGTTCGATCTGTTGATCTGGGGTATAACACCAAACGCGTCTTGCAGGATATAGACATTGATCTCTTACGTGGGGACCATCTTGCAGTTGTAGGTTTAAATGGGCAAGGTAAGTCTACCTTTCTGAAAGGCCTAGCAAAAATTATTTTCCCAATGAATGGGGTTGTGAAGTATGGGTATCAAGTAAGAGTTGGATATTACGCCCAACACGTATCAGAAGAGCTTGATCCAAGTTACACGGTTCTTGAAGAATTGCAACGCGGAGCCCATCTCGATATTACTCCACAAGATATTCGAGACTTGGCTGGCTCATTACTTTTTTCAGGAGATGCCGCTGAAAAGAAAGTAAGCGTGCTGTCTGGTGGAGAGAAGGCCAGGGTAGCATTGGGAAAGATACTACTTAGCAAGGCCCCAGTGTTGATTCTCGATGAGCCAATCAACCATCTAGACTTTGACACCGTTGAGGCACTTACCCAAGCACTCAAGACATACCCTGGAACCATAGTATTTGTGAGTCACGACAGGGGGTTTGTCCAACGTGTGGCCACAAAAATTCTTGAAGTCCGAGAAGGGAAAATTCAATTGTATCCCGGAACGTATGACGAATACGTGTGGAGCGTTCAGAAAGGGGCATTTTCAGAAGCAGGCATGGTTATTGAAAGTAGCAATGCTGCAAATGATGAAATACAACAAATCTCCACACGAGACAAGGCCAACTACAAGGCTAAACGAAAGGAGTTAGAAAAAAAACAACGAGATCAAGGAAAAAAATCAACCGCTGCAGAAGAACGTATTGCGGAAAAGGAAAAGGCTATAACTTTGTTGAATGAAGAATTAGTGAAGAACCCGCCATGGGAACGTACCGAAAAAATTGTTGAGGAAATTTCATCTTTGCAAAAGGAACTGACCCAAGCCGAATTCTTGTGGGTCCAATGTACAGAGGAGCAAGAAAAGCTTGCTAGTGAATTGCGATTGCTTTTGAAAGCGTAAGCAATTAATACGTAAATGAACCAAGAGTACGAAAGAAAGGCTATTAGCACAAATGGCTACAGACGATAAGAAAATTATTTTTTCGCTCGTGGGAGTAGGTAGAATTCATCCTCCAAAAAAGCAAGTGCTTAAGGATATATATCTTTCATTTTTCTACGGGGCAAAAATAGGGGTTTTGGGGCTCAATGGATCAGGAAAGAGCACTCTTTTGAAAATCATTGCTGGCATTGACAAAGATTATCTTGGGGAAGTCACAATGTCCAAGGGGTATACTATTGGTCTTCTTGAACAAGAGCCTTATCTCGAAAAAGGGAAAACCGTCAAGCAAGTTATCGAAGAGGGCCGAAGCGACGTGATTTCCTTACTCCATGAATTTGAAGACGTAGGAAATCAACTCTGCGATGAAGGTCTCGACCCTGATACGTTGGACAAACTAATCGAAAAACAGGGATTACTTCAAGAGAAAATAGATGCAATTAATGGTTGGGAACTTGAACATCAGCTAGAGGTTGCGATGGATGCCTTACGCTGCCCATCAGCTGATACTCCAGTCGATATGCTTTCTGGAGGAGAACGAAGACGCGTGGCACTCTGTCGTCTTTTGATCCAAGAACCTCACATTCTTTTGCTTGATGAGCCTACCAACCACCTAGATGCGGAGTCAGTCCAATGGCTTGAGCAGCATCTTCAACAATACGAGGGAACCGTTATCGCTGTAACACACGATCGTTACTTCTTAGATAATGTGGCAGGTTGGATTCTCGAACTGGACCGGGGTCACGGAATTCCATTCCAAGGAAATTACTCCTCATGGCTTGATCAAAAACAACAACGTCTTTCAGAAGAAGGTAAAGCAGAAGATAAACGAAAGAAAACTCTTGAGCGTGAGCTCGAATGGGTGCGTATGTCGCCGAAGGGTCGTCAGGCAAAAGGAAAAGCACGTGTGTCACGATATGAGGAAATGCTCCAGGAATCTCAAGAAAAGCGCCAAGACGACTTAGAAATTTATGTCCCTCCAGGCCCTCGTTTAGGTGATATCGTGCTTGAAGCGAAAGATCTAGGCAAGTCTTTTGGTGACAAGCTTCTATTCGAAAACTTGTCTTTTAATTTACCTCGCGGTGGCGTAGTTGGTGTAGTGGGAGGTAATGGGGCTGGAAAAACAACCCTTCTGAGAATTATTACTGGCAAGGATAAACCAGACACGGGTTCATTCACTGTTGGAGAAACAGTGACAATTGGGTACGTAGATCAGGATAGAACACTTGATCCAACCAAGTCAGTCTGGGAAGTTATTTCTGGTGGGTCTGAAAATATAGTTTTAGGGAAAGTAGAAATGCATTCCCGGGGCTACGTGTCTCGTTTTAATTTTTCAGGATCTGACCAGCAAAAAAAGGTTAATGATCTTTCTGGAGGAGAACGCAATCGCGTCCATCTTGCTTGTATGTTGAAGGAAGGAGCCAACCTGTTACTGCTCGATGAGCCAACTAATGATCTTGACGTAAACACTCTTCGTGCGTTGGAAGAAGGTATTGACGGATTTGGTGGTTGTTGTGTGGTGGTTAGCCACGATCGCTGGTTTTTAGATCGTACCGCCACTCATATCTTGTCCTTTGAAGGTGATAGCAAAGTGGTCTGGTTCGAAGGAAATTACTCAGAATACGAAGTTGATCGGAAAAATAGATTGGGTAAAGAAGCAGAACAACCCCATCGCATTCGTTACAGAAAACTTATACACGATTAGCTAGTAGTTGAATGTTGAACCATTTCCTCGTTTGCCGCCTTAGCTTTTATACGTCTAACTGATTGCATTATTGATTTCATCCATTATATTTTGAGCCGCGGCTCTTGGTTCTAATGAATTTCTAATAGGTCGGCCAACGACTAAGTAATCTGCCCCGTTATTAATAGCCTCAGTAGGAGTAACTATTCGTTTTTGATCATGTGGGTTTTCACCTAGAGGCCGAATTCCAGGACATACAATAATTGGATTTTCTCCAATTTTTTCCCGCAACACGGCAGCACTTGCTCCCGAACTAATCAAACCATCACTTCCATGCGTGAGACTATATCTTGCCTTTGACACCACAAAATCATCAAGCGTATGTATAGGTTTGTCTAAACCTATCTCTCCAAGTTCTCTAAGATCTTCTTCATTAAGACTAGTGAGTGCTGTAACAGAAAGGAGTTGCATTGTTGAATTCTTCTTAGCTTCTTTCGCAACACTCAATGTTTTTCCCGTTGCATTCATGGTCATAAAATCGACCCCCATGTTAGCGGCATAAGCGACCGTTCTACTAATCTGATCTGGAATATCATCCGGTAATTTGAGATCAAGAAATACTCGGTGCCCACGCTGAAGAACTTCAGCCACCATGGCGGGGCCTTCCGCCAAAAATAAGGCCCATCCAATCTTATAAAAAGATACAAGCCCATCAAGTGTTTCTACAAATTTCAATGCTTCGCTTTTCGTCGTCACATCAAGGGCAAAAATTAGGCGATGATGTAAGGCAATTTTCTTTCGAGTCATAACGTGAAGTCCGTATCCATGTACGCACAAATCATTTTATATTTGACACTTTATAACACAGTAGACCTGAAATCATGGTAACCCAACAGAATCAAAGTCAAATTTTGACTCATCTATTTCATAACAGTCACAAATCTGAGCCATCTTGGTGATTAGTCTATCAAAGAGAGCTTCACTGATGACCCCGGTCTGAATAAAGCGCTCTGTAAACCAAGTGCTCTTTAAAAACCATCCCAACGGATCATCAATACGGCTCAAGCGCAAATATTGAAATTCATATGCTTGGCGACCCAACTGGACATAGATCGATTCTGAGGTGTAATCCTGCCAATGAGAGTACACGTTGTTTCGCACATAGGTATCCATTGCATCAGGACTTAGAAATTTTTTTGCCAATAGGTTGCACATGAAGTCCTCTATACGATCCAACATACCCTTTAACAGTGTCTGCCCTAAACTTCCAGATTCTTTACTCAATCTAATTACTTCCGAGGCAGTCTGATTTCGTATAACTGTAGGCGCTATTTGATAGATCTCATCAAATAGCTCGACCAGATCTTCGGTTAATGTCTTCCATTCACTCTTTCGTTTTTCTGGGACAGGAACCCATCCTGACTCGACGGCAAGATGGGTCCACTCGTGGATGGTACGAGCAGCCAACATCAATCGTTCATATGGTGGTGAAGATTCCCAAAGGCGATTTTCATAGTCTCCTGGTCCAATATTGTAGGCTACAAGTTTTCGTTCTCCATGAATGTCACTCAATCCCCCTTCAACGAGATAAGGTGCTGGATCTACAAGCTCGTGAGGCAATCGAAGAGATTCTAAAAATCGTTGTGAGTGAAGCCCTATGACTTCTAAGTCCTTCAAAATTCTTTCTTCCCCTTGGTCAGTCAGATCGATTAGAGATGCCCGAAGTTTTGTCATGTCCTCTGGCATATCAGGAGCCCAAAGAACTTTTCCTTTTGCTCCTGTGATCAGCAGTGGAGGTTGAGTTTCCAACAACCACGAACTGATCCGATCTTCTTGAACAAAATGGCGAGTGTAGGATTCTCGGTGTTTCTTGATTACCCCATTAACGCTACCCGTCCACGACTCTAGAAGACGATCTAACTTACTGGAGAAAGAACCAGGAAGAATTAACCCCGTATCCCTCATCAAACGAGCCTTGCTCAAAGGTAGCATGGGCTTCTTGATCTGCTCATGGTAAAGTTTTTGGACCCATGACATTGCTTTTGCCAACTCTAGGAACCCCTTAGCATCAGGCCGAGGAGTTTTACGACAACCGTAGGTAAAATCACGAATCTGTTTGTGGCTAAGCGTAAGAAAATAGCTCATATTGGCAGCTAACGCAGGAACAATTTGTTGTAAGATGGCCATACGTTCCACATGAAAAAACTGATAAGTAGCAAATTCTAGATTCGAAAAATCAGGATCAAAGTCTGAAGCATACAAGGTCCAGGAGTTTCTGTTGAAGGGGAAAAAATAAGGTCTGATGTGATTTGGTTTCGTCACGACGCAAACATGTTGTACTCTTGGTGGAAACCAAAAACGAGGGGACTTTTGATGAAGCTCCAAAGCTCGTTTCCAGTAGGCGCTGAATGCCTTGGTGAACAGCTCGGCAGACCCACGCTTGAAGACCCCTCTTTTCAGTAAGTCATCCTCGAAGGAGCGGGTTAGACCGATCGACGACAAGTGTTCTATGGGGATGACAAATATGCCATCATGAGCGAAGTAATAGTCGAAAGTATCAGACTTCAAGGTCTTCCCCAAAGAAGTTGTCCTGCAATTGGCGGTGATTGTCATGAAAGTGAAGAACAAAGTCAACGTTGGTGATAAGGACCTACACATGATTGATCAACGGGAAATTGATTTAACTAGACAACGGCTATCACCCTATTTAAAACCTACCCCGTTGATTCCCTGTCCTTCGTTAAGCAAAAACATTGGCCATGATGTTTGGTTGAAATTGGAAAATGAAAATATAACTCGATCTTTCAAGATTCGCCCCGCTTTGAATGGCATTCTTTCTCACCTTCAAGAGGCAAAAAAACGAGGAATTGTAACTTCCTCCTCTGGAAACTTCGCTCAGGCAGTTGCCTACGCAGCAAAATTACTACAAGTAAAGTGCGAAATTGTGATGATGAAAAGTTCTTCAGCGCACAAAATTCAAAAAACGCGTGAGCTAGGCGCCAAAGTTACCCTGAGTGGCCCAACTTTTCAATCTCGGACGGAAGTAACAGCGCAGCGTCTAAAGGAGACAGGTGCCATTGGCTTGCATCCTTTCGACAGCTGGGAAACCATTGCGGCCGATGCGACGGTTGGTAGTGAAATTCTTGACCAGATAAAAGTTCCTTTTGATATCTTCGTCCCAGTAAGTGGGGGAGGACTACTTTCAGGAATTACTATGGCAATTAAACTCGCAGGTCGTGGCAACGGAAAAATATTTGGTGTTCAGCCAAATAATAACGCTTCAATGGCTCTTTCGGTTGAGGCGGGAAAACCCATATCGGTGAAACGGGTTACTTCTCACGCAGACGCGCTCGTTGCCTCTCAACCTGGAGCCAAAGCAATTTCTCTCATAAAAAAAGGTGTAGAAAAAATTTACCTGGCAACCGAGGATCAGATTGTCTCGACGCACGATTGGTTCCAACCGTGGTTAACCAAACAAAGGCCGGGTGGATTAGTGGAAATTTCCGGATCAGTTTCGCTCGTGCCTCTAAAATACGCTGAATCTTGCCAGTTTGAGAGGCCAGTCGTTTGTGTAATTTCTGGGGGAAATTGTCCCATAGTAGAATAACCCCCTAGTTGTGAATCAGCAAAGAAGATAGGGACCACCTGAGCCATTGATCTAGTTGGCGCGCCTGGCAGGAATCGAACCTGCGACAACCGGATTAGAAGTCCGATGCTCTATCCTACTGAGCTACAGGCGCACCCACAAGTGTCAGCGTACCACACTGGAAGTCATCATGAATACTTTGGATAATTTGATATTGCCACATGCCCATGAGTATTATTCTCCAGTTTTTCCAGTGAAATATATGGCTACGGCGTTATTGCTCTACGAATGTACTAACAGAGATACTTATTGCCAAACATCATCTAGACGAAAATCATGCCGAAACTCCCTCGCCTAGAAATTGAATACTGTACTCAGTGTCGATGGCTATTGCGTGCTGCTTGGCTTGCACAGGAACTACTAACAACATTTGACACAGAACTTGGGGAAGTTGCATTGATCCCAGGAACAGGGGGAGTGTTTGAAGTACGCTTAAATGGGGAGACGCTAGGATCACGTCAAACTGAAGGTCGCTTTCCTGAAAACAAAGATCTTAAACAACGTATCAAGAAAAGAATCGCACCAGAGAAGCATCTCGGTCACTCAGAAAGATGACCTATGAAGATTTTACATTCTGTTTTTCTAGCACAGAGTAAATAGTAACTTACGAACAGCCACCACTAGACTCCCCACAATTATCACATCGTAAACAAGTTCCAGTTCTTACCATCATAAATAGTCGACATCGAGGGCAGGGATCACCCTCGTATCCTTTCATACGTGCAACTCTCACTTGAGTCGCAGTTACAGTTTTTTGAGAAACCTCCAGCATTTGACGTACAGAACCATTGCCATTACCGTTGCCATTTCCATTTCCATTTCCAGATTGTTTACGTGCCGGAAAAAGATCTACGCTTATATCAGCGGCCGCAAGTTCTTGTTCATCCGGAGAAACTTCATCAAGACATTCCGGATCCTTTTTTACAGAATCCCCACGAAGATCTTCTTCAACAACTTGAGCGAGATCATCCCGTCCAAGATAAGTAATAGCTAACTCCCTAAAAATGTAATCTATGAGTGATGTACTCATTTTAATGTGATCGTTCATTCCTACCGGCCCATTCGGCTCAAATCTAGTGAAAACAAAGGCATCAACAAATCTCTCTAGCGGAACACCATGTTGAAGGCCAAGAGAAACTGCTATGGCAAAACAATTCATTAAACTTCTAAATGCAGCCCCTTCTTTGTGCATATCAAGGAAAATTTCCCCGAGGGTTCCATCTTCGTACTCCCCAGTTCGAAGGTACAGTTTATGCCCCCCGATGACAGCCTTCTGTGTATAACCAGACCTTCTCCCAGGCAACGGTCTCCGCTTCGCAAGATATCTAACCAAAATTCTATGGCTAAGCTCCTCTACTACAGATACAGGGGTTGGTCGTGTCACAAGAGTATCTGCAGCTTCTTTGCGATCACTTACGTCAATAGATGTATTCAGGGGTTGGCTAAGTTTTGATCCGTCTCGGTAAAGAGCAACGGCTTTCAGCATGCTTCGCCATCCCAAAATGTATGATGCCATTACATCTTCAACTGTAGCTTCCGCAGGCAAGTTAATAGTCTTGCTGATTGCTCCGCTTATGAAAGGTTGCGCAGCCGCCATCATCTGAATATGCGCTGTCACTGCAAGAAATCTTTTTCCTATCCGTCCACATTTGTTAGCACAGTCAAAAATTGTGAGATGCTCTGGTTTAAGATGTGGTGCACCCTCTACAGTCATGGTCCCACAACAATAGTCATTTGCAGCATCTATTTGTTCTTGCGTATACCCAAGCGCCTTTAGAAGGCTGAAACCAGATGTGCCAAGTCGTTCAGCGGTTATTCCAAGATTCTCTTTGCAAAATTCCTCGCCAAGAGTTAGTGGGTTTAATACAAATGAAATATCAAATGCCTGCCCCAAAGAAGCCTCTAAACGATCTAACGCGGCATCATCAAAGCCTTTTTCTCGAAGAGTTTCATGATTGATTTCTGGAGCACCTTTCAAGGTGCCACTACCAATAGCATAGGCTACGATGTCCTGGATTTCGATATCCGAATACCCAAGAAAGTTCAATGCCGGCGGAAGACTTTGATTGATAATCTTAAAGTATCCCCCACCCGCAAGTTTTTTAAATTTGACTAAAGCAAAATCGGGTTCAATTCCTGTAGTATCGCAGTCCATAACCAAACCAATGGTACCGGTGGGTGCGATACATGTTGTTTGAGCATTGCGGTAACCATGGACCTCCCCAAGCCCAAGAGCTCTATCCCAAGCATCTCTTGCAGCACTCAGGATTTTAGGGGGGCAATGAGAAGCATCAATGCCCTTTGGAACTACGCCAAGATTCTCATATTCCCCAGACTTGACATCGTACGCGGCACGGCGGTGGTTGCGCATAACTCTAAGCATTGGTTCCTTATTCCTCTTGAAACCTTTGAATGGTCCAAGCTCTGATGCCATTTCCGCTGACGTAGCGTAGGACTCTCCTGTCAATATTGCAGTGATGCCAGCACAAATTGATAAAGATTCCGGTGAATCATATGGAATTCCCTGCCGCATAAGCATGGATCCAAGATTTGCATACCCTAGACCCAGGGTACGATATTCGTAGCTTTTCTCTGCAATGGCGCGACTAGGAAAAGATGCCATAAGTACACTAATCTCGAGTACAATGGTCCAAATTCGAACAGCATGTTTAAAGTTGTCAATATCAAAGGACCCGTCAGTTTTTACGAATTTCCCAAGATTTAATGAGGCGAGGTTACACGCAGTATCGTCAAGAAACATGTACTCTGAACACGGATTTGAAGCGTTAATGCGTCCATCTTCAGGGCAAGTGTGCCAGTCGTTAATTGTTGTGTCATATTGAACACCGGGATCTGCGCAAATCCATGCGGCCCAAGAAATTCGATCCCACAAGTCTCTTGCCCTAACGGTTTTTGAAACCTCACCATCTGTTCTTCGTCTCAATACCCAGTCTCCATCTTTCTCCAACGTTTTAAAAAATTCGTCAGGAACGCGGATACTGTTGTTTGAGTTCTGGCCTGCTACAGTTTGATATGCCTTACTGTCCCAATTTGTGTCGTACTCATGAAATACAAAGTGAGTAAACCCTTCTCTTGCATAGGCAAACATTCTCTGTATGTATGCCTCGGGGACGCATTCCCGGCGAGCCTCCTGAACAGCATTCCTGAGAACTTGGTTTTGCTCGAAATCAGTTTTCACTGATGGATGCCCATTACCATTTTTGACATAGCAAGCCTGCAGAACCTTGTTTAGCATTCGAGCGCAAATCTTTGATCCCGTTACCATAGCCGCTACTTTTTGTTCTTCAACGACCTTCCAATCGATAAATTCTTCGATGTCAGGGTGATCAAGATCCAAACAAACCATTTTCGCAGCACGTCTTGTGGTACCACCAGACTTTATGGCCCCAGCAGCACGATCGCCAATTTTTAGAAATGACATAAGGCCGGAGGATTTTCCCCCTCCGGATAAGGGTTCAGAGTCGCCTCGAAGATTTGAAAAGTTGCTTCCCGTTCCTGATCCATATTTGAATAAACGCGCCTCACGAACCCACAGGTCCATTATTCCGCCATCATTGACTAAATCATCGCTGATAGACTGAATGAAACATGCATGTACTTGTGGGCGTTCATACGCATTGTCCGTTTTTCTAACTTTTCCACTTTTCGGATCAGCATAAAAATGTCCCTGAGATGGACCCACCAGGTCGTAGGCATAATTGAGACCGGTGTTAAACCACTGCGGAGAATTTGGCGCAGCCATCTGGGTAGCAAGCATGTAACAAACTTCGTCGTAGAAGGCACAAGCATCAGCATCCGTATTAAAGTACGCGCCGCTCTTTCCCCATTCAGTCCAACACCCGGCAATTCTGTGAAAAACCTGGCGCGCACTATTTTCTGAACCTAGGACAGCTTTACCATTTTCTCCATATTTTGTTTTTCCATTCTGATCCTTCTGCAGTACGCCTGCTTTACGAAAGTACTTTTGGGCTAAGATATCCACCGCAAGCTGTGACCAATCCTCTGGTACATCGATCTCATTCATGTTGAACACAACAGAACCATCTGGATTTCGAATTTCAGACGAACGATTGACGAACCGAATTCCCTCGTAAGGACTAACTCCCTCTTGTGTAAATCGCCTATGGATCCTCATAACACGTACCCCCCACAACCGAGATTCGTTCCTCAGATATAAGGAAAGATTTGCGCAAAGTGTGAAACAAGAGAATAAACTAAAGTAACACTAAATATCCAGCACTTTTTTCATTTAAATACTATATACTGTGGTTTTCTTGTTGATACAAATCATCCATCCTGTGGAAATTTGCGTTTTTTCTGTTGATATCCTGTGCACTTTCACTCATACAAAATTTTTATTCTCTGCTTTAGTGCTACCCTATAAGAGGTTTTTTACAGTGCATTTTTGTTGACACCACTATATTTGTATTCCTATAGTTCAGTCGATGGCTAGCCGTCCCCCACTAAGACAATTACTTCAAGAACCCGGGCTTATTACCGCAGTTGGAGCTCACGATGCCCTAAGCGCAAAGCTTGTAGAGGAGGCCGGGTTTCATGCCATTTGGGCAGGAGGATTTGGAATTTCTGCTGCGCAGAAGTGTGTCCCAGACGCGAGTGGCCTTACCATGACAGAAACTCTCGATATATCAAAAAACATTGCCGAGGCTTCAAGTATTCCAGTCATTGTGGACGCAGATACTGGATACGGAAATGCCATAAATGTGATGCGTACAGTTGCTGATTTTGAGAAGGCCGGAGTTTCCGGTCTTTGCCTCGAAGACAATGTTTTTCCCAAGCGCTGTAGCTTCTATGCTGGTGTAAAACGTGAACTGGTAACAATTGAAGAATTTGTTGGAAAAATTCATGCAGCCAAGGCAGCGCAGCATGGGCCAGACTTTCTTGTTATCGCCCGCACAGAAGCCCTCATTGCTGGATGGGGCATGGATGAAGCCTTACGGAGGGCAGATGCATATGCTGAGGCCGGGGCAGACGCCATCCTTGTTCATTCTAAATCATCTACGTTTGATGAGCTTCGCAGTTTTGCATCCAAATGGGACGTCGTTAAACCTTTGGTGATTGTTCCAACTATCTTTCCAGAAGTCACCGAGGCAGAACTTGAAAAAGCAGGTTTTAAGATGGTGATTTATGCCAACCAGCTTTTGCGCACAATCATAAAAACATCACGTGAGTCCCTTCAGGGACTTCGTAAAGCGCAAACAGCTTCTTACCTTTCTGATAAAACAGTTTCTCTGGATGATGTGTATAAAATTGTGGGAGTTCCAGAGCTTAAGTCCAATGAGCAAAGGTTTCTCCCGATTGGTGCCAGCGATGTTACGGCAATAATTGTTGCCGCAGGATTTGACAAAAACCTAATGCCACTGATCAAAGATCGTCCAAAATGCTTATTAGACATAAAAGGTCAATCTATCCTTGAACACCAAATAGATGCTCTTAACAGGTGCAATATAAAGCAAATTTCTGTTGTTAGGGGCTATCTCAAGGACACCATTACGATCCCTAATTTGCGGTACTATGATAACGACGATTACCAAGATACTGGTGAGCTATTTTCGCTGTTTTGTGCTGAACCAGAACTCAATGGAAAAGTCATCGTAATGTATTCCGATATCGTTTTTGAACCTGCCATCATAGAAAAGCTTCTTCAAAGTTCTGCAGATATTACGCTCGTTGTAGACCATGCCTTGTATGACAACAAAGTCAAAGGGTTGGTATTGCCAAACTTGAACCATGATTTAGTAACACTTCAGACGGCCCCAACTCCTACATACCGTTTTCTTCCTGACGATGATTTTCCTGCAGTGTCAAATATTGGCCAGAAAATAAATCATGACTGTGCTCACGCAGAATTTATTGGAATGGTTATGTTTTCAGAAAAAGGGGCCAAGAATTTAAAACAAAGCTACCAAAGCGCACTTGGTAGATACAAAAACAAACAGTTTTACGAATCACCCACAATCCGAAGTGCTGCACTTACTGATATGGTTCAAGAACTTATCTGTACAGGTTTTGAGGTAAACTGCATTAGAATTTACAAAGGCTGGATGGAAGTGGATACGTTTGAGGATTACCAACGCGCCTGGGCAACTGTTGGGAAATAATCTGGAAGTTCGTACTACGTCAACCTCAGCTTGCACGCCGATTATTTAGCCATTTAAGTCTTCTTCTATTAGCCTCTCGTTCTTTTTTCTTCTTCCTCATACTAGGCTTCTCGTAAAAACGTCGTCGTTTGAGTTCACGAAAAAGGCCTTCTCCCGCAAGTTTCTTTTTTACGACTTTTAATGCTTTCTCAACATTATTGTTGAATACCCTAATTTCCATGAGTGCGTTTTCCCCTTTACACCGTAAGTTATGCCGACTTTACATCGGTGTCTTGATTTGGAATTAGAATTGCTTGCCCAGATCCAGAAATAGTTTCTTCCGTAATCACGCATTCTGAAATGTCCCTGCGGGACGGAAGATCATACATCAGATCAAGAAGTGCCTCTTCCATAATCGCACGTAATCCTCGCGCGCCAGTTTTTTGTGCATGTCCCTTTTTAGCAATAGCCGCAAGAGCATTATCAGTGAACCTTAATTTTACTTTTTCAAATGAAAACAATTTCTCGTATTGTTTGGTTAAAGCATTACGTGGATCGCGAAGGATCCTAATAAAGGCCTTTTCATCAAGCGCATCAAGAGTTGTAATTACGGGAAGTCGTCCGACAAATTCCGGGATTAGCCCATAATTTAACAAATCTTCCGGTTGGATTCTCTGCAGTACATTTCCAATTGTCTGATCTTTTGAAGCATGAACGTTAGCTCCAAACCCCATGGTTTTTTGATTTACTCGCTGTCTAATCACGTCATCAATACCAACAAATGCGCCACCACAAATAAACAATATATTCGACGTGTCTACTTGTATAAATTCTTGGTGCGGATGTTTTCGTCCTCCTTGAGGTGGCACATTAGCTATAGTACCTTCTATTAACTTCAGCAAAGCTTGCTGCACTCCTTCTCCGGAGACATCACGAGTAATTGACGGACTGTCGCTCTTACGGCTAATCTTGTCAATCTCATCGACATATACAATTCCCCGCTCTGCTCGCTCAACATCATAATCTGCAGCCTGCAAAAGTTTGAGTATAATATTTTCAACATCATCTCCAACATACCCAGCTTCGGTAAGCGTTGTGGCATCGGCAATGGTAAAAGGAACATCAAGGATCCGCGCTAGCGTCTGCGCAAGCAATGTTTTACCACTTCCAGTGGGCCCAACAATTAGTATGTTGCCTTTCTGAAGTTCGACCTCATCAATTATACTTGCCGCGACCCTCTTGTAATGATTATGAACGGCAACTGAAAGTGCTTTTTTAGCCCGATCTTGTCCAATAACGTATTGATCAAGAATTTTTCGAATTTCTGCTGGTTTTACAAGGCGACCGGAAATTGCTTCTCGTTCCTCTTCACACTCTTCCGCAATAATATCGTTACACAAATCAACACACTCATCGCAAATATAAACTACGGGTCCCGCAATAAGTTTGTGAACTTCATCTCGCCCTTTTGCGCAAAAGGAGCACCGGAGTTGTCCTTTGTCTGCTTTTGCCATACGAATCTCCCTACGCGGACTAGGTGTCTTGCCCTTCGCCCATCCGTGAAATCACTTCATCAATCAAACCATATTTTTGGGATTCTTCTCCATTCATAAAGTAATCCCTTTCAGTATCTGCTTGAATTTTTTCTATGGGTTGTCCCGTGTGGTAAACAAGAATTTCATTTAGTCGTTGGCGCATCTTTAGAATCTCTTTGGCCTGAATGTCAATATCAGTGGCTTGCCCCTGGAATCCCCCCATGGGTTGATGGATCATAATTCTTGCATTGGGTAAAGCAAACCGTTTTCCTTTTGTGCCTGCCGTAAGAAGCAAAGCACCCATACTGGAGGCTTGACCAACGCAAATTGATGATATAGGGGACTTAATGTATTGCATGGTATCGTAGATTGCCAATCCTGCCGTAACCATACCTCCTGGGGAATTAACATAGATGCTAATATCTTTTTCCGGGTCCTCAGCTTCTAGAAACAATAGTTGGGCAATAACCAGGTTAGACACGTTATCATCAATTGGTTCTCCAATAAAGATAATACGGTCTTTCAGCAGGCGTGAGTATATGTCATACGCACGTTCTCCACGACTAGAGTGTTCAATAACCATAGGAATCAGCATTTGATACTCCTTTACTCCTTACGCATTCAATCGTGAATATTGGCGTTATCGTATACGTGCTGCAAGGATTTCTGATGCAACAACCTACCCTTAAGACGATCAACTCCCTTATTGTCGCCTACTTCATGGACTTTCTTTTTAACTTCAGAAATGGAGATCTTCATCTGATCAGCAAGACGCCCATATTCTGTCTCAATTTCATCATCCGAAAGTGTAAATCCTTCTTTTTTTGCAATAGCGTCTAGAATAAATCTCGCTTTTACCTGTGCGGTTGCAGTTTCTTGAATATTCGTCTGTAGTGTACGAAGCTGTTCCTGTTGTTCGGTGCTGTCGCTTTCCGAAGACTTCTCACTGTGTGCTTTACCGGAAGACTCGTGGTGGCTATGGTCATGTTGTACATGTTGTAAAGCGAGAGCCATTTCCTCCTTGAGCAATGATGGAGGAATGTCGAACGCGTGGGTTTCAACAAGATGCTTGAGAATTTGATCTTTATACTGTTTTTCCTTGTCCTTGTTTAACTGAGATTCTAGGCTCTCGCGTACCTTAACCTTAAGCTCATCCAGTGACTCTAGCCCAAGGTCAGTTGCAAATTCATCATCTAGATCTGGCAATACAGCTGTCTTTACTTCAAGAATCTTAATCGATAGTTCGACGGGCTTATTAGAAAAACTTGGGTACGACTTGTCTTTTGGAAATGTCCCAGTCACATCGACAATATCCCCCTTTTGTTTACCCACGAGATGAGAATCAAGTTCAGTTCCCATGTATGAACTCTTAGAACCTATGTGTATGAGTACGCTGTTTTGGGTTAAATCCGCAACAGGTTTTTGACCGATGAACCCTTTTATGTCGACACTGACAAAGTCGTCTTCCCCTGTATCCCTATCTTCAGTAATAGCGTGTAGCTCAGCTTGGCGTCGACGAAGACCATCAAGGGCTTTTTCCTCATCTTCATCCGTAACAACGCGGATCTCTTTTTTTATTGGTATACCGGAAACATCTTTTACTTCGAAGGTTGGTTCAACTTCAACTGTGGCGGTAAACGAAAATGCCTCGTCCTTTTTTATGGACATATGGTCAACTGGAGGATACTCAACAACAATAGGTTTTATTCCCACCTCTTTTACCGCTCGCCGTGAATAATCGGGAACAAGCTTCATAACCACATCTTCCCTTATTACATCCGCATACCGATTATGAAGAAGAGACAAAGGCGCTTTTCCTGGTCTGAAGCCAGGCACCTTAATTCTTTTCCTAAGATCTGTATACGCCCTGGAAAACTCTTTCTTTACATCTTCTTCGGGAACTTCGATCGTTAGCGTACGCTTCACCGAACTAATTTCACTGACTTCAACTTTCATTAACACCTCAACGGAAAGTAATACGACGTGAGAGAACTGGTGCGAGAGGAGGGACTCGAACCCTCACGGTTCCCCACAAGATCCTAAATCTTGCGCGTCTGCCTATTCCGCCACTCTCGCCTCAGGCATAAGACTGGCAGCACCAACATCTACAGCATGGGAAGTCAAAAAGTCAAGCCAGACGCGACTTCTCGTGTTGCTGAGTCTCTCTATACTGCTCTCCTTAAAGTGCACCAGCCCCTCCAATTTAGGTGTTTTTCTAGGTCCCCCCATTGCCAAATTTTTAACTGTTTTTTTGGGTAGTTGACACCCAGAATCGCTAGATATACTATGGTATATAGCTAAGTTATACCTTATAGAGTATGCGAAAAAAAAATCTCGGTATTCTTCTTTCTACTCTACCAACGCATAAGAACACCACCATTGTCGCTGGTCTTGTCCGAGTAGCTAGCGAGCGCCAGATAGGTATTTCTCTTTATCTTATTGATGACGCAGTGCAGCATATAAATCACCCCATTCTCAAAGAATTTCTATCCCCCAACGTTAAGCTATTCGTCTGCGCCTACGGCTGCATGCAACGCCAAATTGCTACCTCATCTACGGACAAAGACATTACATTCTGTGGCCTTGTAATTCTATCTAACATTGTACGTGGAACTGACCGCTTCCTATCCTTCAACTAGAGCACTAAATGGACCCCTCCCCATCCTCAGAGATCTTATTTCTCATTCGGAGCAGCCCTTCAACAACTCGTCGCTCAGTCGAAGGCCTAAGAATTGCTATGTCTTTTGCGGCAAGCTGGGACTCCATAAAAATTGTTTTGGTAAATGAAGCAGTGGTACTGCTTTCCAAGGACTTCGTCGATGCTGAAGATGAAGACATAGATGTTCTAGAGAAGCTCCTCCCTGCTTTTCAGGACATGAAAACACTATTCTATGTCGAAAATGAGGCTTTAAATAATGTAGATCTTGATCCCTTATTCTCTGTACTCCCAGTCCCACTTATTCAAATATCTGACATGCTAGCCAATAGTTCATACTCGATGATTTTTTGACCATATTGAAATTGAAAATGAAACACATATTGCACGTAGTCACTAACAATACTGATCAGGTCCTTCTCTCTACTTTACAATCTCACATCGAGCACCCTGATATTACTACCAGCATCATAACCACAGAACCATTACTCTTGCCCTCACAGAGTCATGCTAATGTCCATATTATTTCTGAATCTTCAAATAACTCTACATCTCCTGATCGCATCTCTGAAGATGAAAATTTGATTGGATATGACCATTTTATGGATTTGGTTTTTGAAGCCGAGACAACGATTATTTGGTAGTTATTGTGGAATTAAAGAGGCGTTTTCTTCTTATGTATTTGGAAAAGGAAGAAATAAATATAGTAATAGTAGTAGAAGTAGGGGCTGTTGAAATGTGCATTAATTTACAAGTTGTTGAAATTAAATAGTTTTTAAAGAATAGTGGGTTTTTTACAAAGTGAATTGTCATTGGTAATTTGTGGGGGTAAACTGTTATTATTTTATGGGATAGGGGTTGTGTTTAAAATGAAAACAGCAAAAATACACAGGTTGTTAACAAGTGTTGATAAATCTGTGTATTTTGTGGGTATTGTATACGAAAAATGAATGTTGCTGGTTTTTGGGAGGAAAGTCTGAAGGTAATAAAGGATAGGGTTGGAGAACAAGCCTTTGATACGTGGTTCAGGTCTGTATCTCTAGACTCTGTTGAAGGAAGGGAAGTAACTCTCCGGGTTCCGAATAAGTTTTTTGGGCAGTGGCTTAGCGAGCACTATCAAGAGGTTTTGTGCGATGTTCTCGAGCCCCTAGTAGGGAAAGAAAATGTAAATATTCAGTGGAAAACTGATGTATCAAATGCAGAAGAAGCTGCTCCCGCTACTGAGAAAGCAGATAAGGAGTATCAAGAGAGCAGGAAAAGGAAACAAAATCAGCTTAACCCAAAATATACATTTGAAAATTTTGTTGTTGGGGGAAGTAATCAGTTTGCCAGAGCTGCTAGTCTTGCAGTTGCAGAGAACCCTGCGAAAGCCTACAACCCTCTTTTCCTCTATGGAGGTGTGGGGCTGGGTAAAACGCACCTTCTGAATGCAATTGGCATAAACTTGTACGCAAAATCTGGGATGAGAATTGTGTATGTATCATCTGAGCAGTTTACTAACGAGGTTGTGCATTCCATTAGATACGACAAGATGATCGAATTTAGAAGAAAGTACCGAAGCGCGGAAATTCTTCTGATTGATGATGTGCAATTTATTGCAGGAAAGGAAAGAACACAAGAAGAGCTATTTCATACATTTAACACCCTGTATGAAGCTCAAAAACAGATAGTCCTTTCTAGTGACTGTTTTCCAAAAGATATGCCTGGAATGGAAGCTCGTCTTCAATCAAGGTTTACGTGGGGATTGATTGCGGACATTCAACCACCTGATTTGGAAACAAGGGTCGCAATATTACAAAAAAAATCAGACGCCGAAGGGATGGAACTATCCGATGAAATTGCCCACTTCATTGCATCTCATGTTCGCTCTAACATTCGTGAACTTGAAAGCTGTTTAATCCGTCTCGGAGCATTTTCTTCTTTGACGGGAGAACCCATTACAATGGATCTCACCAAAGAGGTGCTGCGAGACCTTCTAAGCGCATCGCAGCGGCGTATTGACATTGCAGAAGTGCAAAATGCAGTTGCCGCGCGTTTTGGGATAAAGGTTGCAGATATAAAATCGAAAAAGAGAACTAAGGCGTTAGTGTTGCCTCGGCAACTGGCAATGTATCTAAGTCGTGACTTAACGGAGTTGTCATATCCTGAGATAGGGAGACATTTTGGAGGAAAAGACCATACCACGATTATGCATGCGTGCAAAAAAATAGAGAAAGAGAAGCAGGATGGCGGGAGCGTCGCGCTCACAATTGACGCTCTCACACGTTCATTAAGGCTTGGGAGCTAAGAAGGGGAGAAGCTCGATGCACGTCGTTATTTCGCGGAAAGAGTTACTACGAGGCCTACATCGTGTTCAGGGTGTTGTTGAAAAGAGAAATGCAATGCCAATCCTCTCTAATGTTCTGTTGGAAACAAAAGACAATGGGATAGAAATGTTTGCAACAGATCTGGAAATTGGCATTAGGGGGTTTTACCGAGCTGACATAGAGAAGCCTGGCAGTGCGGCGGTTTCAGCGCGAAAACTGCTTGAGATTCTCAAAGAGCTTCCTGACACAGATATTGTAATGGCCACTATAGAGTCTAGTGGGCAACTTTCAATCCGATGCGGCTTAACAGAATTTAAAATCAATGTCCTTTCTGCAAACGATTTTCCAAATATGACCATGACCATTGGAAAAGAATTGCCACAGATTCCAGCCGGACTGCTTGCAAGCATGTTGAACAAGACGACCTATGCAGTTGGGGAGAATGATACGAGGTACATGCTAAATGGTGTGAATATAACGGTATCGCACTCAAAACATATAGTCAGATGTGTTGGGACAGATGGACATAGACTTGCAGTTACAGAGCTCGACATTGGAGAAACAACTGTAAATAGTGACTTAAAGGCGATTATACCGAAGAAAGCCGCACATGAAATCAGGCGTCTGCTTACTGATCTTGATACGACTACAGGGTCCTCAGGTTCAGGTGGAGAGAAGGAAGTGGAGTTTCGTCTTGGGATAACCGAAAATCAACTTGTGCTGCACATAATCAACCACGATAAAAAACTGACGACTGGGCTTCTTTTGAGTGCGCGATTAATTGAAGGAAGCTATCCTGATTATGAGCAAGTTATTCCTAAAGAAAACAATCAGAAAGTGACCCTTGAGAAGGTTGATTTTGAGACGGCAATTCGAAGAGTGGCATTGCTTGCTCCAGACCGCGTAAATACAATTCATCTCACATTTGCAACTGACAAGGTTGTGTTGAACTCAAGCACCGACCAATATGGGCAGGCGACGGATGAGGTAGCTGCACGGTATGACGGTTCTGGGTTTGAAGCAGTTTTTAACGCAAGGTATCTCTTGGATGCTCTTGCTTCAGTTGATGGAGACCAGGTTGTCCTTGAGCTGAAAGGATCAGCTAGTCCCTGTGTCATAAAAGATAATGGCCAAGTACGCACGACCTGTGTCGTTATGCCAATGAAGGTGTAGAAAAAATCATGGGATTAGAATCGCAAACAATCAAAGGAAATACACCCTATACCTCCGAACAAATTAAAGTACTTGAAGGCTTAGAGGCCGTTCAAAAACGGCCTGCAATGTACATCGGAAGCACTGGCATTGATGGCTTACATCACTTGCTCTACGAGGTCGTGGATAACAGCATCGATGAGGCAATGGCGGGGTTTTGTAAAACCATTGACGTTACGATCAATACTGACAATAGCATAACAGTTGTCGATGATGGGCGAGGAATACCAACAGATTTCCATGAAGGGCAGCAGAAGTCTGCAGCTGAGGTGGTCCTGACAGTTCTTCACTCTGGAGGAAAATTTGAAGAAGGAGCATACAAAGTTTCCGGAGGTCTTCACGGCGTTGGCATATCTGTTGTAAATGCCTTGTCAGAATGGTTGGAACTTGAAATTAGGCAGGATGGAAAAGTGCTGACTCAACGGTACGAATGTGGAGTTCCAGCCTGTAAACTTGAAGTAACAGGAAAAACTAAACGACGGGGAACTACCATTACTTTTCTCCCTGATGACAAAATTTTTGAAACAGTAGAATCCAATTTTGACGTTCTATCACAGCGATTGCGTGAGTTAGCATTTTTGAACCAAGGAATTTCAATTTTGATACGTGATGACAGGCATGATAAAGAACATATTTTTCAGTATAAAGGTGGAATTCAGACGTTTGTTGAACACCTCAACGAGAACAAAAACCCAATTCACAAGCCAATTTATGTTACTCGTGAAAGGGGGGACTTGTGGCTTGAGGT
This sequence comes from uncultured Nitrospiraceae bacterium, assembly GCA_964463965.1. Classification (GTDB taxonomy): domain Bacteria; phylum Nitrospirota; class Nitrospiria; order Nitrospirales; family UBA2166; genus UBA2166. Next base: position 55,359 of record CAYXED010000004.1, on the reverse strand, counting down.
AGCCCTCCAATACAACGACAGCTTTAGAGATAACATCATGACATTTGCAAATAATATTAATACTCGTGATGGGGGTACTCACCTAAGCGGATTCAAGGCTGCATTGACGCGGACGATCAATGCGTATGCCACAGCCAAGCAATCTTTTAAGAAAGACATAGATTCGTTATCAGGAGATGACGTCAGGGAAGGACTTACGTCAGTAATTAGTGTTCGCCTTACCAAGCCTCAATTTGAAGGGCAAACAAAGCATAAACTTGGAAACAGTGAGGTAAAAGGCATTGTCGAAGCAGCAATGAACGAAGCTCTAGGAAGCTATTTTGAGGAAAACCCTTCTATTGCCAACAAGATTGTTGATAAGTCAATCAATGCTGCGCGTGCAAGAGAAGCCGCTAGAAAAGCCAAAGACCTTATTCGCCGTAAAGGAGCACTTGACGTTGGGTCACTTCCAGGAAAACTTGCAGATTGCTCAGAACGTGATCCTGCGCTGAGTGAATTATTCATTGTCGAGGGAGATTCAGCGGGAGGGTCCGCCAAGCAAGGAAGAAATCGTCAATTTCAAGCGATTTTACCACTCAAGGGAAAAATTCTTAACGTTGAGAAAGCCAGACCAGACAAGATGCTCTCCAGCGAAGAAATTAGACACCTTATCACTGCTTTGGGAACTGGTATTGGTGATGATTTTTCAGTAGACAAAGCTCGTTACCATAAACTAGTGCTAATGACTGACGCAGATGTTGACGGAAGCCATATTAGGACACTACTGCTCACATTTTTCTTTAGACAGATGCCTGACCTGGTTGAGAAAGGATATGTGTTCATTGCACAACCGCCATTATTCAGAGTTAAAAAAGGCAACACGGAGCGTTATCTCAAAGATGAATCTTCGCTCAATACCCATTTGCTCGAGCTAGCGTCTGAAAATATTGTGTTTCAGGGCAATGGTCAAAAGTCAGCCGTGAAAGGCAAGACGTTGCAAACGATGATTAAGAAATTAATGGCCTATCAAAGTATTATTGATCGAGTATCTCTCCGAGGTGGATCATCGGAGATTTTGCAGGCCATCTCCAATTTCCCTGATATAGATAGAAATTTACTTAAGGACCGTACTGCGATTGAAAAAACACTAAAGGAAATCAAGCACACGTATGAGCAACAACATGAGAAAACTACTATTTCATTTCGGCTTGATAAAGATGAAGAACATGGCGGCTTCAGCATATTTGGGGAAATACAGAATAATGGATGGACAGAAAGCATGACAATAGACCACAAATTTCTTGGAACTGCAGAATTTAGGGATCTAAAAAAGTATGCCCCATTGGCGCTTGGCTTAGGTGATCCACCATATAATGCATTGTTTAAGAGTGATGAGAAACAATTTAAATCAACTGCAGAATTTGTAGAAGCTGTGCTCAACTATGGTAAGAAGGGGCTTTCACTGCAACGCTATAAGGGGCTTGGTGAGATGAACCCTGATCAACTTTGGGAAACAACAATGAATCCTGAAACACGGCGTTTTATCAAGGTCACAATGGAGGATATTGAAGGGATAGATGAGATTTTCACTGTCCTTATGGGAGATGCTGTGGAGCCTCGTCGCCAGTTTATCCAAGAACATGCCACGGAAGTTCAAGAACTTGATATCTAGAGGAAGTGTGTGTTGAAAAATATATTTAGCTCTACATATATAGCTCTGCATTCCACCTGTCCACCGTCTATTGCCAGCGTTATTCTTGAATCTAAGGGCCTCCTTTTATTTGACCCTATTGTATTGGATGCTACACATGGCCACTGAGGAAAAAGTCGACCATATTGCGCTCGAAGATGAAATGCGCTCATCGTACATGTCGTATGCAATGAGCGTTATTGTAGGGCGTGCTCTGCCCGACGCGCGTGATGGACTGAAACCTGTACATCGACGAATTCTCTACGGAATGAACGAGATGGGTCTTGCATCAAATCGAGCCTATAGAAAATCTGCAAAAATCGTTGGGGAAATTATGGGTAACTATCACCCACATGGTGACAGTGCCATATATGACTCTGAAGTTCGTATGGCACAAAGCTTCAATATGCGATACCCGATGGTTGATGGGCAAGGAAACTTTGGGTCAATTGATGGTGATCCACCAGCTGCGATGCGCTATACCGAAGCACGTCTTATGCCTCTTGCAGAAGCGATGCTTGCTGATATTGATATGGAGACAGTTGATTTTCGTCCAACATACGACGAATCATCTCTAGAACCAGTTGTTTTACCCTCGAAGGCTCCAAGTCTTTTGATGAATGGTTCTTCAGGTATAGCAGTTGGAATGGCCACCAATATTCCTCCACATTGTGCATCAGAGTTAGTTGATGGACTTTTGGCATTGTTGGATAACAGGGACATTAGTGTGGGGGAATTAATGCGGATGATTCCAGGTCCTGACTTTCCAACAGCCGGAATAATATTTGGATCTGAAGGTATTAAATCAGCTTATGAAACAGGACGTGGGATTGTTGTTATGCGTGGACGTGCCACGGTCGAAGCAGATGAGCGCAAAGATAGAGAGTCCCTTGTTATCACGGAACTTCCGTTTCAAGTTAACAAATCCAAACTTATGGAGCGTATAGCTGGGTTAGTAAGAGACAAAAAACTTGAAGGCATATCCGATCTTCGAGATGAATCAGATCGTGATGGTATTCGTGTGGTATTAGATTTGAAGAAGGGGCAAATTCCTACAATAGTCCTTAATAAGCTCTACACTATGACTCCTCTTCAAACATCTTTCGGTACGATTCTCCTTGCATTAGTAAACAACACACCTCAGGTTTTGACTCTTAAAGGGCTCTTGAGTGAGTTTCTAAATCATCGCCAAGAGGTGGTTGTTAGGCGAACTACATTTGAACTTAAAAAGGCACTGGAGCGAGCCCATATTCTCGAAGGCCTGACTCGCGCACTTGATAACCTTGATGAAGTAATAGGCCTCATTCGTAAATCTGCCTCCCCGCAAGAAGCACGAGTTGGATTAATGCAACAATTTGAGCTCAGTGAAATTCAGGCCAACGCTATTCTTGAGATGCGCCTGCAACGACTTACTGCACTTGAACGTGACAAGCTTATACAGGAACATCGCGATATAAATGAGAAGGTTTTACACCTTCAATCAATTCTCTCAAGTGAAGATATGGTTAGGGACATAATCCGTATAGAACTAGGAGAAATAAAAACGCAGTATCCTGAAGCACGGCGTACTGAAATCATTCCTCATGCAGAAGATATGACTGTGGAGGATCTGATTGCACAAGAGGACATGATAATAACAATTTCCAATGCAGGATATATCAAACGGACGCCAGTAACGCTCTATAGGAGTCAACGACGAGGTGGTAGAGGAAGTACGGGTATGGATATTCGTGAAGAGGACTTTGTTTCTTCACTGTTTGTTGGGTCTACGCATGATTATCTTCTTTTCTTTACCGACTCTGGGCGGGTGTATTGGCTCAAAGTTCATCAACTTCCTGAGGCTGGAAGAAATACTAAAGGACGCGCAATAGTAAACTTACTTGCGTTATCAGAAGATGAAAGTGTTACTACTGTCCTTCCGGTATCACAATTTCGTGATGATCTGTATGTGGTCATGGGAACTAAAATGGGTGTCGTGAAAAAAACTGAACTTTCAGCCTACAGCAATCCAAGAAGTGGTGGAATTATTGCGATAAACTTGGATGATGGCGATAAACTCATTGCTACAGAAATTACGGATGGAAAACATGATCTTATGCTTGGGACGAAAACGGGGCTTGTCATACGCTTCAAAGAATCGGATGTGCGATCCGTTGGAAGATCTGCGCGAGGAGTACGAGGCATAGGTTTGGCGAATGACGATGAAGTCATCGGAATGCAGACCCTTGAGTACGGGGTAAAAGCTACTATTCTAACTGTCACAGAAAATGGTTTTGGAAAACGGAGTTCTTCGGATCACTATCGGACACAAGGTCGGGCTGGTAAAGGGGTGATTTCCGTGAAAACAACAGCAAGAAATGGGAACGCAGTTTCGTTTCTTCAAGTCAGGGAAGAAGATGAAATTATGATCATGACTGCTGAAGGGAAGGTGCTACGATGCCCCGTTACAAATATCCGGGAAATTGGACGTAATACTCAAGGCGTAAAGCTAATGGGTACTCAAGACAACGATAGAGTGGCTGGTGTGGCAAAGTTGGCAGAATCAACTAATCAGCCTGAGGAGTAAAGTGATATCAATTAGCACACCACAAAAGCTAACTATAATACAGCTCAATTTTCAATTCGAAGTACAATGTCACTGATGACATTTTTTCCAACATAACTTTCAACCTTTTCCATCAGTTCAGATCTAATGAATGTAAGCTGCTGAAGCCAAGCCGAACTATCCACGAGCACGTGTAACGTCCCAAATCTGATTCCGTCTGGCTTGGTATGTTTTGATATGGTATCACCTACAATTTCTTTCCAATGGCTTTGCAGTGAACGTTCACGAATTTTTCCCTCAAGTCCGTGATTCTGGATAAAGTGTTCAACAACAACAGAAAGCTTGGTAAATGGAGATGGTATCTTGTTTGGTTTACTCATATTGATATACAAAAACTAATAGTATTATTGAAATAAAACGTTTCGTATGTCAGAAAGGTGTTTCGCGCCAATCACATTGATAAGTGACTTATTTTCTATGGAATTGAGGTTCCCTTCTGGCAATACACATCGTTTAAGACCCAATTTTGCTGCCTCTCGGATTCTGATATCGGCCCCACTTACTGCCCGTATTTCACCGCCAAGACCAATTTCTCCACAAACTAGGGTTTCTGCGTCAAGTGGGCGTTCAAGAAAACTTGAAATGACAGAGGATACGATGCCTAAGTCACTTGCCGGCTCATCGATTCTTATTCCCCCAACGACATTGATATAGACGTCTTGCCCAGAAAGCTGAAGTCCAAGACGTTTTTCTAGTACTGCCAACAAAATTGATACCCGATTACTATCCACACCCGTTGATACTCGCTTAGGGTTTGCAAAATGAGTAGGCGCAACTAAAGCTTGGACTTCTACCAAAATAGGCCTTGTTCCTTCCATTGTTGCTACCACTGTTGATCCTGCACTTTCACGTGCTCGATCTTGTAAAAACAATTCAGACGGATTGCTTACTTCTTGTAAGCCTGTTTCTGTCATTTCAAAGACACCAATTTCATTGGTTGCACCAAAGCGGTTTTTTACCGCGCGGAGAATACGATATGAATGACCGCGATCACCCTCGAAATATAATACCGTATCCACAATATGCTCTAAAAGCCTAGGGCCTGCAATCGCACCTTCCTTTGTCACGTGCCCGATTATGAATACCGGAATATCTTTTTGTTTTGCATAGGACATAAGTTGAGCTGAAACTTCTTGCACTTGGGTAACACTCCCTGGCGCAGAAGTTACTTGCGATGAAAAGGTAGTTTGAATGGAGTCAACCACTATTGCAGCAGGATTCAACTCTTGTGCGGCCTGCAAAATAGCTTCAAGTGAAGTTTCAGAAAGCAGGTAAAGGAATGAATGATTAATTCCTAGTCGATGTGCTCTCATTTTTACTTGGGTAGACGACTCTTCCCCAGAAACATAAAGAACCACTGAATTGTTTTCTGAAAGTAAGGGTAGCGTTTGAAGCAATAATGTTGTTTTTCCAATACCAGGATCCCCCCCAACTAGTGTGACAGATCCGTATACCACACCTCCGCCAAGCACCCTGTCAAATTCACTGATACCAGTACAGATTCTATTTGACGTATCCGTTTTCAAGTTTTCAATCGAAACAGGGTAAGAAGCTGTAGCTCCATGGCGTGTCCTAAGGCGTTCAGTTCCCGCGACCAACACCTCTTCCTTAAAGCTATTCCAGTGGCCGCAGTCTGGACAACGACCATGCCATCGTGGAGCTTGGTGTCCACATTGCTGACAACGGAATATTGACTTAACTTTCATCTTCGCCATAAACGCAGCCTATGGGATAGGTGTTTGAAAATCAAACTTGTAGCGTACTGCAGTTGGCATTATGACATGAACTAGACAGAGTCCATAGTGTTGAATATAATCCCTCAGAAATTTGCCATTCTTGAAGGTAGATCATCGCAGTGTTTGCAGCTTATGTTTACTCACTTTTGACAGGATGGCACGTCTTTCTGCAAAGTCAAACCTTAAGGTTTTACCCTACCCCTTGTTTTTGTTTGTCTACATTATCGGGGTATTTCTTTTTGGGTGTAGTGGAACTGCAGTAGTTGATGAGCTAACCCAAAAATCTTCTCAAACAACACAAGCTGAGGTTTCCGATCCAATAAAACTTTCTAGTGGTTCATTATGTGATGATGCACAGAGTGTTCTTAAAACACTCAATCAGCAAGAACGTGCAAGTGTTATTTCTTGGGGTAAGGGACAAGAATTTGTAATATCTCGTCCTGTTGGGCCAACGCAAGGAGAATTTCACCTTTTTCTCAATGATCATGGGATCCTCGTTGGGATCGTAACAGTCATCCCTGATGGATTAGAGCTTGGATCATATCCTGGGATTCGCCAATGGTTGACACGTACAAAAAAAGCAGGGTTTATAGTTGAATCTAACGTTAATGCATCTTCCGAAGGAATTCGAAGTGCTTCCTATCATCTTGAACGCACAAGAAAGCATCTTCATGGGGTTGTTGCTCTGTCTCGAACGAGAGAGTTGGTATTATACGTGGACTCTAGGGTGCTACCTGGATTTGTAGGTATTCTAGCGGCTAACTCCGAAAGATTTCTGCAACTCATCACTGATGTTAGATCCGCCAGAGAAACAAGCGGTATGGAGCAAGATGATTTTCTTTCACTTCAGCATTTTGCAGGTGCAGAAATTGACAGAGTAGGGTTGTGCGGTGATCCTAATTTGAGTCGAGCGGTGGAAGGATATCGCAATGCACTTGACATAGGTTTTCTTAATACAGTCTATGAGGCAGAGGCATATCATCGTATTGGGCTTTCCTATAGAGATCAGAAAAACTTTCCGAATGCAATCGAAGCAATGGAAAAATCATTAGATCTTCGACCCGCTATAGCTGAGGTGCACAATCACTTAGGAACAGTTTACCAACGCATGCATAATTCGGAACAAGCTATCACTGAATATTCAATAGCAGTTAGATTGAAACCTAATTATCTGGCCGCGAGATTTCATTTAGCGCAAGCTTATGTTGAGGTTGACCGAAAAAGATCAATTCGGGAGTTCGAGACTTATATTGCATTGGCAGAAGATGTAAAAGGTGAACAAAATCGTCTTCAGCAAGCAAAAGAGCATCTTGCAAAACTAAAAGCCAAATAATTTTTATCCTCTAAATGCTACACTTTAAAAATTAAGGTTGTGTGTGGAGTGATCAATGGACACCCAAGCTAAAAAACAAGCATTACGAATGTTAACTTACGGATTGTATGTTATCACAAGTGGAAAAGGTGCTGGGGTTTCTGCAGGGACTGTCAACTGGCTTTCTCAAGCATCTTTTATTCCGCCTTTAGTTGTCGCAGGTGTAAAGAAAGAGCGCGAACTCTATAAGACCATCAAGAGTGAGGGTGTTTTTGTTGTGAATATTCTTGGCACTGGGCAGGAGCGTCTTGCAGAGGAGTTTTTTCGACCTGTGGTTATTGATGTTGAAGGTGGGCTACTCAGTGGGCATAAAACTACAACTAAAATGACAGGCATACCAATTATCTCATCTGCGTTGTCTTTTCTTGAGTGTAAGGTGACGGATTGTATTGAACGGGGGGATCACTCAATTTTAGTGGGGGAGGTGATTGAAGCTGGGATACAATCACTTGAGTCCCCGCTTGAAATGCGAACGACGGGGTGGTTTTACGGAGGGTAACGTAGTTTCTTTTATCCCAGGCGTATTTTTTCTTCTTCCTCTTGTAGTGTCTTGCACTCAATGCATAGAGTGGTTACTGGGCGAACTTTTAGCCTTTGGTATGGGATTGGGGCGTCACACCCTTGGCATATACCATATGTACCTTGTTTAATTTGTGCCAGTGTTTCCTCAATTTTTGTGAGTAGCTTTTGCTCACGTTCCCTCAGTTTCAATACAAATGCTTGATTACTTTCTGCGGAAGCTTGGTCCGTTAAATCTGGGCAACTTCCCACACGAACAGTGCTATTCATGACAGTTCCAGCTTCAGCAAGAAGAGTTTCCCTCTGTATCATTAGGGCGTTTTTGATATCCTCAAAACGTTGAGAACCCTTAGTTTTCTTAGGTTTGGCGGCGGATTTGACGGGACGTTTGGGTAAGGATTTAGCCGCAACCTTTTTCTTAGGTTTGGCGGCGGATTTGACGGGACGTTTGGGTAAGGATTTAGCCGC
>CAYXED010000004.1:0-46890 GCA_964463965.1 uncultured Nitrospiraceae bacterium | reverse complement strand
AACCTTTTTCTTAGATTTGGCGGCGGATTTGGCCACAACCTTTTTCTTAGATTTGGCGGCGGATTTGGCCACAACCTTTTTCTTAGCCGTGGATTTTTGTTTAGGTTTTCCACCCATGAGACGCCTTCAGCAACAGGGAAAAGCAAAACCTGAATTTGAGAGGCCCCGATGCTATCAATTTATTAACAATTGAGTCAAGAACCCACAGTTTTAGGATGATAACACCCGAGATTTAATGAATGGCAAGTGTTGGCACAAAGGTAGTAAATCTCACGTAGAGATTAGGGTCTATAATGTTATTGGGCAGGGGGGTCAGCAAGGAGCTCGTCAAATAATTTGGTAAAACTTGAAAAAGGTTGTGCCCCGCTTATGAGGGTACCATTTATTGTTGCACCTCTTCTTGTTGGTCCGAGGAAAAATCCTGGGGTGCCAGTTACGCCGGCAAGGGTACCATCCTGATAATCTTTATCTATTTCTGAGGCATATTTCCCAGATTGTACGCATTTACTTAATGAAGCAATATCCAATCCAACTCGCTCTCCCAAGTCCTGCAAGTCAGGAAACCCTCGGTCATTTTCTTCAAAAATTGCATCATGCATTTCCCAGTATTTCCCTTGCTCCTGAGCACAATGCGCAGCTTCTGCGGCCTTCCTGGCATTGGGATGGATAGCATCGAGTGGGTAATCACGGAAAACATAGCGCACTTTTCCAGTGTCTATGTACTGACTTTTAATTTTAGGGAATGTTTGGATGGAAAATCGCCGACAAAATGGACAGTGATAATCAGAAAATTCTATGAGAGTTAATGGAGCATTATGATTTCCCATCATAGGGTCGTCATCTATGCTGACAGTTGCGGTGACTGGACCTCCACCTTGACGTCCCCCTCTCGCACCTTCAAGTATTTTTAGAATTTGCTGTACATCTTTCTTAACACTATCGAGATCATTTCTCATCGTATCTAGTCGATTATGCAACTCATCAATTTCTGTAGCCCAAACTTGCGCGGTAGATGTTAGAATGGAGCCGGCTACCGCAGCGATTATAAGGCTGCCAAGTACCAACAATCGTGACTTTTTAATGCGTTTCTCTAGCATTATAGACATCGTTCTCATGGCGCTCAACGGTAACACGCTTCCTAGAATGTGGTCAATCTACTGCCTCAATCCCATGAGATCTCACTATGAAGTAAAAACTACGATATACTGATGCTTGTAGGTATGGATACGAAGAATAGCTAATGGCAAAAAATTCTGGCCGTCGGTGGTTGTTAACAGGCGTATTCTTTCTCATTTTGCTCGTTGGGACATCTTTCCTTCTCTTAAGGGCTTTTCCTAACCTAGCCAATATCAATTTTTACAAGACATACGTACTAGAAAAAATTGAGTCCCAGTTAAATGCAACAGTTAAATTCTCAGAAGGCTCCCTCAGTATATTCCCAGAGGTAAAACTTCATTTTGAGAGTGTTGCGCTTCTTGAACGTGATGACGAAGTACCACTCTTTTCAGCAGATCATCTTGTGCTCGATCTGAGCTTTCTCTCGTTGTTTAGAAGAGAAATTGTCGTGAAACGATTAGAGCTTGATGGACCGAGATTCAATCTTCGTAGTGACCACCCTGGACGGATTCATTTTTCGGATCTCTTTATCACAGAAAATGGTGCTGGAACGCCTGTGGCGAGCATTCTTGGATTTTCTTCAAGCGTGCAAGAGGTTATGGTGAGAAATGGGAAAATTAGGCTGACACCTGATAAGCAAGGTGATAGCTTACCCGATATTCATCTTGATCAAGTAAATCTTGCTGTTATAACCCCAAGCCCTGATGCACCATTAGAGTTTTCAATAAGTGGAGTTATGCCACAGAGAGAAGCCCACGCAAAAATTAGCGTAACAGGAACATTTGCGTCACAAATCGGACAACAGGCATCGTCTAAAAGTTTGAATTCTGAATACAAGTTCTCAGGAACGACACGCGTTACATCTCTAGATATGGCCAACTTTCAGTCATATCTTGGAACAAAGCAGGATAGTGGTCTCTATGGTTTTGCAGATCTTGAGGCAGAAGTAACAGCAATACTTAGCTCTAACTCTCGGCAGTTGTATGTTGAGAACATCAATATTCGCCTTGAGGATGGGAGTCTTGTAGGAGCTATTGCATTCCAGCAAGCAGGTAAAGAGCCGTGGACATTTGAAAGCAAGATCAGCACTTCTGTGCTTGATATTGCTACGACACTCACTGCATTTTCACCTCATATCAATGAAACGATGTTTTACCATAACGTGAGTAACGCTGATATATCGGGAAACATTCGTGTTGTTCGAAGTAACTTGTCTGGTGTTTTAAATGCGCCATTTCTATCGAATATTTCCACTTTTGCCGAATTTGAGCTAGAGAACTTGAATGGCTATTTTGGAGAAGAGCGAACTCCATTTAGAGGTATAAATGCAGCAGTACTTCTGGAAAATGATAGTTTGGAGCTTCAGTCGCTCTCCGGACGTTATAGTCAATCTAAAGTGTTGAGCGGTACTGGGATTGTCACTAGGCTTTATGATGAGGCTGATATTGATACAAAAATTTCTCTCATGGTACCTAGTTCTGATTTTTTAGATTTTCTTGTAGATCTTGATGAACCAGAGGATCGTTCAAAGAGTATTTGGGGATATAAGACTTCAACAGGTAGTGGTCGTTTAATTTTGAATGTGCTGGGCTCCCTTCGTGATGGGGAATTAGAGTTTGAAGGAATATTTCGAGGACGAGATATAGCGTTTCACAGCACGTGGCTAGATCTACCTGTTTCGAAACTTTTTGGGCAAGTATATTTTTCTCCAGAAGGTGTAGAAGTTTCTGATGTGAAAGGGAAAGTAGGACGTTCGCGCACAAAAGTTGATGCACAATTTTTTGGAAATGATTCCAACATAATAGTTAAATCATCGGCAGATGCGCGCGAGCTTTTAGAGCTTCTTGTTTCAAAAGGGAATATTTCTTCTCCATTGCCAGATACCCTAGTTAGTGGAATCACGGTTTTTGATCTCCGAGTTCAAAAAAGGCAAGATAAAACCATAATTTCTACACAACTTGATTTGAAAAAAACTGAATATAGTGATGAATCTGGTACGAATAAACCGGCAGGTACTTCAGCAAATATCAACGCTGAACTAGTTTTAGAAAGAGGCAACAGAATAAAGATTCAAAAGATTCAACTTGATCTTATGCCTCTTATTCTTCACATATTTGGAGATATTGTGCTCACAGATCCTCCTCAGTATTTAATTGAAATAGACAGCAATTCAGTGAGACTTGATGAACTTCACGAGAGAACACCAGATGTTAGTATTCAGGGGGTGTACCCGGAAAAGGGGTTATTTCAAACCAATCTGAAAATCACAAACGTTGAAGAACAGCCTGATGCAATGGGAATTTCCGGAAAAGTTTCACTATTAGACGGAAGAATACTTGTTGTGGACGAAACAACCTCTGAACTTGTCGTAATTGATGATGTCAACGTTGATCTACAATTTAGCAATCAGGACAATGGACGCGTGAATATCCAAACTCTTTCTGGAGAATTTGAAGGATCGGATGTAGATATTAAGGGCACAGTAACAGGCTTGCGCGTCTTTCCCCATATCCGAATGGTTATTGATGTTCCCCATTTTGATTTTGGGGCAATGTTTTCTTCTGATGAACCATCGTCCTTTGGAGATATGGTCACATCATTGAGTCGCACCACAACGCTTCAATCTGATATCCATGTTGGGGTAGGGGAATATTCTGGCGTGAAATGGCACAACATGCATGTTGTCGCAACGGGACAGGATGGCGTAATTACACTTGAGCTTCTTAGAGCACGAAATGGTGATGGAACGTTACAAGCTGACGCCACTATTTATATGCCGGAAAATGAATCAGTTCACATGGATACTCATGCTAATTTTACCGGAGTTCCTATCGAGGATATTGTGGCATTGCTTGATGGTAATGAAAACTTAATGTTTGGACGGGCTAATATTAAAGGTGGTCTTAGCGGCGGCGGCCATGAACAAGGTATTGCAAGGACACTTGATGGGGATATTTATCTAACAGTTTCTGATGGACGAATTCGTAAATTTACAGCATTGTCAAAAATGTTGAATCTTCTAAATTTACCACAGTTGCTTTCTGGACATGTTCCTGACTTGTCATCAAAAGGACTGGCCTTTGATTCAATTATAGCCACATTAGCTATGGATAAGGGCGTCATGTCTATAAAAAATCTCTCTCTCAACAGTCCTATTTTAAAGATTGCAGGAGCAGGGCGTTATGATATTCCTAATGATCACGTGGATGCTGTAATGGCGATAAGTCCGCTTGGATCGTACGAGAACATTCTAAATAATATCCCTGTTCTAAACAAAATATTTGCTGGAGGAGATCAACGACGCGGAATCCTCACAGCGGTTTTTGAAGTGAAAGGACCTCTTGACGATCCTGAAGTCACAATGATGCCAGGTGAGTCTGTAACTTCAGGTCTGACGGGGCTTGGAGAACTGGTAATAGATATACTTCGTAATACAATCCTGCTTCCGAAAGAACTGATTGCACCAGATATTTCCCGTTAGTAGAAGTAGTGTTGAATTGGAAATGAGCGCTACTTATCGAGAGTTTTAAGGTGTTTGTTGATTAAATCCACAAGAGATTCATCTGTAGTTAAAAGCAGGGCTTCTTCATAACTTGTACGGGCGCTTTGAAAGTCACCCTGTTTTTGCCGAAGCTCCCCAATGTTGTTTAAAGCACGTGCTTTAGTTTCTAGGTGTTTAGTTAACGAGACCACTTGCTCAAACTTTAACTGAGCCTCTTCTGCTTTTCCGATAGCGATAAGCGCTAGCCCAATATTTCCAAAAGCAGCCGCTTGCATCTCAGGGTCTTTCGTAAAACTTAGTACTTCTTCGTATGACTTAATTGCTTCTTCAGGATTACCCCCAATATGTTGTTTCACGCCGTGGTCAAGCAATGAAAGTGCACGGTTCGCTTCCGTACGTTTCGAAAACGTTTCACAGCCTGTTGTGGCAAGCAGCAGTATCGCCCCAAATAGATAGACCAGGAATGACATGGAAGGATGTATTTTTCTTGTTGTGTACATTATCGAAAGCCTCGTCCGCCGCCGCCGCCGCCGCCGCCGCCGCCGCCGCCGCCAGAACTGAATCCAGAACTACGACCAGCGGAGCCACCACTGCCACGAAATGATCGACCAACAGACCCACTGCCTACACTGCTTCCATGGAAACCCCCATAGTAGAATGATGAATATGGATATCCATAGTAGGGATATCCATAGTAGGGGTAGTACGAATAGTAATTGTGAGGATAATAAAAGTAACTAGGAGTTCCGCTATAGTACGAAGTACTTTCTTCCATAACCTGAGCACGCTCAATTAAGTGACAACCTTGCAAAGCTACGAGGATTCCAAAGCCTGCTAACAATCGAAATGGTAATGGTTTGAGGCAAGATAGAATGATGTTAGACATGTTCTGAATCATCTCGTCTAAAAGTTTAGTCTAAATGCCGTGATGAAAGAAAATTCATCGATTATATTGAGTTCTATATTAAGCCCTGCTTTTTCGTGTTGATCAAAGAAAAATGTAGTCCCAGCAAAAAGCCCAAAGTTATCGTCTTCAGTAATATCAAGCTTTCTTGTGACCGCTGTTGAAAAATTTTGGTCTGGGCGAAAACTTACGGTATCGCTTCCATTGATTGTTGAAAGTCGTATTCCAGCATATGGTCGATCAAGAGTTGGATGAACCATTGATACGCCAAGTTTCAGGGTATATTCTGTTAACCGAATGTCCTCGTCTGCGACTCTAAATGTGTCCTCAAATCTTCCAGAGACTGTATCGCTTGCTGAGAAAGTCAATACACTGAAATCAGTAAAAAGTGATAGTCGGTTAGGGCCAGGGGAGGTATACCAGTTAATTTTTGCCCCGCCACCCAGTGCTACTTCAAAGTCGCTATTGAAATCATCAAACTCATCAATCTTCAAGTCAACGGCACCGATATTGCCGTACAAAGTGACTCGGTCTCCAAAGTTCCATCCTATTTCTGAGAGAGACCTGGTAGAATCGGCAATGCCTCTCCCAACTCCTGTTGGAGGATCAGTAAGAATGGTTTCACCCGTTTCGGTCAACCCTTCCTCTATGACGTCACGAGTTGTAACCCCTACCCCTAGTTCAATATAGGGTCCGGCAATGCTGGAAGCAGGGATGAAAAAACATAGGATCAAAAGTGTGGTAAGTATGTTACGAAATAGTATCATGCAGCTTCGCTCTGGGGTTTACTGTCACAACTCTATCAGAGTGCCCTTGGCGGTGTCGATAGAGACGTAAAGTACTTGTAATGTATTGTAGAATACAAAGATAACTTGTTACCTAAGAAAAGTATCCCTCTGCTTTAATTTCGGTGAGTAATCTAGTATGCTTAGGAGATTTTGGATGTGAGATATTGGTAGCCATCAGATGGTTAATAGCGCTGTGAGTGACGGGATCGAGCGTTCGCTCAAGCAAAAAGCACAGTGGATGGTCTTCTTGTCCGTTCATCTCGTGTGCTTTGTTGCACTATGGGTAGGTGTCAGTTGGGTTGCAGTGGGTGTTTGCTTTGCCCTGTATGGCATAAGGATGTTTGGAATCACAGGTGGGTATCATAGATACTTTTCTCACCGAACATTCCAAACTAGCAGAACCTTCCAGTTTTTATTAGCCTTCCTGGGTTGTATGTCAGCTCAAAAGGGTCCAATATGGTGGGCGTCACACCATCGCCATCACCACCTGTACTCGGATACTGAAAATGATGTTCATTCTCCTAGTATATCAGGGATTTATCACGCGCATGTTGGTTGGGTGATCAGCACGAAGTATAACCACACAGAGATGGAACTTGTAAGGGATCTTAATAAATTTCCAGAACTTCGCCTTCTTGGACAATGGTATATGGTCCCTCCCATTCTACTTGCAGTCGCCACGTTTTTTTTGGGAGTAGGCCTGAACAGTGTCTTCCCAGGTCTTGGAACCTCTGGACCTCAAATGCTTATATGGGGATTTTTCATCAGCACGGTGCTACTATATCATGGCACTTTTTGTATTAACTCGTTTACACACTTAATTGGAAAACGACGGTTCGACACAGGTGATGATAGCCGGAACAACTTCATATTGGCATTAATCACGATGGGAGAAGGCTGGCACAATAATCATCATAGATATCAAAGTTCTGAACGTCAGGGCATGTATTGGTGGGAAATTGATATAACCCACTATGGCATTGTGGCACTATCAAAACTTGGGCTTGTTTGGAATATTCGATCGTATCCACGGGCAGTGTATGATGAAGCTGAGTCTATAAGTGTAGCCGCATGACCTTAGAATTTTATGGACTATTGAAAAAAGGAATGTAATAGATGGAAAAAGCACCTTTCCATACAGTACCCGCATTAGTACTCATTATCACACCAATATTGGCGTGTACCCTTGTCCCGCTTTACGGGTTTTACGTAGGGTTTGATCTACTTGACTGGGGTGTATGTATGCTATTTGCAACGCTTACATTACACTCTATTTCAGCTGGATATCATCGTTTATGGTCGCACAAAACCTTTCAAGCACACATTTTGATCCGCGTGTTTTATGCAATTTGGGGAGCTTGTGCGTTGCAAAACAGTATTCTTAATTGGGCATCGGATCACCGTAATCACCACAAGTTTGTTGATGATAAAGATCGAGATCCCTATGCCGCATCACGAGGTTTTTGGTTTTCGCATATAGGATGGATGATTCATAGGTATGAGAGTGGCAAAGATGACTTTTCGAACGTAAAAGATCTTGCCCGTGATCCGATTGTCATGTGGCAACATAAGTATTACACAGAAATTGTACTCTTCATGAATATTGCCCTTCCACTTTTGATTGGGTATTTCTTTAGTTCTGCTCTGGGTGTACTTTTACTTGCTGGGCTATTACGTGTGGTAGTAATCCACCATTTCACATTTTTTATCAATTCCCTTGCCCATATATGGGGCAGTCAGCCATATTCTGATCAAAACTCTTCCCGCGATAATTTAATTCTCGCATTGTTGACGTTTGGAGAGGGGTACCATAATTACCACCACAGCTTTCAGGGTGATTACAGGAATGGGGCGCGATGGTGGCACTTTGATCCATCAAAGTGGATCATTAAAACGTTTTCGTTTATAGGGCTTACCAGTCGGCTAAAAAAGGCTTCCCAATTTCATATTGAAAAGGCTGCTCTCGCAATGCAATATTCCCGTGCCTTGCGGAAAGCAGAAAATCTTCAAGAAGCCGATCGATGGTGTCAACACCTTGAAGAACGCTATGATCAGTTTCTAATAGCACTTGAGGAGTGGGCGACATTCAAACAGCGATGGTA
The DNA here is from genome assembly GCA_964463965.1 of uncultured Nitrospiraceae bacterium. GTDB lineage: Bacteria > Nitrospirota > Nitrospiria > Nitrospirales > UBA2166 > UBA2166. Next base: position 38,478 of record CAYXED010000004.1, on the reverse strand, counting down.
TAGAAGTAAGAAAAATGAACTTTTGGCAACTTTGGAGCGTACCGAACTAAAAAATCGATATGCAGAATTAAAACGGAACTTGAAGTTCCAACGCCAAGAGTGGCATCTTCTTACTATGCAACTTGCAGCAGCATAGTAGCTCCTGGACCTTCCTCTTCGTCTTCTTGTAGGTGTGCTCTTTCTATAGGGAGAGCGTTCTGAATACTTTGTTCACACGTTCAGCGTGAGCCTCATCCTCAAGTTTAAGTTGGTTTGCCGCACTATTATTTTCTGTGTCTCGATATCCTGACATCAGTGCACATCTCTGTAGTTCTTTTGGGTTAGTTGGAAGGGTGTGTGTTTGAAGGTCTTCTACCATTTGAAGCTTATGTTCTACATTACGGTAAAAAATGTACGCGGAACGTAGATTTTTGTAATCATGAGCTGAGAGCAGTGTATGGCAATATAATTTTCTAAGCCCACTAATAGTATGTCGATCATAAAGGTTCTGATATTTTTTCCCATATGCAAGCTGAAGAGACTGAACAATGAATTCAATCTCACGAATACCCCCAATGCCAAGTTTTATGTTCCTGTCGTGCGGATGTAGCTTGACAAGTTTCTTATTAATTCTAGTTTTAATTTTTTTTACTTCTTCAAACTCAGTTGTTGTGAATGGCGTGTTGTAAACGAACGAATCTATAGTCGAAAAAAAACGTTGTCCAAGAGGTCGACTTCCAGCAATCGGATAAGCTTTTAAAAGGGCCATGCGCTCCCACGTTTCCCCTCGGGTAGAATAATAGCGATGATAGGCTTCAAGAGATGTTGCGATGGCTCCTTCTTTGCCCTCTGGCCGAAGATTTAAATCTACACGGAACAGATAGCCTTCATGTGTTACTTCGTTCAGTACCGTAGTAATTGATTGTGCCAAATAGCGAAAATATTCGCTATTTGGTATCTGCGATGTTGTATTAGCGATACTACCAGACTGTGTTAGCCCGTTTTCAGATTCAAAAACATACATTAAATCAACATCAGAGCTAAAGTTAAGCTCCTTACCTCCAAGTTTCCCCATAGCTAGAATGGCAAATCTAGTTGCAACGGTTTTCCCAGTATTGGAACGGTGTTGCGGGCATCCGTGTTGTGCTTGAAGCCTCGTATTGCAAATCTGATAAACATTCTCAATTATTACTTCAGCAAGTATGGAAAGTGCAGCCGTTGTCTTTCTCACAGAGGTGGGTTGCATGAGATCCTTAATGCCTATTCGAAGCATTTCCTGCTTTTTGAAGACACGAAGCGCATCGAGTTTTTCTGTTTCAGTGTCGCGTGGATCAACCATCTCTGCACATTTACGACGAAGTTGGGTTTTAGTACGTTTGTGCAAAAAGAAATTTGGTTCCAATAGGAAGAAAAATAAAAATGGATAACGAATTAAAATCTGTGACATAAACGGACTGCTTCCAAATACTTTTACGAGGATTTCACGTGTATGAGGACTTGTCATGAATGTCCTATATAAAATCTTGTTATCGTGGCACTGTTTAGCGAATGCTTTAACAAATCGCTCAAAGTAACTTAGAGTAAGATCAGGGTCTATTGATAACGATACTGATTCGAGTATCTCATTGATGCAGTCTGCAAGTAATTTTTTGGATTCGAGATCATTAGCCATGAGTTGCATATTTTCACAAGCCTGTTTGGGGTTCTCAAACCCATATTGCCTAAGGAATGTGTGGATTTGCCCTGGCGTTAAAAAGGGTGAAAGAAGTAAATCTTTTGCCTGAATATTATGGGGAGACTGCTGTGTCATTGGTCTCGCCTCTTCAAAGGATTATGAAAACTGAGGGGATACAATAATTGAAAATTTTTATTTTTCATCTTAAGAGTCATTCTAGAACTGTTTTGTACCCCTAGTAACACTGGAATGCCGAAACTTGTTGAGGATAGAGAACTACTTAGGGCATTATGCAGTGTATGAATGATTTTAGCGCTGATTACTTTCGTGAGCAAATGAGTGATGAGTATTGTGTCCAGTTTTCTCAAGCTGAGATTTCTGGGCATGTAAAAATGATTAATAGTCTGAGCGGGAATAAAACTGTCGCGCTTTCCATCGTTCAAGGTAAATCAAAAATGTTCACCGTTACCGTCACTGCTGTGGATTACTTCTCTGCATTGTCTACGATAACAGGTGTTTTAACCTCATTTGGTTTCAACATTCAAGATGCAACCGCCTACACCATTGCCCCTAGGGAAAAAACGCCTCGCAATGAAGTGCAAAATAACAAGAAATACATTATTGATGTGTTTATTGCACGATATGAAGGTAAGTCTGCCATAGACGAAAAATTTCTAGAGGGTATTGAGAATGGCCTCACTTTTTTATTTCAGTTGTTAGAGGAGAGCAAATTTTACGAAGTTAGGATGTCAGTAAATCGATGGTTAGCTGAAGGCCTTTCGAAAATCACACATATTCCGCTTGATCTCATAGCAAAAATAGAAGTGAATTTTGACAATACGTTATCAGAGCACTGGACTATTATGAATGTGTACTCAAAGAATAGTTTTGCTTTTCTCTATGCCATGTCGAATGCATTGTCATTGCGCGGTATATATATATATGGAATAAAAACCAGTAGCGTGGGAGATGATATACACGACACATTTCTAATCTCTGATAGACGTGGATATAAACTCGAAGATGAGCATAAACAACAAACAGTTAGGAATGCAGCAGTGTTAATCAAGCGTTTTACTCAATATTTACCATTAGCGCCTGATCCTGCTAAAGCAATGGAACATTTCGACCGATTTTTGGACAAGATTCTTGATCAAGATATCCCTGATCAGCAATCAACCTTTCTTAGTTTTAGCAAAAAAAATAATCTAGATTTTCTTGCTCGTTTTTTTGGAGCCAGTGATTTTCTATGGGAGGATTTTCTACGAGTGCGTTTTGACGCTCTCTTGCCTGTTCTTGAAGATTTTAATCGCACGGGAAAGACACGTACTAAATCAGAGCTAAATCTGGAGTTAAAAGAGTGGTTGGATCCGACTCACACCTTTGAAGAGCGCCGTGATACGTTAAATGTTTGGAAAGATCGTGAGACATTTAGAATTGATGTACGACATCTTTTAGAACCTCAGGGAGTATTGTCTCGCTTCTCAAATTCATTGAGTAACCTTGCTGAGGTTTTACTGGATCGTGCGTATGTAGAGTGTGGTACAGCGCTTTCTGCAATACATGGTCTTCCAAGATTGAAAAATGGGGAGCCCTGTGCCTTTACAATTTGTGGACTGGGAAAATTTGGGGGACGTGAACTTGGATATGCATCTGATTTAGAAGTTCTCTTTATTTACCAAGGCCAAGGCGTGACAACAGGAGCAATACCATTAGATAATGCAGAGTATTTTGATCGTCTCTCAGAATCCATAATGAACTTTATTTATTCAAGACCAGAGGGAATCTTTCATTTTGATACGAGACTTAGGCCATTTGGTGACGGAGCTGCTCGTCTCTCAACCTTGTTTGAAGAATTTTGTTCTTATTACAGCGATTGTGGGCAAGCGGAGCAATTTGAGCGTCAGGCCCTTAATAAACTTCGATGGGTTGCAGGGGATTCAGCATTAGGGTTGTCTGTGGAGGAACACGGTCACAGATTTGTGTATAGCGGAAGTTTTTGGGACTTTGAAGCAGCAAATAATATTAGGGAACGGCAGAAACGTGAACTTGTTGCTCCAAATACATTCAATGTAAAGATTAGTGCTGGAGGGTTGATCGACATTGAATATGCTGTGCAATATCTGCAAATAGTACATGGGGAAGCACATGAAGAGTTGAGAACGCCGTCGACCCAGGCGGCTCTCGAGGTCTTGGGGCGTTTGGGTTTAATCTCACGTGAAAATGAACGAGAATGCCGCGAAGCCTATGTTTTTTTTCGTTCTCTTAGTGATGCTTTACGAATTGTTCGTGGAAATGCAAAAGATCTCATTCTTCCAAAACTAAATACCAATGAGTACGCATTTCTTGCACGCCGAATGGGGTATCTCGATGTTGATTGGGAAGTTGCTGCTGATCACCTATGCAAGGAAGTTGAAAAACATAGACACGTTGCCAATACGTTTTTTAGAAATACAATTAAGGGCTGTATAGGGAATCAGTAGCGTTAAGGCGCAAAGTGTGCTGAAAGAAACTTTTCCACTGCCATCCAATACCCATCATTATCGGGAAACTGTCCCCATAATGCACGGGATCCGTGATTACCTTTTGTTGAGGGCACATACGAAGATTTTTCCTTTGTTGGAATTGACGAAAATATTTCTTCCCACATTGGAGTTTCACCACGTGCCGATGTGATAAAAGTTGGCACTGTGATGTGTGTAGCCGAACTCTGAATCCAATCTTTTGTATGAGTTTTGAAATATTCCCCTGGAGAGAACGCAATTACTCCATCAACAAGATCTGGCCAATCTCCAGCAACTTTTAGTGCCAGTGAGGCTGAATATGAACTTCCCCAAAGAATAACATTTCCTGAGGCAAATCCCTTTTTTGCGGCTTCAATGGCACGCAACATGTCTGGGAGCGAGGATTCATATGACATGTTTTTTTGCTGCTGAGTTGCACGGATAGTCGTGTGGTTCCGTACTCCTCGAACTTTTCCTCCAGAGCGAAGGTCAACTGCCATACAATTAAACCCTAACTGATTTAGTCTAGGCGCGATTTCAGCATATTCACCTCGGCTCCACCCAGCTTGATGATAGAGAATAATAAATGGGGCGTCTTTTGCATTGTGTTTAATATAGAGGTCGGCAGTAACCATTAACCCATCTTCGGATGGAAAACGTATTGTCTCTTTGAGCTCCGCATATGCTGCAGAGCCTAATAGAACAAGTATGCAGGTTGTGACTATAATTAGTTTTCTTTTCATTGTCTTTTTAGTCTTTAGGCATATATTTATATCGTGGAGCCATGTTACGTCAATAATTCTTGCATGGAAACACGTGTAATGCAATTGGAAAAGAATTATTGTAACCTGTTTGGCACACCACAACTAAGGTGGTTTTGGTAGCATTGATGCGCGACAGTTCTCTTACAATACGGCAAAAAATCATATGGCATATTACCAAAAACTTGTGTTCGGCCAAAATGTTATCATCGGAGATAGGCGTTCCACAGAATGACATTGAAGGGCATATGCCTCATATCCTTAGATCTGTATCTCGAGACACTTCGAGAAGATTTGTTATGAAACCCTCCTCTTGCTATGAATGTGGCTATGAATTCTTTACTCGGACTAGATTTACACGACCTGGGCGATGTCCTCAATGTCGAGGCAAAAAAATATCTTCTCCGTTATATGGGATTGAGTGCTTACAAGTAAAGGTGAAAAGATGAAGAGGTTAGAAAATAAAGTTTCGATTGTTACAGGAAGTAGTAGTGGCATAGGTAAAGCTATTGCACTTCGATTTGCGGAAGAAGGGGCAACTGTTGTAATTGCAGCGAGGAGACTGAAACTATGTGAGCAAGTCGCTTCGACTATCCGTGAACAAGGAGGTTCCGCAGTGGTCATCCAAACTGATGTGACGGATGAGGGACAAGTAAGAAGACTGATTGAAACAACTGAGGATCAATTTGGGAAGATTGATATTTTAGTAAATAATTCCGGAATTATTCTTGGGGAACATATTGCTGATACACAGACTGAAATATTTGAACGTGTCATGGATGTAAATCTTAAGGGAATGTTTTTTTGTTGCCGTGCAGGGTTCCGGGCGATGAAAAAAAATGGCGGCGGACATATCATAAATATGTCAAGCGTTGCCGGGGTAGAGTCATGGTCCGGAACTGGAACTTATAGCGCATCAAAATTTGGAATTCTTGGGCTGACTCAGGCGTTGGCTGATGAAGGACGTCCACACAAAATACGCGTTACTGCGATCTGTCCTGGGCGAGTTGCAGATGAATTAGTAGATTCGTCAAGAGAAGAAATAGAAAAAAGTGGATTGATTGATCCTTTTGATATTGCTGAAACAGCAATTTATCTTGTGACTCTCGGGCCAAATGCAATTGTTCATCGTGTAGTTGTGGATAGAATGTGGGCCGATTGGGGCAGAGGAATAACGGATTGAAAATTGCAACCTTTAACGTCAATTCCATCCGCAAAAGACTTCCTATTGTCCTCCAATGGTTGAGATACCATAGGCCTGATGTGTTATGCCTTCAAGAAACCAAGGTTCAAGACTCTGAATTTCCACTGTCGAGTTTCGATGGGTCTGGCTACCATGTAACATTTCGTGGAATGAAATCATACAATGGTGTTGCCCTATTAACTCTGAGTGTTCCCACCAAGGTAGTGAGTGGGTTTTGTGATGGAGGAGAACCCGATGAAGCGAGGCTTATTCGGGCAACCATTGATGGAGTCACTATTGTGAATACCTATGTACCTCAGGGAGCAAGCATAGATTCGCCAAAATATTCTTATAAACTTCAGTGGTATAAGCGTTTACGGGAGTATTTTTCTAAGAATTTGTCTGCCAAGAAACCAGTAATTTGGTGTGGTGACATGAATGTTGCTCCTGAGCCAATTGACGTTGACAAGCCGAACACAAAACTTAAACACGTTTGTTTTCATGAAGATGTAAGACAAGCTTATTATGAGACAGTATCATGGGGTTTCACAGATGTATTTCGAAAACTGCATCCTAAAAAACTTCAATATACTTTTTGGGACTACCGACAACCCAATACCTTGATTGAGAACCGTGGTTGGAGAGTTGACCATATCTTGGCAACAATACCGCTTGCGGAAAAATGCCTTAAAGCAGAAGTAGACGTTAAGCCACGAAATATGGAAAATCCTTCTGACCACACTGTGATGTGGGCTAAATTTTAGATATACCACACGAATATATCTTTCTCCCATTTTTGGCTTGATGGGTTTTCTCCCCACTGATTATCAAAAGTTTGACAGCCTCGCTATGCCCTACGATAATGGTACCTCGCTTCAGAGGGGACCCGTAGGGTGTTATTTGTGAGATAGGATGATTTGAAGAGATGACTGAATCGAAAAACTTGAAAGACATACTCTCAAAACTTAAGTATGAAGATGATGCAAAAGTTGTTGAGCAAATTAGCGAGCAAACCAAGCAATTACAGTCTCGAATGGTGGGTATCCAGAGAAAGCTTGCTATTCTCAGTGGAAAAGGTGGAGTAGGAAAGAGTATGACCACTGTGAATCTTGCTCTTGCCATTGCACGACAGGATAAAAAGGTTGCTGTTCTTGATGTTGACCTAAACGGTCCGTGTGTTCCTCACATGTTAGGAATTCGTGGTCAGGAATTGACAATGACGCCAGAGGGCGCGTTACCCCCTGTTGGTCCTCTTGGCATAAAAGTAGGGTCCATGGACTTTTTCCTTAACGACCTATCACCAGTTCGCTGGAATCGTCCTATGGATTTAAGTCCAGTTTGGTTGGGTACCCTTGAAATGACCGTAATACGAGAGTTTCTAGCCGATATCGTGTGGGGAGAAGTGGATTATTTGTTAATTGATCTTCCTCCAGGTGCAGCGGCGGACAAACCACCGGTTATTTCAAGTTTCATTCCTGATCTTGACGGAGCAGTGATTGTCACCACGCCATCAGAAATGGCGATGGATGTTGTTAGAAAATCAGTTTTGTATGCACGAAGTCTCAACATAAAAATTCTTGGTTTGATTGAAAATATGAGTGAATTTCGGTGTCCTGAATGCGAAACCGAAAGTGAGTTATTTGAAAGTCAGGCCGATGAAATGTGTGAGACTCTAGATATACCGTTCTTAGGCCGGATTCCATTTGATCGCGATCTAGCACGATCATTTGATAAGGGAAAGCCTTTACTGGATTCTACTCATTCAACGATTGCTCGCTATACAGAAATTTCAAAACGGATTCTTGAGGTGCTTGATTTTAAGAAGCTTCTGGCAGAAAAACTGTGATGGTGGCATGACACGGAGGATTGCATCATGAAATTTGTTTGTTTGACATGTGAAGGTTATATGAATTTTGAAAATGTTGATGCTGTGGCTGACAACTCTTTGGGTATTACGTTTGGCTGCCCATCTTGCAAAACAAGATTTTCAATGGTAACCAATGCTGGGGAAACTTCCTTAGTTAGTTCTCTAGGGGTCAAGCTTGGTGGGAGAACCGCGCCAGCCACTCCATTTGAAATGACTAAGGACACACTGAAAAGTGGGGATGGTGAATCTTCATCCGGTGGAGGGGCATGTCCTTTCTCTGACATGCTTGCCGCCTCAGGTATTACTACAGGCTCAGGGACATCTGCTCCACCACTTGAGTGGAGTGCAGAAGCTACGGAACGTTTAGAGCGAATTCCATCAATGATTCGCCCTGTGGTTAAGCGTGATGTTGAAGAATATGCAAGGAAGAATGATTTTTCTTCTGTCACGATTCAGGTCATGGATGATGTAAAAAATAGTGCAAACGATATTACGTGGTCGCCAGAAGCAGAGGCACGACTTGAACGACTTCCTGACTTTATCCGACCTATGGCGAAGCGTGAGATTGAGCGGATGACTAAAGATAAGGGTTCCTCACAAGTAACCGCAGACATTATGGATGAAGCGAAAACAAAATTTATGAGTTTTATGTAAGGTAGAAGGTATCTTCTTCTATCTTGACTGTACAAGAAACCAACACACGTTTAACGATCGCTCGGGACCTTCGTCGTTCTTTAGGCGATGAAAAGGTGCTCGACGATTTTCCTGCCCTGACGGCCTATGCCGTTGATGCAAGTATTTACAATTTCAAACCCAGTGCGATCGTGCTTGCGGAGTCAGAATCTGACTTAGAGCATGTGCTCGCTTATGCCATTTCAACTGGGATACCAATCACCCCACGTGCCGCTGGAACCAACCTTACAGGGTCCGCAATTGGTGAAGGTATTATTGTCGATATTTCACGCATGAATCGTATTCTCAACTTGAACAAAGATAAACGTCAGATTCGCGTGCAACCGGGCATAATCTATGCGGAGCTGAACAAATATCTCGCGCACGAGGGGTTGATGTTTGGTCCAGACCCATCAAGTGGTGATGTATGTAAAATCGGAGGTATGCTGGCTAATAACTCATCTGGCCCACATTCCCTGAGGTACGGGTCTGTGAAAGACAATGTGGAGCATTTACGTGTTTTACTTCCTAATAAAACATGGGTCGAACTCAGCCCTAGAAAGGTAGATGATCCAGAGATTCAGTCACTTCTCTCTGAGCAAAAAGCGTTACACGGGATTATTGAAAATATAAAGACTCATTCTTCACTAATAAGATCAAAACGCCCTCAGGTTAGCAAAAATAGTAGTGGGTATAACGTATTCGATGTGATCGAGGGTTTTGAGCATGGCATTATTGATCTAACAAAAATTTTTATAGGAAGTGAAGGCACACTCGGAATTATTTCAGAGGCTACGCTAAAGCTTATTGAAAAACCAAAGAGAACTGCCACTGTGTTGCTCAATTTCAGATCACTTGATGATGTTGGTATCGCCCTTCCAGAATTTCTTTCCTTAGATCCAACTGCACTCGAGCTCGTTGATGGAAATTCCTTAAATCTAATTGGGCGTGAAAAGTTTGCCATACCAGAAGATACTGAGGCCACGATACTTGCTGAATTTGCGCATCATGAGAATGATGGAATAGAAGATCAACTGAAAAAGATGCATGAAGTGTGTAAGCAGCTAACACTGTGTGGCCAACCTGAAATTGCAAAGGAACCAATTGCACAGCAGAATTTATGGGCTGTTCGAAAGGCCATTTTTCCTACACTCTACAAATATAGTGAAACTCAAAAACCAATAAATTTTGTTGATGATGTAGTTGTTTGCGCTGCCAAGGTCCCAGAGCTGATTCGGTATCTTGAAGAGTATTTTGCTGCACAAAATATACCTGTGGCTATATTCGGTCATATTGGTGATGGCAATGCACATGTCACTCCCCTCCTAAACCTTAATGATCAAAATGACATGGAAGGGATGGTGAAAGCACACAAAGAAATTCATGAAATTGTAATAAAAAAGTTTGAAGGGTCTATTTGCGGGGAGCATGGGGATGGACGTATACGCGCAGAAATGTTGCGCCCAATGTATGGAGATCAATTATATTCAATATTTGAAATGATCAAAACTTCTATCGACCCACAAGGGATTTTAAATCCAGGGGTTAAGATTGCAACAACTCCCTTTCAGAAAAATATTGATTATGATCGTTTGGCAAAATCATGTGCCACATGTGGGAAGTGTAATGCTGTTTGTCCTGCCTATGAACTTTCTGGATCAGAGGATATGAGTGCTCGAGGATGGTTTCATATTCTAACAGCCGAAAACTATAGTTATGATAATGCAGAGCGCGTTGTGGAAGCTTGTCTAAACTGTAAAGCCTGTAGATCAGTCTGTCCGGCGGGTGTTGATGTTTCATCACTTATCTTAGATAAGAGAGCAGAACATCCAAACTGGTTAGCTGGAGTTGCGGTGGCGCTACAGTCGAGGTCATGGATATTCAATCCATTAGTAAAGTTTATTGGTAAAACACAGCTGTTGTGGGATCGTCCATTACCACGTGCTGTGATAGAAAAAATTGCTGCTCCTATCTTTCGAATGCTCTCGTCAACAGCAGAGTTTCCCAGAGATATGAAGCTGCCGAGATTTGCAGCAAACCTTCTTCGAGAACGCTATCATAACCTTACAAGAAACAACAGCAACAACACAGCAGTTGCATACTTTCATGGGTGTGCCGCAAACTATTTTCGGGATGGTGTTGGTGATGCAGTGATCGCTATTCTCAGAGAGCAAGGTCTTGAGCCGGCATTACCGCCTCAACGTTGTTCTGGGACACCGATTGAAACATATGGATATCTTGATCAGGTCAAAGAGAATGCATTATTTAATATTGATTCTTTACAGGACTACGATACTATTGTCACGGGTTGTGCATCGTGTACACTTATGTTAAAGGATTATGAAACTTTATTTACAGATAAAAAACGTCACGGGCAGGCCAAACAACTTAAAAGTCGTGTAAAACATATCTCTGAGTTTTTGCTTGAACAACCTAATGCCCTAACACCAAATACGCATATATCAAAAACTATTACCTACCATTCATCCTGTCACCTGCGAGCGGCAGGAGTGACAAAAGCACCGCAGGTGCTTCTGAGTAGTATTCCTGGGAGTGAACTTGTAGAAATGGAAGATGCTGAACGGTGTGCAGGGGGAGCGGGAACTTACATTGTCAAAAACTATAAAGGCTCACAGAAGATATTTGAGAGAAAACGAAAGGCTATAAAACAAAGTGGTGCTGATATTGTTGCTACAAGTTGTCCAGCGTGTATGATTCAATTAAATAATGGTCTTCAAGGAGAGACCGAAGTAAAACATGTTGCTCAGATTATGGCGGAAGCGTATGGCATTGAAGATAAAAAATGCTGATATCATTTTTCTTTTAGCAGTAGTTGCCATTGTTGGTGGGGTTGCCTTGCTTCCCAGTCCAAAGGACAACAATCCTATGATTCCGGTAAATAAGACTCATCAGGCCATTAAAGATCAAAAGGATTGCCTTCAATGTCATTCGGTGGGGGGACCATATGAGCTTCCTGAGCGCCATCCAAAGAGGCAAGACTGCGTAAATTGCCATGTACAAAAATAGTTTTTCGATGCACACACTATCTTGTTGAAATCATTGGGTATGAAGAAAATCTATAATTTCTCGGTTTACCTCCTTTGGTTTTTCCCACATTGACAGGTGGCCAGTATTTTCTATTGCAATAAATTTTGAGTTTTGTATTTTTTTGTGTAGCTCCTGGCCAACTTGAAGAGGGAACAGCGCGTCGTGTGTTCCCCAGAGGACTAGGGTTGGAGTAGAGATTTTTGGTATCTGCGGTGCGTACTTTTCCTCCCATTGCCAAAGATTATTTCGGATTGAAAATAAAACGCGTGAAAACCCTGGAAATGTACGAAATTGATAGGCACGATCAATTACGTCATCAGTAATAAGGCTTTTCTCAATAACCAACTTCTCCAAAGTTCTACGCAAAAAACTTTTTCCAGAAAAATATGCCCCTATACGAAGAATAAATTCAGGTTTGAATTGCAAAAAAACTCTGTACGATCTAAGTGCAACTTTCTCTCTAACTCCTTGAGGAAATCCCCCTATGAGAACAATTTTTTGAGTTACTTGTGGGTATTTTACTGCCATTCCAATTGCGATGCCTGCTCCCATTGAGTTTCCAATTAAAACGGGGTCTGTAAGATTAAGTGCTGAGATAAACTCCTTTATGGAATCAATAAATACGTCTGGTGTATATGCAATGTGTGGACGGTCAGAGTATCCATGTCCAAGAAGATCGATCGTATAAACTGTGAATTTTTTTGCGAGATCACTCTGTTGATGTTCCCACATCCACCCCTGAGCCGCGAATCCATGCAAGAGGATAATGGGGGGGCCAGTACCGGTTACGGTGTACGCTAATTCATGTCTATTGATCGTGGTGGTCTTGAAAGAAATTCTCTTATAGGTGTCTGTAAGCTCTACTTTAGGGGTTTTTGGGGCACATCCCATTATTAGGCCCATTATGATGAGTAAGATGATGGTTGCATTGACCCACATTTTCAAGATGTGATTTCAGTCGACACAGTAGCTACTTGTGATCGTTAATCTGACCGTTTGGCTAAACTTGTTTCGTCATGAGAATCAGAAACCTTATTTTTGGCAGTATTTTTTTTGTACCATCTATTCATGAGGCGCAATCGAAATTGATGTGCCATATCAAATGCAGCCGGATACCGATTTTTTAACTTGTCTAACCATTGTTGAGCAAACTTATAATGCTTTGAAAGGATAATCAGACCAACTAGAAGGAAAAGGATTCCCTGTAAAAATGGAAGAAAAAGGCCTAGAACTCCAAGAACAATAAAAGTCCATCCTGCCAATAATGAAAAAAGTTTTTTTACTCGTGGTTTCATAATCAACTTATAGCATGATTGGTTCTAGGCTGTCCTCGTCAAAGAAGTATGCCGTAGTTTATGAAAGATAAAATATGTTTTTCCTGTCTTGATAAAATAGGTATGATAGCAATAAAGTGCTCTGTTAATAAAATAGGAGTTTTCATGAAGGTTGTACTAGATATTGAGACAATTCCGTGTGATGAATCAACTCGAGCTTTACTTCCGAAAGCTAAACCCCCTGCTGTTTTGGTCACTGACCGGGACAAGATGAGCCCTGAGGATTGGTTGCAGCAGCAGTATTTAATGACTGCGTTGGATGGCACATTTGGACGCGTTGTGTGTATTGGAATGATTCTCTTAACGCACTCAGATGAAGTCGAAGAGTCTGTTCTACTCTATGGAAATAATGAAGAAGAAATTCTTGTTCAATTTTGGAACCGAATGCGACTGTGGAAAGGGCCTTATCTTATTACTCACAACGGCTTATCATTTGATCTTCCGTTTATTTGGAAACGCTCTGTCATTCACCGTATTCAACCATCGATGGAATTTCGATTGGCACGTTTTCGAACCGATGCTATGTATGACACGATGATGGTTTGGGCAAATTGGGACATGCGTAATGCCGTTAGCCTAGGAGTGTTGGCGCAAATACTTGGGTTTTCTGGAAAATCTGGGAGTGGCAGTCAAGTCTTTGACATGTGGAAAGATAAGCAGCTTAAAAGTATTGCTGAGTATTGCATGGATGATGTTTACCTCACCTATGGCTGTTATTGCCGTATGAGGTTTATCGAACCTACACCGTTGAACCGGCTTGTGCCTCAATACATAGAGCTAGTGTAACAAAAGTTTGTTGAGAGACTCTGATTAATCAATGTACTAGTCAATTTCGTCATATAGGGGTTTTCGATCAGCAAAACCTGCATCAGTTTCGTGCCACCATTTAATATCTGGTTCTCCAATTTTCCAACACAGGTAGACCATACGTCCATCCATCATGAAGGGAAAATCACATAATCCAGCTTCAAGGTCTTTCACCACCACTCCGTCTTCATGAATTTTGTCTATATGTTTGCTAATTGCTTCTAACGCTTTGATATAACGGGGACCGTGTGTGCTGCCACCACTAAGAGCGGCGTTATTGCTTGCTTTTTTAATTTCATCACGGCTATGAACGATGACCGAACGCTCAACACCAATTTCCTCAAAAGATTCTTCTAGTTGAGGGAGCATACTTGATGCTTCTGAGAGTGTGAAAACCTTTTTTTCCATTGCTAATCCTCAATCTTGGACACAAATAACAACGTTACGTGGTAACTAGCATAATAGGAGAGAGCAAGACTGTCAAAACCCAGGATTTACTTGAGTCAATATGCTGACGATTTAATTTTGAATATTTTATTTTTTAGAAACTGTAGAAATTGTAATTAAATAAAATGTTTTTCAAAAATTGCTGTATACTCACTTCGAGATAGGTGTCAGGGTGGGTAGATATTCTTTTAGTTTTGGGGGGTATTATGATGAATTTATGTTTGAGAAATATATTTATTTCAACTCTGACGGTGTTGACGTTCTCAATCCCAATGATGGTGGTTTTTTTGACCACTCCTATTACTGTAACACCCGTTGTTGCAGGAGGTGTGCAGATTGATAAGTTGACTCTGTCGAGCGACTTTCGTCTTCGCTATGAAATTGATGATGATGCGGGGAGAGATGATGTCCGTGACCGTGCTCGCATCCGATATAGATTTGGGATGAAGTATGAACTGAGCGATAGATTAGAGTTCGGATCAAGGTTTGCGACTACCAGTAGCAGTCTCCAATCACCACATCAAACACTTGGCCAATTGAGTGATATAGGGACCGCAAGTCAAGGAAGGAATGAAGACTTTGGTCTTGATCGTGCGTACATGAAGTACAAGTTTATGGACAGTGGGTTTATCTGGATGGGGAAAAATAGTGTTGCGCTGTGGCAACAAAACGAGCAGTTCTGGGATGCAGACTATTCCGCAGAAGGTGCGGCTATGGGGAACACCTTCAAGATGGGTGAGGCGGGAAGTCTTACCGTTCAGGGTGGGTACTACTTTCTGAAGGATGTCGGTTGGACCGGGATCGGACAGGATGATGTGATCATTCCTGTCCAGGCTGTCTACAAGCGTGATATGGGATTTGCTGATCTGGTCTTAGCTGGAGTGACTGCAAGAGTGGAAGACAATTCGTTGACTCTACCTGGTGGAGATGGACAATATCATCAAGCGAGTGGACAGGTAAACTTTAGAAATTTTCCCATGCCTGTTACAGTTGGTTACGATACGTTTATTGGAGATGACACAGGTTATATAGGGACGTTTCGTACCCGACTTGATCCTATCTCAGAGAAGCTTCGCTTTCGTATTGACTATGCCTATATCCCAGTCGATTCTGTTCCATTACAGGGTATGATTGGGCAAGATGACTTTCGATTTACTTCGAACTTTGAAGGGGCTCAAATTCAGATCAACTACGACGTATCCAATAACTATAACATTCAGTTCGTGGTCTACCCTCAACAAGCTATAGAAGATGATCTGAGTGCAGGAGATGTTGTTGGACTAGGAAATTATGTTCAGGGTGCACATAATACAACCCGATATCAACTGAATTTAAACGTCAAATTCTAATGCGTGTATCATTGGCTGGGCTACATATGTAGCCCAGCCAATGATCGCATTTCCCCTTCCCAGTCCACATTATTCTACTGTTACAGACTATCTAAAATTCTTTGTTTTTCCGACAGCAACTCTTTTTTCGTGAGCAAACCATGCTCATGGAGAGTGCTTAGAAAAGTGAGGTAGGCGTGTGGGGAAATTTTTGATGATTTCGCTTCATTTTTAAGTCCTAATGATTTTTCTATGTAGGCATCTTCAGAGATTAAACGGCTGTTTCGAAGGTCCATGATTTGTTGAAATCGAACCATAAATGAAGGCGTTTCGCCTTCATTGTGGTCCCTATTGCCAGGTGCTTTGATCATCAGAATCTCTGTCGAAATCCAATTTTTTGCATCCTGCCTCAGACCAAAAAAATCTGTATGATCTCCATATTTTTGGCCTTTACGAGGTTGGAGAATCCAATTTGGTTGGATAGACGTTTCACTTTCATAGTCAAAAGGTGAAGGATACGGATCATAGTGAGGCTTTCCCTGTATAGCCCTGATTCGCATGTGCAGTGTCCCTTGCATGATAAATAGATCCCCCTCTGTGCTTCCATAGGAGATAGGAATAGAAAAATCTAATTTTTGCAGCGGACTTGCTTCCTCAAACTTATCTCGTATCAAGGGAGCTATAGTTGAGACAATTTGGTCTGGAAATACTTGTTGGGGCGCATCCCATCCAATTACACCTCGTGGTGAGTAATTCAATGACATCAAAACACTTGTGATCTCGTGGAGTGAAAATGTGTATGGGTGTTCAAGAAGATTGGAAAATAGCACAGTATCTTTTTTGTCGACTGGAACAAGCTCAATGTTAATTGCAGCTGTTCTATTCTTATTGAGGGATGGAACTGAGTAGCAGGACACAAGTGTCCCAATACAAATTGAAATTATCAGTAAACGCATTATAAAATTTGACATTGTGGCTGAAACCCTTGACATTCCAATAATAGAGCTTATCTCATTGGGTAGAATAATCGCAATTGAAGACAGTATAAGCAAGAAATTTTCGAGAGCGCGGTGGTGACATCATGGATATGAATCGTATGACCATAAAACTTCAGGAAGCATTACAATCGGCATCTGCAGAGGCAATGCGACAGAACCATCAAGGCATTGATGCTGAGCATCTTCTTGTTGCTTTACTCAACCAACCGAATGGAATCGCAAGTTCTTTGTTTGAGCAAATCAACGTATCACCTGCGTCGATAGAAAAGACTACCCGAAACGCTTTAGACAAAATCCCTAAAGTTCGTGGTTCTGGTGTCTCTCTTGGACAAATTTATGTGAGCCCTCGATTGTCAAAAATTATTGTAGATGCTGAGTTGGAAATGCGGGAACTCAAGGATGAGTACCTGAGTGTGGAGCATGTATTACTAGTCATGACCGGTCAAGTTGAGGTATTCAAACCTCTTGGCATTACGCGTGAAAAGCTTCTTAATGCCCTTCAAAAAATACGAGGAAATCAGCGAATAACAACTCAGGACCCTGAGAGCAGTTATCAGGCACTAGAGAAATATGGACGCGATCTCACCAGTGCAGCGGAAGAAGGAAAACTCGACCCTGTTATAGGACGAGACAATGAAATACGACGTGTAGTGCAAATTCTTTCTAGGAGGACAAAAAACAATCCGGTGTTGATTGGAGATCCTGGTGTGGGGAAAACGGCTATTGCAGAGGGTCTTGCCCAGCGTATTGTTAAAAAGGATGTTCCGGAAGGTCTTAAGAAAAAACGCGTGATAGTTCTTGATATGGGTTCGTTGATTGCGGGAGCAAAATTTCGAGGAGAATTTGAAGAACGCCTTAAGGCTGTACTGAAGGAAGTGCAAGCTTCTGAGGGGAGAGTCTTACTTTTTGTTGATGAGCTACACACTGTTGTAGGCGCAGGAGCTTCGGAAGGGGCCATGGATGCGGCAAATCTTTTGAAACCTATGTTGTCGCGTGGAGAACTTCATATGATTGGGGCAACCACTCCTGATGAATATAGAAATAATATTGAAAAAGATGCAGCCTTGGAACGAAGGTTTCAGCCAATTATGGTTGAACAGCCCTCAGTTGAAGAAACCATTTCCATTCTTCGTGGACTGAAGGAACGATATGAAATTCATCATGGAGTGCGTATCAAAGATGCTAGCTTGATTGCCGCTGCAAAGCTTTCACATCGGTATATCAGTGACAGACAACTCCCCGATAAGGCAATTGATCTTATCGATGAAGCTGCGGCCCGTTTGAGAACTGAAATTGACAGTATGCCTGCTGAACTTGATGAAATATCTCGAAAAGTTATGCAACTCGAAATTGAACGGGAAGCACTGCGGCAGGAAACAGATAGTGGAAGCCATGCGCGTCTAGAAAGCTTAGAAGTTGAGCTTGATCTGAAAAAAAGGGAATCAGAAACTCTGAAAACCCAATGGGAACTTGAAAAGTCTTCTGTAGGCAAACTGCATGACATTCGGAGACGTATCGATGTCATAAAACAAGAAATCGAAAGTGCAGAACGTGATTATGCTCTTAACCGTGTGGCTGAATTACGATATGGAAAATTACCTGAACTTGAAAAAGAACTTCAAAAGGAAGAACAGCATTTGACTGATCAACAAGGAGCTGAGCGGCTTCTCAAGGAAGAAGTTGATGAAGAGGATGTGGCAGGGGTAATCAGTCGATGGACTGGGGTTCCGGTTAGCCGGCTCGTCGAGAGTGAAACTGAAAAACTATTACGGCTCGAAGAGCTTTTGCATAAACAAGTGGTTGGGCAGGATGAGGCAGTGAGTGCTGTAGCAGATGCCGTGTTGCGGGCACGTGCGGGTGTAAAAGATCCAAATCGTCCAATAGGATCGTTCTTGTTCCTTGGTCCAACAGGTGTTGGGAAAACTGAACTTGCACGGGCATTAGCCACAACCCTCTTTGACAATGAGGCCAATCTTATCCGTATTGATATGTCTGAATACATGGAAAAACATACTGTCTCGAGGCTGCTTGGTGCGCCACCAGGATATATTGGGCATGATGAAGGAGGACAGCTCACTGAAGCCGTGCGGCGACGTCCGTTTTCCGTTGTTTTGCTTGATGAAATTGAAAAAGCGCATCGCGATATCTTTAACATTCTTCTTCAGGTGACCGATGATGGCCGACTCACTGATGCTCAGGGGCATGTAGTAGATTTTAAGAATGTTGTTCTTATCATGACTTCGAATATTGGAAGCAGAGAAATCCTTGAATTTCAACAACAAAACCATTCGTATACGGCAATGTATAATCTTGTTTTTGAACAAGCACAGCAGAAATTTCGTCCAGAGTTTCTAAATCGCATTGATGAAGTGGTAGTGTTTCATACATTGGAGAAAAATGATCTTCAAAAAATCATAGCTCTTCAAATTGCACAACTCCAGCACCGTCTTGAAGAACAAATGATTTCATTGAGTTTGACTGATAAAGCGATGAGTGTTCTTGCTGAAGAGGGATACAACCATGTATATGGCGCGCGTCCACTCAAACGAGTCATTCAACAAAAGATTGAAAACCCTATTGCAAAACTTCTTATAAGCGGAAAATTTTTGAATGGAGGAGTTGTACTGGTTGATGCTGAAAACGCAGAAATCATGGTAACCTCAAAAAACGCAGCAGCCGTGTAGTCAACTATTTCTATGGGTAAGTACTTCGGCATACGAATGGCCGGCTCTATATGGCCTAATATCATCGTAATTGCTGTTTTTACACTTGTACTGTGTTGTTTAACTTTCTACTTTGGAACTAAAGTAGTACTAGGAGAATTGCTTTCTCCTAGAGAGCGTGAAAACATTCAGTTATCACCATCCCTATCGGAGTTGCAATCGTATATCGATACGACGTTGCTGAAAAGGCATGTATATGATCTTGCCTCTCAGGAGATGAAGGGCCGCGATGTTGGCTCTGATGAAGGTATGCGTGCCATATCATACATTGAAAATGAATTTCGAACATATGGTTTAAAGCCGTGGTTTAATGGGCATTATCAGCAACCCATTAGAACTGGACAAGGCGCTAATATTGCTGCATTTATTGAAGGGACAGATCCACAACATCGAAAAGAGATTGTAATTGTGTCTGCTCATCACGATCATCTTGGGGTACGTGAAGGTTTAATATACCCTGGGGCTGACGATAATATTTCATCAGTTTCGTTAATGCTGGAGATTGCGAGAGTTCTTGCAAAATATCCGCATGTTCTTAAACGTAGTGTCCTATTTGTATCTTTCGATGCAGAGGAAAAGCCTGAAGCTGGAACTGAAAAAATGGGATCGATGTATTTTTCAAATCAGCTTTCTGCAAACCAACGTAGAAATATCATTTTGATGATTGGCATGGATCTTATGGCTGGAGAAATCACTGCAGGTTTGCCTGGTACTCTGTTTATTGTTGGATCAGAAAAAAGCCAGCGCCTATCTCGTCTTATAAAAACGAGATATTTAATTGATAAATTGAACCCTTTATTACTGAGTCTTTCGATGGTTGAAGCGGTACCTTATTGTCCGTGGTGTACACGTCCAGTGAGTGATTATGATTCTTTCCGGAAAGCCGACATACCATTTATATTTTTATCAACAGGGCGAACAAAAAACTATCATACACCAGACGATACTCCGGGCTCACTCCATTACGAAAAACTTGCACGAAATGCTGCTTACGTATTAGATCTTACTCTTGGGGCTTCAAATGAATTAGCGAGAATTGATGATTACAACCATGTGAGCAGGGATTGGAAAATGGATCTTGAAGTGGTGGAGCGCCTTTTAAGCGGACTGTTAAAAACTCCACCTCAAAATATTCATAGTGGAAACTTAAAGACCTTACAAGATGATCAGGTTACTCTCTCTACACTCAATAGAAAATCAGAAAATCTTTCATGGTATAAATACCGAAAACTTCAAAATGTTCTTCTCCGAATGCAGTGTATTGCCGCAAGGGCATCATGGAGGATTTGTAAATGGTTATAAGAAAACTAAGTTTAACGAGCTTGAAAAACTATAATTACATGCAGCATAACTTTAGAGTGAGGTGTCTTCAATAAGAGCTATTGCCATAATAAGACGTGTACACGTTCTCTCGTAACCTAAAAGCTCTATTACATCATAGATTCCTGGACTTGTGGTGTTGCCTGTCAAGGCGACTCTGGCAGGCTGTGCAAGCTTTCCCATTTTCAGGTCATGTTTTTCAAGTACGACTCGAAAAGTTTCTTCTAGACTGTTATGAGTAAAGTGTTCCGTATTCTGTAGCTGTTCAAGTAAACTTTCAAGAGCGCATTTGATTGATGGTGTAAGAAATTTTTTCTTTGCATTTGTATCAATTTCAATCTTATCACAGAGATACACGTTTGCCATATATGCCATTTCTAGAAGTGTTTTTGAGCGTGGTTGCAATGAAATAACAAGTTTTTGTAGCCATGCTTTGTCCAGCGATATGTCGGCATCTATAATATTTTCTCGAATAAGAAATATGTTGAGTAATGTTGTAAGGCGATCAGCGCTGGTTGATTGAATATGCTGACTGTTGACCCATTCCAGTTTGTTTCTATCAAATGCGGCCGCAGACTTTATTGCTTGATCAATTGAGAATACTTTCTTTAATTCCTCAATAGAAAAAATTTCTTGATCTCCATGCGACCATCCAAGACGTACAAGATAATTAATCATTGCTTCAGGAAGGTATCCCATATCCTCATATTCGGTAATGGATGTAGCACCATGCCGCTTTGATAGGCGAGATTTATCTTCTCCAAGAATCATAGGTAAATGCCCAAACTTTGGTAGCGAAAACCCAAGGGCATTAAATATGTGAATCTGGCGAGGAGTGTTATTTAAATGGTCGTCACCACGCAACACATGGGTAATGCCCATGAGTGCATCATCAATGACGACAGAGAAATTATAAGTTGGAAAACCATCCTGCCTGACAATAACTAAATCATCAAGCACTGAATTGTTAAAGGTGACTTGCCCTTTAATAAGATCATCAATAGAGGTTTCACCATCTTGAGGTGATAAAAATCTAATGGTGAACGGTGTTCCGACGGGAGGGTTTTTTCTGTTGCGACATCGCCCATCATACTTTGGTGTTTCCTTTTTTGATATTGCTAATTTTTTCTTTTTGTCGAGTTCGTCAGGTGTACAAAAGCAGTGGTATGCTTTCCCTTCATCCACCAATTGGGAGGCATATTTTTTGTATATATCTAAGCGCTCAGTTTGCCTGTATGGGTGTTCATCAATATCGATACCTAACCATTCAAGCCCACGTAGTATGGCTGTTATTGACTCTTCCGTCGATCGGGATTGATCCGTATCTTCTATGCGGAGTATAAAAGTTCCACAAAATCGGCGTGCAAGAAGCCAATTAAATAAAGCAGTTCGTACTCCTCCAATATGTAGATAGCCTGTTGGGCTTGGGGCAAAGCGTACGCGAGGAGTATCCATGTCAGTTACAATATCATAAAATACGTTGTTTCTCTCGATGTAAAAAGGAGCATCAAGTGTACTCTGACAAATTTCTCTATACCAGAGTAATGCAGCAAAGGAAAACTACAAGACTGGAGAAAATGTTGGAAGAATCAATTGCTCATTTTCCAGAACTTTATGGAAAGAGCATTGCTGTAGGTTATACCAAAGGATATGGTGAGGCTGAAACTTCTCGGTTTCTTATACGCCTAAATCCACGAAAACTGAGCTATTATGTAATTGGGCATGAGCTTACTCATCTAGTGCAGGGTATGTATGACTACTCAGTGGGTTGTGTTATTCCGAAAGGAGAAATTGCTTGTGATATCTGGACAATTGCACGATCAGATATTTTTCTTGATGAACCTCCGGGATATCTGAATGTTGGAAAGCGAGTTTTATTGAATTGGAATGCATATCGAAATCGTGTTCGAAGTTTATGCATTGACGCAATAGAGAAAAGAAAAAATCAACGCAATTATATTAGGTGGCTGACAAATGAAATTCGTTTTCTTCCTCAATTAAGTATTAAAGAGGCTTCCTTATCACCAAAATTAAAGATTTAGCGGTAAAACTGGAACTGATTCATTGCTCGTATGCCTCCACGACTTGGAATATTACGTGTTATTTCTCCGATGTGTTTAAAGTCGAGCTTCTGTAGAACACGCGCAGAGGATTTGTTTTCAGTGAACACCTCACTTAAGACTTCAGTGATCCCTAAACTCTTTGAATTTCTGACAACCGCCCAAGCAGCCTCTGTGGCATAACCATTGTTTTGATACTTTTGACCAATCCAGTACTCTAGATGTACTACAGCCCCATTTTGTTTTATGCCGACACATCCGATCAAATCCCCGGTCTGATTTAACTGAATAGCAAAAACATTTTGTCCTGGTTTTTGTTTTGATCTCACCCATAACTCTGCAGCTTCAAGAGTACAAGGAGAAGGGAGATCTTCAGTCATCTCTATGGTTTCAGGGTCGTTTGCGAGAAGGCTTGAAATCTGTGAGGCGTCCGATTGGACAAGTGGTTTGAGTTGCAAACGTTCTGTGATCATAATTCCAAACATTCGTAAATCTCCAGTTAGGCTCTCATGGTGGTTATGAAAATATGTACTATGTTGTAACTATTATAGTTCAGCTCTACTGCTGCTGTGAATGCCTGTAAACCATTGACGTGTATTGAGTGCACGCTGAATCCATGGGAGCAGAAGGAAGGCCGGTAGTGCGATGATAAATGTCAGAAAAAAATATGTTGAATAACCAAATATCTCCACTCCCCAACCCGAAAACATTCCAGAAATTGATCGACTAAACCCAAATAAGGCGCTGAGCAATGCAAATTGTGTTGCAGCATGTGATTTATCACATAAACGCATGAGTAGTGCCATAAACGGCGCTGTTCCTAATCCCGCAGTAAATGATTCAACCACTGATGCTGTATACATCAACGCGATGCTTGGAGGCATTGCCGCAACTCCAGCGTACACAAGGTTCGAAAGTGCTTGGAGGGCTCCGAATATCCACAATGCCGTGAAAATTCCCCAACGAGACGTGTAAAAACCTCCAATTATTGCGCCTGTGATGGTACAAATTACGCCTATGGTTCCTGGAATTAAACCAATTTGAATAGGCGTAAAATTTCGATCAACCCAAAGCGGTTTTACCATTGGGCCCATGGCCATGTCACCAAGTTTGAATGTCAATATGAAAAGTACTACTAATAGAAAGCTCGGCATTCTCGAAATTTCTTGCATTGGCGTGATGATTGCATCTTTTACGGTATTTATTGTTCGTTTTTGGAATACTGGTAATGGTGCCTGAGAACACACGAATGCGTAAATTGCTATTAGAACAGCTGATCCAAAAAACGCCCATTTCCATCCGGTAAAGCCAGCGATGACTACGAACAAACCTCCCGAGGCAATTAATGCGGCCCTATATGTGGCAACACGGATGCCATTTGCAATACCCAATTGACGTTCATCAAGAAGTTCAATGGTATATGCATCTATAGCTATATCTTGTGTTGCGGATAGTACGGCGAGTACAACTAAAAGAACCCAAATTGTTGGCATGGATGATTCAGGATGAATGAAAATAAAGCCTGTGGTGCATATTGCGAGCAAAAGTTGGCATGATACGATCCATGATCTGCGTTTTCCAATCGCGTCAACTGCTGGTGCCCAGAGTACCTTAAATGTCCATGCAAGACCTGCCGCACTCATCAATCCAATTTCATGAAGACTGATTCCATGCATTCTGAAGTACACTGGTAGCGCGTCAAAGAATAACCCGAAAGGAAACCCTTCAGCGAAGTACAGAATGCCCACCCATAGAAAAATGGTTTGGGTATGTTTGGATGTAGATATTTTAGGAAAGAATGGCGTCACTCGCCTGAAAAAGTCGCTGGATGTACTTTGAATTCAGCTTTTAAGTATTGATATGCTGCAATGAGTTTTCGTAGTAATGGTTCGGCACTTCTATCGCCACCACGTACATCAGGGTGAAGGTCTCTAATTTTATTTCTGAAGGTGGTGGTAATTTCTCGTTGACTGGAACCTGGAGGCAGGCCAAGCGTCTCATAGGCCTCCGACAGTGAGTTTATCTCACCACGAGCCTCATTGGGGTTACTCTCTCGTCCCCCTCCTGCGGATTTTTTGAAAAAATCAAACAGTGATGGTTTGCGTCTTCGCCTACGCCGTCTTCCACGAATTTGAGCATCCAAGTCGTCAAATTGATCTTCAATGTAATCTAAGCGACCTTCAAGTCGCCTTAGTCCTGCTAGATTATTGGATATTTCAAGTTCTTCCACAATTACGCTTGTGACGCGGAGGATGTCTTCGACTTTAGATTCAAACTTTAGATATTCGTCTACCCGGTCTTGAAATAAATGGTCAAGACCGTAATTCAAGCTTTGCTCAATATAGCCATAGAACACTTTGATGCGACGATTGAGTCGTTTTCGAATTTCCGAAAGAGGAAGGTGTCCATCGTATTTGGGCATCTATAAAACCCAAAACAAGTTTTTAGGTATTTCCATATAAGCTATTTTATTTCGATAATTAACTCAAGCTCTATGGGAGCATTGAGTGGTAACTCTGCAGCACCTAGTGCGAGTCTCGCATGACGGCCAATATCCCCAAATACCGCAACAAAAAAATCTGATGCTCCGTTGATAACTCGAGCTTGTTGTGTAAACCCAGGAGCAGAGGCAACATGCCCGCACATTCTGACGATTCGAGCAACTTTATCAAGACTACCTAGCTGGTTTTTAACAGAAGCGAGTGCCGCAATAGCCGCAGTTTTTGCGGCTTCATAGCCTTCATCAATGGAAACAGCCGAGCCTAGTTTTCCTTCGTAAGCGAGTTTTCCGTCACGCATTGGAAGTATACCACTCAGAAACAATAGGTTTCCTGATGATACGGCAGGGAGATAATTAGCCAAAGGGGCAGGTGAGCTAGGAAGCACAATTCCCATATTCTGGAGAACATGCTCAGGACGTGCGACGGTTAAGCCTCTTTTGATATCGATACACTGCTTTTGTGTGCTCAGCTAGTGTCGTTGAAAAATAATGAGTGCCATTATTTTTTGAAACAAAATACAAGTATGGAACGGAGGCGGGCTCTAGTGCAGCCATGATGGAATCCCATCCAGGGCTCGCAATGGGGCCTGGTGGGAGTCCTCTAACTCGATAGGTGTTGTAGGGAGATGCATAATGCAAATCTGGTTTTCGGATGTTTCCATCAAATGCCGGTAACCCATAGATCACAGTTGGATCACTTTGTAAAAGCATTCCACGCTTTAATCTGTTATGAAAAACTGCTGAGATGATTTTTCGTTCTTCCTCGGCTCCAGTCTCTTTTTCGATGATAGATGCAAGTGTAAGCAGTTCTAGCGTGGTCATTCCACGTTTTTGAGTCTGTTGTTGTATGTCTGCTGTATAGAGGTGGTGAAATTGTCCAACCATCACCTTAATAATATCTTGTGGCGATGTGCCATGATGAAAACGATAAGTGTCTGGAAACAAAAAACCTTCGAGAGTCTCGGCTTCAATGCCGAGGCTCCTAATAAATTTTTTATCTCTTGCTTTGTTTTCAAATAGTTTGCTCGTTGTTACACCAACTTCTTCAAGCAAAATTCCAATTTGGTGCATTGAAAATCCTTCCGGAACGGTAACCCAATACGGAATCGTCTGTCCTGTGGCAAGGATATTAAGTATTGTTGATGGTGCCATTTGGTTATTAAGGTCATAGCGTCCAGGATGAATTTGGTCTTCTATGCCCATTAATTTTCCAAACATCACAAAGGCAAATCGGTTTCTTATAAATCCTGTCTCTTGAATTTGATCCACAACCTTACCAAAACTTGATCCCTCTTTTACCGTAATGATTGTGTGTAGAGCGTCAGTCTCGTTTTCTGCTGTTGGGAGCAACATAACGCGTGCGCCATAGAGTGCTATGGTAGACCACACAATTACGAGGAGAATCACAGCCCACCTATTCATAAACATCTCCGAATGCATCAGTTTGACGAATACTGTCAAGATAGCTTTGAAGGATTAGCACGGATGCAACTTGGTCTACTACTTTGGTTCTCTTTTTTCGGCTTCGAGAAGTATCTTGAAGAATTCGTGTTGCCATAACCGTTGTTAAGCGTTCATCCCAAGAAACAATGTTTACATCAAGTATTTCTCTTAATTCGGTAATAAAACTTGTGACACGTTTTGCAGATACCCCAAGATCTCCATTCATATGTTTTGGGAGCCCAACTGCAATAGTTCCAACGTTGTAAGTATGGACTAATTTTTTAACATAATCTACATCTTCAGAACGTGAACGACGATGGTAGGTTTCTATCGGGTGTGCAAACAATCCCAGTTCATCACTTACAGATACACCGATTCGTTTTTCACCATGATCGAGCCCAAGAGTACGTTTCACCGAGAACTATCCTACTTTGTTGAGGCGGCAGAACTGATAGAATCGCCAATTATACGATCGATCTCTTCTTCTATGGCCCAAATAAGTTTTTCAGGATTATTTCCGCCAGCTTGTGCCATTTCAGGTTTCCCCCCTCCACGTCCTTCAATAACTGGTGCGAGTGTTTTCATCATGTTTCCTGCATGAAGCGTTGAGAGAAGGTCTTTCGAGACGCGTAATAGCAGTACTGCTTGCCCATTGACAACAGATCCAAGAGCAATAACTCCAGATTTTATCTGGGCAAGGTGTGTATCCGAAAGCGCCCTAAGGTCTTTTGCAGTAGCGTTTTCCAAAACTTGAGAACACACTTGGATAACACCCACCATCCTTATTTTAGCGGAATTTGATTGTGTATGAGATGAAGAAAGTCGCTGTCTTAAAGTTTCTATCAGTTCTTCTTTTTCTTTTACAAGGCTCATGGTTTTTTTTGCTTTTTGGATTAAGTCTGTTGGTGAGGTTTTGAGTATTGTAGCTAGCTCACGAAGATCATTCTCTTGCGCTTTTGCATACTCGTCATTGCCTCGTCCAGTTACCGCCTCGATGCGCCTAACTCCTGCTGCAATGCCTGTCTCATTTATTAGGCGAAAACTTCCAATATCACCTGTGCGTTGGCAATGTGTCCCTCCACATAGTTCTTTACTCGCCATACCAATTTCGACAACTCTTACTTTCTCTCCATACTTATCACCAAAGAACGCTAATGCCCCGCAAGCAAGCGCTGCGTCTTTACTCATCTCGTGGGGTTGAACCAGAATATTCTCGCGAATCCACTGATTAACCATTTTTTCCACATCATTTTTTTCATCTTTTGTTAATGGCGCCATATGGGAAAAATCAAAGCGTAGTCGATCAGGCGCAACCAATGAACCAAGTTGTTTTACGTGTATACCAAGAATTTCTCTTAATGCGGCATGTAGTAGATGTGTTGCGGTATGGTTTCGCATGGTATCAAAGCGCATGTTTTGGTGAACTATGGCTTGGACCTGATTATTAATCTGAATCTGGCCATGGGTAACGTATCCTTGGTGTATACTGAGGGATGGTATTGGCTGCCAAGTGTTGGAAACCTCAAAAGCACCATTTGACCCTCGAATAACTCCTTGGTCTCCAACCTGCCCCCCTCCTTCGGCATAAAATGGGGTTTGGCTGAGTATGACTTCAACGGAGTCTCCATCCTTAACTTCTTTAACAATACAACCATCTTTAATTAGAGCCAACAATGTTGCAGTTGATTCTAAAAGGCTGTAATTGTTATTCCCTGCAATGTTTTGATCTTTTAGTATCTCTAAGGCTTCCTCGTACACTGGGTTTACCTTAGTTTTTCCAAAACTTCCTGCTTCTCGTGCACGTTGTCGTTGTGCGTTAAGGTGGGTGGTAAAACCTATTTCATCGACAGTAAGGTTATTGTCAATCGCAACATCGGTTATCAGATCAAGAGGAAAACCATAAGTGTCATAGAGTTTGAAGATCATTTCTCCAGGCATTTCAGATGATCCTGTCGAGGTAACCGATGTGATCATTTGATCGAGAACTCGTAGACCTTCATCGAGCGTGGCAATAAACCTTGCCTCTTCCATTTTTGTAGTTTTTACAATGAGTGGAGTTGATGTATGCAGTTCAGGGTAGGGAATGCTTAGCGATTGTGCGACTGTTGGGATAATGGTATGGAGAAATGGTTCTTGAATGCCAAGTAGTTTCCCGTGACGGGCTGCACGTCTCAGGATGCGACGAAGCACGTATCCTCGTCCTTCATTTGAGGGTAGAATTCCATCCGTGATCAGGAAAGCAATTGCCCTAAGGTGATCAGCAATAACTTGCATTGACCTGTCAGTTTTTTCGTTTTGTCCATAGACAACTGATGCACGCTCTCCTATAGCGCTTAAAAGATCACGAAATACATCTGTTGCGTAGTTGTTGTTTGTTTTTTGAACTACAGCTGCAAGGCGTTCTAACCCCATTCCAGTATCAATACTTGGTGCTGGAAGAGGATGCAGCGTTCCTACTTCATCACGGTCAAATTGCATAAATACAAGGTTCCAAACTTCAAGAAATCTTTCGCAAGAACACCCAACAGCACAAGTACTTTGGCCACAACCAATCTTTGGTCCCTGATCTAAATGGATTTCTGAACATGGTCCGCATGGTCCGGTATCAGCCATCTGCCAGAAGTTGTCTTGTTCATCTAGACGAAAAATTCTGGATTGATCGAGACCAATTTTTCGGTGCCAAATATCATATGCATCATCATCATCACGGAATACGGTGACAAGGAGTTTGTCCTTTGGAAGTTCAACGTGCTTAGTTAAAAATTCCCACCCATATGTGATTGCATCAGACTTAAAGTAATCACCAAATGAAAAATTACCGAGCATTTCAAACAATGTATGGTGACGTCCCGTCAATCCAACTTGTTCTAAGTCATTGTGTTTTCCGCCTGCACGGATGCATCGTTGAGATGATACAGCACGAGAGTATTCACGTGTTTCTTCTCCAAGAAAAACGCTTTTAAATGGCACCATTCCAGCATTTGTGAAGAGTAATGATGGATCAGCTTGAGGGATTAATGAAGCGCTGGGAACAATAGTGTGTCCGCGTTCAGAAAAGTAACTTAAAAACCGTTCACGAAGCTCAGAGGATGTCATATGAAAATTTCAATCATGAATGCTGAATGTGTCAAATTGTTTTGTTTGTGCGAAAAAGAAATCTGTCATTTTTTCAGTGTTACTGCCTCTCGAATACGAGTTTCTATCTCAGTGGCAGAGTCTGGGTTTGCTTTAAGAAACTCTCGAACTGCGTCTCTCCCTTGGCCAATACGATCCTCATTGTAGGAGTACCATGCACCACTACGCTCAATAATTTTGTTTTCCACACCCAAATCTATTAGTTCTCCAACTTTTGAGATGCCTTGGTTAAACAAAATGTCAAATTCGGCCTGGCGAAAGGGGGGAGCCACCTTGTTCTTGACAACTTTGACGCGGACTCTGTTTCCCATAACAGCTTGACCCTCTTTTATGGTTTCTATTCGCCGGATATCCAAACGAACAGAGGTATAGAACTTTAGAGCATTGCCCCCAGTGGTAGTTTCTGGGCTTCCAAACATTACACCTATCTTCATACGAATTTGGTTGATGAAAATCACCGTGGTGTTCGATTTGGCTATGGCTCCAGTTAATTTCCGTAGTGCTTGCGACATTAAACGAGCCTGGACGCCCATTTGCGGGTCACCCATTTCACCCTCGATCTCAGATCTTGGAACGAGAGCAGCTACGGAATCAACCACAACCACATCCACTGCACCGCTTCTTACCAGCATTTCAGTGATGTCTAAAGCCTGTTCACCTGCATCAGGTTGGGATAGTAAAAGGTCATCAGTTTTGACTCCCAAAACGCGTGCATAGTTTAGGTCCAAGGCGTGTTCTGCATCGATGAATGCCGCAGTGCCACCGGCTCTTTGGGCCTCTGCAACAGTGTGGAGTGTCAACGTTGTTTTACCAGAAGATTCTGGGCCAAAAATCTCGACCACTCGACCGCGCGGGAGCCCTCCAATACCGAGCGCAAGATCAAGACCTAAGGACCCAGTTGAAATGGAGGGAATGGCTGGTAGCTCTTCTGTTGGGCCTAGGCGCATAATTGAGCCTTTGCCATATTGCTTTTCTATCTGAGACATTGCAACAGCCAGTGCCTCGGCTTTTGGGTTTTTCTGAGATGCTGATGTAGTTGCCTGTTTTCGATCTTTTGTTTTCTCGGCCACCATCCACTCCTTATTTGAACGTTCGAAAAAGTTTTCACCAGAGATATACGGTGACGAATTACAGAAGGGTGTACCTCTCTTGGGCACGGTGAATTATGTCAGAAAAACAATGTCAATCCAAGTTACCGTAACAGTGGCCAGAGGCAGACAAAATGGAGGGCATCTCTCTCCCTCTCAGGGACCTTACTTAATTTCACGTTTACACAACAGAAATAGGCTTCTGCTAAGCATTCTCAGAACCAAGTAACACGCTTTTAATGAGTGGACAAGAACTATAAGTTGTGGTAGAAAAACCGGATGCACGTCAGTCACTTACGGGGTATCCAGGGTATGCTAAGGGAGCAGGATGGCCGTAACATTTAGCGGTGACGTGAGCATAAAAGAGCAGATTTCTTTGCTCGTCCAGCTTCAAGAAGTCGATATGACTACCCGAAGACTCCGTGAGCGAAAGTCCGCTCTTCCGGAGGTCCCTGCTGCGATTAAGCAACTGATTCAGAAAGCCGAACATGCGGTTAATGAGGCTACTAGTTTTCAAAATGATACTCAGGCTGCCTGGAAAAACCTTGAGGGGGAACTTGAATCGCAGCAAGAAAAGATACGAAAGTCAAAAGATAGACTGAGTGATTTAAAGACCAATAAGGAATATCAAGCGCACCTTTTTGAAATAGAGATGGCTGAGAAAAAGCATGGGCAAGTGGAAGAACAGCTTCTTGTTGTAATGGATAAGGCCGAAGCGGCAGATCAAAAGGTTGTTAAGGCAAAAGAAGAAATGGCTCAACAGGAGGCTGCCTTGAAAGCAGCCTTAGTCAAGCTTGAAACAACTGAGGCGGATATTGATCGAGAATTGGAAGTGCTTTCTCACTCACATGACCAACTGGTCCGACAGTTGGATGAGAAACTTCTCAAAAAGTATGAACAAGTACGGGCGTCACACTCGGATCGACCTATGGCTCCCATACATGGGGAAACATGCTCAGGTTGCCATCTGCAGGTTCCCCCACAATTGGTTTCTGAAGTTAAGCGTGGTGAGATGCTGCACGTTTGTTCTCACTGCCAACGTTTTTTATTTTGGCCATCAGAGTTAACAGAGGCAACTGCTAGAAAGACAGGTGATCCTTCACAGAAGGCCTAGCTCTGTATGCTGAGACATGATAAAAGTTTACCACGTCGACTGCATAATCCTCTGAGGTACGGTGAGGAGGCTGGACGGCTGCTCTCCATGTTTTTATTGTGGGGGGAGGAAAGTCCGGACTCCATGGGCAAGGGTGCTGGGTAATACCCAGGCGGAGTGATCCGACACCGGCGCCACAGAAAATATACCGCCGATGGATGGGAGATGCATTCCCAATCACAGGTAAGGGTGAAATGGCGAGGTAAGAGCTCACCGCGTTTGTGGTGACACAAACGGCATGGCAAGCGTCACCCGGAGCAAGACCAAATAGGAGGGTATTTAACACGAGGCTGGCCCGGCTGTTGCCCTCGGGTAGGTCGCTAGAGGCCCAGAGCAATTTGGGTTCGAGATAAATGGCCGTCGCCATTGTGTGAGATGCACAATGGAACAGAATCCGGCTTATAGGCCTCCTCACCATTTATTCTCTCCATCAATTGTCTGTGAGGCGTTGAGATATTTTGAGGATTTAGGAGCTTGTAGTTTTTGATATAAGCAAAATATGGTGTGAATCCGGTATAATGGAGTGGGGATTAATATGAGGCGTATCTATCTTGCCGGACCCAGAGGTTTTTGCGCGGGCGTTGACCGCGCAATACTTATTGTTGAGCGTGCTCTCAGTGTATATGGAGCACCGGTCTACGTGCGCCACGAAATCGTGCATAGTCGCCATGCAGTTGAGTCTTTGAGATCAAAAGGTGCCATTTTTGTTGAGGAACTTGCGGACGTGCCTGATGGTGTTCCTGTCGTTTTCAGTGCCCATGGAGTTTCGAAAGGTGTATGGGAAGAGGCAGGGAGGAGAGATTTACAGGTTATCGATGCTACATGTCCTCTGGTCATCAAAGTGCACAGGGAAGTTAATAGAGACTACCATGAGGGATACGAGTTAATTCTTATTGGACATTCTGGGCACCCAGAAGTGATAGGCACTCTTGGCCAAGTTCCTGATAGGTTTCATTTGGTAAGCTCAGTCAGTGATGTTTATGATCTTAGTATTACAATGGGCACTAGCCTGTCGTATGTCACACAGACAACTTTGAGTGTGGATGAGTGTCGGGATATTGTGGAAGCTCTACATGAACGTTTTCCAACCATCAAAGGGCCACAGCAAGAAGACATATGTTATGCGACGCAGAATCGTCAAAATGCGGTTAAGCACATTGCAAAACTTGTCGATGTTATCCTTGTTTTGGGGTCTCCTAATAGCTCAAATTCTAATCGTTTACGAGAACTTGGTGAGAGATGTGGTATTCGTTCTTATCTAATCGATTCTTGGAGAGATATTAGTCCTGAGTGGCTGCAAGGGGTAGAAAAAATTGGAATTACGGCTGGCGCATCGGCGCCAGAGTTTCTTGTCGAAGAGGTGGTTTCTTATTTAAAAACTCTCGAGCAATCGACAGTAGAAGAGATAAATGTTATCGAAGAGGATGTTGTTTTTAGTCTTCCACCAGAGTTAATAACTACCACCCCATAATAGGGAATTTTTCATCTTCCCTATGTTGTGGGTAGGTGATCAACCCATGGCTCCTTCTCCGCGAAATATCTTTTTCCACGGAAGTTTAGGCGAGTTCTCATGTTTGTAAACCCAAATTTTCGTAGTTGATTAACTAGGTTTTCTATGGCTGCAGAAACTGTTGAGTGTGGTTCACTGTTAACTTTGAGGTCTTCGTAAATTGTTGAAGCTACATAGCGCTTAGCCATTCTTGCAATGACAACAGTTCGACTAAATGAACGGGTGCTCGGGTCGTTGCCCTCGAGTTGATGTTTTTCTAGTACACCTTCTTTGTGGAGATGTAGTAGGCTCGGCATACTCATAGAGTAATATTCCCTTCATAAATTGTATGGATGGACAGGTGGGAGTTTAGCAGGGTCTTTGATGGAAAATCAAAGTCTGTACTGGACGATTGAGTTAATACAGAAACAGCTCACTCAAGGTGTTTTAATAAATAGATGGGATATTAATACTGGTGAGGAGGATGATTGACAATGTTTGGAACTATGGGATTCACTGAACTTATTTTGATCCTTGTTGTTGTATTGATAATATTTGGTGCAGGAAAATTGCCACAGTTAGGAGAAGGTGTTGGGCGTGCTCTCAAAGGGTTTAAAAAAGAAGTTCAGTCAGATCTTCCACCATCAAGTGGAAGCACAGGAGATAAATCTGAAAATCTAGGAGTTGAAGGTGATAATGAGATTGATGAGGACCCAGAGGTTATTCGCGCACGAATTGAGGAGCGTCAGCGGCGAGTGCGGGAACGGCAGATGGAGTCTGGTCGGATGGATTAAATGAGTGTGTTTGAATTTTTGTGTAGAGGTAAAGGTGTTAATTTCTGTAGCGCATGTACAAGAAACCCTGATATATGATTTTACAGAAAACAATTAATGCTGTTAGCAAGGAACAGGAAACTCAATGTAATTCCAATCTTTCCGGGGACATTCTTGTCACTCGTCGTCGCTTGGTAGCTTCTTCTAACACCATGTGGGTTTACTCTTGTGTGTGGGATTCTACTGTTCCAATGGTAGAGGAGGTTCCTGTAAAAGTCCAAGTAAAGGGGTCACAGACTCTCACGGATGGACGAGTTGTAGGGTGTGATCCTGGTATGCTTTGGCTTGGTGTTAAAAATAATCTTGGGCCTGCAGCTCGCCCCGCATATGTGAAGCCTGATATTAATAAATTTTTTCTCAGGCTTATAAAGAGATTAAAAGATATAGAATCTGAACATTTGTCGTTGATTAATCGACCGTTTGGCCAGCTTTTTTCTGATGAAAAGGCGTCTCTCGATGGCGAGAAGTCTTTGCAGGTTAGGACCATAGATAGTTTTGATCTTGAGAATCGACGTGCAAGGGTGACTGACTTTGTTCTTGATAGGCTTCGTTTGGGAAAACGAATTCTTTTAACCTCAGCACATAATCGGGCTCTTGATGAGAGTCTTCTTTGTATTGTACGAGCAATGCGAATGGAAGGACTTTCGTACTCGACTCTTGTGACTCGGTACCCTGCACTCGTTCTTGAAGCGAAGGGTACTACCGACCTTCGAGAATTAGCATTCGAAGAACAGTTTAGAACAACACTTGGTAAGGTACAAGCCGAGCAGGCAACTTTGCACTCTGCCTATCATCGGTATCAAAAACTAACTCCGAGTGTGACGTTGGCGCAAAGTAAAATTGAAGATCTGGAAGAGGTGGAGGCACTCGAGGATCGACTACTTCGTGAAGTGGACAAGCTTGAACGCAAAGACACTGATCTAAAAATTCACGTTGATACTTATGAAAAAATTCCTCTTTGGCAACGCTTATCTATGCAGGTTGGTGGGAAAAACCCTCCCACGATGCGTAAGATGCGTTTATATTATGCTGAGAAGCTTCAAGCATTGCAGCAGGAATTAACTGCGCTTCAGGGGCGCCTCACAAGGGCAAGGCAGGAAGCGTACATTGATCCTAAAATTTTGACAGAGTACGAAGATCTCAGAGAAGCGTTTGAGGCACGTGGGGGGATTGAGAATATTCGCTCTCTTATTTCTCAGGATAATAAGAAACCGGATCATGTTTTTCAGGGTAGAGGGCTTGTTGCAGCAACTGCTGGGTGCGTGACGTCGCAAGATTTATTTAGTGAGCTATCTTTTGATACTGTTATTGTTGATGGACTAGATGATGTTCCATTGCCTTTGCTGATCCCCGTGGCAGCCTTGGCCAGGAAGGAGATAATACTTTTTGGTAATGGTAATGACTTAACGACGTCTGCTGATAATGTTGTTGATGATAGAAAATATTCGAAAGAGCGTGTTGCCTGCCTGTCAATGTCCGTCTTAGAGGCTTTTGCTACTCAAGGCTCGACTTTGTAGTTCGTATGGTGAGATAGCATAAAACGATGCAGCAGCAAAATGAAAATTCTACGGAGCGACTTCTAGAGCTCCTTGGTGTGGTACTTACGACAGTTGTGTTTCTGCTTTTGTTTTCTTTGGTGTCATATACCCCGACTGATCCATCGTTTTTTCATGATAGTCAAACATTGTTTCATCCTCAAACTTCCGGAAACTGGATTGGGACATTTGGAGCGTATATTGCGGATGTACTTTTTCGGCTGTTAGGGGCTGCAGCATATATTATCCCATTTGCTTTAATGGTCTGGGCTCGTAGATGTTTTTCTAGACAGAGAATTCGAGTAGAGATGCTTGTTGTGAGTGGCTGGATTGGTATGGTTATTTTTGGAGCGACCCTCTTTTCAGTCTCTCTTTTGGGGATACCTACTATTCAGGACTGGAAAATTAGTGTTGTAAATGAGCTTGATGCAGGAGGAATTTTGGGAAGTAATGGCGCAGATCTTTTAAATAAATTTTTTGCGTCATTTGGAAGACTAATTATTGTTATTTCAGGGCTCTTGCTTTCTATGCTTGCAGCTTTACCAATTTCTCTTACATCGATTAGCTCTCGAGCAACAGCAGGCTTTCAATGGATGATGGAGAATTTAAAAATTCCTGTTAAAACTGATGTTTCAGTTGATAAGCAAAACTCTAATGTCGAAGTATCTTTGGAATCACCTTTACCTGCGCCTGAATTACCACTAGATCCCCCTTCTCCGGAACCATCGATGGGAGCTATGAGTCTTGATCCTGTTTCTGCCACTGAGTCGAGACCTCCTGTTGCAGTTTATCAAGGTGGTGGAAAGGAATTTTCTCTTCCAGATCCAAGCAAACTCCTTACTGAACCACCTATTAGATCAATCCAAAACCGTGACGAGCATAGCCGTGAGCGATCTCGGTTACTGGTGCAGGCGTTTAAGAATTTTGGTGTTGCTGGAGCCGTTACTGCAATTCACCCAGGGCCTGTTGTAACGATGTATGAATTTGAACCTGCTCCCGGGGTGAAAGTTAGCCGCATTATAAATTTGTCTAATGACTTGGCTCTTGCCATGAAAGCGGAAACGGTTCGCATTGTTGCACCTATCCCGGGAAAGTCCGTTGTAGGCATCGAGATTCCGTCATTGATGCGAGAAGATGTGCACTTGAAAGACCTACTGATGTGTGATGCATATAGGCATGCATCGTGGAAGCTGAAGGTGGTCCTTGGCAAAGATATTTTTGGGGTTCCCGTAGTAGTCGACCTTCAGACAATGCCTCATTTGTTAATGGCTGGTGCCACCGGCTCTGGAAAGAGCGTTGGATTAAATACGATGATCACCAGTTTACTATTTGCTGCCACTCCGTATGAATTGCAGTTTCTTATGATAGATCCAAAGATGCTTGAATTGCAGGGGTACAATGGTATTCCACATTTGCTTAGACCTGTAATTACGAATGCCAAGGTTGCGGCAAAGGAATTAATTTGGGCAGTAAGAGAAATGGAACGGCGTTACCAACTAATGGCAGAGGCAGGTGCTCGAAATATTGATCACTACAATTACATGGTGTCACAAGAAGCAGAAAAAGAATCTGAGATTCTTCCATATATTGTCATTATAATTGACGAGCTTGGGGATTTGATGATGGTTGCGTCTCGTGAAGTTGAAGAATCTATTACGAGACTAGCCCAAATGGCACGTGCTTCAGGGATGCACCTTATACTTGCTACACAACGTCCTTCTGTTGACGTATTGACTGGCCTGATCAAGGCAAATTTCCCATCGAGGCTAGCCTACAAAGTTTCTTCCAAAACAGATTCCCGTACAATTCTTGATGCAAATGGGGCTGAAATGCTTCTTGGGCGAGGGGATATGCTTTTCTTGCCGTCAGGAACAGGGAGAATCATACGGGTACATGGTCCATATGCACCAGAAGACGATCTTCAAGGAGTGGTAGAGTTTTTGCGAGATCAGGGACCATCACCAATTATAAAAACATCTTTTCCAGAAGAAAACCAACAGTTGAGCTCAGAAACTGGAAACGGAGACGAGCTATATGAAAAAGCTAAGGATCTTGTTATTGAAACTGGGCAGGCGTCGGCATCATTGATACAGAGACGCTTACGTGTTGGGTATCCCCGTGCAGCGAGGATGATTGAAATGATGGAAGAGGAGGGAATTGTGAGTCCTCCGCTTCGAGATGGACGCCGTGAGGTTGTTTTACGGCGCTCAGTGGATTCCGACTTGCAGGTTAGCTAGCAAGATGCTCCGACTGAAGAATATAAGGTTGATCTTAACAATTACAACATTTCTTTTTTTTACGGCAGGGTTCGCTGTGTTTGCCGGGGAAACTATCAAGGATCCCCAAAAGATAGCGAATAAAATAGAGGCAAGATATGAAAAAATATCAGATTTGAGTGCAAATTTTACTCAAACCCTTTTGATTGAGGGATTTCAGTCCCCCATGCAGTCATCTGGAAAGGTTTTTATTAAGAAACCAGGACGATTCTATTGGGAATATAGCAATCCTGTGAAAGAGCATGTCTATGTTGATGGAGAAAGTGTGGTTTTCTATACTCCTATCCACAATCAGGTCATGCAGACAACCTTGTCACACT